>JAFRUS010000022.1 GCA_017438745.1 Oscillospiraceae bacterium | reverse complement strand
TCATTTCCTTTATCGTCAAGCCAGTATTCCACCCTTGTAGTTCCGCTGCCGCCGGAGTAATCAGGAGCACCATGGATATTATTTATCCTTCTGAGTATATCCTCATATTTTTTAAACTCGGATGCATCAATGATATTAATTGCTTCATCATAAGTAATACGAGGTGCATCAGATGCCAGTTCACCTCTTACGACCATTTCCTGTCTTGGAAAATGGCCGATAGTCTTACTACTTTTGTTTTTCAGCTCTTCAAGTGCTGATACCTGTTCTGAAGACAGTGTTTTGGGGTAGCTGACCTCCAGAGTTACAGAAACGGATCTTACGTTATCTTCTGGATCATCCGGATTCTTAAGCTTTGCTTTTGCGGTAATTACAGCTTTTCCTGCCGAAACAGCTGTTATAGTTCCGTCTTCTGATACCTGCGCAACAGAACCGTTATCTGATGTAAATACCAGGCTTTCTTCATAAAAGAATCTCTTGTCGAGCCTTACGTATAATTTGTAATTTTGTCCTTCTTCAAGTGTTATATCAGACTTGTTAACTGAAAGCTCATACGCTTTTTTATACGGATACTCACTGATCTTTTGCAGATTATCTTCATAATTACTGAAAACCTCCCTCCGATATATATCGTAATATTCATCAGGAACATAAGCTATTGCATTTTCACAGCCATACAAAAAACCCCAGTAAGCATCTTTTTCCAGATCGATAGTAGCTGAAGGACCATTTCCTTTATAATCAGCGTGTAAAATTATGATTTCTTTTAAATTCGTACAGCCTTCAAACGGACGGTTAATTCGTTCAAGACTTGCAGGAAGAGTTATTTTTTCAAGTTCAGTATTATCGTTGAAAGCATAGTTTTCAATATCCGTCACACCTTCTGAAAAAACAAACTCTTTTGCTTTCATATCAGCAAAAGCACAGGTTTCGATTTTTCTGACACTCGACGGAATATAAACACGTTCAAGGTTTACGGCTCCTCCAAATGCGCATTTTCCTACTACCTCAACCGTATCCGGAATATGAAATTCTGTATCTGTTTTTCCGGCAGGATAACACATCAGCATTTTCTGATCCTTATCATAAAGTATACCGTCCACAACTGATAAATAAGGATTATTCTCACTGACTGAAAATTCTGTTATTCCGGAACATCTTATTACTTCCACTTCATTTACTGTATCAGGAATCACGACTTTTTTTATTACCGGATTATCTTCGAGATATACTTCATTTATAACTTTCCCGTTATCGGTTGTCTCCGGTACTACAACAACCTCAGGAGCTTCATCCTGATCCTGAATACTAAATGTTATATCATTCGGTTCAAATACCGCAGATACGTTTATACCTGCAGAACCGATATAAACAGAAGTTACAGCGGCTAAAAAACAAATCAAAGGCTTTTTCATTACGATCATTCTCCCTTACATATAAATCATTGTCAAAGGATCTTCTTTGCGTTTATTATACCATAATTTTCCCCGCGACTGCAATATTTTCTTCTGAATATCCGACTGATATTTTACATGACTTTTCTTCTGATTTATTGTGAATACTGTCAGCGTAAAATCGGTGGTCTGCCGGAGGCAGACAATAGATAGTGCCGAACATTCAAAATAATGTCCGGCACCACATTTTTGTCAAAAGCAAATTTATTGGTCAAATCAAAAGCACGTCCGTAAAGACGTGCTTTTTTCAATAGTACGCCGCAGGCGTTCCGAGACACCTGCGGCGTAATTATTTACTTCAAAAGAAGTTCATCCGGCATCACAGAAATAACTTTTGAGATTATCCCCTCAGTTTTATAAGGTGCTGCGAGTCGGGTTTTATTATACTGATATATCGTTCCGTAAGTATTCTTTATAAGATAATCTGTATAAAACTCCTCCCAGCTCATATATAATTTACTGTCAGCATATTTCCAAGTTTCATCTGTTACATCATCCGGAACATCAATAAATCCTGCACTCAGAAGCAGAAATTCAAATGACTCCGGTGCATAAATAATGCACTTTACCTGATTGCTATCAAGATACCGATATATTTTACCTATCTCCGCACCAAATGCTGCGCCGTCAACTATTGCAAGTATCTGTTTATCAGAATTGTCGCGAATACACTGGTACACATTGCTTTTGCCTTTTGCGGAAATACATTTTTCACCGTACAGCAGTTTAAAGAATTCATATCCGGAATGTGAATCTTCGGTTAAAACTGTATCCGGTTCAAATTCTTTGCTGATATTGAAATCATAGAGTTTATACATCTCATTATAGATTCGCCGGTAACTCTTGTATTTCTGATTATCCGACACATTCTTTAATCCGTATATTTCTTCAATGCTGTAAGGCAGCTGACTCAGATCGTCGCGTGTAACTATTACGAAATAATTATCAGATCCTTTTACCAGTTCCGCAAATCGCTTTGATTTTATAAAACCTGCTGTTTTATCTATGAAAACAATACTGCTTTCCAGGCCCGACAATCGTAATTCCCAGTCAACAGGTGTCAGAACCGTGCATCTTTTGTCGCAGAGCAGTGTAATTCCGGAAGAGACTCCGTTAGTTTCATGGTCACTTATCAGACGAAGCAGTTCTGTTTTTCCGGTGGCACTGTTTCCCTGAAGAATAGTTATATTCCTCTTTACGGTCAGAAAATAATGTACTCTGTTATTATATACTTCTATGTTGTATTTTCCGGTCATGATCCTGACTCCTCAGATAAGACGATTATCAAGTACTGATTCATTCAGTTCTTTCATCGAATGAACTACTTTATGAATATTAACTATCTCAATATCGAAAGGATCTTTACCAAAATCCATAAGATATCCAAGTCTGATAGTAAGATCTTTATTCTGAGCTATCCGCAATATCCACGGTGCACAGTTATCTCCGCATGCTGAAGCATTGAAAATATGGTCTGTATCAAAATTCATAAGCATGAGAGTTTTAACGCCACCTGAAAGTCTTTCAGCCGGAACCGGTCCAAGGAACGGACTGTCTATCAGTCTCGGTCCGACTACATCAGAACCGTCTACATCTTTTATCATCTGCTTTGACAACGGATCGGTGATCCATTCATCTTCATAGGTATTATTGAAAAATGCATCCGGATTAAATATATAATTCTGACTTTCCGGTTCACCATAAAATATCCGCAGCATCAAATCACTTCCTGTTCTATAAGTAAAAACGCTTTTCTATATTTCAATTATAACCTATTTTTCATGTCAAAAGCAAATTTATTTACAAAATCAAAAAGCACGTCCGTGAAGACGTGCTTTTTTCAATAGTACGCCGCAGGCGTTCCGAGACACCTGCGGCGTTTATTTTATTCTTCTTCGCCCTGTACGAACTGACTTGGGTGACGTGTGAAGAAATCCACTCTTGGTTCGAGGAACTTGAGCTTGTGATCCTTACCGCCTGTGAAATCTGCGATGGTGTCGAAGATTCTGTCCCAGCTCCAGAAACTTTCGTCGAGTCCGAGGTATTCGAGGATCATTTCTGCACCCTTCGGAGCCATCGGATGGAGGAGAACGGCGGCTGTTCTGATCATGTGGAACACGTTGATGAGAGTCTTTCTTCTGAGCTCGTCATCTTCCTTCTTGTCAGCATCGCCGAGGTTCTTTACCATGTACTTGCTTGCTTTTCTGATGTATGTATCAAGAACGTATGTTGTCTGATGGAATTCAAAGCGGTACATGAAACGTTCGTAGTCGAGAACTGCCTTCTTTGCAGCCTCGAGAACGTCTGCATCAACTTCGCCCACCGGCATAACACCGTCGTAGTACTTCTGTGTTGTGTAGATGCATGTACGGATGATACGGTTGAATACGTTTGAAAGGAGGAAACCGTCCTTGAGTACCGGATCTGCCTCATCTTCCTTTGCCTCCGGATTGAAAGGCTTCGGCATGAAACTTACGCTTCTCTGACCGAGACTTAAACCGAGATAGTGCATTCTGAGCTGTTCAGCAGTGTAGTAGTTGAGGAGATCATCTGCCATAGGCGGCTTGATGGCACCGCTGCTGCTTGCCTTCTTGTCGAGGAAAAGGATGTGGTTGTTAGCCATGAGGATCGGAAGCTGAAGCTCGCCGTCATCAGGATCGGACTTAAGACCGTCCTTACCCTGTGCAGCAATAGCCATTGCCATTTCAGCAACACCGTAGAAGTAGATGTTATCAGAACCGATAAACTGGTAAACCTGTGAGTCCTTTGAGCACCAGAACTTCTTCCAGTCCGCTCTGTCCTTTCCGATCGATTCAAGATAAGTTTCAGTAAATGAGATCGGAGCCCAGAGTGATTCAGGCCATACCCAGATGGTAAGATCCTTTTCACCTTCGAGAACAGGAGCAGGAACGCCCCATTCGATGTTACCCGTAAGTCTGAACGGAACAAGTGTCTTGCCTGTTCTGTATCTTACGCCGGCATCGGTAAGAACTCTGCACGCCTCGTCACAGTCGTGAAGCTTTTTGAACACGATAGTGAATGACGGCTTCTTCGGCTCTTCAAGATATTCATGCTCCGGCATGGAAGCCTTAAGGCTCTCGTACTGTTCAAGGAAATCCTTCTTGATGTAGATAACAGGAGGCTTTAAAAACTCGTCGATAGTCTTTACTACCAGCGGTCTTACGTTTCTCTGTCTCTTTATCTTTTCAACGTATTCCTTAAGATGATCGTTGAATTCCGGAAGATTGAAGTACCAGTTCACAACATCCTTCATGATAGGCTTGTCACCGGTAAGTGTGCTCTTCGGATCGATGAGGTTTTCAGGCATGTACTGATGTCCGAGGTCACATTCGTCGGCATAAGCCTTTTCAGACTGACATCCTTCAACAGGACATTTACCGATCACCTGACGTCCGTTGAGGAACACGCCTGCCTTTTCGTCGAAGAACTGTCTTGTTGTTATCTTGGAAAGATGGCCGTTCTCATAAAGCTTTCTTATTACCTTGTCAGATACTTCGTTGTGTATCTCAGCTGAACGGCCGAGTCCTGAAGCACCGAAAAGATTTGTGCTTATCTCGTAGTCTTCGAGTGTCTTCTTCTGCTTCAGATGGTTTCTTTCAACGTAGTCCTTTATAGTGCCTTCAAATTCACCTGCTTCAACAAGCTTTCTGTAGCCCTCAGCGATAGGTGAACCGTAGCAGTCAGTACCAGAAACGAAAATTACGTTGTCCTTGCCTATTCTGTCTCTTAAAAATCTTGCAAAAACATCGGCAAATACGAACACACCGCCGATGTGTCCGAAATGAAGTGACTTGTTTCCGTAAGGCATACCGCCTGTTATAACGGCTCTTTTCGGGAATACCGGTCTCTCCTCAGCCTTTTTTCTGAATTCATTTGCTTTATTGTTATCGTTCTTTTTTTCGTTTTCCATTTGCTTTTTCCTCCGGCTTATCTGCCAAGAAATTCAGACGCCTTGTCAAGACGCTTCATGCAGCTGTCATTTCCGAGGATCTGCATGATAGTCCAGAGATCAGGTGTGTTCTTTCTGCCTGTGATGGCAACACGGATAATTTCAGCTATGTGGCTTACATTGCCCTTGTACTTGTCAGGTTCAGCCTTGTATGCCTTCATGTCGGAAGCGTATCCGAACTTGTCAGCAACAGCCTTGAGCTTGTTGAACCATGTCTGGTTGTCATCATTCGGATCATATGTATTTTTAAATTCAGCAATAATATCAGTCATGTTCTCATACTTCTCGAACTCGTACTCAGGTTTGAATATATCATCGAAGAAGTAGCTTAGGAAATCAAACATCTGGCTGCAGTTGATGAAGTCCTTACGTCTTCTCTTCTGACCGACGCCCATGCAGAGATCCATAATGCGGCCAATCTTGTCCGGATCACCGAAGTAAACAGGAACTGATTCCGGCTTGTACTGCTTCATCCACTTAAGGAAGTACTCGTAAACTTCCTCGCGGTCCTTTGCTGAAATGATGTTCGAGCTTATGTCGTCGAGCTTCTGAAGGTCGAAGAGGATACCGGAAACGCCCATCTTGTTAAGTGAGAACTTGAATTCCTCGATTGGAACGCCAGGATTCTTCTGATACCATTCCTCGAAGTTTGAGTTGAGGATAGTGAGAAGGTAAACTCTTACTGCCTCCGGATGATAACCGAGTTCTCTGTAGTAGCCGAGTGAAAGTTCAGGGTCTTTTCTCTTGGAAAGCTTTCTCTTCTTGCCGTCCTCGATCTTCATGAGCTGTGCTGTGTGAGCGTACTTAGGTCTTCTGAATCCGAGTACATTGAAGAGTTCAACGTGGATCGGAACTGAAGGGAGCCATTCGCATCCGCGGATAACCGTAGTTGTTCTCATGAGATGATCGTCAACTGCATGTGCAAAGTGGTAAGTCGGAATACCGTCAGACTTGAGTATTACAACGTCCATGATATTTTCCGGAAGTGATACCTCGCCCATGATCTCGTCCTTAAACTTAAAGGTATTTCCCGGTGTGCCCTGTGAACGGAGACGCATGCTGTACGGCTCGCCGTTCTTTATTCTTTCGGCAGCCTCTTCCATGCTTAAGTTACGGCACTTTGCGTACTTTCCGTAGTAACCGATGTCGTTTACCTTTTCGTCAGTCTGTTCCTTTCTTATTGCATCAAGTTCCTCCTCGCTGCAGAAGCAAGGGTAAGCAAGTCCGCGCTTTACAAGATCCTTAACGTATGTCTGGTAAACCTCGGCACGCTGTCTCTGATAGAAAGGTCCGTAGTTTACGGCACCTGCCTGTCTGTCAACTTCAGCACCTTCATCAAATCTGATGTTGAAGTAGTCAAGAGATGAAATAACTGATTCAACAGCACCTTCAACCTTACGCTTGTTGTCTGTATCTTCGATACGGAGATAGAAAACGCCGCCGCTTCTGTGGGCAAGACGTTCACCAGCCATGGCACTGTAAAGATTTCCGAGATGGATAAATCCTGTCGGGCTTGGTCCTATACGTGTTACCTCAGCCTTGTCAGGAAGATCGCGTGCAGGATATTTTTCCTCGTAGTAATCAGGTGTGTTCTTTATATCCGGGAACAAAAGCTCCGCAAACTCTTCATTTGTCATTTATATTCCTCCTAATACTAATTTCTGATCAATCAGAGCGTTTATGATCAATCAGGGCGTTTAAAGCCCGTCTTATTCAAAAGCCACGCACCGGCGGGTCGAGGGGGGGCAGCCCCCTCATCTTATCCCCCTCCCTCCGGGAGGGGGGCAGGGGGTGGGAATCATTTCCCCAGACGTTTATTAATATCAATTTGTATCTGCTTTTTCAGCGCGTCAAGAGAATCAAACTTTCTCTCCGGACGCAGAAAATCAGAAAAGCTCACTTCCAGCATCTTACCGTAAAGATCGCCGGAAAATCCGAGAATATGTGTCTCGGCAAGCGGCTTTGCTTCCTTCTCAACAGTAGGCTTCACGCCGATATTCGTGATACCGTCATACTGTTTTCCGTCAATAACCACACTCGTCGCATAGACACCGTAGGCCGGTATGAGCTGTCCTTCTTCGAAGGACTGGTTTATGGTTGGAAAATCGATAGTTCTTCCTATATGGTTACCGTCTTCGACGGATCGTTTTATTTTATAGCTGTATCCGAGAAGCGCATTTGCCTTTTTTACGTCGCCTTCCGAAAGAAGCTCCCTTATACGTGATGAGGAAACAACGTTTCCGTCCACCACAACAGGATCAACTGTACTTACTTCAAAGCCGTACTTTTTTCCATATTCCTTAAGTGCCGGAACATCTCCTGCTGCACCTTTTCCGAATCTGAAATCACGTCCGCACACTACTTTGGCAGCGTTCATCCAGCCGGCAAGTACGACCTTCGCAAACTCCTCGGGTTCATAATCCTTAAGCCCGGAAAAATCGGCGCAGAAAATATTTTTTATTCCTGCGTTCCTTATCATATCAAGCTTCAGACTGTTAGGCACAACGTACCTGTAGCTTTTTCCGTGCTTGTCGCCGAGGCTTTCGGAATCAAACGTAAACACGGCCGCTTCCGCGCCGTGTTCATCAAAGCTTTCTGCCCTTTCAAAAACCGCTCTGTGACCTATGTGTACGCCGTCAAACATACCGAGAGCCACCGCTGTCTTTTTACCTGAAAAATCTTTTATGTCCAATAAAAAACTCCTCTTTCTGATACAGGGTAACTGTTTTTCTGAAAGCGCTGATTTATGAATAAATCAGCGTGGGGAACCGGGGCGAAGCCCCGTATTCTCCCCACCACTGCAATCCGGCGGAGCCGGATTGCAGGTTAAACGTTTGTTTACGCAAAGTTCTTGAACACTCTTAAGCAGTCATCCTTTACGAAGGCAAGTCCGATAAATGTCTTCTCATCGGAAAAAACTCTGTATCGTACCGACTCGTCCTTCTGATTTATGCCGAGTTTTTTTGTGTATAACTTCACGCCGTTTCTGTAAAGCTTTGTGTCATTTGCATTCAAATACAAAGCCGGCAGCTCCTCGAAAACGCGTTCGACCGGAAGAAGCAGGCTTTCCGCCTTTCCTTCGTCAGCGAGTTTCTGCACCTCGTCAAGCGTAACAGTTCCGGAAAGTTCAAAACCGTTTGAAACTGTACGGACAAGTGCGGTCATAACACCGCCGCAGCCAAGCTTTATACCAATGTCATGTATTATAGTTCTTATGTATGTTCCTTTTGAACATTCTATGTAAAACACGCCTTCCTTTGTTTCTTCGGAATATTCCTCAAGAACAAGCGAGAAGACAGTGATCTGTCTTGGTTCACGTTCAACTTCTATGCCCTGTCTTGCAAGTTCATAGAGCCTTTTTCCGTTTACCGAAACTGCAGAGTACATAGGCGGTACCTGCATTATGTCGCCTGTGAATTCAGGCAGAAGTTTTTCTATGTCAGATGCCGTGCAGCTTACTTCGGAGGTTTTCAGAACCGTACCGGATGAATCCTGAGTATCGGTCTGTTCACCGAGTTTAAATGATGCACGGTAGGCCTTGCTGCTGTCCGGCATGATGTCGCAGGCTTTTGTCGCATTGCCCACGAAAACAGGAAGCACACCGGTCGCCATAGGATCAAGTGTACCGGCATGGCCTATTTTCTTTGTTTTGAGTATGCCGCGGAGCTTTGCCACCACATCGAATGAGGTAAAACCCTGTGGCTTGTTTATACACAGTATGCCGTTCATTTATTCACCCATAGCCTTTTCGACAGCTGCAACCAGCTGCTTTTCAGCTTCTTCAAGTGACGCCTTTACAAGACAGCCTGACGCGCAGACATGTCCGCCGCCGCCGAACTTCTGACAAACAGCTGAAACATTCACTTTTCCTGCCGAACGCATGGAAACCTTGTACTCACCCGGCTTCTTTTCCTTTATGGTAACTGCGACTTCAACGCCCTGTATCTGAAGCGGAAGTCCTGCAACTCCGTCGAATTCCTCATCGGGAACACCAAGGTTCTGACGCAGTTCCTCAGTAACTGAAATTACTGCGATACGTTCGCCGCAGTACATGTTCATGTTACCGAGCAGATGCTGTTCGAGCTTTATTCTCGCACGGCTCTTGATGTCGAACATCTCACGGTTTATAAGTGCAAAGTCGAAATCATATCCGCCGATGAGCTTACCCGCAGTTTCGTGGGCTTCCCTCGATGAATTGCTGAACTTAAAGCATCCGGTGTCAGTCGCAATGCCGGTGTAGAGGCACTTTGCTATCCTGTCATCGAGTTCAAGACCGAGCTCCTCAAAAAGACAGAACAGTACCTCGCAGGCAGCTGAAGCTTTTGCGTTTAAAAGCGTATTCTTTGCATACATGATATTTGAAACATGATGGTCAATGCAAAGATCCACTCTGTCTGCGTAAACATCTTTAAGATCACCGAGAAGTTTCGGATCGGCTATGTCCACAGCAATTACGCTGTCCGGTTCGAAGCTTTCCGACTCCTCATAGCCCTCACTTAAGAACTCATATCTTGCCGGAAGCCCGTCAGGCATGATCACCGCTGCTTTTTTGTTCATCTTTTTAAGAGCAAAATACAGCGCAAATCCCGAACCCATGGTATCGCCGTCAGGACTCTGATGAGTGAGTATGTGAATGTTGTCACAGGCTTTTACGATCTCTGCCGCCTGTCTGTAATCTATCTGCATAATACACTTTCCTTTTCGGGTTTGTTTCCGGCACAGGAATCGGGCCCGTGTCAGAAATCAGGGAGTTTCCGGGGCCGCGCCCCGTACTCCTTTAAACGGTTTACTTTTATTCGGCTTCGTCTTCATTTGTGCTGTCACTGTGATCGAAGTTTTCGATTATCTTGTTGATCTCGCTTGAACGTTCGATGGAATTGTCAGCAATAAATTTGAGTTCAGGGCTCTTGCGCATCTTAAGACGCGCAAAAAGCTCTCTTTTTATATATCCGGAAGCACTTGTGAGTCCCTTTACAGACTCCTTAGCCTTTTCAATGCCCTCAAAGCTTGATACATACACCTTGCAGTGTGAAAGATCGTTTGAAAGATCGACTCTTACTATCGTAAGAAACTCCGCAATTCTAGGATCCTTCAGCTCGCGCATGATGGCAGTAAGTTCTCTTTTTATATCTTCTCCAAGTCGTCCTGCTTTAAAACTCGCCATTATTAAAGCCTCCTTTATATTATGCTCTCCGGGTCATCCGTGTCAGAGAAGTATGAACCTCTCCGGAGAGCTGTATTCTCCATCTCCCCCCTCCCTCCGGGAGGGGGGCAGGGGGGTGGGGATGATTAATCCTCTCTGTACTCTTCCATTATGAAGGCTTCGAAAATATCGCCTTCCTTGATGTCGTTGAAACGTTCAAGACCGATACCGCATTCAAATCCGGAAGCAACTTCCTTTGCATCGTCCTTGAAACGCTTGAGGCTGTCAATCTTGTCTTCGGCAATAACAATACCGTCACGTACAACTCTGATCTCGCACTGTCTTGTTACCTTACCGTCAAGCACGTATGCACCGGCAATAGTACCAACGTTGGAGATCTTGTATACCTGTCTTACCTCGATACGTCCCATGAGGTTCTCACGGTACTTCGGAGCAAGCATACCCTTCATAGCTGTTTCGATCTCTTCGATTGCATCGTAGATAATTCTGTAGAGACGGATGTCGATGCCGTCCTTCTTTGCATTTTCTGCAATTACAGGATCAGGTCTTACGTTGAATCCGATGATGATAGCGTTTGAAGCGTTGGCGAGCATGAGGTCACCTTCAGTAACTGTACCAACACCGCCGTGAATAACTCTTACGCGTACTTCGTCGTTTGAAAGCTTTTCAAGTGACTGTGTAACGGCTTCAACAGAACCCTGTACGTCAGCCTTGACGATAAGAGGAAGTTCCTTGATGTCGCCTTCAGCGATCTGGCTGAAGAGGTTGTCAAGTGTAACCTTCTGGTAAGCCTTGAAGTGTTCTTCCTTGGCTTCGTGCTTTCTCTGTTCAACGAGTTCACGTGCAAGTCTTTCGTCTTCAACGGCGTTGAATGTGTCACCTGCACTTGGTACTTCAGCAAGACCTGTGATCTCAACAGGAACTGAAGGACCTGCAGACTTGACTTCCTTGCCCTTGTCGTTTGTCATAACTCTTACACGGCCAACTGATGTACCGGCGATGATGATGTCGCCCTGGTGAAGTGTACCGTTCTGTACGAGAAGTGTTGCGATAGGACCGCGGCCCTTGTCGAGTCTTGCTTCGATAACAGCACCCTTTGCAAGTCTGTTCGGATTAGCCTTGAGTTCACGGAATTCAGCAACGAGGAGTACGTTTTCGAGGAGTTCCTTGATACCTTCGCCTGTCTTTGCTGATACAGGTACACAGATGATGTCGCCGCCCCATTCTTCGATAACGAGGCCGTGTTCAGTGAGTTCCTGCTTAACCTTGTCAGGGTTTGCGCCTTCCTTGTCCATCTTGTTGATAGCAACGATGATGGAAACGCCTGCAGCCTTTGCATGGTTGATAGCTTCAACTGTCTGAGGCATGATACCGTCATCGGCAGCAACAACGAGAATAGCGATATCTGTTACAGATGCACCTCTTGCACGCATTGCTGTAAATGCTTCGTGGCCAGGTGTATCAAGGAATGTGATATGCTTTTCGCCTACACGAACCTTGTAAGCACCGATGTGCTGTGTGATACCGCCGGCTTCCGTATCAGTTACGTGTGCCTTTCTGATGTTGTCGAGAAGTGAAGTTTTACCGTGGTCAACGTGACCCATTACAACAACGACAGGATCTCTTTCGACCATATCCTCTTCTGAGTCGTTGTCATCGATAAGTCTTTCCTCGATAGTAACGATAACTTCCTTTTCAACCTTTGCGCCGAGTTCCTCAGCGATGAGTGATGCTGTATCGAAGTCGATCTCTTCATTTATTGAAGCCATTACGCCGAGGCCCATGAGCTTCTTGATTACTTCAGAAACTGTTACTTTGAGTCGTGAAGCGAGCTCGCTTACAACGATGCTATCAGGAATGAGAACCTTGAGCTGCTGCTTTCTTGCTCTTTCGAGTTCAAGACGGCGGAGCTTTTCAGTTTCAGTCTCCTTCTTTGAAAGATGCTTGTTCTTCTGTGCAGACTTCTGGTTGATCTTCTGCTTCTTTGTGTAATTGTCCTTGCTGTGACTCTTAGGAGCGATCTGTTCGTATCTTTCGTTGTACTTGTCGAGTTCAACGTAGCTTCCTCGTGTGTCAACAGTTCTGACTGATCTTTCCGGAACAGCTGATGCCATGTTTGCTGTAAGGCTTGTCTTTTCTCCGCGCTGGTTTGATCCGCTCTTTTCTTCCGGCTTGCGTACCGGCTTCGGCTGCTTCTGCTGAAGCGGTCTTGAAAAGTCCTTCTGCTTTTTAGGCTGCTGCTTTGGTGATTCAGTATCTGGTATGCTGTTATTCTTTTGATTCATATTCTCTACCGATTCCTTCTTATCATCAGCTTTGCTTTCTTCCTTAACTGGTTTAACCGTTTCTTCAGTTTTCTTTTCATTCTTCTCAGCCTTTACAGGTTTTTCAGCCGGCTTTTCTGTCTGCTTCGGAGCAGATTTTTCAACTGGCTTCTCTGCCTGCTTTTCAGCTGGTTTTTCTGCAGTCTTTTCTGCAGGTTTTTCCTGAGCCTTTGGCTTCTTGTTCTCAGGCTTTTTATTTTCTGCAGGAGCACTCTTTTCTTCCTTCTTTTCAGGCGCTTTTGCTTCCTGCTTTTTATTTCTCTGTTCAAAGTAGGCATCCAGGCTGGCTACCTGATTCTCCTGTGTGAAATGTTCAAGAACTAAATTTATCTCTTCTTCAGTAAGAGTAGATGAAGGTTTCTTCTTTACATCAGAAAACTCTCCCATAAGTTCTGCAACATCATTTCCTGATACACCGAGATCCTTTGCCAGATCGCTTATCTTGATTTTTTTTAACATTCTATAAGATACCTCCTGATTTTATATATTTTCAGACGTTATTTTCCTCACGTGCCTGTTCTGCGTATTCCTTGAGCTTACGGGCAAATCCCGCGTCGCAGACTGCCATAACGCCTGCCTTTCGTCCGATACTGTTTCCTATGTCCTCCATGGTAAAAGGAAGTTCCACAAGCGGCACACTGCCTTTTTCACACATGAAAGCCGTTTCCTTGAGAGTCTTCGGGGAAACGTCTGACGTTACCATAACGCAGGCTGCCTTTCCTCCGGTTACTGATTCCTTTGAAACGTCGAAACCCTTTGCGAGACTGCCGGACTTTGCACACATGGTGAAAAGATTAAAGAATTTTTCCCTGTAATTCATCTTCAAACTCCTTGTACAGCTCGTCGCTTATCTCACATCCGAAGGATCTTGCTATGCGTCCGGACTTTCTTGCCTTGGCGAGGCATTCCTTATCGGGACAGATATATGCCCCTCTTCCGTTCAGACGGCCTGTAAAATCAAGCTTTACTTCATTTTCAGCAGTCCTTACTATTCTGATAAGCTCCTTCTTGGGTTTCATTTCACTGCATCCGCAGCACATTCTTTCAGGTATTTTCTTTACACCCATTTTTTATTCCTCAGAAGTTTCCTGTTCGCCGTCGAGTTCAGGAAGATCGAGAATTGTTTCTTCCTCTGCGGCAGTGTCTTCTGCCATTTCAAGTTCTTCATTCTTTGCTTCTTCAGCAGCCTTTGCAGCTTCGGAAACAGGCTTGATATCTATCTTGTATCCTGTAAGTTTTGCAGCAAGCTTTGCGTTCTGGCCTCTGTTACCGATAGCAAGTGAAAGCTGACCGTCAGGAACGATTACTGTACATGCCTTTGCTTCTTCATCGATCATAACCTTTGTTACTTCAGAAGGAGCAAGTGACTTAGCAATGAATTCCTCAGGATTTTCGCTGTAAACAACGATGTCGATCTTTTCGCCGTTGAGTTCATTAACGATGTTTGTGATTCTTGATCTCTTAGGGCCGATACATGCGCCGATAGCATCAACGTCAGGATTCTTTGAACATACTGCGATCTTTGTTCTTGATCCTGCTTCACGTGAAATTGACTTGATTTCAACTGTTCCGTCATATATTTCAGGTACTTCAAGTTCAAAAAGTCTCTTTACAAGATCCTTGTGGGTTCTTGAGATCTTGACGATAGGCTTCTTTTCCTTGCTTACGATGCCTGTGATGTAAACCTTGACTGTCTGGCCTTCCTTAAGTGTTTCGCCAGGGATCTGGTCGTTCTTGAAGAGGTAAAGTTCAGTCTTGTCATAAACGAGAGTAGCTGTTCCTCGGCTTGGTTCGATCTGTGTGATCTTTGCGCTGATACATTCATTTTCCTTGCTCTGGAACTGGTTGAGAAGATTTTCACGGTTTATTTCACGGAGATCAGTTTTGATCTGCTGCTTTGCAGCCTGTGCAGCCGCTCTGCCGAACTGAGCTGTATCGATCTTCACAGCAACGTTTCCGCCGATCTCAGCAGAAGGATCGATCTTTCTTGCATCGTCAATGAAGATCTCGTTGTCGTCGAGTGGTTCGTCGTCAACTACCTGCTTGATAATGCTTATCTCGAAAACCTTTGTGTCAGGATCGATGTTGATGTTGATGTTTTCGCAGTCAGGATAAGCCTTCTTTACAGCCTTCATGAGAGCTGTCTTTATCTTTTCCGCAAGAACCTCAATGTCAACGCTGTTCTCATCTCCGAGCACCTTAAGTGCGTCAAAAAAACCCTTATTCATTTTTTTAATCTACCTCCGGATATTTTAATTAAAATCGAATTCCACGTATAGTCTTATATATGTGATATCGGAAAGAGAAAGTTTTGTTTCCTCTTCTCCTGTTTTTATTGTTACTGATTCCTTATCGTAAGCGGCAAGCGTCCCGATAACGTCCTTGCTGCCGTTTACAGCCATAAAGAGATGCGCTCTTACGTCCATGCCCATGCAGGCTTCAAAATGTTCTTCCCTTACGAGTTCCCTTTCGAGTCCGGCTGAACCGACTTCAAAAATATAGCCTTCCTTAATAGGGTCAAGTTCATCGAGTTTATCGTTAAGCGGTCTTGTCATCGCTTCGCAGTCGTCGATGTCGATGCCGTCCTCCTTGTCGATAAACACTCTCAGGTACCACTCGGCGCCTTCCTTGACGTACTGAATATCCCAGATGTCGTAGCCCAGTTCATCTGCGATAGGTTTAGCCATGTCAAAGATCTTCTGCTCGGTGTTACCGTATTTTTTAATCTTCAAACGCATTTACCTCCATACATAAACGAAAGGTCGGAAGCAATTCCGACCTTTCCATCTTATCATACTATGCAATATTATACCACACATTTTCAGATAAATCAATAGCTTATTCTTATAGGTATACCAATTTTACAGACTTTTAATACCCACATAATGAGTAAATTCCACAACCGGACCGGTTTATATGCCACCTGACCGTACTTTATCGCCACATCCGTTCCGTATTTTCCGAGAACGGATCTGGAAATCACATCTTCCGAATGGCAGAGCGCATCCCAGGCGACATTGTCCGAATAACGAAGCATGTAGTCAAGAAGCTGACGCACGGTATACTCTTTTCCTTCCACGTTATGGCGAATGACACCCGTTCCCTTGTGATACCATGAAGAAGTATATGTAAAAGTATCATCGAGAGATTTTTTACCCGCTTCGATCTCCCGGCAGACAAACACCGAATACGGCAGCTTGATAACACTCGCACAGAACACAGGCGAATCCGCATTGTACGAATACAGCTCCTCGCCGTCCATCGTACAGATCTGAACAGCACAGAAATTACGGTAGTTCTTCGTAAGAGCATCCATATCAGAAACGGCATCTGCTGAAACATCTGTAATCATCATGGTACTGCAAAAGATGAAATATATGAGAACTACTATTGAAATACTTAACGCAGAAATCCTTTTTAACACACAATCCATAAACATCCCCCCATTTTTATTTCTATTATATCATTTCTGCGGCAGCATATCTACTCCAGCCGTTGATAAATTGTCAAGAAAATTATACTTGACAAGTGTAATCGAAAACGATATCATTAGTTCATAAAGAACGAAATAATGAGGCGAGCATATGATTATACTGGATGTAAAACTAAATCATATATATGGATTTGATGATTTCCATATTAATTTTACTTATCCGAAAAAGATAGTCGGATCAATTATAGAAGATGAATTTCTTGAAGGCAGACAGCGTTTTCGTTATAAAAAAGCTGTTGTTCTTATGGGGGCAAATGCAACCGGAAAAACAAGTCTTGGAAAAGCTCTTCTTCACATTATTAAATCGGTAAAAGAATCAAATGAGGCTATTCTTCGTGAACTTGCTGATTCTGACAGTAAAGCTGAATTTCAGATTGATTTTGTTAATGAGGGATATACACTGCAGCGAATTTCAGGATGCATAGAATCTGAAAATACAGATATACGATATTTTACTGCTGAAATAGCTGAAATGGATTCATATGAGAAGGCAGTTGAAAAGCTGAAAGACAGAACCAATGAAATATCCGGTGATTTCAAAAAACTAAAAAAGCTTATCGGCAATCTGGAATATCGGTTTGCTTATCCGGAAATCGAGAAAACTCTTAAACTTGCCAATGTTAATAAGCAAGTGCTTTTAAAAACTTTAAGAGCAGTTATAGGTACACTTGATCCGACACTTACTGATGTTACAGCAGCTAAGGATCTGAAAGATTCATTTGTGATCCGCAGGAGAAATCAGGAGATAATCATACAGGAAGGAAAACTCCTTAATGCTGATGTTCTTTCAAGTGGTACAGCAGAAGGTATTGATGTTGCAGTTTTTCTTGCATCTATGCTTTCAGAAAGAAATTGCTTCTATTACTGTGATGAGCATTTTTCATATATACACAGTGAAATAGAAAAGCGTATTTTCGGACTTATGCTTGAAAGACTTAGTCGTAATGAGCAGCTTATCTTTACTACACACAATATGGATATGCTTGAACTCAATTTACCAAAACATGCATTTGCTTTCCTTAAAAAAGAAATAACTGACGGCAAATATCAGGTATCAGTATCATTTGCTTCTGATTACCTCAAAAGAAACACTGACTCAGTTCGCAGCGCAATGGAAAATGACGTATTCAGATCATTGCCTGATGATTCTCTGCTTGATGAACTGGAGGCAGATCTATGAACAGAAGATGCATATATCTCGTTGAAGGAGAATGTGAAGAAAAGTTAATCAATGCTTTAAAGAAGCAAAGTTTCGTAAACTGCTGGTCAGACATAATTTCGATTTGAAAAAAATGTGGTCCAAAACTCCGTCAGATCCTTTCAACTTCGTTTCGCAGGATTCTGATGAATTGAAATTATAAATGGTGGTGCCTTCGGCACAATTGTAAAACGAGCTTCCGCTCGTTTTTTCTATAGCAGTCTTCGGCCCGTAAGGGGTGAAGACTACATTTCTCAATGGTGAGCTGCCTTCGGCAGCTGTTTGATAGTATCAGGCATCACGATGCCTGATACCTTTTATATGCTGAAAAGGCGGAAATCTCTTCATCGGAGACTTCCGCCTTTGATCATTGACATTTATGCTGCATTGTTCGTCTGATTACAAGTTATGCTTTATCTGAGTGAATCTATCTTCTTTGAAAGATACTGCTGAAGTCTTGCAAGGTCGGCAAGTGTTACTAAATTGTCACTGTCAATGTCGGCTGCTTTCTGCTGGACTTCTGTAAGCTTATTGTCCCCTAAAAGTGCAAGGGAAAGTTCTGTAAGGTCAGTCACATCAATTGTACCGTTACAATCAACGTCACCTAACTTAACTGAAGATACTGATTTACTTGGTAATTCTGCATACACATTTGTAAAAAAATTCTTATCACTATAAGTATTTATAAAGTATAACATACGTTGTGCCACTTCATAGTGCGCTTTATTTATCGTATTTTCTCCGTAATCGAAACTATATCCATCCGGATTATCATAAATATGAATAAGCACATTATACTGTAAATCTAAAAAACCGTATTTTTTACTATCAGTATCAAGTTCAAAAATATTCTTTCCTTCCCACGACAATGTGACGTTTATATATTCAGGATCAATAAGATCATATACATCTTTTATATGCAGTTTATCAAACAAAAGTTCAACAGTTGCTTTACGTATACTTGCAGAGTCTGATCCTATCTTATCTTTTTGCGTTTCAAGTTCATCAATGAGCATTTTCATCTGATCAGATGAGAATGATAAGCTTATTGCAGGATTCTCTTCACCATGAACATCAATCTTCTCTTCTATTTCTGAAAGTGGTGTTTCAAAAAAAACAGACAAGTATGTACTTTCATCTGTTACTTCTTCGGCACTTACAGGCTTACTTATTCCAATTGGTAACGCCATTGATAAACCTAAATAAATAGCCATCATTCTATTAAATTTCATATTAATTCGCCTCCATTGATATCAAGCCCTGTTGAACATATGCTTCAATTTTTACATCAAGAGATGACACATCAACGCCTTTACTCAAAAGATAAAGTCTTAATGCCGACACATCTGTTGAATCCACTATTCCATCATTATTGTAATCTGCAAGGACTTTTTGAACATTTGAAAAATCGATAATATGAGCAAGATAATCTGTTATAGCGTCAGCATCGCTTAGAGTAAGTATTCCACTATAATCAACATCACCTCTCGTTAAATTTAGTAAAGTTGTATATGAATTGCTTGTACCATTTACTGAACCACCAGAATAATATGTTTTAATAGTATTATTAAGATTATCTACAAGTTTACACGATATTCCACTCACTGAATAACCGTCTGAAAACATATCACTTATATTCACACCCCAGCTATACCCACTCAGATGGGATGATATATTTTCCGAACTTGGATGATCAAGTACTATTGTTCCTGTAAATCCAATTTGTGTATTATATGAACCATTACTGTATCTTTGATAAATCTGAATATTATCCCCTAATGATGTTGCACGTAATTGATTGCGCCGTGAAGTAGTTAATGTAACCTTAGAAACGTATCCTACATTATAATCTTTAACATCAAAGTAATATACGACGTTGGTATATCCTGTTCTAGCAAAGAATGGGACACGATTTTCCATTGATGAATCCCAGACTACAGAACTATTATAAGCGGATTTAATCTGACTTGTACTTAACAATGCGTCATACAAAATCCAAATATAGCCATCATTTCCCCAACCTGTTCCCCACGAATTTGCTAATTTGAAAGCTCCTGTTTCGCCAGTATCAACTGTTCCATTGCCATTTACATCACACCAAACAGTGTCATCATAGCCTACAATTGTCATAGCATGGCCACCACTACCGGAAGTATTTCTTACACATATATGCTGATTGATGTGTGAACTATCGGAACATTGCCTCCATGTACTATTGGTCAATCCCTCAGTTGCTTGCATTGTTACTACTAATGGGTGATTATTATTCAACAAATACTTAGCAGTATTTATCTGGTTGTTAAAGTCTGTACCACATACATTTGAAATATTGAAATAATTGTAATCACCGTTAATATATGCTCTGGTAGACAAAGCGTTTATCATCGCTTGAGTATTGTTTGACCAATCTAAAGAATAGTTAGAAGTTGAATATGGACATTCTGACATTGTCAATGCACCTTGGTTAATAAGAACGTTTATCGCATCCGGAACAATGCTTCCATCATCAATGCCACCGTTAATCAAATTATATGTCCAAGATGGCGAATACGCATTTGACGCAGTTGATGTTATTCCTTTCTGGTCATGAACCATGTATGTAAATGTGTAGTAAGTTGTAGCCCATGCAACACAGGAACCTATATATCCCTGATAACCGATTGGTGGAAAAGCGGAATCTGAACTAAGATCTAATGAAGTAGAAAGATTGGCGCGCTCATAATCAACTTCGTTAATTTCTTTTTGAGTATCTAACACGCTGTAATCAATATTACATCCTAGTCCGTATTGTGTGTGTTGGCTTGGTTTCGTGTTAGATTCGTCAGTGGCTTCAATTACTTTTATTGAACTAAACGTGTTAAAAATTAGAGAACCTGCAACAATACTAACAGCAACTTTCTTAACGATATTCATGATAAAAACCCCCTGTATAAAGTATTTTAGGAAAACTATTTTCTATATCAATAATAGCACACGCTATTGAAAACGTCAATGTATTTTGCAACAAATTATAAGGATAATTGGTTATCATGACAAAAACATTATAATTGCTAATACAATTGCCGATTGAGTCGCTCTGAGAAAATAGTATAAATATAACAAACAGGTTACTGTCCGCCCCCAAAAGCCATGGACAGTGACCTGTTTGTTTTTTCAATTGCACCGAAGGTGCCTCATTTCATTAATGTTCCGACTGCAGGATCGAATGATACATCCTGCTTTCGTATTTTCCGTTTATGAAGAAGTAGTCGCGGAGCGTGCCTTCGTATGTGAAACCGCATTTTTCTATGACTCTTCGTGAAGGTGCATTTGCCTGTCGTCATCATGGCTAGCATAAACGACCTCAACACTGTTTTCCCTTGTCACAGCTATAAATGTGCCTACATTGCTTTTAAACTTTTCAAATTCAAAAAGTCTCTCATCTGTTATTCCCTTCTGGGTGTCGATAACAAACAGTATCATCTTCATTTTTATAGAAACTTGAATAATTATAGCTCTTGCCGATATATATAATGATTCAAACTGCAATGTCACATTTTACAAAAAGCAATTTCAACTGAATCATATATAGTATGATTTAGCATCAATAATTATTTCTTATCTTGAGAAAGGACGATCAATTTGAATTTATTAAAAACAGCCAAGCGCATGATTTCTTGCTTATGTACTTGCTCACTCATAATTAATTTTTCCGCTTCATCAATTATTTTTGCAGATAAAAGTTCTCAGCAAGAGGATACTTCCACCAAGGGGTTGGGCTGTCTTAGTAACAATAACAGCTCAGCTATCGCAACCAAAACTTTAGCAGACTTTACTTTTGACAGAGCTTCTCTTCCTACTTCAACCGATTTAAGTATCGATACTGCATTTCCTCCAATCGGTGATCAAGGAGATTACAATTCCTGTGTTGCCTGGGCTACAACATATTACGCATATACCTATATGGTTCATTACGAAAAAGGAATTTCATCAACATATGATAATGCTTATTCGCCAAGATGGACTTACAATATGATTAATGGAGGTCTAGATTGCGGAAGCTATATCGATGATGCAATACATGTTCTTGAATATCAAGGTGCATTGACCATGACTGATTGTCCGTACTTAATAAATGATGCTTATTCTTTTGACTGGCCTCATAATACTCAGGCTATGATAAATGCTTTGTCCACAAGAGCGTATAATGACGGAGAATTTTCAATTCCGACTACATATGGATCAAATTTTGAAAATTCTATTGATGTCATTAAATTCTTGTTAGATAATAACACTCCTTGTATTGTATCAGCAAAAGCGACGCCCCTATTAACAAATGGAACATGGAAAATTTGCAAAAACAGTGCAAACTATGGTCAAAACATATGTGTCAGAAATGCTAAAACCACTAGTTCAGGTATAACAATACCCGGCGAACATACTATGACCGTAGTTGGTTACAACAATAATGTCTGGTGCGATGTGAATGGGAACAATATACAAGACGCTGGAGAAACTGGAGCTTTTAAAATCGCTAATTCATGGGGCACGACATGGAAGGATATGGGCTATGCATGGATTTTATATGATTCCCTTTTAAGTACAAGTCGTATAAAACACGCTTCATACAGTTCTTTGCCATGGGATTATGATATTAGTACCTATCGTGATCCTTTTTTCGCCTGTGGAGGAGCTACAAACGATTTTTGCTATTTCAGCATCCAAGATTATACAGTCGGTTTAGTATCCGAAGTAACGATAACAACTGATCGGAGAAATCAGTTATCAATCTCTTCATTACATCAATCTGGATCTTTTTTAACGGATCAGTTTGATGTTTTTAGCAACTATAGTGGTTGGAATTTTAATAACCCACTAAGCTTCAATGGAACACTTGTTATAAATCACCCTGATTCCGAGAATATTCCTACTCACTTAAGTGGATATTCATGGGGAACTAGAATATCCGACACTTTGCTTGATAGCCATGCTGTTTGTAATGTATCATGCAAGATTGTGGATGATCTTGATAATACAATACAAACATACTGTACAAACGATTATATAGACGGAACATATCACACACATTCAACACCATTGAATCTAAACAGAGGAGATGTAGATTACAGCAACATACTAACACTTAATGATGCTGATATAATTACAGATTATATCGCCCATATAATAAACCTTTCAAACGTTCAGAAAGTTCTTGCTGACTATAACAATGACGGACTTGTAGATTTAACCGATGTAACTTCTTTAAAACTTTATTTAGCAAGTAAAGGTATAGACATATCTCCAATTGACGAGAAACTAAACCGTTATATTCAGCAGGGGTTGATAGACTGCAAAAAATAAACACAACAATATCTCAAAAGAGGTGAAACATTATGAATATAAAACGACTGATTACTCTTCCACTAAGTGTTCTATTATTTTACAACAGTGCTTCTTCAGTAATGGCTAATGATAATTCTGACACTGATTCCTCTTTAGATCCCACCACCAGCACATACTACGATCTTTGCCTTTCTGAATTTTTTGAACTTCCGCTATCAGAACTTGATTCTGTCAAATATGAAGATACAGACGGTTTATTTCGTAACAGAATAAAAATAACACTAACAGATACAAATATGCAAAGCCTTATTAACGAACTTGAACCGGATAAAAAAGAGTTAGGCAATGATTATATTTCGAGAAGAAATTTTCTGGAACTTTTTTTAGAAAAAGTTCATCTAAAAAGCGTTTTCGATATTTTTGATCCTGAATACAACAGCATTCGCATTTCATGGAGTGAAAGTATTTCTATTTCTGATTTAAACACAAACGACCTTTTGATTGATGGTTCCCTTATAAGGTTTTACATAATTATAAGCTTACCGGATTCGGATTACTACGATTACATCTTTCCAGCCGAAAACGGTACAGTATCACTTACTACTCTTGAGGTACTGCTTCGTTCACTTTATGTTATAAACACTTATGGAAACAAGAACTACTACAAAGTAGCAAAAGAATCGTTTCCGGCCCTGGCAAACCCACATGGCAAATACATTGTAAAAGGTGATCTCGATGAAAATGAAACTATAGATATTACCGATCTATCGCTTCTTTCTCTTGCGCTTATCGGAGATAAAACTCTTTCTGATGCCCAGGCGTTAACAGCTGACATTGATGGAGACGGAAATGTTACACTTGCCGACCTTGCAAGACTTCAGCAGTATCTTTCAAAGAAAATAGAGTCACTTTAAAAAAAAGTATAAATAAAACAAACAGGTTACTGTCCGACAAAAAATCATGAACAGTGACCTGTTTGTTTTTTCAATTGCACCGAAGGTGCCTCATTTCTTTAATGCTCCGACCGCAGGATCGAATGATACATTCTGCTTTCGTATTTTCCGTTTATGAAGAAGTAGTCGCGGAGTGTGCCTTCGTATGTGAAACCGCATTTTTCTATGACTCTCCGTGAAGGTGCGTTTACCGGGCGGGCGCAGATCTGGATCTTGTTGAAATGAATGTTTTCAAATCCGAAACGGATGAGCGCCTTTGTGGCTTCCGTTGCATATCCTTTTCCCTGGAACGCCGTACCGATGCAGTATTCGATCTCGCCGAAATGATTGTTTCTGTCAACGAGGAAATATGCGATCTGGCCGATACATTCGCCGGATTCCTTTTCGGTAACAGCCCATCTGTAATAGTTGCCGTCCTTGTATCCGTTTATATATTTTTCAAGAAGCTCCCTTACAGCTTCCGGTGTCTTGTAAGCCGGTTCACCGTATCTGTTCTGAACGTCTTCATCAGATATCCAGTTTCTCATCATGGACGGGATATCGTCAAATTCAAATCTTCTGAGGATAAGACGGTCAGTTTCTATCGTCATCGTACCGCAGCCTGAAAGGGCATCCTTATCGGCGGCACGTTCTGTTCCGTCATATGAACTGATAAGATCAAGCGCATCTTTCATTGTAACGCACTTTGCATATCTGTCCGGCCACATGTATTCGTTATAGAAATGATAGGTCGTCTCCGGATCAATGTAAGGATTTGTCCTTGTGGAATTGCAGTATTCCGGAACGATCATCTCAAATCCGTGTTCAAAGCCGCTCTTTACAGCAGCATCTATGCAGAAATCAGTCTGAAGGCCGACGGTGATGATCCTGCTTACCCCGCGTGCTTTCAGATATGCGAGAAGTCCGGTAGATTCGTGGAACGCACTGTTCACCTTCTTGTCGAACACCTTTTCCCCGTCCTTCGGAGCAAAGCCCTCAAATATCTCAAAGTCTTCATCTCCGGCCGAAAATCCGCTTCCCGGACCGTCATCATGACGCACATAAACGACCTCAACGCCGTTTTCCCTTGCTGCGGCTATAAGTGTGCCTACATTGATTTTAAACTTTTCAAATTCAAAAAGTCTCTCGTCTGTTATTCCCTTCTGGGTGTCGATAACAAGCAGTACCATCTTTCTGCCTCCTTCTTTCTTCTGTGTTATAATAGTATATTCTGCGGCATATTATCTGCCGCTAACTATAATTATATCCCAAACCGGCAGGTGAGTCAATGGAAAGCGGTGCCTTACGGCGCAGGTTAATAAACCGGACTGCGGCTGCAGTCCGGTTTTTCTATAGCAGTCTTCGGCCCGCAAGGGGTGAAGACTACATTTCTGTTATTCCCGAGAATTCAGTTAGTGTATAATTAATGTGGGCAAAAAAACTGGTAATTTTCAAGGGAATAAAAAAAGATGGCAAAAAGCTTGCCATCTTAGCTACAATGCTTTAATATTAAGTTTGACCGAAATAACAAGAAAGTAGTGTAGCCACATT
>JAFRUS010000021.1 GCA_017438745.1 Oscillospiraceae bacterium | reverse complement strand
GAAGGCTCCGTCATAGACTTCGCTCATTCTTCTCCTCCTTTTTAGTATAGCATATCCGGAGTTACTATACAATGTTAATTTTTTACTGCAGTAACTTGATTGTACCATATTGAAAGTCAAAAGTAAACAGTTTCGCCCTAAGTGGTAATCGAAATGCCTTAAGAGGGATTTTTTCTCCTAAGAATTTACAATTAAATAGAAAATAATGTTAATAGTGACTGCTTAGTATAGCACGCCGAAGGCGTACCATTTCGCGGAGGCGTAGAAAGAGTGCAATAACCAAAATCAAAAAAAGCAGATATACACGAATTACTTTCAGTGTATGTCTGCTTTTTCTTTTAAGTGTTATTATTCCTTCACACCGCCGCCTTAGCCTTCCTGAAAACGAACTTCTGCTGCATAATATAGCTGAAAGCGAAAAGGATCAGTTCGGTCATAAGCTTTGCAACATATGCGCTGATGCCGATGCCGGCGAGGGCGCGGAGGATAAGGGTGTTGAGGAGAAGAACAACTGCTGCGAGGCAGAAGTATTTAAGCGCTGATGAGGAGAATCTGGTTTCGGAGCAGAAGACGAATTTTCTGTTTACTCCGAAGTTTAAAAGGCTGCTGCAGATCCTTGCGATTATGTTGGAGTAGACTGCTGAACCAGTCAGAAGTGAGAGTGCGCAGAAAAGACCGTAGTCTGCGAGAAAGCACATGAACGATGATGCGGAGTACTTAAGTATCTCTTTATAGATTCTGAAGGCATCTTTTATAGTGTTGAAGTGTGAGGATGAGTTGTCGCCCAGGTAAACTGTTTCTATCCATACTTCCTTTATCGGGACTGAGCGGCCGGACATTTCCATGAGAACGTTCATTTCGTATTCGTATCTGCTGCCGCTTATTTCGAGCATCTGTTCTGAAAGATGGTGGCTGAAAGCTCTGAGTCCTGTCTGGGTGTCGAATACCTTTACGCCGGATGAGATCCTGTAGACTGTTCTTGTGATGGTGTTGCCAACACGGCTTCTTAGCGGAACATTGCCGTCAAATTTTCTGCTTCCGAGGATAAGACTGTCAGGATTTGCTTCGGCGTCATTACATACATTGATGATGTCCTTGGTCTTGTGCTGTCCGTCGGCATCGGCTGTTACGATGATATATGGTTCCGGATAGTGTTCACGGATGTATCTGATACCAGTCTTGAGCGCTTCGCCTTTGCCCTTGTTGACATCGTGTTCAACAACTGTTGTAAGTTCACGGGCGATATCGAAAACATGGTCGAATTCGTTTCCGCTTCCGTCGTTTACTACTACTACTTCAAAACCTGCTTCCTTAAGTTCGCGTACTGTATCTGTCATTTCCATGCCTGGCTTGTATGCAGGTATAACTGCTATATTAACTGAATTTTTCATATCTTTATTCCTCCTGAAATTACTTTCTTAATATTATCGGAAACACTTTCCTGTCTGTATTTCCTTTCTGTGATTATTATTTTAAAGTTCAAAGGTTAGAATAAGGTTAGAAAAAATTATTTTTTTTAGTAATTCAGTAATTTGGCTTCGCCGGATTGCTGGGCTGGGGAGATTACAGGGCTTCGCCTCGTGCCCCAACGCTGATTTTTGAATAAATCAGTGTAAAACAGCAGATATTTTGAATACGGTGAATTTGCAAAATTGTATTGCTTTTGTGTTGATTATAGTGTATAATATATTCAAAAGATGGGAAGGCACCCTTTTCAGGGTGCAATTTATGTTATAGGAGGATTATTTTATGGATCTGGATAATCTGCTCGATAGAATTCCGGCTCTGGCTGCGGTGTACAGTTTTGAAATCCTGCCGGACGGGAGTTTCAGTGAGATACGTTTCAGTGCGCTGAATCAGCTGAACAGGGACAATTTTAACCGCGCTCATCCTGATGTTCCGACTCCGGTAAAGGGTTCGCGCCTTCGTGACTATTTTACTGAGGTTAATTTTGAAGCATTTATATATAAGTGTGCGACTACCAATGAAATGCTTTATTCCTACGTAAATGCTCACGGATTCTGGATGAAGGGGTTCTACATTCCTCTGACTGATGAGGGGGAAGTAATAAAGGAAAAGGCGAAAGTCACACCGTCGGATAAACCGCGTACACTTCACTGCCTTTACTTCATGACACAGACAAGACAGGCTGAGGCGGAGAATTTTGATCAGCGTTCTCCTGCGGTGGCAAATGCCATTATGAATCTCAGCATCAAGCTCCACGAGACCCAGGATTTCCATCTGGCGATGGCAGCAGCTGCAAAAGAAGTAAAGAAAGTCTGCGATGCTTCACGCTGCTGTGTATATACTGTTGACAGAGCGAAAAAACAGTGCAGCCTTTTCGGGGAACAGGGCGAGCGAAGACAGTTCCTCGAGGAATTCACCGGCGGAATGGGACGTACTCCGTATGAAACGGCTCTTGCCTGGGAAAAGGATCTGGCAGGAAGCGACTGCATCATGCTTGATGATCTGAAAGCTATCGAGAAAATAGATCCTCTCTGGTACAAATCTCTTACCGATTATAAACTGAATAATATTATTCTGTATGCCATCAGACATGACAACAAGATAATCGGATATATATGGGCGGCAGATTTTGATTCTGAAAAAATGATGTTCATTAAGGAGACTCTTGAGGTAACGACATTTATTCTGGCAGCGGTCATTGCCAATCATCAGCTTATGTCAAGCCTCGAAGAGATGAGCACGGTCGATTCGCTTACTCAGGTTAATAACCGTAACGCGATGAACAGGCGCGTTGACAGGATAATAAGCGGAGCGGACAAGCCGGCAGCCATCGGTGTTGTAATGGCTGACCTTAACGGACTTAAACCGATAAACGATGAAAAGGGCCATGACGCAGGGGACAAGCTGCTTTCCAATGCAGCGGCACTTCTTAAAATAGTTTTCGGCGACAATGAGATCTACAGGATCGGCGGCGACGAATTCATGGTTTTCTGTCCGGATGCTCTTCCGGGTGATCTTGAAATAAAGATAGCTCAGCTGAAAGCACTGGCTGACAGTACGCCTGATGTAAGCTTTGCCGTCGGATTTGAATGTACTGACGGAGACTATAACATCCGCCGAGTAATGCAGATAGCTGATGAGAAGATGTATGATGACAAGGAGGAATACTACCGTCTGCATACCGACAAGGACCGCAGAAACAAGTATACTCATGTCAGGGAAAAATTCAGTTTCTCATAAGAAACGCCGGGATCAGTGCTGACGGAAACCCCTTGTTTTTCTCAGAAAGGTCGTATGCAATGCATTCTTTGTTTGAAAAACAGGACAGTCTGAATGCTCCTGTTGAAACCTTTATTTATGATACTGAAAAAATGCCTTTTCCGGTCAAACCGCACTGGCATTACTTCGCGGAATTTCTGTATATACTTGACGGAAGTGCGGAAGTTACGTGCGACGACCGGTCTTATACGGTAAATAAAAACGAATTTATAATCCTGTTTCCATCGACAGTCCATTCGATATTTCCGGCTTCGGAGGGCTTAAAACTGTTTGCAGGAATAAAATTTGACACGGCTAAATTTCCGAACACCTCATCCTATGCGCCGTCTGTGTCCGGCATTTTCAGGTATGCAGCAAAGGAAAACGTACAGATCCATTTTAACGCTGAAGAATCGGAAAGATTTCACTGCCATGAGATATTCACCGACTGCGCGGAAGAGAGTATGAACTATCTCTACGGCAGAGATGTGATCCAGCGTGCGCAGATCTACAGACTTATTTTTGCTGTAGTGAGATACTGGATGGAATCCGGCCTTGATATGGGTAAATGTCCGGTAAACTCTCCGGATATTTGCGGAATAGAAAACGTGGCTGAATATATCGACAGCAATCTTGATGAGAACCTTCGTGTGGCTGACATTGCACGTAAATGTCATATGAGTTACTCAGGATTTGCGGCAAAGTTCCATGAGAGCTACGGTATGAGCTGCAAGGAATATATCGAACTTATGCGTATCTACAAGGCGGAGGAGTATCTTATCTTTACAGATTACGACCTTGCCTTTATAAGCGAGAGGACTGGATTTGCCGACAGCAGCCATCTTATACGCAGTTTCAGAAAATATCGTAAGATCACTCCGAAACAGTTCAGAATACAGAAAAAACATTCATGATCAAGCGGTAATCTGCGATGCCATTAAAAGTATAATATTTGAATTTAAAAATAGAATAAATCTCTAATAGTACAGGCAGGTTATTGATTTGTACCTGCCTTTTATGTTACCATTTAACCGGTGCTGCAGAGAGTTTTGGTCATTTCTGCAAATTAGCATGATCATGTACTTTAAGCAGCCTGCAATGTACTTGTATAGCAAAGGAGAATTCTAATGTTAGATGTTAAAGGACGCTGGGTATTCATAACAGGTGCGGCAAGAGGTATCGGCCGCGGAGCAGCTCTTTTCATGGCGTCTAAGGGATGCAATCTCATCCTTCAGGCAAGAAAAGCTGAAAACTGTGAAAAGACAGCGGCAGAAGCAAGAGCCATGGGCGTAGAAGTACGTACTCTGGGTGCGGAATTTACAGACCTTAAGCAGGTCGAAGCAATGCTCACTGCCATTGATGATATGAAAGTTGACGTTGACATAGTGCTCAACAATGCAGGACTGCAGGTGGCATACAGGGAAAAGTATAACGAAACTCCTGCGTCAGACTACGAAACAAGCTTTATGGTAAATACCATAGCTCCTATGATGATAGTTTATCACTTCCTTCAGAAGATGGAAAAGAGAGGCTTCGGAAGGATCGTTAATACAACAAGCGGTATCCGTCTTGAACCTGAGCAGGCTGGTTACAGTGCCAGCAAGGCAGCTCTTGACAAGGTGACGATGGATCTTGCTTCAAAATACAACGGAACAGATATCTGCATAAACCTGACAGATCCGGGCTGGTGCAGAACAGATCTCGGCGGTCCGAATGCGCCGAATTCTCCGGAAAGCTCACTGCCGGGAGTTATAGTCGGTGCTTTTATAAACGACAGAAAATCAGGCAGAAATTTTTCAGCAGGTGATTTTTACGGTATGACACTTGAAGAAGCTGTTGCCAATGCCGAAAACAACATACTCTACTACACAGGATCAATTGGAATATAATTTTTAAACCGATCTGACCGTTCCGATGGTTTAAAGAGGATACGGTCAGTGAATATAAGAACAGTCTTACTACAGGAGGACAGATCAATGAACGATTTCAATTTTTACAGCCCGACTGAATTTGTTTTCGGAAAGGGCAGAGAAAAGGAATGCGGCGCTTACGTGAAAAAATACGGCGGAAGCAAGGTGCTTCTCCACTACGGCGGAAGTTCAGCAGTGAAATCAGGACTGCTTGGAAGAGTAAAGGCTTCGCTCGACACATGCGGTGTTCCGTACTGTGAACTCGGCGGCGTTCAGCCTAATCCGCGTGATACACTGGTTTACAAGGGAATAGAACTTGCACGTAAGGAAAAAGTTGATTTCATTCTTGCAGTCGGAGGCGGTTCTGTAATAGATTCTGCCAAGGCTATCGCAATGGGAGTACCGTATGAGGGCGATTTCTGGGACTTTTACAGTGGTAAACAGCCGGAAAAAGCTCTGCCGGTTGCTACTGTACTTACCATTGCAGCTGCAGGCAGTGAAGGTTCAGGTGACTCAGTTATAACCAAAGAGGACGGAATGCTCAAGAGAGGCGCAGGTTCAGACCTTATCAGACCGCGTTTTTCAGTAATGAATCCTGAACTTACCCAGACTCTTCCTGCTTATCAGACAGCATGCGGTGCTACTGATATTATGGCTCATGTTTTTGAAAGATATTTTACAAATACAAAGGAAGTTGAAGTCACAGACAGACTTTGTGAAGCAGTGCTTCTCACAATGATAAAGGAAACTCCGAGAGTAATTGCCGATCCTGACAATTACGAAGCACGTGCAAATATTATGTGGGCAGGAACAGTTGCTCATACCAATATTGTGGGCGTAGGCAGGGAACAGGACTGGAACAGCCACGGAATAGAACACGAGCTTTCAGCTCTCTATGACTGTGCCCACGGTGCCGGACTTGCTGTTATCATGCCTGCATGGATGGAGTATGTTTACAAGCATAACGTGAGACGTTTCTGCCAGATGGCAACAAGAGTTTTCGGCCTTCAGATGGACTATGAAAAGCCGGAGGAAACAGCTTTTAAAGGAATAAAGGCCTTCAGATATTTCCTGCGTTCAATAGGAATGCCTATAAACTTCTCGGAACTCGGGGCAAAGGAAAAGGATATTCCGCTTCTGGTCGAGAAATTCGGACTTGGTGACGGACGCACAGGCGGATTTGTTCACCTTTCATCTGAAGATATAGCAGCAATCTACAGAATAGCTGCTCATGCTGATATCTAAATTTCACAACCTAAACAGGAAGCCGCCGGCGTTAGTAATAAACTAATGCCGGCGGCTTTTTGCGTGTAAAAAAAGCACTGATCCGTATGAACCAGTGCTCTTGATTTTATTTTTTAAGGAAATATCCAACGTAGAATTTGCTGTCCTTGTCATAAGCGAAAAGACTGGACAATGTTTCGTAGATACCGCGCTGTACAGATGTCGTGCCGCGGTTGAGATAATTGTCAGCCGGAGTGTGGTCACTGTACTTGTTGAAAGTCTGGATCTCGGTACCGTCATAGGTGCAGGCGAATGTGTGTATAGCCTGATGGAAGGTGGAGAACTTGTACGAAATGATAGCACAGAGTGTGTTTTTAAGCACCTCATCGCTCTTTACAACATTTCCGTCAAGCTTTTTGTCCTTCGAAGGATTCTTGTCCTTGCTGTGAACGGTGTCGAATTTCATATTGTGACCTTCAAGACATGATGCGATCCTGTCAGGATCACCTCCCCATCCGCCTTCTCTGGTGCTGATGGATGCAAGTCTTTTTATGCCGAAGGCAGAACCGGTATCAACGATCAGCTTTTTGATTGAGTTCTTGTAAAGTCCGCTGAGCTCAAACTCAACAACAAGTTTGAAAAAGTCGTGGTTCATCTCATCAAAATTGCCTGTTGCAAGACGTATTGCATTGCATACTGCGATAACCTCACAGGCAACACCGTCCATGAATACGTCAGCATAGTGAAGCTGTCTGAAGTTTCCACCTGCCTGGTTGACGATGAGACCTACGTTGTTGTACATAAGAGCATTTTCCGTGGAAATGTTCATGCGTATGTTGTTGTAGTAGTTGTTTAATGCTCTGCCGACGTCGTTATCAGTTGAATAGCTCCAGCCGAGATACTGCATGCATGCCAGACCGAAAGTTACCCAGTCTGAAAGCGGGCAGAGAGCAAGATTGGTATTATCGTCAGTACCAAGGACGGCAACGACGGAATACTTGTCCCAGCCGATGTAGATGTGGTTTCCGCTGTATTTTCTTTCTGTACGGATAGCAATGCCGTCCGTTTCGCCGTTTTCATCATAGTGCGGAAGAATGTCCCATATCTGATCAGCTCTGTTCTGATAACGCTCTGCTGAAATAAAGAATTTGCCCGGCTCGTTCGTGTTCCGGAGGGTAATAACCATTGACGGATCTTCAGCAAGACAGATAACGTATCCTGATTCCTTCCATCGGAACAGGAATTTTGTTTTCTGGAAAGCATCATAAGTCAGGACCTCTTCTCCTGTCTTTATGTACCTGCTGTATTCGCCGTCCTGTAACGCTCCTATGTAGTAGACTTCACCGTCAAGAAACGAGAAGAAATCATTTGCTGGAAGGGGAACGTTATTCGGATTGAATTCGTTGGTTTCAAATTTGTTCATTTAATCTGCATTCCTCTGAATCATCAGGAAAACACTGGTTTTAAGTGTACGGTTCAGGACTGCGTGTTAAAGCGGGAAAAGCAGTCATGTCAGTGTTTCCGGAATAATAATTGAAAAGTGTGTGTATGTACTTATAATAGACATCTTTATTATACTACATTTTCTGAAACTTTTCAATAATTTTTCATATTGTTTCTATACAATATAGTGAACAGAAAAAAAGAATTACGTGTACTATCATTCCTTTATAAGCGAAAAAAATGATCATGAGTTCGCATTGTAAGAAATTCTCAAAAAATTTAGCTAAATTGACGGTAATATACTGTATAAATAATACACAATTCATAGTTGAGGGTACTTTTAAATTGGAATGATTTATGGTATAATAATATCAGATAAATATGCCTGCGTCATGTGCAGGCAAATCTTAAAGAGAAAAGAGTGATATTTATGGCTGAAAAAACAGAGAAAATAATAAACGTAGATAATTCTGATCAGATCCAGGAACTGCTCGGCAACTGTGATTCCAACCTCGATTCGATCCAGAAAAAGTACGGAGTCGTAATAATTAGTCGCGGTAACAACATCAAGATAATCGGCTCTGAAGAAAATACTTCAGAAGCAGAGAAAGCCATAAGGGCACTTCTTGAATACGCAGGCAAGGGCGAAAACATAAACGATCAGAGTGTGCGTTATGTGACTAACATGGTTTCGTCAGGTGCTGAAAAGGAACTCAAGGAACTGGTGGGCGACAGCCTCTGTATTACCACGAGCGGAAAGGTGGTAAGACCTAAGACTGTAGGTCAGCAGAAGTACGTTGACGCCATCAGAAAGAATACCATCGTTATCGGAATCGGACCTGCAGGTACAGGTAAGACCTATCTTGCGGTTGCCATGGCTGTACGAGCATTCAAGGCACACGAGATAACCAAGATCATCCTCACCAGACCGGCTGTTGAAGCAGGTGAGAGTCTCGGATTCCTTCCGGGCGATCTTCAGGACAAGGTCGATCCTTACTTAAGACCGCTTTATGATGGACTTTTCGATATGATGGGAGCAGAAGCCTTCCAGAAGCACATGGAAAAGGGCACTATCGAAGTTGCTCCTCTTGCGTATATGAGAGGACGTACTCTTGATGATGCGTTCATCATCCTTGATGAAGCACAGAATACCACATCCGAACAGATCAAGATGTTCCTTACACGTCTTGGTACCAACAGCAAGATGGTCATCACAGGTGACGTTACCCAGATCGACCTTCCGGCAAGCAAGAAGTCCGGTCTTGTTGAGGTAACAAAGGTCCTTAAGAACGTGGACGACATTTCTATCCAGAAATTCTCCGACAAGGACGTTGTAAGACACAAGCTGGTTCAGGACATTATCAAAGCATACGAGAAATATTTTGAAGAAGGGAAGAAAAAATAAATCATGTCAAAGCTTAAGGTTTATATAAAGAATTCACAGTCAGAGGTGAAGGTACCGGTAGGCATCAGACTTCTTATCAGACGCTGCTGTCAGGCTGTACTCATCACTGAAAATTTCAAGAGAGATACTGAAGTAAGTGTTTCCTTCATCAACAACAAGGAAATCAGAAACTTAAACAGAATTTACAGAGACAAGGACAAGTCAACAGACGTTCTTTCATTCCCTCTTGGTGAAGACGGCAACTACGACATCAACCAGGAAAACGGATATGTAATGCTCGGTGACATCGTTATCTCACTTGAAACTGCCATTAAGCAGGCTGAAAACTTCGGTCACTCACTTGAAAGAGAGATCGGTTTCCTTACTGTTCATTCAATGCTCCATCTTCTCGGATATGATCACGAAACAAGTACTCTTGAAGCAAGGATCATGAGAGAAAAGGAAGAAGCAGTTCTTGAAAAGCTTGGTATTTCAAGAGATGCCACATTCATTTCAAAGGCAGTTCAGTAAGGAAGGACATATTTAATGACGAAAACAGTTTTTATCACTATCGCAGGCAAGACAAACGCAGGCAAATCATCTCTTTTAAATGCACTTATCGGTGAAAAGATCGCTTCCGTAAGCTGCAAGAGCCAGACCACCAGAACAAAGATAACAGGCGTTGTGAACATCGATGAAACACAGCTTGTTTTCATTGATACTCCGGGTCTTCACAAGGCAAAGAACAAGCTCAGCGAATACATGCTGAAGGCTGTAAGGGAAAGTGCTTCCGATATCGATGCAGTTTTCTTCATGGCTGACTGCACAAAGAAGATCGGTGATCAGGAAAGAGATATGCTTAAGTCTGTAGGTGCTTCAAAAACTCCGCTTGTGCTCCTGCTCAACAAGATAGACCTTCTGAAGGATAAAACTGTTCTTGCTCAGAAAATGGCTGAACTTGATGCGGAATTTAACCTGGATGCTATAATCCCGATAAGCGTTCTTGAAAATGACGGCCTTGATCTTGTACGTGAAAAGGCTATGTCACTTGCAGTGGAAGGACCGCATTTCTTCCCGGACGACGCAATTACCGATCAGCCTGAAAAGATAATCGCCGGCGAGATAATCAGGGAAAAGCTCCTCGAACTGCTGGACGACGAAGTTCCTCACGGCATCGCTGTTGCAGTTGAAAGAATGAGAGAGCGTGACGATAAGGATCTTCTTGATATCGATGCCACCATATTCTGCGAACGTGAATCACACAAGGGAATAGTTATCGGCAAGGGCGGAAAGATGCTCAAAAAAGCCGCAACTTTATCCCGTGAGGAACTCGAGGAATTCTTCCAGATCAAAGTTAATCTTCAGTGCTGGGTAAAGGTAAAGGAAGACTGGAGAAACCGAGATGCTATTATCAGATCTCTCGGACTTTCAGACCCTAATTACTGATACACCGATCAGCGTGTGTTCCGGTGCGAAGCCGGATCTCAGCTTAACACTGTTTCATTAGGATGTGATCTTATGCTGACAAACGTCAGCGGTCTTGTGATACGTGAACGCCAGTCCGGCGACAATGATAAATTTCTTGATATTCTGACAGAGACAAATGGAGTTGTGGAGGTTATGGCAAAGGGCGTGAAAAAATATTCATGTCCCTTCGCTGCAGCCTCGCAGCTCTATGCTTATTCTAAGTTCTGTCTAGTCCGGAAGCGTGACCGTTACTATATCGACAGTGCTGAAACAATAAAAATATTCTATGCGGTAAGAGAGAAACTCGAATGGTTCTCTCTCGTTTCATATTTTTCAGAAGTTATTTCCTTCTGTCAGTTTCCCGATGAGGAGAACAGCCGGACGATCCTAAGGCTTTTTCTGAACATTCTTTACTTTCTTACTGAAGGGGAAAGGGACGAAGCACTTCTGAAATCCATTTTCGAACTCAGACTCATGTCTGAGACCGGACACATGCCTGCCGTTGCAGGCTGCAATGTGTGCAATACATATCAGACCGAAAAAATGTATTTTGGAGCAGGGAGCGGAAATCTTTACTGCGAAGACTGTTTTCCGTCTGTACGGAACAGCGATGCAGTATGTATAGGAGCTCCCGTTCTTCATGCAATAAGACATATAGTTCTGACTGATTTCGACAGGCTTTTTAAGTTCAAGCTCACAGGCGAAAGCATGAAACAGCTTTCCTCAATCTCAGAGAAATATCTGCTTGCCCATCTGGGAAGAAGCAGATTCAGAACACTTGATTTCTACAATTCACTAATATAAATATCCGCAGATGCAGGTCATTAGACCATCGCGGATAACTGAACGGATAATATAAAAGAGAGATAAAAATGAATAAATACTACAAAACACTTGAACTTCAGAAAGTTCTTGAAATGCTGGCAGCTCACACTTCCAACGCAGCTACCAGACAGATGGCTCTTGATATAAAGCCGAGCTCTGACTGCGAGGAAGTTAAACGTGAGATAGAAAAGGTATCGCAGGCATTTGAGCTTTCTGTACGTTTCGGAACACCTCCGTTTTCGGACTTTCATGACGTAAACGGACATTTGAGAAGAGCAAAGTCAGGAGGAAGACTGTCTCTTAAGGATCTTCTTGAAGTGCTTGCAGTTTTAAAGCAGATAAAGTCACTCCACGACTGGTATAAGCACTGCGAGGACACGGAAACAGACCTTGACTATCTTTTCAATAATCTTATTCCGAACGATGCGCTTCTTATGAAGCTTGAAAATTCAATTCTTTCCGAAGAAGAACTTTCAGACGGTGCAAGCTCTGAACTTGCATCAATCAGAAGAAAAATAAGACAGACCGGTGCGAAACTCCGTTCCACACTCGACAAGATGGTAAAGTCAGCATCCATGCAGAAATGCCTTCAGGACGCAGTTGTTACCATGCGTGACGGACGTTACGTTCTTCCGGTAAAATCAGAATACAAGGGAGCCGTTCCGGGCCTTGTACACGACACTTCGGCAACGGGACAGACTTACTTTATCGAGCCTATGTCGATTGTTGACTGCAATAACGATATCCGTATCCTCGAAAGCCAGGAGCAGGAGGAGATCGACAGGATAATCCGTGCCCTTACTGCAGAGTGTGCGTTAAGTGCTGATTCTATCTCAGAGGGCTGGAGAGTCTGTACTATTCTTAACCTTTACTTTGCCAAGTCTAATTTTGCCGCAAAGATAAAGGCAACTGCACCGGTTATTTCAGATGACGGCGTTATCGAACTTAAGAAAGCGAGACATCCGCTTATCGATCCTGAAAAGGTGGTTCCTGTGGATATTTCCATAGGTGAGGAATACAGCGCTCTTATCATCACAGGTCCTAATACCGGCGGTAAGACTGTATCGCTCAAGACTACAGGACTGCTTGTGCTTATGACAATGTGCGGACTTCTTATCCCGTGTGCTGACGGCAGCCGTATATCTGTATTCGACAACATTCTTGTTGATATCGGTGACAACCAGAGCATCGAGATGAATCTTTCCACTTTCTCATCTCACATCAATCAGGTCATCGATATTATCGACAAGGCAGATAAAAGATCACTTGTACTTCTTGACGAACTTGGTTCCGGTACTGATCCGGTTGAGGGTGCTGCACTTGCCGTATCGGTAATAGAACGCCTTAAGGCCAGCGGAGCAAAGCTCATGGTGACTACTCACTATCAGGAACTGAAGATCTATGCGATCGAATCGGAGGATACACAGAACGCATCCTGCGAATTCAATATTGAAACACTTAAGCCGACTTACAAGCTCATTATGGGATCACCTGGTAAGTCGAACGCCTTTGCTATCTGTCAGAGCCTTGGTATGCCTGCGGATGTTATCGAGGAGGCTAAGTCTCTTGTAAGTACAGAAAACATGCGCTTTGAAAAGGTCATTGAAAACCTTGAAGCGGCAAGGGCGGAACTTGATAAACAGAATGCCGAGCTTGAATTGTTAAGACGCGAAGCTAAGGAAAATGCCGAAAAGCTCCAGAATGAACTGAAGGAACTCGAGGACAGAAAGGAAGCTGAGCTTGACAAGGCAAGAAGCATCTCCATGAACATCATCGAGAACACCAAGGCGAAGTCAAACGAGCTTCTTGATGAGCTTCAGTCGATCAAAAAGCAGAAGAGCAAGGCAAAGTTTGAAAACATGGTATCTGATGCTGAACGTATCAGCAAAAAGAGCCTTAACAATATGTACGACAATGCAAACCCTGTTGTAAAGAAAAAGCAGGTGGATGACTACAAGCTTCCGCGTGCTCTTAAGACAGGAGATTACGTATTCATACCGTCGATGAACAAGAACGGAACTGTTGTGACAAATCAGGACGCAAAGGGATTTGTCTTTGTTCAGTCGGGTATGATGAAGATGAAGATGAACATAACCGATCTTCGTCTCGCTGAAAAACCGAAGGAGCAGAAAAATAACAAGGCAAAGTTTACTCCGAAGAAGAACACGGCTTCACGCCAGGTGCAGCAGGAACTCGACATCCGCGGATTTGCTGCTGATGAAGGTGTAATGGAACTTGACATGTTTATAAATCACGCTGTAATGACAGGACTTTCACTGGTGACTGTTATTCACGGAAAGGGAACGGGTATTTTAAGAAATGCTGTTCATGCAAGACTTAAGAAAATGCCTGTAGTAAAGAGCTTCAGACTTGGTGTTTACGGCGAGGGCGAAGACGGTGTTACCATCGTTGAACTTAAACACTGAGGACGCACAGAAAGAATACAATGATTTAACCGCAGTACCGGCTTCACCGGTACTGCGGGAGAGGAGATTTTTGAGGCTTTGCCCCATACCCCTGCAATGATCAATCATTGCTTCCTTAATAACTGTGCATGGTGCAGGAACGGTTCCTGCTTCTTACCATCCTTCAGTGGGATTCACTCAGAAAGGATGATATAAAATGGTAGATATTTGTCTGGCAGGTACAGGCGGCATGATGCCGCTGCATAACAGATGGCTTACCTGCTGTTATATGGAATACAACGGAAAGGCGATACTTATTGACTGCGGCGAGGGCACACAGATAGCTCTTGTTGAAGCTGACTGCAAGTTAAGCAAGCTGGAAACGCTGCTTATCACTCACTTCCATGCCGATCATGTTTCCGGACTTCCGGGACTTCTTCTTTCCCTTGGCAACTATTCCAAAACAACACCGCTTAAAATTTACGGACCGAAGGGAACCACAGATATTGTAAACAATCTCAGATGCATCTGCGGAAAACTCCCTTACGAACTGATAATAACTGAATTTCCTACAAACGAAGTTACGGATTTCAAAGTGCCTGAAATAGATAATGATATGATATCTGTAAGGGCATTTCCGTTAAGGCACAGTGTTCCGTGTCTCGGATACTCATTCGTATTTTCAAGAAAGCCTGTTTTCAATCCGCAGAAGGCTGAAAGTCTGGGAATACCTAAGCAGATGTGGAAGGTACTCCACGGCGGCGGAACAGTCGAGTTTGAAGGAAAGACATACACTACGGAAATGGTAACCGACGGCGAAAGAAAGCCGGCCAAGGTGACATACGCAACCGACTCAAGACCAATCGACACCATCGCTGATGAGGCGTTCAGAGCAGACCTTTTCATCTGCGAGGGAATGTACGGTGACGACGAACACGAACAGAGCATGAAGGAAAAGGGACACATGCTTATTTCCGATGCCATAAGGCTTGCAGAACTTGCCGAAGCCGAAAGACTCTGGTTCACCCACTACAGCCCCGCAATGACCAACCCGTCAGTTTACGAAAAACAAATCAAAAAACGCTTCCCATCCGCCGTTATTAGTACAGATGGTCAGAAGATCACACTGTGATCGTATCAGTTTGAGCACACGCTGAGTTATGATCATTATTCTGTTTCAGGAGGCGGAGTTCTCCTGAAACTTAGCTCTTCCCCAACGGGGAGGAGAACTTAATACTGGGTTCAGTAAGCTGAGAACTTACAATCATCCCGGGTTCAGGGGGCGAAGCCCCCTGAATCCTAGCCCCCTCCCCTTGGGGAGGGGGGTGGGGGTGGGGGATAACTAATTCATTATAGGAGATATGAACAATGAGCGTAAAATTTCATTTACCGGATTTTTCGAGACTTTCAAAATTCAACATGGTATTCCTTGCAATGCTTGAAAACAGCCCTGAGTTTTTCAGGGAGGGCGTTGAGATTGCCTCTTTCTACGGAGTGTTTCCTCCTGCCGTCTGGAACGGCGGAAGAGTAATGCCAGGTAACTGCGACAAGCAGTTTGTCAGAGGCGTACTTAAATATTTTAACGACAAGGGCATCTCGCTTCGCTTTACCTTTACCAATCCGATGATCGAGGAAAAGCATCTTTCAGATCCTTTCTGCAACATGATCCTGTCATACGCAAACAACGGAATGAACGGATGTATCGTTGCCTCAGATCTTCTTGAAGACTACATCAGAAAGAACTATCCGAAAATGAAGATCACAAGCTCAACGTGCAAGCGTATAACAGATCCGGAAAAGCTGAATAACGAACTGGATAAGGAATATCATCTTGTAGTTCTTGACTATGATTTCAACAACCGTTTCGACGTTCTTGAAAAAATAGAAAACAAGGACAGGTGCGAGATACTCGTAAACCCGTGCTGCGTTCCTGCCTGTAAGAACAGGTCTGACCACTACAAAGTGATCGGCCTTGAACAGATAGCAATCAACGAACACATGAAGAAGAACCCGGCAAATGTTCCTTACGATCCTGACAGATTTGCAAAACAGCATTCCGAATACAAGGCAGCTCTGGAATGTACCTGCGAACACAGAACGATCTTTGAAATCAAAGACCTCCCGACACACATCTCACCGGAGGACATCTGGAACAAATACGTGCCGATGGGATTTACAAACTTCAAGATCGAAGGCCGTACTTTTGACCTTTTCAATCTTATGGAACACTATCTCTACTACATGATAAAACCGGAATGCCGCGACAATGCCCGCCTCGTATTCCTGCGTAACTTAAGACGCAACGGAGTTATCATGGTAAACGGATAAATGATTGTGTCTCTGATACTGTTATAAATGAAATAGCCTCTGATCAGCGCAGCTGCGATGATCAGAGGCTAAAAAAATCTGTCCCTGAAGAAGTGTTTTTCAGGGACAGATTTATTTAAGGATGGATTGTTTACCGTATGGATAAAGAAAATATCAGGTTAAAAGTGTTCTTAAGAACAGTATGAAAAATTATTCTGCACTAATCAGTACATTCTTTAACATTATAATGTCGATGATAGTTAATTTTCCGTCATCGTTCATATCAGCATTTTTTAATGATGCTTCATCTGTTTCAGTTCTTCCGATGATCATATTAACAGACATTACAAGGTCTTTGGAATTAACAATGCCGTTGCAGTCAGTGTCGCCCTTAACGACGTCAGGTGTTTCAGGTTCTGTAACAGTACCCGGATCGCCGTCGTAGTAAAGTGTGATCGCCTTGAATTCACAGCTTACGTCGTCGCCGCCTTCAGGATACTTTTCTGATGAATGCCACCAGTCAACAAGGCAGGCTTCAGTGCAGTTGATTTCAGCGTCAAATTCGTTGTCCTTGTCATCTTTGAATTTACCGTCAAAAGTGATGAGGACTTTTTCCTTACCGCCGTCGTAGTTAAATCCCTTGCTGCTCCAGAATGTCTTTCCGTCTGCAGTCTTCACACTGTCAAATGTAAGGCCGCCGCCTCCGCAGAACCATCCGGAATTTTCAGATGAAGTACAGCTGAGAGTGATTATTGCCTTTTTAAGAGATTTTGCATTGCTTCCAAGAGGAACGATATATTCACCGTTTGAATTCTTCTTCAGCTCTTCTGTTTTGTATGTAACAGATTCAAGTGTGTCTTCTGTATAAGTCGGTTTTGTACCGGCAATAGCACAAAGCTTTTCACCGAGTTCGCTGTCAGCCATTTTGCATTCAAGTCTGTCGTATCTTCCGCCTGGTGTATCCCAGAGAACAGGACACATATTTCTTGAATAAGCAGCTTCGCATACTGAAGTGAGGAACTTAAGTACTGATTCAGGTTCCTTGTTCTTTGTCGGACAGCCGTATTCACCGATGATTACCGGGATGCCATTGTCTACGAATGTGGATTTCATCATATCCATTTCTTTGTTGAGATCTTCGACTTCCTTTGCAGTTCCCCATGTTGACTGAGCTTTGCCCCAGTCAGCATCTTCTTCGAGAATTGCGAATGTGGAAGGTGAGTAGTAATGAACTGAAACAGCCATTCTGTTTGCCGGGTCTGAAGGCATTTTAAACAGCGGATCACATGTTACATCAATGCCTGTGTTGTAGCCTGAGATAAGCAGATGACGTTCTGCGTTATTGCCGCCTGATTTTCTGATAACGTCAACAAATTTCTGATTGATCTCGTTTACAAGGGCATATGACTCAGTTTTGCCGTCGTTTCCAGCCCATCTGTTCCAGAGCTTTTCCCAGCCGAGTTCTTCGTTCTGCGATTCGAACATGAGATGATCACCGTAATCCTTGTAGTTATCAGCAATCTGTTCCCACATAGTTTCAAAACGCTTCATGCATTCGTTCTTGTTTTCAGGAAAAGTATTTACCCAGCCGTTGTCCCAGTGGATATTGATGATCACGTATAATCCTGAATCGATGGCCCAGTCAACTACTTCTGTAACTCTTGCCATGTAATCAGGACTGATCTTGTAATTTCCGTCATCCTTCATAAGGTTTGACCAGGCTACCGGAATTCTCAGAACTCCGAATCCTGCGTTTTTGTAGCCTTTGATCATTTCTTCAGTGACAACAGGGCTTCCCCAGGCCGTTTCATAGTCAGCCGGTGTTTTTCCGTTTACCCAGTCGCCGCATGCTTCAAGTGTGTTGCCAAGGTTGATACCGATCCCCATATCACGTACCAGCTCCATTGTTGTAATATCTCTCATTGCTTCCGCCGCATCAGCTTGCGGTACAGAAGGAATGATGATCATTACAAACATTACAATTGAAGTGAGAAATGCTGTAAGTCTTTTTCCTGTCATTTAACTATACACTCCTTACAATAACTAAGGAAACACTGATTAAATCGGAAATCCGGCTTTGCCGGATTTCCGGAGGGGGGGAGCGGGGCTTCGCCCCGAGCCCCCGCCGATTTATGAATAAATCAGCGTTTCTAAAAAAATGTTTGTTCAGAAACCGTATGTTTTCTGCAGTTTTAATTATAGAATATACGAGGATAATGTACAACCATAATTGTGAATGAAAGGTGTGAAAAATGAATATTTTCATATGAAGTTGAAAAATCTCTGAATTCATGATATACTTAGGAAAATACATAATTGATGCGACTGATATCAGGATTTTTTCGTATCAGATTTTCAGAAATAATCAATAAAAAAGCATGTGTTTATGACTGGGATCAGCCTTGCATCTCTTCCGGAAAAAGAGAGCAGCATGATGAAAAGGTGTGAAATATGAACAGAAAAAAGCTTTTTACTGTAGTGACGGCCCGTGCATCTGCATCGGAACAGCGCAGGCTGCTTGAAGGCATCATATCGCAGGCGTTTGACATGAATACTGATGTGGCCGTTATTTCAAACATCTACAATGCATCGGAATATAATGATTTTATAACTCATGAAAACAGCATTTACGACAGAATAGTATCAGAAAGACCGGACGGGATGATTTTTACTGATGATGCTTTTATGTACGGTAAACTGAGGGAAAACGTACTTGATAAAATCAGCTCTGCGGGAAAACCGTGCGTAAGCATAGGATCGGGTGAAACAGGTTATGATACTGTAAACAGTGACAGTGTGGAAGATATAAAACGGATAACCGATCATCTGATCGAGGTTCACGGCTTTAAGGAGATCGATTTTCTTACCGGTCCTGAAGATTCGGAAGATTCACAGATCCGTATCAGTGGTTATCGGAGATCTCTTGAAGAACATGATATTGAATTTGACAGCCGCCGGGTGATATACGGTGATTTCTGGTCCGGTTCAGGCGAGAGGACAGCCCTTGATTATATTGAGGGAAGGAGAAAAATGCCGGAAGCTCTTGTTTGTGCGAATGACTATATGGCATACGCATTCTGTGATATGATGACGGCCCATGGTGTGAAGATCCCGGAAGATATAACCGTAATTGGCTATGAATACACGGGAGACAGGACAGATCATTATCCATTGCTTGCAACATGGAACAGGGATCGTGCGTATCTTGGCAGAAAAGCGGCGGCTTTGCTTTATGAAAAGGTATGCGGAGTTCATGTACCTTTGAATACTCAGTTACAGAGCAGGTTCGTTCCGGGAGATACATGTACATGCGGAGCCGATCACCGCGATGTTGCAGCAGAGATCAGTGAAAAGAAGAAGCAGGCGCTATATGCATCTTACAACGATACGGGTATGCTCGAACAGTTTCTGACGGAGTCACGTAATATACAGGATCTGATCGATGCGCTCCGAAGACATTCATATTTTATACCGGACGTTTCAGGCCTTTTTCTGTGCCTTTACGATGAATGGTGTATCTCAGCCGGCAGATCTTCAGAAAAAAACAGATCCGGATCAGCGGATACTGTTCTTTACAGTATTAACGACAGCTACTACCGTGTGACAGAGCCAGTTCATTTTTCACGCGACGAAATTTTTCCTGATATAATAATTGATCCGGATAAACCGAATGCTTTTTACTGCTGCCCGGTATTTTTCATGGACGAGGATTTCGGATATATGATAATCCGTTATGATAAAGCAGGATGTTTCGGCGAATCGTTCCGTAAGTGGAATGTTATCGCAGCCAATGCCCTTGAATTCCTGCGTATGAAAAATGATATAAGCTATCTTATGAGATGTCAGAATCTCAGTGAATACAGGGATTCGCGTACAGGAATAAATACCCGTGAAGGCTTTGTAAATGAAATGAATATCGCAGTAAGAAATGAAGATGCAGATAAGTTTTTTATTATTGCGGTTTCACTTAAAATTCAGCATGGAGTACCCGTTTCAGATACAGCTGATTTTGAGGCTGAAGGCCTTGTTATTGACGGAGTGAGCGAGATCGTATCCGGTACAGCATCCGGTTTCGGATGTACATGCGGACGAATAAATGACAGTCTGTTTGCTGTTTCAGGAGTCATGACTGCAACAGGTGTTTTTCCGGAAGATGTTCTTGAAAAACTGGATACGTGCCTTTACGGATTTTTCAGAAAGAACGGAATATTCGGCGATGGTATATGTTTCACAAAACTGTACTACGGAAATACGGACAGAGACACGCTCGATTCCTGTCTGAACGAAGTCACAAAAGATATCGGATATACGGAGAGCAAAAGAACGCTTCCAGCTGATTACGTGAAACTTCAGAAGTTAAGAAGTGAGATCTATCTGGCTCCGGAAAAGAATATTACTGCGGAAGATGCCTGCAGAAGATTCTGCATAAGCAGCGGATATTTCCGGGCAGTCTATAAAAAATATTTCGGTGTAAGTTTTCATAAAGATCTTATTTCGCTTAAAACACGTTATGCAAAATACTGCCTGATATCTGAGTCAATGAATATATCTGCAGTATCCGAAAAGTGCGGCTTTGATGATGAAAAATACTTCATGCAGCAGTTCAGGAAGTCTACAGGATATACACCTAATCAGTACAGAAAAAAATTTATGTTATGAATAGATGATAATAAAAAGACTCCCGCGTGATCACTGTTACGCGGGAGTCTTTCTAAGAATTTGAATATGTGTCTATAATAGTTTTATTTCAGAATGTCAGCAAGGTATAACTCATCTTTTTTATGTGAGCTATGCTTTTGCTTATATTCTTTTATAGCGGCTACAAGTTTTTCCGGAGAATCGCCGTAGTAATTTTTATAAAACAAACTGCTGTTATCATATTTCTTACGATTGAATTTGATATTTTTTTTTGCGAATGATTTTGGCTTTTCTTTTGACTTGACTTTAAGATATTCATTCCATAAACCTTCGGAGATGATAAGCAGGACTTCCAGTTCTGGTAAGGTGCAATATTTACTAATACCGCCTGAAATCTTTTCGCTGAAACATTTTGAAATTTGTAACTCCTCAGATTGTTTATCTCCAATGCGGATTATTGCTACATCATTATAAGGATATTCGGTTAAAGCACTTTTCACCATAGGAGAGCTATCGATTTGCCTTGCAAAATATGGTACAGTTCCGAGAAGATCGTCTTCAGTATAAATAAGAAGTTCATTTTCTAAAAGAATATTCATAATTTCCAGTTCATTTGGCCCTTCACACATTATTAAGTACTTCATTTTGAAGCACCTCTTTTAAGTGCTTTCTTTAATGCCATAAGGTCATCATAGTTTACAGCTGTGTCGAATACGTTATTATAAAACTGTTCGCTCTTTAGACCATCGGGAACATCATTATATTTTTCAAACAGATTTTCAATATAAACCTGTTTATCTGATTTAGTGATCCAAATATTATCTTTGCGGTGGAACATATCAAGTAATTCACAGTAATGAGTAGTGAAAATTAAAGTAGCGTGCTTTTTATTGATCAATGGTTCCTTAAATAGTGATATCATATTTTCAACAAGTGTTTTATGAAAGTGATCTTCTATTTCATCTATTATAAGTCCCATTCCATTACTTAGGGCTACAGCCATAGCTATATATGTTTCAATTCCTTTGGTTGTACCGCTGGAGAGAAAACTTTTAAGCTGAGCTGAAGACATCTCAAGTGGAGAGCCTTTGTAGTTAAGTAAGTAATTACCGTTTTCCTGTCTTTCGAGATTTTTAACATTATTATCGAACAGCTTTAAAATACAATTGAATACATCTAGTGAGATCCTATATTCATCAATCAAATCAAAACTGAATTTATAAAAGTCAGTTTTGCTGTCTGTGAGGTCTACAGAACAATAAATGCAGTTATTGCTGATGTTTTCTAAAATATAATAAAGGATAGATATATTAGGAGGCAGCTGCTTTTCTATATTCATTTCTTTAAAATCGCTGTTTTCAAAAATGCTGCCGGCTTTTCTTTTATTATATTTTTTCATATAGATATGTTCATTTTCAAAAAACACATCCGGACGGATACTTTTGACTAGTAATTTAGTTGTATATTTATAAATACTTCCTTCGTGAAAGAAAAAGATTTCTAGTTCTTCATTGTTGTTAAAATAATTGTTATCTGAGATTTGAAATTCATCTAAAATGCGGTAGCATGAAGCAATCAGTTCTATAGCAGTTGTTTTTCCGGAAGCGTTTTTACCAACGAAAGCCATATTGTTAAAGGTATAAAGTCCAGGTGCAATTTCCTGTAATTCATAGACCATATCTTCATCTGACTTGTCAGCTTTGGCAACAAAGTCAATTGAAAAATCATCTCTGCAGTTTCTGAAATTTTTAGCTGTAATACGAAGTAAATTCATTATCTCGCCTCCTACTTATTTTGTTATAATAGCATAAAATCTGAAAAAAAGCAAGTGCTGATAAAATACATGTAATAATGAGTTTTTGAATTTTTTAAGACACGCATAAATACATCATTTTGTTTATAGTCTCTATCATACATTCATATAACATATAAGCGTTAATAGAAATCCCCGCAAAATTTGAAATTCGCGGGGATTATTATATTTAATTAGCTATTATTAAAGTGTATGTTATATAACTTTCGAGTGATGAATTCTCATGTTTCTAAGCTTTCGTAAAATGTCTTATTTTGCGAAAAATAACTAGCTGTGTTATTATATTTATCAGTTGTCTTTCATTGATAGTACCTATTCTATCACATACTGCTCACAAAGTCAAGTTAATAAATACTATATTACTAATAATATTCACACGGTTTGGTGAATGTTCATTAAAATACAGCTATGGAGGTAAAAAACTATGACACAGTTTAACATATATCATCGCAAAGATGGAAGGTGGGAAGGACGAATTTATAATCCTGCGGAGCAAGAATCAAAGAAAAAGTATAAATCTTTTTACGGAAAGAGCTATGAAGAAGTTGTACTATTAATAACAAAATACAAATCTGATAATACTGTTACAGATGAATTATCAATAACTTTCAGTGAACTTTACTCAAAATGGATCGAACAAAACAAACGACGAATAAAAGAATCAACGGCTGCAAATTATCAGATGAAGGCTGACAAGCACATACTACCTGTGTTTGGCGGCCTTTATCTTTATGAGATCACATCTGAAATGATCTATGAGTTTATAACGACCAAACAAAAAGCAAACCTTTCCAATCGCTATATATCAGATATATTGGTGCTAATGAAATCAGTGATGCGGTACGGTGAAATTCATTATCATATTAATAATCCGATGAAAGATATTGTAATGCCGAAAAAATATAAAAACGAGATCACAAGGCTTTCTGCTTCAGAAGAAGCGGTGTTAAAAAAACACATTACTGAAAACCATTCACTTGTTACGCTTGCTGTTGCTCTAGCATTGTTTACGGGATTAAGGATAGGTGAGATATGCGCTTTACAGTGGAAAGATATCGACATGAAAAAACGGATAATTACCGTCAGCAAAACAATACAGCGTATACAATGCAGAAACGGAAACACAAAAACAAAACTTATAATCACAGACCCTAAGAGCCGTTCTTCCTTCCGCACTATTCCTATTCCAGAATCACTTATATTAATCCTCCGCGAGTTTCAGGCTAATGCGGAGGATTTTGTTTTGTCCGGAAACAGAAAGCCAGTAGAACCGCGTACAATGCAGTATCGCTTTACCCGCCTTCTGAAAAACGTAAATCTGCCGTCAGTACACTTTCATTCCCTCCGCCACAGTTTTGCAAGTAAGTGTATTGCTCTCGGCTTTGACATGAAATCACTCAGCGAAATCCTCGGCCACAGCAGTGTTGAGATCACAATGAATCTTTATGTACATTCATCCTTTGATCAGAAGGTTGAATACATGAACAGACTTAAAATGGCAATATAATCAGTATACCCCCTATTCGTAAAATAAGACATTTTACGAACAGGGGGTTAGCAATATGGCAATGGAGCTATATAGTCACAACAAGACTGCATATGAAAAAGCAGTCGCCATGCTTGCTGATACCGGTAAAGCTGCTGTTATTCACCCTACGGGTACGGGAAAGTCCTTTATAGGCTTCAAACTTTGTGAGGACAATCCTGACAAACGTATCCTGTGGTTATCACCTTCAGAATACATCTTTCATACACAGCTTGAGAACTGGAAAGATGCAGGCGGTGGAGAACTTAAAAATATAGTTTTTCTGACCTATGCAAAGCTTATGCTTCTGGATGAAAAAGAACTTTCAGAACTGAGACCAGCTTACACGATCTATGATGAATATCACAGAGCCGGAGCAAACTGCTGGGGCCAGGGCATAAAGCGACTTCGCGAGCAGTATCCGGATGTTCCTATGCTCGGATTGTCAGCAACGAATATTCGTTACCTCGATAATCAGCGAGATATGGCTGAGGAACTTTTCGAGGGCAACATTGCCTCCGAAATGACTCTCGGTGAATCGATAGTCCGCGGTATTCTTAATCCGCCTAAGTATGTTCTTTCAGTTTTTTCATATGAAAATGATCTATTGAAATATGAGGATAAAGTAAAGAAGGCAAAAAGCAAAGTCATTCGCGATGAAGCGACTGCCTACCTTGAAGCACTTCGCCGTGCTCTTGAAAATGCAGAAGGTCTTGATAAGATCTTTGACAAGCATATGAAAGACCGCCACGGCAAATACATCGTCTTTACTCCGAATCATGATTCCATGAAGGATTATATGGAACTTGCAGAAGACTGGTTTGGAAAGATCGATAAAGATATGCACATCTACTCGGTCTATTCCGATGATCCGGCAGCAAGCAGATCTTTCAGAGAATTCAAATCGGACAATTCTGATCATCTGAGACTTCTGTACTGCATTGATGCTCTTAACGAGGGTGTTCATGTTGAAGATATTTCAGGTGTTATACTGCTCAGACCGACGATTTCGCCGATCATATACAAGCAGCAGATAGGACGAGCATTATCAGCTTCAAAATCACGAGAACCGGTTATCTTCGATATTGTCAACAATATCGAGAACCTGTACAGTATCGATACGATAAAGGATGAAATGCATAATGCGATCTTTTACTATCGTTCACACGGCGGTGAAAGCCTTATCGTAAATGATACCTTTGAAGTTATCGACAGGCTTATGGAATGCCGTGAGCTGTTTGAACAGCTTGAAGGCTGTCTGTCAGCTTCCTGGAACAGTATGTACGCCGTTGCAGAAAGATACTTTAACGAACACGGTTCACTGAATATGCCGAAGGGCTATCGTACCGATGAAGGTTATTCTCTCTGGGCATGGTTACAGACTCAGAGGAGAGTAAGATCCGGCAAGGTAAACGGTATCCTTACTGATGAGCAGATTGAAAAGCTTGATAAGCTCGGTATGCGATGGGAAAGTGCCAAAGACGCTGCATGGAGCAGGTATTACTCCGCAGCTGAGGAATACTATAAAAAGAACGGCGATTTACAGCCGTTAGCCAGTTATGTTGATGATAATGGCATCAGGCTTGGTGCATGGCTTACACAGCTAAGATCAGCACGCAAACTTGGTATGAACAGCAGCTATCTTACACCTGAACACATAGAAGAGCTGGATAAGCTCGGAATGGTCTGGGATGTATATGATTTCGTGTTCGAACGAAACTATCATGCCGCTGTTGAGTATTATCACAAACACGGTGATCTGAAGTGTAAATCTGATTATGTTGATGAATCAGGCATAAGGCTTGGAGCATGGATCAGTAATCTGCGCACTCAGTATCAGAAACGCGGCAGTGATCTGCTGACCGAGGAACAGTTCCGTATGCTGAACGCTGTCGGAATGTACTGGGGAAGCAAATACGATATAAACTGGGACAACAATTATGACTGTCTTGTTTCGTATCTGAAACGAACAGGTAATAAAGATGTTCCTGTTAAATTTAAAGAAGGAGACGTCGCCCTTGGACGATGGTATCGCCTTCAGAGAGAACTCTACAGCCGCGGTGAACTTCGCAGTGACAGAAGAGAGCGATTACTTGCTCTTGGACTTGATCTGAAAATCGAAGATGCCTGGGAAACAAAGTTCAGGCTTACAAAAGAATACAGCGAGAGCCACGGCGGCAGTCTGAATGTGCCGGCCAATCTGATAATAGATGGCGTATGGCTCAACAAATGGATAAACGAGCAGCGTCTTGCAGGTGAGGGGAAGAGGAAGAAGAAACTTACCGACGACCAGCGACGCAGGCTTGAATCGATAGGTATGGTATTCCGTACTTAATAAGGATGTCACTGTGGGAGTGCAGTGACAGATGTGGTAGAAAACTTAGGGTATGAAAAAAGAAGAGCCGTTATTATGAACGGCGTTGGAAGATTTGTGATTTAGGAGGGGTCATAATGCAAACAGCTGAATTGATTCAGGAGGTCACTATGCAGGCAACTGTTAGAAAGAATGAAGAGCGTCTGCTGTCTGAAGACGAAGTTACAAATAATTTTTTAAAATCTATAGAAGTATACGGTGAGCAGAAGCCAACACTTCCTGGTAAGGGAGAGAAACTTGGTGTTACCGACTATCCGATTCTTGAATTTGATGAACGTGCTCTTCGCCTTTTACACGAGGGCGTATCTGAAACACTTACTCACAGCAAGGTAAAACCGGCAGGCGGTAAGGGTTATGAGTTTTGTAAGCGTGCATTCGACATAGTTGCGTCTGCGTGCGCTCTGACAGTTCTTGCAGTACCGATCGGTATTGTTGCGCTTATGATCTATGTGGATGACAAGGGTAATCCTTTCTTTTCTCAGGTAAGACTGACTAAGGATGGTAAGCCTTTTAAGATGTACAAGCTCCGTACCATGTGTATGGATGCAGAAAAGCGTTTTGCAGAGGTTCAGAAGGAGAATCAGACTGACGGTCTGGCTTTCAAGAGTGATAACGATCCGAGAGTTACAAGACTTGGCGGAATACTCAGAAAGCTTTCTATCGACGAGCTTCCTCAGTTCTATAACACACTTAGGGGCGACATGAGTATTATCGGACCACGTCCACCTCTACCTAGAGAAGTTGTGCTTTATACTCCTGACCAGATGGACAGACTTCTTGTTAAGGGTGGTCTTTCATGTATTTGTCAGACTGAAGGCCGTAGTGATATGGAGTTTGACAAGTGGGTTGAAGGTGATGTTAAGTACATAAAGAAGCGCGGAATCGCATTGGATGTTAAGCTGATGTTCAAGACTGTTAGTGCGGTTTTACTTAGAAAAGGAGCAAAATAAAGGCGAAGGAGCAGTAATTAGTGTCAAGTTCAAATAATTCTACAGAGTCATCATATGTACAGCATGTTTTTATAATCGGTTCAAAATCAATAGGTCAGTATGGCGGGTATGAGACATTTGTAGATCGTCTTTTAGGAGAACACGAAAACGAAAAATCCATTAAATATCATGTTGCCTGTAAAGCAAATGGTGACGGATATATGGATGAAACAAAACTTACATCTATTTCCGATGTGGTTAAGGATGAAGAGGGCAAGGTAAAAGAGTTTACTTACAAGAACGCTCATGTATTTAAAATTCCTTGTCCGAATATCGGTCCGGCTGTTGCAGTTTATTATGACAGAGCTGCATTGATCTACTCAATTCAGTATTGTAAAAAGCATAATATACAGCATCCGATATTCTATGTTCTTACTTGCCGCATCGGTTTATTTATGAATGGACTGGCAAAGCAGATAAAAGCTATTGGCGGTAAATATTATCTTAATCCTGATGGTCATGAATGGAAAAGAGCCAAGTGGGCAAAGCCGGTTCGGGCATACTGGAAATGGTCAGAAAAAACCATGGTAGGTTGTTCGGATCTGGTTATTTGTGATTCAGTTAATATTGAAAAGTATATTAAGGAAGAATATAATCATCCGCATACTACATACATTGCTTATGGAGCAGATATTGAGCCAAGTACTATGAATGATGATGATGCAAAATTTACTTCATGGCTTAAGGAAAAGGAACTGAAAATCGGAGAGTATTATCTTGTTGTCGGACGCTTCGTACCTGAGAATAATTACGAGACAATGATAAGAGAGTTTATGAGAAGTAAAAGTAAGAAAAACTTTGCGTTAATAACTAATGTCAATGATAAGTTCCTGAATGTGCTTGAGGAAAAGCTCCATTTCAAGTCTGATCCGAGAATAAAGTTTGTAGGAACAGTATACGATAAAGAACTTCTTAAAAAGATCCGTGAATGTGCATATGGGTATTTCCATGGACACGAGGTTGGAGGAACGAATCCGAGTTTGCTAGAGGCACTTGGAAGTACAAAACTTAATTTATTGCTTGATGTTGGATTCAACAAAGAAGTAGGTCAGGATTCGGCTTTGTATTGGAATAAAACGAATGGAAATTTAAGTGAACTGATCAATGAAGCTGATTCAATGAGTCAGATAATGATTGATGAATATGGATGTAAAGCTAAAGAAAGAATAAAGACTGCGTTTAGCTGGAAGTTTATAGGTGATCAGTATTTAAAGTGGTTCGCTTCAAAATAAAATCATTTATCACAGAGAATGGTGCAGAGGATGAGCATAACTATAACGCCTGATACAGTTGCTGTAATGATGGCAACATATAACGGAGAGAAATATATCAAAGAACAGATCGAATCGGTTTTGTCTCAGACATATAATGATTTTGTACTGTTTATAAGAGATGACAATTCATCTGACAGTACAGTTTCTTTGATTCAGACATATACAGAGAAATATAAAAATAAAATTATACTTGTCAGTGACGGTCAGACAGCTAAAGGAGCCAGGGCTAATTTTGCGTGTGTGCATAGCTGGGTTTCAAAAAACTATGATTTTAATTATTATATGTTTTGCGATCAGGATGACAAATGGTTACCTGATAAAATAGCCGAAGAGATGAAAGTTATAAAAAAACATGAGTCTGAGGGAGATTATCCTGTACTTGTACATACAGATCTTAAAGTTGTTGACGGTAATCTGAATTTACTTGATGAATCATATGTGAAATACCGTTCGATTAATACAAATGTAAAGGATTTAAATCATTTGCTCATCCAGAACAATGTTACCGGCTGTACAATGTTATGGAATAATAAGTTGAATGCACTTATAGGTGATATGAGAGATGATAAAATAATAATGCATGACTGGTGGATTACTCTTGTTGCATGTTTATTTGGAAAAATAGTTTTTTCTGAAAAAAATAGTATCATGTACCGGCAGCATTCAAACAATGTAGTAGGAGCAACCCATGTTAATTCATTTGCCTTTATTGTCAGGAGACTAAGCAACATCCAGCATATTAAATATACGTTGAGCGCACCTATGGATCAGGCAAAGCTACTGATTGAAAGATTTGGTACTGAACTTGACAGCAACAGTTTTGAAACGGTTAACGCTTTTGTAAGTTTGAAGAATAAGAATAAAGTTGGAAAATGGATAACTGTATTCAGACATTCATTTTTCAAGCAGGGATTTGTTCAGATTACAGGGGAATTGTTGTTTATATGAAGAGATTGTATAGTACAAAAAAAATAGCCGCATTATTAATGCTGATGATATCGTGGTGTAATTTTCAGATAGCCGGACTTTATTTGTTTATTATTCTGCAAGCTGTTTTTTTTGTTGTCAGCTGGAGCAAAAACTCAGGCAGACTATACTTCAGTGAATATAAGATTGTCAATATTACTTTTGCATTATTGCTCATTACTGAAATATCCAGTTTTATTTCAGACCTGCCGGATTCATATAAAGGTTACAGTCTTGTAATGACTATAGTTCTGATACCTTCTTACTTTTCTTTTACTTATATTATCAGAGAATGCAAAGAAGGAATACTTGATTTTCGGTATCTGATTAAATGGTTTAAAGCAGGTATACTTGTGCAGCTTATTTATTTACCTGTACAGTTTGTGCTTTATAAGGGTGGCGTAGATATAAACAGAATTATTTTTCATAATCTGCTTCATTTCATGGAAGAGCCAACCTTTTTTAGACAAGGTGAATTTTTCCCTTCAGCATTTACCTGGCATTCAGCGCTTCTTGCTCCGTTGCTGGTAATAGCTTTTCTGATTTTTGAAGATTTAAGAATCAGAGCTCTTATACTTTTGGACACTTTTATTTGCGGGAACAGTACAGCACTTATTGGTGTGATGATTACTTTTGGTATACTTGCTGGTCTGAGGTTTATTGATTTTATCAGGCATTTCAGTACAAATGGCAAAGTAAAGAGTATCGTTTCAGCAGGTTTAATTGTATTATTGGGTTCTATTGCCTGTGCTGCTGGTGCTGGCAACGCTGTTATAAGTAAATTTCAGTTACTTATCGCCAGAATAACAGAATCCGGAAATGATTCCAGCAGTGCTGCACATATAGGGTATTATATGGTTTATCCGTCAGTATTCAATAATAATACTGTGCTTGAAAGACTGTTTGGAACCGGATATGCCAGTTCAGGTTATTCGATCAGTGCGATAAACGGACAATATGCGACTCTTGAGCACTGGGTTACCGAAAGTGATATAATTGATATACTTATTTCAAGAGGAATTATAGGTTTTGTTTTTTATTATATATTATTAGGAATGATAGCTTTTTGGGGTGCAAGAATCGATAAAAAATACCTGATTGCAGTAGGTGTGATTACAATTCAGGGTATTACATATAATGTTCAGTTTGAATATTTGTTTTTTATTGAATTGATCATGCTGGGTTCAGTTTTTATCGGACAGAATTTTTTTGAACCTTTATATGAATATGAAAGAAGAATCAGTCTTTTACTTAAAAAATGAAGAAAGAAAAAGCGTATTCGTTTTGTAATTTGATTTACTGTTTTTTAGTTTTGAAATATGAAGTGTTTTACACATTTTGGTAAATGGTAAAAAAGAAAAGGTGGACAAGAATGAAAAAAGTAATTGCGTTTTATCTTCCGCAGTACCATACAATACCTGAAAACGATAAGGCACACGGTGTTGGGTTTACAGAATGGACTAACGTAAAGAAGTGTAAGCCATTGTATGAAGGTCATAATCAGCCAAGAAAACCTTTGAATGATAACTATTATTGTCTTCTTGATGAAGATGTAATGGTGAAGCAGGCAGAAATGGCTAAGGAATACGGTGTTTATGGATTTTGTTACTATCATTACTGGTTTAAGAACGGTAAAAAGCTGTTGGAAAAGCCACTTGAGGCAATGCTGAAAAATCCTAAGATAGATATTCCGTTTCTTTTGTGCTGGGCAAATGAAAACTGGACCAGAAAATGGGACGGAGGTAATAATGAGGTTATTGTTGAACAGGATTACGGTGATATAGAAGATCTTCATAAGCATGTTGATTATCTCTGTGAATTCTTTGCTGATGAAAGGTATATAAAAATTGATGGAAAACCGCTTCTCATAATTTATAAGCCGGAACTTATTCCAAACCTTAATGAGTATGTAAACGAGATTCGAAAATGTGTTAAAGCTAACGGATTTGATGATGTTATATTGGTGTCACAGTATCCTGATTATTATTTTTCGTGCAGAAAAAGTACACTTTTCGATTACCATATACAGTTTGAACCTAAGTTCATACAGGATTACGAAATCGAGAAGCTTGGTCTGACCAGAAGAAAGATCAAACATTTTATGCTTTCACATAATATGAATGATTCATATCAGAAGCTGCTTACAAAATATCAGAAGCAGAAAACTGCTGAACTTACTCACAGGGATTATGATGCTGACTGGAAAGGTATTATTGATTATCCTGTGGATGATAGAAGGGTTATAGCTGGCGCTTTTGTAGACTGGGATAATACCCCGAGAAACAGTAATGGACTTGTGTATGACGGTGTGACTGTTGAGAAATTCAAAAAGTATTTTGGTGAACTTTGTAAAAAAGTTGATAAAGAATATTCTACAGATTTCATATTTATAAATGCATGGAATGAGTGGGCTGAAGGTGCATACTTAGAACCCGATGAAAAGCACGGGATGGGATTCCTTGAAGCTTTAAAAGAGGTTTTAAATGATGATTAAGGATTATTTAAAAAGAAAACGACTTATTTCTAAATGGAAAAAACTTAATAGTGACAGCGATACAGCGCCTGGAAATGTATTTGATATAAATCTTGTATCTGTTGGAAAATACACATATGGCAGAATTAATGCTCTTACATTTAATTCAGAAAACAAGCTGAAAATAGGCAGTTTCTGTTCAATCGGACCGGAAGTAATGTTTATGCTTAGTGCTGATCACTATACTAACAGGATTTCTACATTTCCGTTTAAAGCTAAGATCGTAGATCACAGTATGGAGGGAGTTTCTAAAGGGGATATCATTGTTGATGATGATGTCTGGATAGGATACCGTTCCACTATTCTTTCAGGAGTTCATATCGGGCAGGGCGCAGTTATAGCTGCTGGTTCGATTGTGAGTAAGGATGTACCTCCTTACGCCATATTTGGAGGTGTTCCTGCCAAATTAATAAAATACAGGTTTTCGGATGATATAATAGAATTTTTAACGAATCTGGATTACAACATGTTGGATGACGAGTGTATTATTAAACACGTTGATGAATTGTATACCTCGTTATACAATAAATCTTATGATGAAGTAAAAGAGATTTTTAAATGGTTTCCCAAAAAACGTGAGGAGAAATGAATATGAAAATAATGCCAAATCGTATGGATAGAGGTTTTTATAAGTATCAAAGTGAACTTGAAACCAAAGCGCTTGATGTTTTACGTTCTGGATGGTATGTACTTGGAAATGAAGTAAAGAGTTTTGAAGAAGAATTTGCTGCATATACTGGTGCGAAGTACTGTGTAGGTTTAGCAAGCGGACTTGATGCATTGTGGATAGCTATAAGGCTTCTTAACATTGGCGTCGGGGATGAAGTAATTGTACAGGGTAACACTTATATAGCTACAGTCATGGGTGTTACAATGAATGGAGCAACTCCGGTATTCTGTGAACCGGATGAGCATTTTGGAATGGATACCAGCAAAATCGAGTCACTTATTAACCCGAAAACAAAAGCAATACTTGTAACACATCTATATGGTATGGCTTCTAAAATGGATGAAATAGTATCTATTTGCAAAAAGCATAATCTTAAACTGGTTGAAGACTGTGCGCAGTCACATGGAGCATGTTTTAACGGAAAGATGACTGGTACATTTGGTGATGTAGGATGCTTTTCTTTTTATCCTTCAAAAAATCTCGGAGCATTTGGCGATGCCGGAGCGATTGTATGCAACGATGAAGCACTGGCTAATGAATTTAGAATTTTCAGAAATTATGGTTCGGAAAAAAGATATTATAACAAGGTTGTTGGTGCAAACAGCAGATTAGACGAGTTACAGGCAGGATTGCTTCGTGTACGTTTAAAGTATTTAGGAGATTTAACAGAAGAAAGAATAAGAATAGCAGAGCGTTACACTAAGGAAATAAATAACTCTAAGATCGTTTTACCTGTTTTAGCGCCAGGTGCTACTGGAGTTTGGCATCAGTTTGTAATCCGTTGTGAAGAAAGAGACAGATTGATAGAGTATCTTAATGAGAAAGAAATAGGCACTATTATACACTATCCGATTCCTCCGCATTTAGCAGAGGCATATAAAAATCTTGGATATCATCCGGGTGATTTTCCTGTTACTGAGCATTATGCTGATACGGTTCTTTCTATTCCTATGTACAATGGAATGACAGATGAAGAGCAGAGTTATGTAATAGAGGCAATAAATAATTTCAGATAGGAAGATTTAAATGACATTAAAAGATAAATGTACTATACTTCAGTTTGCTGATCTTGGCGATGAGAGAGGAAAACTTGTTGTAATTGAAGGTGCTCAGACTATACCATTTGATATAAAACGTGTTTTCTATATTTATGGTTCTGATTCGACAGTAGTCAGAGGGCAGCATGCGAATCGTGAATCAGAATTTATTCTTATAAATGTTGCAGGTACAAGTAAAGTCAGAATAACTGATGGAATAGAAGAGTTTGTTGTAGAATTAAACAAGCCGATGATGGGTGTTTATATTCCTAAAATGATATGGAAAGACATGTATGATTTCAGTGCGGATTCCGTTTTACTTGTATTGGCGTCAACCCACTATAACGGAAAAGAATATATTCGCGATTATGAAGGATATATTGAAGATATGAAGAAGACCAAACCACTGGTGTCACTTTGTTTGCCTACAAACGGTGTGTCTGAGTGGGTTTTTCCGGTACTTGACAGTATATATTCCCAGAATGTTGACAATTCATTGTTTGAGATTGTTTTAACAGATAATGGTGAAAATGATGAGTTTAAGACTAAAATCAGAAAATACGTTTCAGAGCATGATAATCTGAATTATTATGAAACCAAGGCAGAGCCGTTCCTTAATGAGATAGAATCCTATAAAAGGGCGAATGGAGAACTGATAAAGTTTGTTAATCATAGAACTAAACTGTTGCCTGGTATGCTGGATAAATTAATTGAATTAGTTCGAAATGAAAGTGAAGAAAAACCGATCATATATTTCAGTAATGGTGAACTGGAATTATCAAAGTCAGTTCATGAATACGGTACTTTTGATGAGTTTGTAAATACGTTGTCTTACTGGTCTTCATGGTCTACTGGTATGACAATATGGAAAGAAGATTTTGAAAAATTACCGGATGATATAAATCTTTTCAACGAATTATTCCCACATACTACTGTACTTTTCCATGAAAGAAAAAGAAATAAATACATAATTGATAATTCAGTAATTTTTGATGAGATACCGCAGGAGAATAAACCAAAGGGTTCATATGATCTTTTCTATGCATTTGGAGTAGAGTATCCGGGAATTATAAGTTCATTGTATCGGGATGGCGACATTACGGCGAGTACATGTAAGTACGTTCTTGATAAGAATTTAGGATTTATAGCAGATCTTTACTACAGACATGTGGTCAGGAAAACATATTGTTCGTATAATCTTGAAGGACTTGAAGATATGTATGATATATTTTATACTAAAGAAAGTCTTCAGAAAGCTGTGATTAGCAGAACAAAAGACAAAATCATAACAAAACTTGGAATAAAATAACGAGCTTTGGTTATTAATCATTGTATATATGACGGTATAAAAGTGGAAAGGAATTTAATTTGAACATTATTAAAGAAGGAAAGTATTTTATTTATGATACTGCTCAGAAGTCCGGTCTGAAAAAGATTGCAAAAGATGTTTGTTATAATATGATTTCCGCTTTTTACAGAATGAAGATGTCATTTATAACAACTAAATCAGAAGACAGGAAATATGGAGTATCGATATGTGCGATATTTAAAAATGAATCTCCATATCTGAAAGAATGGATTGAATATAATCATATTGTTGGAATTGACCATTTTTTTCTTTATAATAACAATTCAGAAGATGATTATATTTCAGTTTTGCAGCCGTATATTGACAATGGAATTGTTACTCTGTGTCAATGGCCTCATAATCAGAAACAGATGGAATGTTATATGGATTGTATTGAGAATTATTCTTCTGAAACTCAATGGTTAGGCTTCATTGATATTGATGAATTTATAGTTCCAAAATCTACGGATAATATTCATGACTTTTTAAAACCGTTTGAAAAAAAGTATGGTTCAGTTATGATTTACTGGAGATTATACGGTTCTTCCGGATTAATGAACAGGGATTTATCTGATTATGTGTCAGAAAGCTTTACTGTATGCTGGCCTAAGTATTGCAATATAGGAAAATGCTTTTATAATACACGTTTTGGTTTCGATAAGACTTCAAAACATACTAATCAGCTTCATCATCGTTTTTGGGCAAACTGGAAAGGTAAAGATATCCCTCCTGTGAATATTTTCGGCAAGATATGTGTTGGTACCCGAAATGTAGCAAATACTTCTGATTTTCCGATTCAGATAAATCATTATTTCACAAAGTCATATGAAGAATATGCAAAAAAGAGGGCAAAAGGGGATGTGTATTTCAACATAAATCCTCATGACGAGCAGTATTTTTATGAGCATGAAATGAAGAATACAAGTACTGACTATTCTGCTTTCAAGTATATGATCAAACTGAAAACAGCTATGCAGAGCAGCGGCGAAAAAGATATTGAGCCGGATACGTATATGAACAAGAGATGATATTTCAGGAGAGTTGTAAGTGAAAAATTATGATATTGGTATACTTTCTTTTTGGAATGTTCCGAATTACGGAACATTTGCTCAGGAGTATGCTTTGCAAAAGGCTATAGCTTATTTAAGAAATGACAGAGATGTTAGGCAGATTGCGCATCTTGATGAATTGCACAGCTGGTTTTATTTTGATTTGAAGTCATATTATCGTAGTTTTCCTGTTTATACCAAGGCGCATTGGAAGAGTTATCTTCCGATAAAAGATGCTGATATAAAACAAAAACAGAAAGTCTTCTTTGATGCATACAGAAGCATTCCGCATACTGATGATATAACCAGAAATAACTTAAAAGATTATAGCTTTGAAAGTGTGGTTCTTGGCAGCGATATAGTATGGGATTATACACAGTATCCTTTTAATAATGATCCATTACTGTTTGGTAAAGGTTTTAATTCAAAATACACAAGTTCTTATGCAGCGAGTTTTGGAATGGCCAAAATCACAAGTGATATTCCTGAGTATGTAAAAGAGTCATTGAATAATCTTGATTTTATAACTGTTCGTGATGAAAACTCTGCTGATATGGTTGAACATATAACCGGAAAAAGACCTGAAAAGGTACTGGATCCGGTATGGCTCTGGAATTTTAATGAAGATAAAAATATATCTGAGCCGGAAGAACGCGATTATATTTTAGTTTATGGTCAGGATTTTACTGATAAGTTTATTGAGAATCTTGTTTCATTTTCAAAGAAAAAGCATTTAAAGACTATTGTTCTGGATTGTCATGATGATAATTATTCATGGTGTGATAAACTTATTAGGCAAAGTGAACTTCATCCTTTGCAGTGGATCGGGTATTTTAAAGGAGCTTCTGCAATTGCAACAAGCACTTTTCATGGTCTTACATTCGGGCTGGTATTTAAAAAACCAATAGCGTTCTGTAAATCAGATTTTATTATGGCTAAGATAGAAAGCTTATTATCGAAAATAGAACTTATTGATCTTTTTGAAGATAAGAATGACGTTCAGAGAATGTTAAGCTATAACTGGAATTACGAGAACATAGATGTATTATTGAATGAGGAAAGAAATAAATCACTTGATTTATTAAACCAGGCGGTCAGGTAGCGTTATGAGTAATGATAGAAAATCTGTACTAAGTGCAGTGTTTTGGAAATTTGCAGAACGAATAGGAGCCCAGCTGGTTTCTGTAATAGTATCGATTGTACTTACAAGACTGCTGTCACCGGATGAATACGGTATTATCCCGCTGGTGTTAGTATTTATTACTATTGCAAACGTATTTGTTGACAGTGGATTTGGAATGTCATTAATACAAAAAAAAGATGCAGATGATATTGATTTTTCAACTGTGTTTTATTTTTCGATAGCATTTTCTTCTTTTTTGTATTTGATTCTTTTTTTCCTTGCAGTGCCGATAGCGAATTATTACGGTATGCCAATTCTGGTTCCAGTGCTTCGTGTTCTTGCAGTTAGTATTGTTATAAGGGCAATTAATTCTGTTCAGCAGGCATATGTTGCCAGAAAAATGATATTCAAGAAATTTTTCGTTGCTACAATTATTGGTACAGTTACATCCGGAGTAGTTGGAATAATTCTTGCGTATTTTGGATTTGGCGTATGGGCATTAGTTTTTCAGACTTTGATAAACAATTTCATGGATACTGTTATTCTTCAGTTTACGATTGAATGGAGACCGATTAAAGCTTTTTCTTTCAAAAGGCTCAAGGAAATGTTCAATTTCGGATGGAAACTACTGCTTCAGAGCTTTGTACTGCAGTTATATGCTAATCTCAGGAGTCTTGTGATAGGTAAAATATATACTCCTGCTGATCTCGCTTTTTATACAAAGGGAAATCAGTTTCCGGACCTTATCTCAACAAATGTTGACACATCGATTAGTACTGTACTGTTTCCGGTAATGTCACAGAGTCAGGAATCGAAAGAACGCGTAAAGGCTTTAGCTCGAAAATCAACACATCTGACTTCCTATATAATGAATCCGATCATGATTGGATTCATAGTTATTGCCGAACCGTTTATTTTACTTCTGATGACAGATAAGTGGCTGCCAGCAGTTCCTTATTTACAGATTTACTGCATAG
>JAFRUS010000020.1 GCA_017438745.1 Oscillospiraceae bacterium | reverse complement strand
TGTGCTCATCTTATGCATTATTGCATTATTCCTTTCAGATTTCATTTATGATTATACATTATCTATTATAGCACTTTTAAGCCGCTGTTTCAATAGAAATATTTGCGTAAATACCCAAAATTCCAATCCGGTTGTACGAAAAAAATTGTTGAAAATTTTTAAGCGTGGTGGTATAATATTAGAGTAAACGAGAAATATATTTTTTGTTTACTATTTTTTCGAATGATCCTAATGATAATACGGGAGGGGCACTATGATATTAGAAAAAGAAAAAGTCTTTCAGACTATATATGATTCAATGGATGCTATTTTTGTAGCGGATACCGCTGCTGACAAATATGAGATCATCAGAGATAACGGAAAATTCACAGAGATATTCGGCAAAGAAGGTTCCTACAAGGATATGATGATCAAATTCATGGAAGGCACTATTGACAAAAGAGTCTCAGAAGGCGGAGTGTATTCAGTTTTCTTTGATAAAGCTACCGGATTTGTCGGCAGAATTTCCAAAAAGGCGAGGATGCATTACAACGGGGAAGATTTTTATTTCCAGTTCAATAATCTTCCGGTTGATGAAAACCGTAATATAATTCTTATCACATATATTGACGAAGATGCGTATTTCACAGAATCACGCGGCGATGTAAAGACACAGGCAATGAAGAGTGCATATCTTTTCTCAATGTTTGTTGATCTTGTTGAAGACACATGCTCCAATATGGATATGTCTGAAATCGACAGTGATCCGGTAAACAGTCTGAGGATCACCTTTTCACAGTGGCGCGAGCAGATCGTAAATATGATCGACGAGCATCAGCGTGATGAATTCATGAGATTTACTGATATTGAATACCTCAAAAACAATGTTGAGTCCAAAAAGGCAAAATCAAGAGAATTCTTTATGATGAATCTTGAGGGAAATTTCAAATGGGTAAATCTTATTTTCAGCCGTATTGATACCGGTTATGAAAACGACCAGAAGATGGTGTTTGTTGTGGAAGATAATTCCGAAGCGCATGACCGTACCACCAAAGGTCTTGAAAATGAACTTGAAAAATACCAGAAACTTTCGAAACACGATTCACTTACCGGACTTCTCAATCACGGAAATATTGAGAAGGTTCTTGCTGACTGCCTCAGCGCAAAACCTTTGTCGCTGATCATGCTTGATATTGATCATTTTAAGAAAGTCAATGATACTTTCGGGCATGCAGCTGGGGATGCAGTGCTTAAAAAATTTGCTTCGATTGCCAGGGAAAACCTGAAAGATTGTAACTGCGATCTTGGCAGATGGGGCGGCGAGGAATTCCTGGGAATATGCAAAGAGACTTCTGGCGATAAAATGGCAGAGATTGCTGAGAAACTCAGAAAGATCATTGAAGATACGGAATTTGAAACAGTCGGCCATATCACCAGCAGTTTCGGCGTTATCGAAGTACGTGAGGGTGAGAATGCAAAGGAAGCATTTGAACGTCTCGATGCAGCTCTTTACAAAGCCAAGGAAACAGGCAGAAACAGAGTTATAAGAGGATAAAAAAACTATTGACAACATGAATGTAAAGTGTTATTATTAGTAAATAGATAGAGGTGCGGTACAGGAAAAGTATCTTCTGTGAGGAAAACCATTCCGGTGATCAGATGAGAAAGGCCTTACTGCCGAAGAGAATGTTCCGGTAAAATATTCTCTGGGCATATGCTTAAGAAGTATATGACTGTCATCATTCAGTGTGATGGAGAGCTATCGGTACGTCTGATTTACACTCGTATCAGATTTCTTATTATATTGATTGATGAACCGGTTCAAAATATTATTTTGTATCGGTTTTTTTGTTACCCGGCTCCGCGGGTGATTTGTATACGGAGAAATCAAATTTGGAGGTCATTTAAATGAAACATTACAACGTAGGTATTATCGGTGCAACAGGTATGGTAGGTCAGAGATTTGCTACACTTCTCGAAAACCACCCTTGGTTCACTGTAACAGTTCTTGCTGCTTCACCACGTTCAAAGGGCAAGACATATGAAGAAGCTGCAGGCAGCAGATGGGCTATGACAACACCAATGCCTGAATCAATGAAGAAGATGGTCCTCATGGACGCTACAGCAGATATCGAAGAGATCGCTTCAAAGGTGGATTTCGTTTTCTGCGCAGTAGACATGAAGAAGGACGAAATAAAGGCTCTTGAAGAAGCTTATGCAAAGGCTGAGTGCCCTGTAGTTTCAAACAACTCTGCACACAGATTCACAGATGACGTTCCTATGGTAGTTCCTGAAATCAACCCTGAACACATCGAGATCATCAAGGCTCAGAGAGAAAGACTCGGCACAAAGAAGGGCTTTATCGCAGTTAAGTCAAACTGTTCTATCCAGAGCTATGTTCCTGCTCTTGAACCATTAAGAAAGTTCGGTATCACAAAGGTTCTCGCATGTACATACCAGGCAATTTCAGGTGCCGGCAAGACATTCGAGACATGGCCTGAAATGGTTGATAACCTTATTCCTTACATCGGCGGCGAAGAAGAAAAGTCTGAACAGGAACCACTCAAGGTATGGGGCAGGATCGAAGGCAACAAGATCGTTAAGGCTTCAGCACCTGCAATTACAACACAGTGTCTCCGTGTTCCTGTCTCAAACGGCCACACAGCTGCTGTTTTCGTATCATTCGACAAGAAGCCTTCAAAGGAAGAGATCTTAAAGTGCTGGAAGGAATTTTCAGGCGTTCCGCAGGAACTCGAACTTCCACACGCACCAAAGCAGTTCCTCAACTACTTTGAAGAAAACGACCGTCCGCAGGCTAAGCTCGACAGAGATCTTGAAGGCGGTATGGCAGTTTCTATCGGCCGTCTCAGAGAAGACACACAGTACGACTACAAGTTCGTATGCCTTTCACACAATACATTAAGAGGCGCAGCAGGCGGTGCTGTTCTTCTTGCTGAATTACTCGCTGCAAAGGGATACTTTGACTGATAAGCATATTCTGAAGAATAATTTCTGATCTCATTTTACAAAAAAAGAATGGTCAGGAGTACACAGGTTTAAAGTTTCAGAAAGGATAATTTGATATGAAGAATACAATATTTACCGGTGCCGGTGTTGCTATCGTAACACCAATGAATGAAGACGGATCAATCAACTACGAAGAATTCGGTAAAATTATAGATTTCCAGATTGAAAACGGCACAGATGCTATCATCGTATGCGGTACAACTGGTGAATCTTCAACTATGACTGATGAAGAACACAAGGAATGCATCAGATACTGCGTTGAAAGAGTTGCAAAGAGAGTTCCTGTTATCGCAGGTACAGGAAGCAATGACACAGCTTACGCTATCGAGCTTTCAAAGGAAGCTGAATCACTCGGCGCAGACGGCCTTCTCGTTGTTACTCCTTACTACAACAAGTCCACACAGCGCGGTCTCGTTGCTCACTTCACAGCTATCGCTGATGCAGTGAACATTCCGATCATCCTCTACAACATTCCTGGCAGAACAGGCGTAAACATCGCTATCGATACATACAAGCAGCTCGGAAAGCACAAGAATATCGTTGCAGTAAAGGAAGCAAGCGGCAACTTAAGCTATATTGCAAAGCTCATCGCTGAATGCGGAGATCTTCTTGACGTATACAGCGGCAACGACGATCAGATCGTTCCGATCATGTCACTTGGCGGAAAGGGCGTTATTTCAGTTCTTTCAAACGTTATGCCGAAGGAAGCTCACCAGATCGCTCAGTACTGCCTCGACAACAACTGTGCAGAGGCTGCAAAGCTCCAGATAAAGCTTCTTAAGTTCATCAACAACCTTTTCATCGAGGTAAACCCTATCCCTGTTAAGGAAGCTATGAACATGGCAGGCTGGAAGTGCGGTATCGGCCGTATGCCTCTCTATCCTATGGCTGACGAAAACAGACAGATCCTCAAGGATTCAATGGCTGAGCTCGGTCTCTTAAAGTAATTTAAAACGGAGAGCCGCAGACAGGCTTTTCACATCGCAGTGCAGATGAATTCTGTGCTGAGGCAATAAAATAAAACTGACAGCAGATCTGCATTTTACGGATCTGCTGTACTGATAATAACAGAGATATGAAAGGAATGAAAACAATGACTGATATAATCATCAGCGGTGCAAACGGACACATGGGTCATATGATCTATGAATGCATAAAGGACAGAAGCGACTGTCAGGTAGTTGCAGGTATTGACATCAATACTGAAAAGTACGCTGATTTCCCGATATTCGCCACACCGGCAGAGCTTAATGTAAAGGGCGACGTTATAATCGACTTTTCACATCCTGCTCTTCTCGATGCACTTCTTGAATACAGCGCAAAGACAGGTACTCCGGTCGTTTACGCAACTACAGGATATACTGACGAGCAGATCGACAAGATCAAGGAAGCAGCCGAGACATCTCCTGTATTCTTCTCATGGAACATGTCAATGGGCATCAACCTTCTCGTTGAGCTTTCAAAGAAGGCTGCCGCTTTCCTCGGCGATCAGTTCGACATCGAGATCCTCGAAAAGCACCACAACCGCAAGCTCGACGCTCCGAGCGGAACAGCGCTCATGCTCGCAAACGGTATCAACGAAGTATTTGACGGTGAAAAGGAATACGTATACGACCGTCACTCAGTACGTAAAAAGCGTGAAAAGAAGGAGATCGGCATAAGCGCGATCCGCGGCGGCACTATCGTCGGCGAACACGACATCATCTTTGCCGGAAACGACGAAGTCATCACTCTTTCACACAGCGCAGCATCAAGACGCGTATTCGCAGTAGGTTCAATCAATGCCGCACTGTTCTTAAAAGGCAAGCCGGCAGGCATGTATGACATGTCAGATGTTTTCAAGGAACTCTGATAAACTGCAGATAAAGTAATTATAAAAATAAAGCTCTGTGATACAACCTCCCCGCGGGAACGGAAAATTTGTCCGTTTTCGGCGGGGATTTTTTATAAACCACTTGAATGATGTTACAGAAAATGTTATAATTAAGTTATATGTTTTTATTTATAGTTCACTATTGAATATCGGCCATAATTTTATTAAAAACATGATCATTTCAATCGAAAGGAATATTGTTTATGAAGAAACTGTTACTTGGAAATGCGGCATTTGCCCGCGGACTCTATGAAGGTGGATGTAAATTCATTTCAAGCTATCCGGGCACTCCTTCAACTGAGATAACTGAAGAGGCTGCAAAGTACGATGAAATATATGCTGAATGGGCACCTAATGAAAAGGTTGCAATGGAAGCTGCTATCGGTGCATCTATTGCCGGAGCAAGATCTTTCTGCGGAATGAAGCACGTTGGTCTTAATGTTGCTGCTGACCCGCTTTACACAGCATCATACTCAGGCGTAAACGCAGGTATGGTAATCGCAGTTGCTGACGACCAGGGAATGCACTCATCACAGAATGAGCAGGATTCACGTCATCACGCTATCGCTTCAAAGGTTCCTATGCTCGAGCCTTCCGATTCACAGGAATGCCGTGATTTCGTTATGGAAGCCTTTGAACTTTCAGAAAAGTTCGATGCTCCGGTTATCGTAAGAACTTCAACAAGGATCGCTCATTCACAGAGCATTGTTGACTGTGAGGACAGAAAGGAACTTCCTCTTAAGGAATACACAAAGAATCCTCAGAAGTACGTTATGATGCCTGCCTACGCAAAGCCAAGACACGTATTTGTTGAAGAAAGAACTCAGAAACTCATTGAGTTTGCTGAAACATCTTCACTCAACAGAACCGAGATAAATGCAGGTACCAAGACAGGTATCATCACAAGCGGTGCTGCTTACCAGTACGCAAAGGAAGCGCTCGGCGATACAGTTTCATATCTTAAGCTCGGTATGGTAAATCCGCTTCCTGTAAAGCTCATCAAAGACTTTGCTGCAAAGTTTGACGAGATCATCGTTATCGAGGAACTCGACGACGTAATTGAAACACACTGCAGAAAGATCGGCGTAAACACAAGGGGCAAGGACATATTCGGATACATCGGCGAGATCTCACAGACTATCATCGCTGAAAAGCTCCTTGGTAAGAAGAACGAATCAGTTTCACTCGATGAAAACATTCCTGTAAGACCTCCTGTAATGTGTGCCGGATGTCCTCACAGAGGTGTGTTCTACGCACTTTCCAAGAACAAGATCACAGTTTCAGGCGATATCGGATGTTACACACTCGGTGCAGTTGCTCCGCTCAACTCAATGGATACAACTATCTGTATGGGTGCTTCCATTTCAGCTCTCCACGGCTTCAACAAGGTTCGCGGTGCTGAGGCTGAAAAGCGTTCAGTAGCAGTTATCGGTGACTCGACATTCATGCACTCAGGTATGACAGGCCTTGTAAACATTGCATACAACGCTACAAATTCAACTGTTATCATCCTTGACAACTCTATCACAGGTATGACAGGACACCAGCAGAACCCTACAACAGGAAAGAACTTAAAGGGCGATCCTGCTGCTGCAGTTAATCTTGAGGAACTCTGCAAGGCTATCGGCATAAAGAGAGTTCGCGTTGTTGATCCTTACAAGCTTGAGGAAACTGAAAAGGCAATTCTCGAAGAACTCGAAGCTCCGGAAGCATCAGTTATCATTTCAAGAAGGCCATGCGCTCTTCTCAAGTACGTTAAACACAATCCTCCGCTTAAGGTGGAAAATGACAAGTGCAAAAGCTGCAAGATGTGCCTTAAACTCGGATGTCCTGCAATTTCCATAAAGAACGGCAAGGCATGCATCGACCACACACAGTGTGTAGGATGCGGTATATGTGCAGAACTCTGTAAGTTTGATGCAATCGTCTGATTGCAGTTTCGGCTTCGCCGAAACTGCGGAGAAGAGATTACGGGGCTTCGCCCCGTTTTGCCGGTGATTTATAAATAAATCACCGGTCCTCTGACAATCAGTTAAAATGAAAATAGACGAATAAATATATTATTTCCCTATAACAGAAAGGAAAAGAATCAATGGCTACAAAATCTGTAATGATAGTCGGAGTCGGCGGACAGGGTTCACTTCTTGCATCAAGACTCCTCGGAAATGTTATACTTGCAAAAGGATTTGATGTTAAGGTATCGGAAGTTCACGGTATGTCCCAGCGCGGCGGTTCCGTTGTAACTTACGTAAAATACGGTGAAAAGGTATTTTCACCTGTTATAGAAAAGGGCGAGGCAGATGTTATCATCTCATTCGAGCAGCTTGAAGCGGCAAGATGGATCCCGTACCTCAAAAAGGGCGGCAAGGTGATCACTTCAGTTCAGAAGCTTGATCCTATGCCGGTAATCACAGGTGCAGCTTCATACCCTGAAGATCTCATCGAAAAGATGCGTGCGAAGGGTATCGACGTTACAGCTGTAGATGCGCTCTCACTTGCTGAGGAAGCAGGCAACGCAAAGGCTTCAAACGTTGTTCTCATGGGTGTTGTTTCAACAAAGACCGACTTTGAGGATGAGATCTGGCAGCAGGCACTTGAACAGTGTGTACCGCCGAAGTTCCTCGAACTCAACAAAAAGGCTTTTGAACTCGGCAAAAACGCTGCTAAATAATCGTGTAATATGATCGATCCGGAATCCACACTTTTGCAATGGGGAGAAAACTTCAGGTTTTCCCCCCTCCCTCCGGGAGGGGGGG
>JAFRUS010000006.1 GCA_017438745.1 Oscillospiraceae bacterium | reverse complement strand
TGTCGTCACATATTGCTATAAGCATATGGAGAACTCCTTTCATTTGTCATCAGATTTTATTATACCATATTTTCCGGCTTCTGAGAATTCCCTGCACGAAAAATATGATTTGATGCACGAATTCTGATGCCCTTGTACTGTCAAACGATGCATATCAGTTCCGCTTTTTACTTGATGAAGCGGTGAAACTGTGGTAAAATTATAAGAGTGCCATTTCTTTAGGAAAACGCTGATTTATTTATAAATCAGCGTAGGGGACCGGGGCGAAGCACCGAAATCCACCTCCGGAAATCCGGCGAGGCCGGATTTCCGATTTAATCAGTGTTTCCTTAGAGAATGGATTTAATTCTTATACAAAGGGGCTCTCCTATGACCTGGAATCAGTATCCGTTTCATTTATGGGAAACAGCTTTATATGATGTTCTGCGTACTCTTCCGCACATGGTCCTTGTTCTGTATGCGTTCAGAGGACACTGGAGGTTCAGCAGAAAGACAACCTGTCTTCTTGCATTATTCGTCTGGGTGGTCGAGATGATACTGCCTCAGATAGGTATGTATGTTCCGAATGTAAACGAAGATTTGGTTGATATTATTGAAATTTTGATCTATATTCTGTTTATATTTATCGTATTAAAAGAGCACCGAGGGAAACTGGTGTTTACAGTTCTTTCTCTCAGCAATATGGGCAATATCATGCTTTACGGAGGAAAATGTCTGGAAGGACTGTTTTTCCCCGAACTCGCCAGACTCTGGCTGCACTATACATATGCACTCTTCAGTCTGCCTGTGCTTGCCGTCGAACTGACAGCCGCCTATTTTTTCATTTTCAAAGATATCTGCTCTCACGACGGTTCACCGGACAGCTCCGCAGATTCAGAAAAGATCGGCGGGTATATATGGCGGTACCTGTGGCTTGTTCCTGCGGTATTTTCTCTGATATGGTTTCAGTATATATACGAATCGGGAGATTCGATGATAGAAGAAAGAATGAATCCGATGAATTCTCTGTATCTGCTTGCAGTGACTGCCGGTTCCATGCTGATCTACCGTATCATCGTTCAGATGGCATCTCTGTATGAAAAGAATATGACACTGCTCACGGAAAATCATGCTCTTTCGATACAAAGACTTCAGTACGACAGCCTTAACGAACGTCTTGAAAATATGCGCCGCACAAGGCACGATCTGCGTCATCATACAGCGCTTTTAAAGCAGATACGTAAAAACGGCGACTTTGCCGCACTTGACGAGCTGATAGACACATACACCGAACAGAACTGTCTTGATCAGCCGCTGGTATTCTGCGAGAATGAAACCGTAAATATCGTGTTTGCATTTTATTCCGAAACAGCGTATAAGAACAACATCGCATTTTCAGTGAAGGCTGATATACCTGAGGATATTTTCGCCGACAGAAAAGATCTTGCCGTACTCTTCGGAAATCTCCTCGAAAATGCAGCCGATGCCTGCAGGGAGGTAGAAGAAAACCGGTTTATCGATCTGACTGCTGCATATAAAACTACAGGTAAAGGAAAACAATGCCTGACCGTCGTAGTCAGAAACAGCTTTGTCACAGCACCGACAAGAAACGAAAACGGATTTTTCAATTCAACCAAACACGCCGGCGAGGGCGTTGGTACAAGCTCGGTAGAGAGCATTGCCAGGAAATACAGCGGAACCTGCTCGTTTAAGCCGGAAAGCGGTGTGTTTACAGTATCAGTTATACTTTATGAATAAAAGCAATTTGAAATTTTCCAGTCACAGACTGGAAAATCACCGAAAAGGCAAACGAGTTACTTAAGGAAACGCTGATTTATTCATAAATCAGCGTGGGGGTTCGGGGCGAAGCCCCGTAAATTCCACCTCCGGAAATCCGGCGAAGCCGGATTTCCGATTTAATCGGTGTTTCCTTAATTTTGAAAATTTTGCAGGAAGATACAGAGGAGGATTCTATGGAATTCTATGAAGTTATAAACAGCAGAAAAACTATTCGTGAATTTGAAAATGAAAACATACCGGAAGAGGCTATCGAACGTATAATATCAGCTGCATTCAAAGCGCCTACTAATGATCATATGAGGGACTGGCATTATATTATTGTCAGAGATAAGAATGTTACTGCGAAACTGCTTGATATTATTCCGAAAGGTATATCTGATGATGATATGGAACAGCTGATAAAGGACTGGAATTTAAGTGATCTTTTACAGCAGGAGTGTTACCGTAACGCGGTTCCTAAACAATACAGGATGCTGTTTGATGCATCAGCGATCATTATTCCTTTGCTTAAGCAGAAAACGGATATTCTTCACCCGGAAAATATCTCACATCTGAACGGCTTCGCTTCAATCTGGTGCAGTATCGAAAATATATTTTTAGCAGCGACTGCCGAAGGATATGGCTGTAATTTAAGAGTACCGCTTGGAGATGAAGAAGAATATGCAAGAAAAGTACTCGGATTTCCCGAAGACTACTTCATGCCTTGTTTCATTGGAATCGGAAAGCCACGGAAAGATGCAGTGCCTGTAAAGCAAAAAGAAATCAGCGTAAAAGAGCGAATACACTGGGATAAATTTTGTTAAAATAGCACGCCGAAGGCGTTCCATAGCTGTGAAGCGATCCGCTTCGCAGCTTTTTTACAACCTTGACATTATCAAAACCATGATGTTATAATTATAATGTTGTGCGGCTGAAGATAATGTACAGCAAGAAGGAGAACCCATATGCTTTACAAGGACATTGACAGAGAAAAAATATCACCGATGATGAAACAGTACTGTGACATCAAGGACAAGTACATGGAATACATACTGTTTTTCCGTCTCGGTGATTTTTATGAAATGTTTTTTGACGATGCTATAACTGTGTCACGCGCACTTGAACTTACTCTTACAGGACGTGACTGCGGACTTGAGGAAAGAGCACCTATGTGCGGCGTTCCTTTTCACAGTTCAGATGTGTACACCAAAAAGCTTATAGAACTCGGTTACAAGGTCGCAGTCTGCGAACAGATGGAAGACCCGAACGAGGCGAAGGGGATAGTTGTCCGCGATGTTGTTAAGATAATCACACCGGGTACTCTTATTGAGGGCAGTATGCTCGATGATTCCACAAACAACTACATCTGCTGTGCATACTATAAAGACGGCGAATGTGCCGTGTGCTGCGCCGACATATCCACCGGTGATGCATCCGTTTCAGCAGTTCTTTCCGGAAAGGAACTCGAAAACGACATTATAAATGATCTGTCAAGATACCGTCCTTCGGAAGTTATTTTCAACAGCGATTTTCTTAAACTTGAAACAGTCTGCGATTTTATAAAGTCAAGACTTGAATGCTCATATACTGTACGTGACGATATCTGTTTCGATACAAAGGAAAAGCAGGAGATAGTTTCAAAGCAGTTTTCAGTTTCATCCTACGCTGATCTTTTCCTCCCGGAAGATGACATCCGTACATGTGCAGTCTGCGGACTTTTCGACTATTTCTACGAAACACAGCGTTCACTTACCGGACGTTTTACTGAAATAAAACTTGCAGATGACAATGCTTTCATGAGCCTTGATCTTTCCGCAAGAAGAAACCTCGAACTCTGTGAGACCTTAAGAAACAAGGAAAAGAAGGGTTCGCTCCTCTGGGTAATGGATGATACCAAAACTTCGATGGGTAAAAGACTTCTCCGTTCATACATCGAACAGCCGCTTTTAAGTCCTGCACGTATAATCGACAGACTCAATGCGGTGGATGCACTGGTAAATGATTCAGTGGCACTCCTTGAGCTTCGTGACAGACTTGACCGTGTTTACGATATTGAACGTCTTATGACCCGCGTTATGTATAAAACCGCAACACCGCGAGATCTTAAGGCACTGTCCATGACATCGCTTGAACTTCCGGGTATCAAGGAACAGCTTAAGGGACTTGCTTCGTCAAAACTCCTTTCCGCACTTGAAAAGGATATTTTCACCCTCGACGAGATAGCAAATCTCATTGAAAATGCCATTGTTGACGAACCGCCTGTTACAGTCAAGGACGGCGGAGTTATCCGTGACGGGTTCAATGAAAAACTCGATGAGCTCCGCAATATAATCTCAGGCGGAACTGATATGATCGATAAGATCGTGGAGCGTGAAAGAGAGAGAACAGGTATCAAGGGCCTCAAAACAGGATACAACAGAGTCTTCGGTTACTTCCTTGAAGTTACCCGTTCCTACTACGATCTTGTTCCGGCTGATTATATAAGAAAACAGACGCTTACAAACTGCGAGCGTTTTATCACTGAGGAACTCAAACAGGCCGAGAATACCATCATCGGAGCCAAGGATAAGGTTCTTGCACTTGAAAGTGACATATTCAATGAAGTAAGAGATTATGTTGCTTCAAAGCTTGAAGAGGTGCAGAAGACTGCATCTGCTCTTGCAGTGGTTGACGTAATGTGTTCATTCGCTTCAGTAGCTATCGCTAACCGATATACCAAACCGGATATCTCAGCTGACGGCGTGATTGAAATAACCGACGGCCGCCATCCGGTAGTTGAACTCATGCTCGGCGATGAAGTGTTCGTTCCTAACGATACTTTTATAGATACAAAATCGAACCGCATGTCCGTCATAACCGGTCCTAATATGTCGGGTAAATCCACCTACATGCGTCAGGTGGCGCTCATCACCCTTATGGCTCAGATGGGTTCATTCGTTCCGGCGAAGTCAGCGCGTATATCAGTAGTTGACAAGATCTTTACACGAATAGGCGCTTCCGACGACCTTACTGCCGGTCAGAGTACCTTCATGGTTGAGATGAGCGAAGTCGCAGATATACTGAAACACGCCACAAAGCAGAGTCTTGTTATTCTCGATGAAGTAGGACGCGGAACTTCGACCTTTGACGGTATCAGCATTGCCAGAGCGGTTGCGGAAAATATCTGCAACAGCAGAAATCTTGGCTGCAAGACGCTTTTTGCCACTCACTATCACGAGCTTATCTGCCTTGAAAATGAACTCGAAGGTGTTAAGAACTACAGTATCGCCGTTAAGAAGCACGGTGAAAATATCCGCTTCTTACGTAAAATAGTTCCGGGCGGCGTTGATGACAGCTACGGTATCGAAGTTGCCCGTCTTGCCGGCGTTCCGCAGAAGGTAATCACCCGTGCAAGGGAACTTCTTAAAGTTCTTGAACAGAATTCAGACAAGGGAAAACCGCAGTTTGAATCTTCAAATGAGCAGATGAGCTTTGCCGGAATGACAAACGAAAGTGCTCTTGACAAATTAAGAAAAACAAACATTTCCGAGCTTTCGGACGCAGAGTGCCGCGAGCTTCTGGAAGATATGTATGCAATGATAAAGTAACAGGAGGGAAGCCATGCCGTCAATAAATGTACTCAGCCGTGAGATATCCGAACTCATAGCAGCAGGTGAAGTAATCGAAAGACCGTCATCAGTTATCAAGGAACTCATCGAAAACTCTATAGATGCCGGTTCAGAACATATAACCGTTGAAATAAAGCACGGAGGAACTACATTTATCCGTATAGCCGATGACGGATGCGGCATTGCTTACGAGGATGTTCCGAAGGCCTTCCTTCGCCATGCTACAAGCAAGATAAAAGATGCGAATGACCTGAACAGCATTCTTACTCTCGGATTCCGCGGAGAGGCACTGGCTTCCGTGTGTGCCGTTTCAAGAACGGACATCATGACAAAGCAGGCTGAAGATGAGCTTGGCACCCACTACACTATTGAAGGTTCTGAAGAAAAACTTTACGAACAGACGGGCTGCCCGGACGGCACCACAATTATAATACGCGATCTCTTCTACAACGTTCCTGCGAGACAGAAATTCATGAAGAAGGATGCAATCGAAGGAAACATGGTAGCCGGAATAGTGAACAAGATAGCAATGTCACATCCGGAGATCGCCTTCAAATTCATCCGTGACAACAAGCTCGAATTCAGCACTGCCGGTGACGGAAAAATGTATTCAGCTATGTTTGCGGTTTACGGCAGGACCTTTGCCGGAGATATGATACCGGTTGACTATGAGCAGGATGGTATCCGTGTAAGCGGATTTACGGTCAAGCCGCTTTATTCGAAAGCGAACAGAAGCTTTCAGAATTTCTTTGTAAATGATCGTTTTGTAAAATCACAGGTTTGTGCATCAGCAGTGGAGGAAGCCTACAAGGGGACGATAATGACAGGAAAATTTCCTGCCTGCGTTCTTAAACTGGAAATCGCTCCGGATACTATCGACGTAAACGTTCATCCGGCTAAACTGGAAATACGTTTTTCAGATGAACGACCTGTCTACGACTGCCTCTTCTTTGCAATAAAATCAGCTCTTATGAAAGCCGGCCTTGTCTATGACTTCCAGCTTAAAGCTTCGTCAAAGCCATCCGGCACTTCCGAAGAATATGTGCAGCAGAAACTTCCTGATGTTTCTGCTTCCGAAAATTCTCAGGCTGCAGTATCAACTTCCGGAAATACACCTGCATCGTCAGGGAATGCTTCTGAAACAGGTTCGAATGTTCCGGTTTCAGCTAATGAAACTGTTTCAGGTACAGCAGGAAACACTGATAATATTTCGCGTCCGGTAAATGTTCAGAATAACGGAACAACGTTTACCGGAAATTCAGATAAACGTGCGGACCGAAGCGTGGCACTTAATTCATCTTCATCGGTTCCGTCAGTAACTTATGTTCATCCTTCTCCTGCGATAGCTGACAAGGACGTAAGCGGTGATCATCCTGACGAAGCAGTAAGTACAACGGCGGCACAGAGTTCCGGTTTTGAGGCTTCAGAAAATGGAGACGTTACCGGGGCAGATAAAACCGATACTTCTGCTTCAGTATCAGAAACTGAGGCAGCGGAGACAGCTTCATGCACAGATACGGCGGCAGATCAGAATGTATCCGAAGATGATCCTCTTTCTGAAAAATATCAGTTCATTACAGGAAGTGCGCTTAAAAAGAAGGAAAATACTGAACCGGAAATAAAAGAGCCGGAAAGGCCGCAGGTGCGTCTTGTTGGCGAAGTCTTCGGCGGATTTGTCATATCGGAAATTGAAGACAAAATGGTAGTCATCGACAAACATGCGGCTCATGAGCGTATAATCTACGAAAGACTGAAAGCTGAAAACAAGGTGAACCCGAGTCAGCTTGTGCTCTGCCCGACAGGACTTCTTCTTTCTCTTGATGAAGTTGAAGCTCTTAAGGAGAATAACGAAGTCATTGAAAACATGGGCTTCAGCCTTGATTATTCCAACAGTCCGTATGTTTCGGTAAAGGCTATGCCGGTCATTCTTGCAGAACTTAACATGGATGAAGTCATACCGGAGCTTGCTGAAAACTTCAGAAACAACAGACGTGATCCGCGTCCTGAAGCGATAGATGACATCTACCATACAATGGCATGCAAGGCTGCGATAAAAATGAACGACAAAAACAATGACATGGAACTGAAACAGCTGGTCGAAGACGTATATTTCGACGACAGGATACGTCACTGCCCTCACGGAAGGCCGGTAATGTTCATCATCTCAAAATATGATTTTGAAAAGCAGTTCCGGAGAATAGTCTGATGGGCGGAGGAAGCATATTGAAACCACGGATACTTGTAATAGCAGGTCCTACCGCATCCGGAAAGACGGCACTCGGTGTTGAAATGGCACTTAAGTATAACGGCGAGGTCATTTCAGCAGATTCCATGCAGATCTACAAAGGCATGGACGTTGCCACCGCCAAGCCGACCACGGAGGAAATGAAGGGAGTTCCGCATCACCTTATAGGATTTCTCGACAGGACCGTGAATTTTTCTGTTGCTGACTATGTAGCTCTTGCCACGGAAAAAGCGGAGGATATTATTTCAAGAGGAAAGCTGCCGATAGTAGTCGGAGGAACGGGACTTTATATTTCTTCCTTTGTAAACAACATTCAGTTTCCTGAAATAAAGGGCGATGACGAAGTGAGAAAACGTCTTACGGAAGAAGCACAGAAATTCGGAAATGCCTATCTGCTTGAAAAGCTGAGGGCATGCGATCCGGAGACTGCCGCCGAACTTCATGAAAATGATCTTGGCAGAGTAAGAAGAGCTCTTGAAGTCTTTGAAGCCACCGGAAGAAAGATGAGCGATATAAAACGCGAGAGCACTCTTGTGGAATCGCCGTTTGAATTTCTTTCCACGGCCATAACCTATGACGACAGGCAGGTGCTTTATGACCGCATCAACCGTCGTGTTGATATAATGAAGGAAAACGGCCTTGTGGATGAGGCCTATGAGATATATAAGGAGAGCGGCACGGGAAGAACAGCACATCAGGCTATCGGCTGCAAGGAACTGGCACCTTATTTTGAAAACAGAGCCTCGCTTGAAGAGTGTCTTGACAAGGTGAAGCAGGAGACCAGAAGGTACGCAAAAAAGCAGCTTACCTGGTTTAAAAAAGAGCCTTATATAAACTGGATGGAAGGCACAAAAGACTCTGACACAAATTTTTTTATAAAAAAATGTGAGAATATTATAGCCAAGAAGTATTTTTTGTGATATAATAAGAACTATGTAGGCAAAAACAAAAAACAGAAAGAATAAAAAAACCAATTTTTTAAGCCGCATTTAATGCAGAATCTGCGGCGCATGTTTATTTGTTTTAATTTTTTTAATCTGCAGAAAAGGAGTTTAATATGAACAAACAGTTGAATTTGCAGGATGTATTTCTTAATCAGGCGAGAAAAGAAAAGATCTCAATTACCATCTACCTTACAAACGGTTTCCAGTTCAAGGGCATGGTAAAGGGCTTTGACAGCTACATCGTAATTCTTGATCAGGACGGAAAGCAGAGCATGGTTTACAAGCATGCAATTTCCACAATTATCCCTTCAAGACACATCTCGATCCTCGATAATTCATCTGCTGAAAAGGCTGAATAATGAATACACGTACAGCTAAGCTTCTGCTTGCGATCCTGGTGTTGTTCCTGATGCTTACTGTCATAAACGTTGTGGTTCATATTTTTAAAAATGATTATGTTACGGAAACGGCTGTGGCTGTATCTGCATCAAACGCAGTTTCATTCAAGGGAGTCTACATCCGGGATGAACAGCCAATAGAGTACAAAGGAAAAGGCGTTATCAGCTACGCTGTCGATGACGGCGGCCGTCTGAGTGCAGGCGAGATCGCTGCATATGTTTACAACGATGAAAAACAGATAAACATCAATGAAAAGATCGCAGAGATCGACGCAGAGATCGCAGTTCTGAACAAGATCCAGAACCCTGGTACACAGGAAGTTGACCAGCCGGCCTATCTGGCGGGACTTATTGAAAATGCCTATAAGAACATAATCGCGTACAAGGAAGCAGGAGACCTTGAAAAACTCAGGAGTGAAAAGGAAGAACTTGTTATCTACCTCAGTACCATGCAGTACGTTACACAGGAGATACTTAATTTTTCCGACAAGATCGCAAGCCTGAAGACTGAAAGACATAATCTTGAAAGTCAGCAGGTCGATCCTATCGACACCATCCCTGTTCCTAATTCAGCGTATTTTGTCAGCTACACTGACGGATATGAAAACATACTTAATTTCAGCAAGGCAGAGACACTTACCGCAAACGAAATAAGAAGCGTTACAGATCTTTATACCGGAAAGCTCAATTCTAACAGTATAGGCAAGATCATTAACGGTTATACCTGGAAGATTGCAGGTGTTATTGAAGATCCCCGTGACTATTTCAAGGACGGAAAAAACATAAAGCTTTATTTCCCTTCAAGCGGCAATACTATTGATGCGGTAATTGAAAAGGTCCGTCCGGCTGAAACTGATAACCCGAATGAAAAAATAATTATTATAGAATGCTCGGACATGTCGTATGATTTTGTTCAGCATCGTGTCGAGACCATTGAAATACAGGATGAGGAGTACAAGGGAATACGCATCCCGCGTGAGGCCATCATTGTAAAGGAAATGGAAATCGAAAAACACAATACTGAGACCGATACTACGGAACTTGTTAAAACAGGTGTCCGCGGTGTTTATATAAAGCAGGGCGAAAAGGTCACATTCAAACTGATCGATGAGATCTTCCAGGACGAGGACTACATCGTTTCTCGAATAAGACCGGAGAGCAAATACGTTCAGCTTTATGACGACACTATTGTTTCAGGTGTTTCAGTGGGAGGCGAACTGGAATGAAAACACAGTTTGATTATGTTGATGAGAACTACAGACGCATTATCAGCAATGTTAATGAGGCAAAGGAGCGGTACGGCCGTTCCGGCGATAACATTCAGGTGATGGCAGTTACCAAAACTGTGGATGCAGATATCGTTAATCACGCCATTTCGTCATGTGGCATAAGTCTTTTAGGTGAAAACAGAGTGCAGGAATATCTTTCGAAAAAAGACGCCTATCTTCCTGCTTCCGTACATTTCATCGGAGGACTTCAGACAAACAAAGTCAAGTATATAATAGATTCCGTTGATATGATCCAGTCGGTGGACAGCCTTAAACTTGCCGCCGAGATAGACAAGCATGCCGGACGCATCGGCAAGATACAGGATGTGCTTGTTGAGGTGAATATAGGCGGTGAGGAATCCAAGGGCGGTGTAAGTCCTGAAGAACTTTCAGAACTTATTTACGCCATGGCGGAACTCCCGAATATTAAGGTGCAGGGTCTTATGACCATACCTCCTCCGCATGATCCGGAAAAATTTCTGGGAAGAATGCAGGAATTATATATTGACATTTCAGAAAAAAGAATAGATAATATTAATATGAGTTTTTTGTCGATGGGTATGTCCGGAGACTATGAACTCGCCGTTAAATACGGTTCAAACATCCTCCGGATAGGAAGTGCCCTGTTTGGTGCAAGGATATACAGATAGCATTATATTTATATAGACTGCTCTTTATCATTTTTCGCACACGGTGATAGAGAAGGCACATAATTCTTAATTATTGAGGTGCGAGGAAAGGATATAAAAAATGAACTTTATTGAGACTCTCAAAAATTATTTTTTACCGCCCGAAGACGGTGAAGAGGTTTATCAGCCGGAACAGGCAAAGCCTGAAACACAGACATATCAGCCTCCGGTACCTGACAGCATCGAAACTCCGGACGAGAAGAGAAACAAGGTAGTTAACATTCAGGCAACAGCACAGCTTCAGGTAGTACTTGTAAAGCCGGAAGTATTTACAGATGCAAAGGCTATCGCTGATCATCTTATTGCCAAGAAGACAGTTGTTCTTAACCTTGAAACAGCTTCTTCAGAAAACAAGAGAAGAATTATAGATTTTCTCGTAGGTGTTGCTTACGCTAACGGCGGAAGCCTCAAGCCTGTAGCAAACCTCACTTATATAATCACTCCTTACAATGTAGGCTTCCAGGGTGAAGAACTTGTAGGTGAACTTGAAAACACAGGTATGATCTGATCGGTATATCAGTGATATTTTATCAAGAGGTGAATTAACGTGATTAAAGCCAAAGACATAAACAGTCAGAGATTTGAAAAAGCAGCCTTCGGCTACAAGCAGGAGGATGTTGATACATTCCTCTCAGAAATAGCAGCTGACTATGCTCAGCTCATGAGAGAAAACGAAGATATTAATGCAAAGCTTCAGGTCCTTGCAGACAAGGTAAGAGAATACAGAAAGGACGAAGAAGCTGTAAAGGATGCACTTCTCATTGCTCAGAAGGAAGGCCATCGTGTAGTTCAGGAAGCAGGCGACAAGGCTGAAGAGATCATCAGAAATGCCAAGGTCGAAAGCGACAGAATGGTAAGCGAAGCTACAACTGACACTAAGAAGGCTATCGACGAGGTAAAGGACGAACTCAAGAGAGAGCAGAAGAACCTTGCCTACCTTCAGAAGCAGGTTTCTGCATTCAAGAAAAACCTTTTCGATGTATACAAGTCTCATCTTGAGATGATATCATCTCTTCCTCAGTCAGACGATGAAGATGACGAAGAAGAGAGCTACTCTGAAGAACCGACAAAGTCAACTATCATGGAAGCTGCACGTGACATTCTTACAGAAACTGCTGCTTCGATGGAAGCTGCCGTAAAGGGACAGACAGGTTCAATTCCTGTACACAACACAGGATCATTCCCTGTACATACTGGTTCACTCCCTGCCCAGTCACCGCTTAACGCTGAAAAGGCAGAAAAATCTGAAAAGCACGAAGACGGTGAAAAGCCGGATCCTTTCAGAACACAGTCAATACCGATAATCGGCGGCGGAGACAGCAAGTACTCCGAGCTCCAGTTCGGTCAGCAGAACAACAATAAGTAATAAAGCAAAGGAAGATAGATAATAATGGCTCAGGATTATAACAATACTCTGAACTTACCAAAGACAGACTTCCCTATGAGAGGAAATCTGCCTACAAAGGAACCTGAAACACTTAAAAAGTGGGAATCAGAAAGACTTTACTACAAGATGATCGAAAAGAACAAGGGCAAGCCATCCTTCATTCTTCATGACGGCCCTCCGTATGCAAACGGTGATATTCACCTCGGTCATGCGATAAACAAGTCTCTCAAGGATTTCATTGTTAAGTACAAGAATATGAGCGGATTCTGTGCGCCATACGTACCTGGCTGGGATACTCACGGACTTCCTATCGAACTTAAGGCAATGAAGGCTATCGGCGTAAAGGACGGCGCTATTCCGCCTACAGAGCTCAGAAAGCACTGTCGTGAATATGCTATGACTCAGGTTGCTAACCAGATGAAGGGCTTCAAGAGACTCGGCTCACTTGGTGACTACGATTACCCATACCTCACACTCCGTCCTGAGTATGAGGCAAAGCAGGTTGAAGTTTTCGGTTCAATGGTTAAGAAGGGATATATGTACAAGGGACTCAAGCCGGTTTACTGGTGCCCTGACTGTAACACAGCCCTCGCTGAAGCTGAGATCGAATACTCAAACGATCCTTGCCATTCTATCTACGTAAAGTTTAATGTAACAGACGACAAGGGACTCTTTACAGCAATGGGTCTTGACCTTTCAAAGGTGTTCTTCGTTATCTGGACAACTACAACATGGACAATTCCGGGCAACCTCGCTGTATGTCTCGGGCCGGACTACAACTACACACTTGTTCATGTAGGTGACGAATACTACGTAATGGCTGAAGAGCTCGTAAGTGTAACTATGGAAGCTGCAGGCATTACTGAATATGAGACAACAGGTCTCTTCAGGGGTTCTGATCTTGAACACATCAAGACAAAGCACCCTCTCTATGACAGACTTTCACCTGTTATCGTAGGTGATCACGTTACTCTCGAAAGCGGTACAGGATGCGTACACACAGCTCCTGGCTACGGTGTAGAGGACTTTGAAGTCTGCAAGAAATATGACGATATCGGCATTCTCGTATGTGTTGACGCCAAGGGTAAGCAGACTGCAGAAGCAGGCGAATTCGAAGGCCTCGATACAGATGAAGCTAACAAGGCTATCGCAAAGAAGCTCGAAGAAAACGGTGCTCTTCTCGCAATGCAGAAGATCGTCCACCAGTACCCACACTGCTGGAGATGTAACAGCCCTATCATCTACCGTGCTACAGAACAGTGGTTCTGCTCAGTAAACGGATTCAAGGATGAAGCTATCAAGGCTATCGAAGGTGTTAAGTGGATCCCTGCATGGGGCGAAGACAGAATCAAGGGCATGGTACGCGACAGATCTGACTGGTGTATCTCACGTCAGAGAACATGGGGCGTTCCGATTCCTGTTGTTTACTGTAAGGACTGCGGCAAGCCGATATGCAATGATGAAACTATCAGTGCAATTTCTGATCTTTTCCGTAAGGAAGGCAGTGATTCATGGTGGACAAAGGATGCATCAGAATTTATTCCTGAGGGTGTAAAGTGCGAATGCGGATGCGGCGAATTCACCAAGGAATATGACATCATGGACGTATGGTTCGACAGTGGTGTATCACACACTTCTGTTCTCGAAGGCAGCGACTTCCCAAGTCTTTCATGGCCGGCTGACCTCTATCTTGAAGGTGCTGACCAGTACAGAGGCTGGTTCCAGTCATCACTCCTTACATCTGTTGTATACAAGGGCGCTTCACCATACAAGGCTGTCTGCACACACGGCTGGGTAGTTGACGGCGAAGGCAAGGCAATGCACAAGTCTCTCGGCAACGGTATCGATCCAAGCGAGATCACAGACCAGTACGGTGCTGATATCCTCAGAATCTGGGCTGCTTCTTCAGACTACCACAGTGATATCAGAATTTCACAGAATATTATAAAGCAGCTTTCTGAAGCTTACAAGAAGATCAGAAACACTGCAAGATTTATACTCGGTAACCTTGGCAACGGCGCAGGCTTCGATCCTGAAAAGGACTGCGTATCTGACGATCAGCTCACAGAACTCGACAAGTGGGCACTCGTTCGTCTCGATGCACTCATCGACAAGGTAAACGAAGGATACAACGCATATGATTTCCACATTGCGTTCCACGCTATCCACAACTTCTGCGTAACAGACATGTCAAACTTCTACCTTGACATCATCAAGGACAGACTCTACTGTGAAAAGGAAGACTCAGTTAAGAGACGTGCTGCACAGACTGCTATGTACCGTATTCTCAGTGCAGTTGCAAGACTCGCAGCTCCTATCATCTCATTCACAGCTGAAGAGATCTGGACATACATGCCTCACACGACAGCTGACGACAAGGAAAGCATATTCCTCAACCAGATGCCTGAAAAGAGCGGTATCGCAGTAGATGCAGCCTTCGAAGAAAAGTGGGCACTCATCTATGATCTCCGTCAGTCAGTAAACAAGGCTCTTGAAATCAAGCGTAATGACAAGATCATCGGCAAGTCACTTGAAGCTGAGATCGATCTTTACTGCGGTAAGTCATATGACAAGGTAAGTCAGATTGCTGATGAACTCGCTGAAATATTCATCGTTTCAGGCGTTAAGGCATTTGCAGAAGGAACAGGCGAATTTAATGCAGAAGCTCTTGGTGCGACAGGCGCTGCAGCTGAAATAACTGTTACAGTAAGCAAGGCATCGGGCGACAAGTGCGAACGCTGCTGGACATACTCAGAAACAGTAGGCAAGGATTCAGCACATCCTACACTCTGCGCACGCTGTGCATCAGTTGTAAAATAAATAAATCAGACAAAGCTTGTCGTTTATACCCAAAAAGCGGCAGGCTTTTTTATCGTGGAGAATAAAAGCTAATGATTGTATTAATGATCATACTTATAGCCCTGCTTACTGTGGCTGACCAGCTTATCAAGGTATGGGCTGTAAATGAACTTGCCGGAGGACCATCCCGTGAGTTTATAAAAATTGCCGGTAAAGAGATCGTTAATCTGACTTATACTGAAAACCAGGGCGCTGCTTTCAGCATAATGTCCGGAAAGCAGTGGTTTACTGTCGGATTTGCGACAGTGGCACTGATAATCTTTGCTGTTTATATAATAAGAAACTACAGAAACTCACGTCCGGCCATGATATTTTCTGCTATGGTCGTGAGCGGTGGAATAGGTAATCTTATCGACCGTTTCCGTATAGGATATGTTGTGGATTACATTGAACTTAAAGTATTCAGGTTTGCGATCTTTAATTTCGCAGACATATGTGTGACCGTGGGAGTATTCCTGCTTATGGTCTATATTCTGTTCTTCTACAAGGGCAGAACAAATGAAACAACAGAAACATCCGTCAAAGCCGGGGAAGGAACACCGGATGAATGATGAGATGATAACAGAAACCGTTGATGCTTCCGAAGCTTCATCGAGAATAGACAAGTGGATATCTGAAAAGTTTCCGGATATCACACGAAGCGCTGCTCAGAAAATGATAGCTGACGGAAACGTTACAGTAAACGGTAAGACAGTCTCCAAGAACTGCAAGGTGGCAGCAGGGGACGAGGTTAGTATGTATGTACCTGAGCCGGAGGAACTTTCGGCTGAACCGGAGGATATTCCGGTGGAAATCGTCTATGAGGACGATGATCTTCTTGTGGTGAACAAACCGAAGGGCATGGTGGTGCATCCGGCGGCAGGACACTGTACCGGAACACTGGTAAATGCGCTTATGTTCCACTGCAGGGGAAGACTTTCTTCGATAAACGGAGTTGTCCGTCCGGGAATAGTTCACCGTATCGACAAGAACACCAGCGGACTTCTGATCGTTGCAAAGACCGACAAGGCTCATCAGGGACTTGCAGAACAGATAAAGGAACACTCCTTTACAAGAGAGTACGAAGCTGTTGTATGCGGCAGACTGAAGGAGACTGAAGGAACAATCAATGCACCGATCGGACGTCACAAAACTGACAGGAAGAAGATGTGTGTTACACAGACTGGTTCAAAGCACGCGGTTACGCACTATACTGTACTGGAACAGTATAACAGGTACGCTTATGTAAAGTTAAGACTTGAAACGGGCAGAACTCACCAGATACGAGTTCACATGAAATACATTGGTCATCCGGTATACGGTGATGATGTTTACGGAACACCACAGAAGGGAATCGAAGGACAGTGTCTTCACGCCAGAAAGATCGGGTTTATACACCCGTGTACAGGCGAGTACATGGAATTTGAAAGCCCGCTTCCGGAATATTTTACCGAGGTACTTGACAAGATAAAAAATAATTAAATCTACGGAGGAGATACTTTTATGGACTCTACAATCAAAAAGCAGCTTGAGATGACAGCCGTAAACGTAAGAATGGGCATTATCGAAGGTACATTCAATGCAAAGTCCGGACATCCGGGCGGATCACTTTCGATAGCTGATCTTCTTACTTATCTTTACAGCGTAAAGATGAATGTAAATCCTGCAGATCCTGACATGAAGGAAAGAGACAGACTCGTTCTTTCAAAGGGACACACAGCACCGGCACTTTATTCAGTTCTTGCTGAAAAAGGCTTCTTCCCTAAGGAGGAACTCAAGTCTTTAAGACACATCGGAGCACTTCTTCAGGGTCATCCATGTATCCACATCCCTGGCGTTGACATGAGCAGCGGCTCACTCGGACAGGGCATCTCAGTTGCATGCGGTATGGCTCTTGCAGGCAAGATCGACAATGCTGACTACAAGGTATACACTATCCTCGGCGACGGCGAATGCGAGGAAGGCCAGGTATGGGAAGCAGCTATGTTCGCTGCACACTACCAGCTCGACAATCTTGTTGCTATAGTTGACAACAACGGTCTCCAGATCGACGGTAAGATCACAGAAGTATGTTCTCCTGAACCGATCACAGATAAATTCGCAGCTTTCGGCTGGCACGTAATCACAATGGATGCTCACGATTTCGATTCTATCGAAAAGGCTTTTGACGAAGCTGAAAAGATTTCAGGCAAGCCTGTAGCAATCATTCAGAAGAGCGTCAAGGGTAAGGGCGTTTCATTCATGGAAGACAAGGTTTCATGGCACGGTACAGCACCTAACAAGGAACAGTACGATCAGGCAATGGCAGAACTTTCTGCACGCCTCGAAGAACTTAAGAAATAAGGACAGGAGAGTTTTATTATGGCAGATGTAATAAAGATCGCTACACGTGAAAGCTACGGCGAAGCACTTAAGGAAATTGCAGCAGAATGCGACAAACTCGTAGTTCTTGATGCTGACCTTGCTGAAGCTACAAAAACAGTAAAGTTCAAGAAGGAATATCCTGAAAGATTTTTTGACTGCGGTATCGCAGAAGCAGATATGATGGGTGTTGCAGCAGGTCTTGCAGCATCAGGCAAGATCCCGTTCGCAAGCAGCTTTGCAATGTTTGCAGCAGGACGTGCTTTTGAAATCGTAAGAAACTCTATCGGCTATCCACACCTCAACGTAAAGATCGGTGCTACACACGCTGGTATCTCAGTAGGTGAAGACGGCGCTACTCACCAGTGCAACGAAGATATCGCACTTATGAGAACTATCCCTGGTATGGTTATCATCAACCCTGCTGACGGTGTTGAAGCAAAGGCTGCTGTTAAGGCGGCTGTAGAGTACGTTGGTCCTGTTTACCTCCGTTTTGGCAGACTTGCTACACCTATCTTTAACGATGAAGCTACATACAAGTTCGAAATCGGCAAGGGCATCCAGTTAAAGGACGGCAAGGACGTAACAATCGTTGCTACCGGCCTTATGGTAAACGAAGCTGTTGAGGCTGCAAAGCTCCTCGAAGCTGACGGCATCAGTGCAAGAGTTATCAACATCCACACTATCAAGCCTATCGACAAGGACATCATCCTCAAGGCTGCAAAGGAAACAGGTCTCATCATCACTGCTGAAGAACACAGCATAATCGGCGGCCTCGGCTCAGCAGTTGCAGAAACAGTAGCTGAAGAGTGCCCTGTACCTGTTGTAAGAATCGGCGTAAACGACGAATTCGGCCACAGCGGCCCTGCAGCAGACCTCCTCAAGGAATTCGGTCTCTGCAAGGAAAACATCGTTGCAAAGACAAAGGAAGCTGTAAAGAAGTTTAAATAATGGCTTCTGATTTCGCTGATTAATAAAGCACTAAGTTTAATTGTAACCCCGTCTGCCTCATGATGCAGACGGGGTTTGTGTTTTATCAGAAAGCAAGATATTAACAAATTCTGATTTCTGTTTTAAAGAGAGAAAAGTACAACTTGACAACACAGTGTAATTTTTGATATAATCCTAATCAAGATTTGAAGTTATTAAAGGAGTTATAATGATTACAAGAAATAAAACGTTGTTCTTTATTATCGTACTGATGATGATTTTAACCATTACAGGTTGTTCGAAAGATCAGCATGAAGCGAATCCTGATTCTGAAGCAGTATCATCAGTTGATACTGAAGAAAAAGACGATAAAAAACTTTCGAATGAATTCAGCTTTATGAACGGTAAGGTTAGTATACCTTTCAAATTAAAAGATTTAAAAAACGTTACAATTGACGAAGAGATATGTTATGAAACAGATGACGGGTGCCTGTTCAGTCAGCTCTGGCACGGTGATAACAGGATTGGAACTGTGATGCTGGAAAACTGTTCTGTTGATGAAAAGCATAAAGAAGATAAAAATTTAGTATATCTGAAAATCAGTCCGGATTCCATGTTTGATGATTTTGAATTTGAATATATGGGATTAACGTTCAGTTCTACCAAAGAAGATATCATTAATACTCTTGGCGAATCAGAAATGGAAAATCAATTAACATATATGATTGATGATAAAACGAAGATTAGTTTTAAATTATCAGATAATATTGTTTATAGGGTAACAATATCGAGTTATGATTTTGAGGATGAGTGAAGCGATAAACTAATCCTTTTGGTGTTTTGACAGAGCAAGCGTCTGTGACGCTTGCATATAGATAGAACGCCGCAGGCGTACCGATAACAGGTGGTGCCTGTGGCACAATTCTAAAACAAGTGGCAACGAAACAAAATTGGCGATTGAAATGTAAAAACAAGCGGCAAACGAAACAAAAATGGCGATTGAAATGTAAAAACAAGCGGCAAACGAAACAAAAATGGCGATTGAAATGTAAAAACAAGTGGCAAACGAGATAAATTTGGCAATTGAAACGCCAAAACAAGCGGCAAATAAAAAGCTGTCGTACATTAAAAAACGACAGCTTTTTTCTGCATTTGGGTATTGAATTTTGGCTGTATATCATTTTAAACGAAAATTTAGTGAAAAAGACTTGCAGTTTTCACAAAAATATGTTAGAATAGAAAATAAAGCGTCTATGGCAGGAAATTTACAAGAGAACAAGGGGGGATGCATATGTCAAAATTAAGAATGGCCTTAATTTTTGGCGGTGTTTCCAATGAATACAAAACCTCTCTTCTGGCAGCAGCATCTATTATAGACAATATTGACACAGAAGAATACGAGACGATATGCATAGGCATTACAAAGAAAGGAAGATGGCTTTACTATCCGGGTACCAGCGAGGATATACGAAACGATACATGGCATGAAAATCCGGACTGTACCTCTGTAGTCATCTCACCTGATCCTAACAGAAAGGGTATAATCAAAATCGAGGACGGTGAGGTATCTGTTTACCGCGTTGACGTAATCTTCCCGGTGCTTTACGGAAAGAACGGTGAAGACGGTACGATTGCAGGTATACTGAGAACTTCAGGAATTCCTTTTGTGGGAAGCGACCTTATGGCATCTGCAGCCTGCATGGACAAGACTTACACAAGAACGGTCCTCGGATATAACGGATTCAAAACTTCAAACTGGAGAATGATGTCCCGAAACGATCTTCCGAATCTTGACGAGAAGTGTAACGAATACTGTGACGAACTTCAGTTCCCGATTATCGTAAAACCGGCAAACTTCGGTTCTTCAGCCGGAATAGGCATGGCAGTGGACTTTGAATCACTGAAATACGCAGTAAAGATGGCGCTCACGCAGGACGAAAAGGTAGTTGTTGAAGAATTCGTCGAAGGTGAGGAACTTCAGGTGGCTGTCATCGGATATGACAATATCAACGTATCAGCACCTGGCGAAGTAAGGATCGAACGTGACGGAACAGACTTTAATTCAGGCACAGAAAACGCAGAATTCATAATTCCTGCAGATCTTCCTGATTATACAGCAGCACAGATAAGCGAAACAGCAGCTGATGTTTACAGACTCATGGGCTGTTCAGGCATGGCACGAATCGATTTCTACCGTAATTATGAAGGCGAGATAATCATAAGTCAGATAAATCCGGTACCGGAGATCTCACCGGACAGTATGTTTGTAAAGCTTATGGAAGCTGAAGGATACTCTTTCACAGAGCTCATAAGTCTTCTTCTTATTCAGGCGATAGATGACTATGACGGAAAGTCGGTGTGCTGATGGCGGGAAAGAAAAGCGGTAAAAAGTTCGTGGTCCCTGCGATCATAACGATGACCTGCGTTCATGACGATGATGCGATCAATGAATCAGGCGATTTTGAACTTACCACCAAGGGCATTTTTTCACGCGAAGGCGATAAATACTGTATAAGCTACGAGGATTCTGAAGCCACAGGTTTTGAGAATTCAACTACGGTCATTGAAGTAACCGGTACAGGAAATGCATCTGTAAGACGTGAAGGCGAGGCTCCTTCCGAGCTTGTGCTTGAGGTTGAAAAAAAGCATCACTGTCACTACGGAACACCGTTCGGCAGCCTTATGCTCGGAGTCTATACGAAATCGATCGACAACAGGCTGAGCGATGAAGGCGGAAAGCTTGAAATGTGTTATGTTATCGACTCCAACGGAGCTTTTGTTTCGGAGAACTGGATAAGCCTTTCAGTCAAAACTGAAACAGTATAACGCTTGTGAAAAATACACAAAAAACCATGAAAAAAGCACAATTGTTAATAGTTTGTTCACAATTACACTCCAAAAATGTGGTACAATCTCTAAGGAGCAGTGTGCGCAAAAATCAAAAATTGTAATTTTGAAAATAAGATCATATGAATATAATAAATATCAGAAAGGAATAATGTTATGGCTAACAGATTATTTCAGGGTTTGATCCATCAGATGAATGAAACTGTAGGAGCGACAATAGGCGTTGTTGACGAAACAGCATCTATCATTGCATGCAGCGACTTTACCAAGATCGGTACAACAAACGAATTCGTTTCACTCGATCTTAACGACTCATCTGAAATTTTTATCCGTGACGGCTACACATACAAGCCGTTTGGCTCAAACATCAAGCCTGACTATGCAGTTTTCGTGGAAGGAACAGATGACACAGCTGCAAAGTATGCAAGCATTCTTGCAATCACACTTACAAACATCAAGCAGTATTACGATGAAAAATACGACAGAAACAACTTCATCAAGAACGTAGTTCTCGACAACGTTCTTCCTGGTGATATTGTTATCAAGGCAAGAGAACTTCACTTCAATGCTGAAGTAAGCCGTGTTGTTCTTCTCATCAGAATCGTTTCTGCAAATGACATCTCAGCTTATGATGTTATCCAGAATCTCTTCCCTGACAAGAGCAAGGATTTCGTTTTCAACATCACAGAAACAGATATCGTTCTCGTTAAGGAACTCAAGAACGCTATCGATTCAAAGGATCTTGAAAAGCTCGCACGTTCAATCGCAGACACACTCAGCGGTGAATTCTATACAAGAGTAAACGTTGGTATCGGTAATCCGGTAGTAGGCGTTAAGGAACTCGCTCGTTCATTCAAGGAAGCTCAGACAGCTCTTGAAGTAGGTAAGGTATTCGACACAGACAAGGTTATCGTAAGCTACGACAACCTCGGTATCGCAAGACTCGTTTACCATCTCCCGACAACACTCTGCGAAACATTCCTTCACGAAGTATTCAAGAGAGGCAGCATCGAGTCACTCGATCACGAAACACTCTTTACAATCCAGCGTTTCTTCGAGAACAACCTCAACGTTTCTGAAACATCAAGAAAGCTCTTCGTTCACAGAAACACACTTGTTTACAGACTTGAAAAGATCAAGAAGCTCACAGGTCTTGACCTCCGTGAATTCGATCATGCGATCATCTTCAAGATTGCTCTCATGGTAAAGAAATATTTATCAGCAAATCCTGTAAAGTTCTGATGAAAATAATCACAGTGAACAGAGGCGGTGTATCATTTGGTAGATCTTAAAAATGTATGTGTCGCATACAACAAGGGGCACAACGTTATCAACGGGATAGACATCCATATTGATGACGGTGACTTCACATTTATTGTTGGTGCGTCAGGTGCAGGAAAAAGTACGCTTATCAAGCTCCTTCTGAAGGAAGTTGATGCCTGTGACGGTACAGTCATGGTAAACGGCTTTAACCTAAGAACTCTGAAGAAAAGCAGAGTACCTAAGTTCAGAAGAACCATAGGCGTGGTATTTCAGGATTTCAGACTGATTCCTTCAATGACAGTATATGAGAACATTGCGTTCGTTCTTCGTGTTATTAATGCACCAAGATCATATATCAAGAAGCGAGTTTCCTATGTTATAGGACTGGTCGGACTTCAGGATAAAATGAAGTCTTATCCTAACGAGCTTTCGGGCGGTGAGCAGCAGCGTGTTGCTCTTGCAAGAGCTCTTGTTAATGACCCTAAGCTTCTCATAGCAGACGAACCTACGGGTAACGTCGATCCTGAACTTTCTCAGGAAATCGTAGGCCTTCTCAAGGCTATAAATCAGTGCGGCACAACTGTCGTAATGGTTACTCACGAACATGAACTCGTCAAGCATTTCGGCGGCCGTCTTATCAACATCAATCAGGGTACAGTAATCTATGATGATGTTATCGACGGCGACGCGGAAACAGAAACTTCTGACGAAACAATTTAAGGAGTGATTTTTCATAGGCAGTTTATTTTACCTTATCGGACAGGGATTTAAAAACATCTGGCATAACAGAGTAATGGGTATTGCAACTTTCTGTGTTCTTATGGTATCTCTGCTTCTGGTCGGTGTATCTTCGCTTTTCGTTATGAATATCGAGATACTTTTAGGCTCCATTGAAAACAAGAATGAACTTGTTCTTTTCCTTAAGGACAGTGTTACGGAAGAAATGCTGCCGGATGCCCAGAAACAGATCAGTGCACTTCCTAATATAGCAAGCGTTAAGTACTATCCTAAGGAAGAGGCACTTGAAAACTATATCGCACAGATGAAGGAGTACGAAGAGGTTTTCGACTCAATCAGAGATGACAATCCTCTGCCGAATGCGTTCAACATCAGCATTGCAGATACTTCAAAAATGACTGATACTGTAAAGGCACTGAATGCATTTGATTTTACTGAAAAAGTAAAAGCTCCTACAGAATTTGCACAGATCCTCACCCGATTAAGAAAAGTAGTGTTTATTACATCGATAGCGCTTCTTACAGCACTCATCATAGTATCTCTTATCATGATCTCGAATTCAACGAGAGCCAGCGTTTACGCAAGAAGACGAGAGATCAACATCATGAAGTATGTTGGCGCTACCAATTCATTCATACGTATGCCGTTTTTCTTTGAAGGCCTTTTCACCGGATTCGTTTCAGGTGTCGGCGCTTATGTGGTAACATATTACGGTTATACAACTCTGATGGATATAATCACAAACAACATTGCGTTCTGGGAGACCATCGGTGTTTCAGAACCTCTTCCGTTCAGCCAGATCAAGTATACGATGCTTGCTATCTATCTCTGCATAGGTGCTGTCATCGGCGCTCTGGGAAGTGTGATCAGTACTACTAAACATCTTCAGGTATAAAACTAAAGTTTTTATTGCACATGCCAGCAGTTTTCTGCTGGCATGGTTTTTTCAGGAGACATGAAAGATGAATGAAAATAAAATAAACAAAAGTATCGTTATCGCCGTAGCCTGTACGGCGATGCTGACTTTTTCCGCAACATATTCTGCGATGAAATACAGCGATATGAAAAAGCTTAAGGAATTTCAGCTGCTGGCAGAAGCTGAAAATATAATCGCAAAGCATTTTTACTACGATGCATCTGACAGCGAAAAGCTTATCGATTCTGCTGTCGGCGGATATGTTTCGGCACTGGAAGATCCTTATTCAAGATACCAGAGCATAAAGCAGACTGAGGAAAGAAACGAAAGCCATTCCGGCCTTAAAACGGGGGTCGGTATCACCGTGCTGGGCCGCGAGGACGGATATATGGAAGTCGTTGAGGTTAATTCCAAGACACCGGCGGAAAAAGCGGGAATGCAGGCTGGAGATATAATCAGGAAACTTGACGGCAGTGATGTAAAGGATATGGGTTATGAAGAGGCAGTAAATTATATCAAAACCGGCGAGGTTGATTCAGTTGTAAAGATAACCGTTGAGCGTGACGGAAATATCATCGATTTCGATATAAAACGTGAAAAGATCGATATTATAACCGCAACGTCCGAGATGATCGATGACATCGGAGTAATAAAAATAAGCCAGTTCAACGACAAGACTCCTGAACAGGTAAAGAACTGTTTTGATGACTGTAAGGCAAAAGGCGCAAAGGGCATCATTTTTGATGTCAGAAACAATGGCGGCGGACTTGTTACCGCAGTTGAGGAATGCCTTGACCCTCTGCTTCCGGAAGGAAAGATAGCAGTAGCTATCTACAAGGACGGAAAGGAAGAAACGATTGTTTCCTCTGATGCGGAAGAGACTGATATGCCGATGACTGTTCTGATGAACGGAAATTCCGCAAGCGGCGCTGAACTTTTTGCGGCATCTCTTCGTGATTTCAAGGGTGCCGAACTTGTAGGAGAGACCTCATTCGGAAAAGGAATAATGCAGGATACGTTCTCGTTAAGCAACGGCAGCACAGTTGTACTTACAGTTGCGGAATACAAAACGACAAAGTCAGACTGCTACCACGGTGTAGGACTTATTCCTGACTATGAAGTATTTCCGGCAGAAGGCGTCGAAGATGCACAGCTTGACAAAGCCCTTGAGGTAATAAAAAGTAAGATCGGTTAAGGAATAAGGATTGACTTTATTCGTTTATTGTAGTAAAATATAATAGCATATAAATTTTGATGTTGAGGAGAGTGCGTTATGGCAGAAAAAAAGCAGATGTCCCGTGAAGGTTACGAAAAACTTGAACAGGAATTAAACTATCTTATAACAGTCAGAAGAGCTGAAGTTGCTCAGAAGCTCAAGGAAGCAAGATCATTCGGTGACTTGTCAGAAAACGCTGAATACGATGAAGCTAAGAACGAACAGGGTATTCTCGAAGCTACAATTGCCGAAATGGAAAGCATCATTGCTAATGCTGAGATCGTTGAAGACGACAGTATCTCAACAGATCAGGTCGGCGTTGGTTCAACAATCGAGATCAAGCGTGAAGGCAGCGATAAAATAGAAAAATTCAAGATCGTAGGTTCATCAGAAGCAGATCCTGCAGAAGGCAAGATCTCAGATGATTCACCTATTGGCAAGGCTGCTCTCAGAAAGAAAGCAGGAGATACATTTACAGTTGATGCACCTGTAGGCGAACTTAAGTTCGAGATCATCTCTATTTCAAAGTAAGAAAGGCAAGGTTTGTTTAATGAGCGAAAACCAGACAAACGGTCAGCTTCAGGAAGAAGTTCAGGACATTAACATATTAAAGAAGGTAAGGATCGAAAAGTTCGAAGAATTAAAGAAGAACAACAAGAACCCTTACGAGATCACAAAGTTCGATGTAACAGCAAAGAACGCTGTGATCAGAGAAAAATTCGAGGAAATGGAAAACCAGACTGTTGTTATCGCAGGCCGTATCATGAGCTGGCGTGACATGGGTAAGGCTAACTTTATCGATGTTCGTGACGATACAGACAGAATGCAGGTTTACATCCGTATGAATGACATCGGCGAAGATGTTTTTGCTGAATTCAAGAAGTGGGATATCGGCGACATCATCGGTGTTGAAGGTTTCGTTTTCCGTACAAAGAAGGGCGAGATCTCAGTTCACGCACAGAAGATCACACTCCTTTCAAAGTCACTCCTTCCGCTTCCTGAAAAGTGGCACGGACTCAAGGACCAGGATATGAGATACCGTCAGCGTTACGTTGACCTCATCTGCAACCCTGAAGTTAAGGATACTTTCGTTAAGAGAAGCATGATCCTCCGCGAGATCAGACAGTACCTCGACAACCTCGGATATCTTGAAGTTGATACACCTGTTCTCCACACACTCGAGATCGGTGCAGCTGCAAGACCGTTCGTTACTCACCACAATGCACTCGGCATGGACATGTATCTCCGTATCGAAACAGAGCTCTACCTCAAGAGACTTATCGTAGGCGGATTCAATAAAGTTTACGAAGTAGGACGTATTTTCAGAAACGAAGGTATGGATACTTCACACAACCCTGAGTTCACATCAATCGAAATGTACCAGGCTTTCACAGATTACAAGGGCATGATGGATCTTATCGAAGACCTTTATGTTACACTTACAAGAAAGATCTGCGGCAAGGATGTTATCACATACCAGGGCGTTGAGATCAACATGGGTGCTCCATGGGAGAGACTCACAATGATCGAAGCAGTTAAGAAATATGCCGGCGTTGACTACAACGAATGGAAGACCGACGAAGAAGCAAGAGCCTGCGCAAAGGCAAAGAACGTAAATGTTGAAGAAGGCGAAGCCGCAACAAAGGGACACGTTCTTATCGCATTCTTTGAAGAATTCGTTGAAGACAAGCTCATTCAGCCTACAATCATCTATGATTATCCGGTTGAAAACTCACCGCTTGCAAAGAGAAAGCCTTCTGATCCTGCATTCACAGAAAGATTTGAATACTTCATCTATGCAAGAGAAATGGGTAACGCATTCTCAGAACTCAACGATCCTATCGATCAGAGAGAACGTTTCATTAAGCAGGTTGAAGCTAAGAGAGCACAGGGTGCAAATGCTGAAGTTGATGAAGACTTCGTAACAGCTCTCGAATACGGTATGCCTCCTACGGGCGGTCTCGGATTCGGTCTTGACCGTCTTGTAATGCTCCTCACAGACAGTGCTTCTATCAGAGACGTACTTCTCTTCCCTACAATGAAGCCACTCGGAACAGACAACAGACAGAAGGCTGCAGAAGAAGATGCAGAACTCGAAGCTCCTGCAAAGGACGAAGTTATCGACTTCTCAAAGGTAGAGATCGAACCTCTCTTCAAGGATTTCGTTGATTTTGAAACATTCTCAAAGAGCGACTTCCGTGCTGTTAAGGTTCTTGCTTGTGAAGCGGTTCCGAAGTCAAAGAAGCTTCTCAAGTTCACACTTGATGACGGTACAGGCGAGGAAAGAACTATCCTCAGCGGTATCCACGCATTCTACGAACCTGAAGAACTCATCGGCAGAACACTTATCGCTATCACAAACCTTCCTCCTCGTGCAATGATGGGCATCGAATCAAACGGTATGCTCCTCAGTGCAGTTCACACAGAAGAAGGCGAAGAAAAGCTTCACCTCCTCATGGTAGACAGACACATACCAGCAGGTGCAAAGCTTTACTGATAAGCGTCATATACGCAGATAAATCTGATAAAATATCCGGCCCGCGAAAGCTTTTTCACGGGTCGGTTTCTTTAACGGAACGCTGATTTATGCATAAATCAGCGTGGGGGAACGGGGCAAAGCCCCGTAAATCCCCCCTTCTGAAATCCGGCGAAGCCGGATTTCAGAAAAAGATCAGTGTTTTTATTGTATGCAGGGGTGGTGTATGTGAGAAAAATAAACAGGCCGGATCATATTCGTTATTTGTCAGCCGGAAGCGGGATCATCCTTTTAGGGTGTATTTCTTATCTTGCGTTTGTGACAAAGACCGGAAAAGGAATACCATGTCTTTTTTATTGTTTTCTTGGAATAAAATGTCCGGGCTGCGGTATGACAAGAGCGGCTGTCAGTATAGTTCACGGTGATCTGAAAGCTGCAGCAGGATACAACATAATGAGCGTAACAGTTATGCCGGCTCTGTTTGTTTATCTTGTGTACCGCGTGATAAGGGAAGAATGCATGCATAACAAAGATGTTGAAGTGTGGGAGTATGTATTTTTCGTTCTTATCTTTTTGTTCACTGCTTTTTATACGATCCTGAGAAATATTTTATAGTAAAAAAGTGAATGTCATGACCGTAATGACATTCGCTTTTTTGTTTCTGCGCTCATTATAAAAAACTTCGTTTAAAAAAGTATGTGATTTTTATTGATTATGCACGAATTTTATGATATAATAATTATCGATGCGGTCTTAAGACCGGTTTTGTACGTGAATTTTTCTGCGGCGGATGCCGTAAGGAAAGGTTATTTCTGCCTTAAAGACAAAATCAGGAGGTCAATGCATGGACGAAAAGAACAAGGGACATAAGGGGTTAATAGATACGATCAACGAATCAAGAAGCACAAGGCTTCATGCCGCTTCCGACAAAGTACGTGATGCTTCACTTGCAAAGGACAAGAAGGACGATGAATATCTGAAACAGCTTCACCGTGAAAAGATAGAACTCCTCAAGGCCAAGCAGGGCATAACAGACGGCAGTGAACTTGCCGGACCAGAAGAGAAAAAGGAATATACGTTTTTCCAGAAGGTCGGTGCTTTCTTCTACTGCAACAAGGCCATGATCGTTCTCGGAAGCTTCTTTGTGCTTTTAGCAGGATTCCTTGGCTACGACTACATCAGAAGACCAGATCCTGACTTCACTGTTATGGTTCTTTCATGCAGTTACGAGATGAGCAGAAGCTGTGAGAAACTTGAGACCATTGTTAATGAATACGCTGACGACATGAACGGAAACGGCGACATTCTTTCATCTGTTTACTACATGCCTCTCTGTGACATGACTGAGCAGGTAAACTATGATGATGAAGATGAAAAATCAGCTTCCGGCAAAAACGTCGTTAATGCAGAAAGTGCATCAGAGCCGGAAGAGACTGAAGCTGTGGCTGTGACCGAAAGCGAACCTAAAAAGTCACAGGATGTTTACACTCAGCAGGCAAGTTCCGCAAAGCTCTTTACACTTATGCAGACCGGAGATACGATCATGGTCATCTCTGATAACGACGCAAACATTTTCCTTCTCCCTGACCAGACACTTGAAGATCTTGAAGCGCTTTATCCTGGAAACAAGCACGTAAAGGGATACGGCTTCTATCTTTCAGGAACAAAGTTTGCCGAAGAGACAGGATACGAAGGTGAAGTTCCTGAAGATCTCTACATTGGTTTAAGAAAGGTCCAGAAGGGTGCTCATTACAAAGATGAAATGCAGAAAAACTACGACGAAGCAAAGAAGATACTTGATGCCCTTGTTGAACGTTTTTCATAATACAAACTACACGAAAGGATCAGTTTTATGAGTAAATTATGTCAGTACTGCGGTGCTGAAATGGACAACGAAGCTCTGGAGTGTCCTGAATGTCTGAAAAAGATTCCCGGAGCTGATACGATAAAGAAAAGGAAAGAAGCGGAAAAGAAGGAGAAACAGAAGAAGATCATAAAGATAGTGACCGGATCTGTTCTTGCAGTAGCTTTTATAACGGGGCTTGTACTGCTTGTTACTCATTTCGTGAGAAAACCGTCAGACATCTATATGAAACCTGTAAAGAATTATATAAACGGATGCGTCGCGAATGAATACGATGAATACATTTCAGCTTTTCCTGAATATCTTCAGCAGATCATAAGCGAACAGTACGCTTATCTGGTAATGAACGAGATGCCTTCCACACCTGAGAAAGTGCATACCGCCGATCTTCTGTATTTCGACCAGTATTACAGGGCAATAGCACAGAAATACGGTACTGATTTTGATATAACATACAAGATATACGAGGAGAAGCCTCTGAATGATGAAGAACTTGAAAAGTATACAAGTGAATTCCGTTCCTTTGATCAGCAGAACTTAAGTGACGTTTCTTTCTCGGAAGGATATGAACTGACAGTTGCGTTCACGGTAAAAGGAAATCTGGGCTCAAAGACATTTACGGAAAAAGAATTTCCGGTACTTAAGATCGATGATACCTGGTACATTATGAATTACATCGACTTTTTCAAGGAAGAAGAAAAAACAAGTCTTCAGAACATGAATTAAAACAGAACAAGCTGTGCACCTTATGATGCACAGCTTGTTTTCTTTATTATCAGTCTGTTTCAAGTCGTATTACATTGTCGAACAGAGCGTAGAACTTCGGCGGAATGATCTTGTTGATATGACATTTTCCGAAGAACCACTTGCTGTATACACAGTCTGTAAGAAGCTGTTCGAAAAATCCGTCAGTCTCGAGATGGTCGTATATATCAAGATCAAGACATTTCTTTAATGACTGCGGAGGCTCGTGAGTGATTATATAGTCGATAATGCCCTCGTTGAGAGTAATGTTTCTTAAACCTTCCTCAACTTCCTCTTTTGTCGGCTGTTCCTGTTCGAACCATGTGTTTGTTTCTTTTCTTATGTCGATGTCAGGGCTCTGTCCGCCGCCGAAGGTAAAGAATTTCTTTCCTTCAATAGTATAGACCTGACCGCGCTTCAGATGGATGATGTTGTCTGAGATCTGACCTGCTATACCGCCGTTCCAGCTTATTTCAGGATACTGGGCAAGAAGGTCGAAGTTTTCATGACATCCGTCTATGAATGCGATCGTGTAGCGGAGCTCATCAAGCTTTCTGATCATATTCATCTCGGCACGGCTGCCGTCCCAGATAAAGCCGAAATCGCCGCATACTATAAGAGTATCGTCTCTTCTGAGCTTTCTGGTAATTGAATCTCTGAATCGTGAGATATCACCGTGAGTATCGCCTGTTATATATATCATTGGATCACCTTTACAATTATTTGCAGAGAACGTAAAATGAACGCTGCAAAAATGATTTTTGCCGTATACAGCCGAAAAAAGTACATTGCTGTATATGATCGACATTCAGTATATCTATTATTCTATCATAAAATCATGCAGACGTAAATGATTTATTTTATTTTTGTGAAAATTTTTACGGAAAACCCCTTTTATTGCGGCCTGAAATTTGATATAATATATTCGTATGAAAAAAATCAAGCTTTTGAGGAGATGCAGAATGAAAAGATTTATCAGTATGCTTACGGTATTGATGGTGCTGTTCAGTTTTTCAGTGTATATTTCACCGGAAAGAGTACAGGCGCTGTCATTCAGACCAACTTTCCAGCTGGAAAGTGATGCCGGTATCCTTTATCACGTGGATACCAAGACAGTTGTTTTTGAAAAGAACGCTGACAAGCAGTGCAGTCCGGCGCAGACAGTTCAGATAATGACTGCGGCTGTTGCTATTGACAAGGCACAGAGCATGGAAGCTGTAATAGAAATACCGGCTAATGTATATAGTGAATTTGAGAAATACCGCGAAAAGTATCCGCTTGAAAGTTTTCCGTACAATGAGGTAACAAGCTCATATCTCGATGAAGGTGAGCAGCTCAAGGTACAGGATCTTATCAGTGCAATGCTTCTTGAATCTTCATGTGAAGCAGCGTATGCGCTTGCATATGTAATCGGACAGGGAAGCGTACAGAACTTTGTAAATATGATGAACGAAAAGGCCACTGAGATAGGATGCACAGGAACCAATTTCACAAACCCTCACGGCCTTTACGATGAAAAGCAGTATACAACCGCAAGGGATATGCTGAAAATAACTGAATACGCAATGAGCCTTCCGGGCTTTGCTGAATATGCGCAGGCAGTAACAGTTAAGACCGGTGCTACCAACATGTCAGCTGAAGGACATGAGTTCAACAACGTAAACCTCATGATGAACCCTTCAAGCGACTACTACTATCAGGGAACAAAGGGTGTCAAGACAGGTAACTCAAACCAGTCAGGAAGATGTCTTGTTACAAAGGCTACACGTGACGGTGAAAGCTATCTTGCTGTTCTGTTCAATGCTCCGTTTAAGGAGGACGAATATGAAAATGATATTTTCACACACCTTAATGACGCAGTTAAGCTCTTTGACTGGGCTTTTACAAATCTCGAGCACAAAGTAGTACTTGAGGAAACACAGGAGATCGGTTCTCCTAAGATCCGCTTTGCCAAGGGTAAGGACTACATTAACCTGAAACCGGAACACGATGTAAAATGCATGTGGCTTTCAACTGTTGATACATCAAACATTATCACCGAGATCGATTATGTATACGATGAAGTGAGTGCACCGATAAAGGCAGGAGAGAAGCTCGGCACTCTAAAACTCCGCTATCTTGACAACGAGATAGGAACAGTTGACCTGGTAGCTTACAGTGACGCGGAATTTTCATACACAAAATATCTCTCAGAAGTTTTTACTACATATCTTAAATCATCATCACTGAAAAGTGCGTTAAGAATTGCGACAGGACTTTCACTTCTTTACCTTGTCTTCGTAGGTTATATTATCAACCTTCGTGCGAAAAAGCGCAGGGAACAGAAGAATGCAGCCGCTTTGAGGGCAAAAAATCAGTAAAAAATGAAACACCCGATGGATAAAAATCCGCCGGGTGTTTATTATTTTCTTTTTGCATATAAAATAACGAAAACATC
>JAFRUS010000005.1 GCA_017438745.1 Oscillospiraceae bacterium | reverse complement strand
ACCGTCGGTAAAATGATTCCTTAAAACGCCCCGAAGGAATATTATCCGCACTACCATTCTTACAAGTGAAATAAGTATGTATGCCACGATTCCTGAGATAAACGGAAAATACGCGGCATGTTTTTTCTTTCGCCATACTATCCACATTATGAGCGGCATAAACCAGCCGAAAAATGCACCAATACCGAAACCAATCAGCGTAGGTACTGATATTTTTATTTCTTCCATATGGTTTTCCTCATATCAATTAATGATTTTAACTTATTATATCAGATTTCATCAATTTTATCAAGGAGTGACTTCGCTGTGTAAAAGATAAATTCCATTCAGAAATATAAAATATCATGCCGAAGGCATACCATTTCAGTATGTTCCGAATTTCTTTACAGATAACTATAATCATCCGATATTTGAATGCGGAATTCAGCTTGTGGATATGGTGTATCTGCGGAGAACGATGTAAAAGCTGCATTTTCGTTTGTGAATGTTTTGCAAAATTACTTGATCATTTTGTGACTTCCGACAAATCTCCTTTCTGCCTCAAATATTTCATCTGCTTCGTTCGTCTTATAAATGAAGGATCTTTCAAAAAGTACAAATCAAAGTAACTTAACTCTGAACAGAATCCTCGGATCTGTCAGAAACTTTGAAAATCAGAAAGGAAGATGAAATATGAAAAAATACAGAAAGATTGCAGTATCAGCTGTATCTCTTGCAGCGCTGACTTTAATGACGGCTCATTTCAATATGTCAGACCAGACAAAGGTTAATGCTAAAATATCTGAAGAAACGGCAGATGTATTTGCGGACAGCATTAATGATAAAAATGATCTGTTTCCGGATTTTGAAAAAGTCGATGACAGCGGATATTTTGCTGATACAGTAGATTATTATCGCTCGTTCAGGGAAATCTGTAATATGGATCATTATGTTCCCGGAGATAGATATATTACTTATTGCGGATCAAATGAAAATCAAAACGGAGATACTATGTTTTTACTGATTTTTCCCGATGCTAAGATGAAACTTACTCTGCCGATATCAATAAAAGGGGAGCATCTCCGTGAAGAGATAACAGAGAAAGTACTTGCTGTGATAACCGACGGTGAGGCAGACTATAATCAGTATAATGAGTATACAGTCATCACTGCTGACGAGATCACTCAAGAACAGATGGAAAAAGTCGGGGAGATTTGTAAACCGTATATTGATGAAGGATTCTTGCCGGATCATCTCGATGATAATTATTTTGACCAGGTAATTTTCATGAGTTTCTATGCTTCAATGGATAAACTCTGGTACAGGACGGATGAAAATGACAGCAGTCATTATGATTTTGAGGCAATGGCAGAGTTTCTTAAAGATCAGGGCGAAAACTGCAGGGTAACTATATCCCGTTCAGATGATGGTAAGGTTACCTGTTCTGTTGAACCTGAAAAAGATACGATTGAAGAAAAGCTCCGTATAGCGAAGATGATAGACGACAAGTTTGGATATATGTTTTCTGCTAATGACTACACCGTGAGCTTATATCCTCATATCAATGATTACAGCGAGGTAAACCTTATCCCTGCTGATTACCTTACTCCAAAAGAGAAATTGAAGGAAAATGAGTCAAAACCAGATGAAGTCGAATATACTTATAACAGTGAAACCCCGAACATAGTTTATGACAAAGAGATCTATGGCGATCTGAACTATGACAAAAAAGTTGATGTAACTGATCTTTCACTGCTTTCACTTTGTCTGATCCACGACAAGGATATAAATGATTCATATATTCTTGAAATGGCAGACGTTAAGTCTGACGGAAAGATCGATATTGCTGATCTCGCAACACTCAGACAGTATGTTTCCAAAAAGATAGAGGAAATCGGTAAATTTTCCGGATTAAAAGATATTACTGATCAGTGTGTTACAATTGATGCCGGCGGTGCTTTTGAACGCTGGAACAACGGAATACATGACTGCAGAATGATATCGTCCATGGATGAATACAGTAATTATATAGATATCGGACCTTCGAGCTATTCATATCGAAGTCCGGGCAATTTTGAAAATCTGCTTCTCGAGAAGACCGGACTTGAAGTGAACGATGAATTTTTTGAGAATCACCGGCTGGCCGTTCTTACAGATAATTCACAGAGTATTAATGGTGTAGGATACGATCTTAAGTCGGTGAAAGTAAACGATCGTGGTGATGTTAATCTTTATTACGATCACATTGTTCCGGATGTAATTACCTGTCTCGGCGGAGTTGTATATCATGTTACTGTGGTACCGGGAAATCCGAAAAACGACTGTCAGACATATGTTCATTTTAATGAAGAAAAAAGGTACGAAAGCATATCCGGATATAGTATCATTAATTCAACTGAAGTGCTTTACGATGGAACAGGCGATTATCCCGAAAGTACAGGAATAATTGCATCGATGGATGAATACCGTGAACAAATACTGGATAAAGGTATTGATCCCTATGCTGCTGTGAAAAAGTTCGGTATTTCAGAGGAGTTCTTTGAAAGCAATTTCCTTGCATACAGCACTTTCTCAGAACCTACATCTGATTCTAAATATCGTATTTACAATATCGGACTGGAGAATAAAAATAATCTGACTTTGTATGTAGATAATGTTATCGGATATGGAGGAGAAATGAAATACTGGTTCCTTGGGGTGTCGGTACCTAAAAGCAGTATTAATCCGATTGATTTGGCTGAAGTTAAGACTTATGTGGATTCTCATTTATACAGCAGAGATAATATTTCAGATATGGTGGAGAATTCTGTTATTTCAGTTTCAGATACAGAATTCGTATATGATCCGGATGACAGTGGTGCAAAGATCATTGACTCGTTTGAAGAATTCGAAGAACTTAATAAGAAATATGGCGGAAAGTATTCGCATATTTCAGACGAACTTTTATATGCGCATTTCTTTGACAACAATGTTCTGATGATTATAAATCAGCCTGCTGAAAAATCAAATTTCCGATACAGTATTCACAGTCTGAATATCGGCAGCAACGGAAATCTGGAAGTGGATGCTGTAAAGTGTGTAAACAGAGAAGAAAAATCAGATGACGACAGCACAGAATGGCATCTTGCTGCGGCGATATCCAGAAAAGATCTGGTTTACGGTCCTGATGATGTTATAATAAATGTGACATATAATGTGCAGGAAGCGATCGCGGGAAAATACGAGTGATAAATAAGCAATAACAATTATAATTCCATCAACGGGTGTCTTGTTTCAGGATACCCGTTTTAAAATATCATGACACTTGCATATCATGTGCATCATGAAAAAATAATTTACTATAAACTATGGAAATAATCAAGCTTTTGTGTTATAATATTTATAAAGTTTTGATATTCATACCGAAACGATAATGAGAAAAGGAGAACGAAAAACATGAAAAAACATTACGGAACAGGAGATTTCGGACAGCTTTGACGTTCCGCTTGATGAACTTGAATTTGAGTATAAAGAAAGATAAACTAATAGGTTAAGGAAACACTGATTATATCGGAAATCCGGCTTCGCCGTATTTCCGGAGGTGGGATTTGCGGGGCTTCGCCCCGGAGCCCTACGCTGATTTATGAATAAATCAGCGTTTCCTTAAGTAAATAAAGTGTAAAGATATCGGAGAAAAACAAAATGAAATATATTATTATTGCGGCTGCAGTTATAGCCGTACTTATAGTTTTAAAAGTAACCGGAGACAGAAAAAACAAAAGGAATTGGCTTTTATATGCCGAAAAGTCATTCGGTATCAAACGAAGATTTGATGAAGACCTTAAAGACAGGATGAATCAGATAAGAGTCCTTTATGATATCGAGAAGAATCTTGTTCCGAAAGAAAAGCAGGTCGATGAGATCACCTGGAATGATCTTAATTTGGATGACATTTTTGCAATGGTCAACCATACGGACAGCTTTGCCGGTGAGCAAAATCTGTACTCGAGACTGCATATTCTCTGCGGAAATGAAAAGCATTTTGAAAAACAGGAAAAGCTTATTGAGCAGTTTGATTCTGACAGTGAAATGAGAAACAAGGTGAGGATCTCTCTTTCTTCTCTTGGAAAAATGGCTTCGTCCTATCATATTCCTGAAATTGTAAACAAACTTGATGAACAGAAAAGAACATTAAGCTTATTTCCGTATATTCTGCTTGGCGTTTTTCTGGCTTCTGTGGTAGCGGCAGTTGTTATACATTCTTCAACTTCATTTTCGATTGCAGTGACCGTTGGTATTTTCAATTTAATTTTAAATTCGGTCTTCAAAATGACGAATACTTCCAAAATGCATACACTTTTCATTTTGACACGTCTGATAGGATCCGCTTCTGAAATAAACGGAATTATGAAGGATAAAAATGAAAGAATAAGCGCGATTGTGAAAAAAATGAAGAAGATCCCTGAACTTATGTCAATGTTCCATATCGGCAGCGACAGAAGCGATGATCCTTTCTTAACCATATTCGAGTATTTATTCGGTGCATTTATGTTTGACTTTATCACTTATGATATTATGCTGCGTGAAATGCTGAAATACAAAGAAGAGTATATGGAACTGTATGACTATGTCGGAGATATCGACTGTGCAATCGCAGTTCTTTCCTTCAGAAACAGCCTTGATAAATACTGTATTCCGAAGATCACGAAGGAGCGAAGATTTGAACTGAAGGAATGCGTACATCCGGCTGTAAACAATGCCGTACCTAATGATTTCAGCTATTCTTCAAACGTTATACTTACCGGTTCTAACGCATCTGGAAAATCAACATTTATAAAAATGGCAGCTATAAATCTTATTCTTGGACAGACGATAAACACATGTACAGCCAAATACGCAGTTATTCCGGAATGCTCGGTGATGACTTCAATGGCTGTCCGTGATGATGTTATTACCGGCGAGAGTTACTACATTAAGGAAATCAAATATCTCAAGAGAATGACTGAATCTGTAAACGAAAAGAGACTTATGTTCTTTGCTATCGATGAAATACTCAAAGGCACAAACACCCGTGAAAGGATTGCTGCATCCAAAGCTGTTCTTAAGTATTTTTCAGAAAAAAACTGTATCCTTATAGTGGCAACTCATGATACGGAACTGGCAAATACTTTTGATAACAGCTTTGAAAATTACTACTTCACGGAAAATGTTTCAGACGGCGATATATCATTCGACTACAAGCTTCACAGAGGAATAAGCCAGACAACAAACGCCATCCGTCTTCTTGAACTTATCGGTTTCCCGGAAGAGATAATAAAAAACGCTTCCGCTCAGTGAAGCGGTTACAGAGATAAATAAAAAAGAACAAAGACAGAACAAAAGAAAGAAGGATAATTATGGACTTTGAAGATCGCCATGCTGATTTAAAGCGTATGGATCTTTCTGCAACGTATGACTATTCAACATTCAGATATGTTAGTATTTTTGAAGCTGGAGCCAAACGTGTCTCTGATGAAGACTATGAAGTCGTTCCAGATGAATACAAAAGTATCAATCCTTTGAAAAAAGGCGCATACTCGTTGCTGTGGATCATTTTTACGGTTATAACACTGATCCTGAGTTTTTATTGTGTTAAGCATCATCGGGAAAACAGTGAGTATTTTCTTCCGGTTTGTGTTGCTCTGGGATGTGAACTGTGTATACAGATGATCTTAAACAGTGTTGCTTTCCGTAAGCCTCTGGAAAAAAACAGAACTTTTACAATCGAATGTGTAGTTGTAAAGGTTGTATCGGAAGCTAAAAACAGCAGACTTACACTGATCGTACCGGAAAAACAGCAGTTTGTTGAAGACATACCATTTGATAATCAGTTTCTAAAAAAAATACCGACCAATGTTCCGGTGAGACTATATTTTGAGAATGAGTTTACTGAGATGGTCAAGTACTGCAAGATACTGTAACTGGTATGATGAACACAATAAGATAAATAAAAAACAACATAAAGAAAGGCAAAAACAATGAAACTAAACGTTAATGACATTCACAAGAAATTCGGTGATAAGGAAGTCCTTAAGGGTGCGACTTTTGAATTTGAAAAAGGAAAAATTTATGGACTTCTCGGAAGAAACGGTGCCGGTAAGACCACACTTTTCAACTGTATCAGCGGTGATATGAGATACGAAAACGGTACGGTTTCTATTTTCGATGAAAACGGAACTGACGTTACTGAGAAAAACGAGATTGGTTTTGCGTTCTCAACTCCGGTGCTTCCTGAATTTTTAACCGGATATGAATTTATAAAGTTCTATATGGAGATTCAGAATGTAAACGAGGGAAAGACAGCTGAAGATTATCTCCGCCAGCTTCGTTTTACAGATGAGGACATGCACAAGCTTGTCAAGGGCTATTCGCAGGGTATGAAAAACAAGCTCCAGATGCTTACGTTCTTCATTTCACATCCTGCAGTAATTCTTCTCGATGAACCTATGACCTCACTTGACGTTGTAGTTGCCCACGAAATGAAGGAAATTCTTCTTTCAATGAAGGAAGACCATATCACAATTCTTTCGACTCATATCATGCAGCTTGCATCAGATCTCTGTGATGAGATCGTTCTTCTCCATGACGGAAAACTTCAGGGACTGTCAACTGACGGCAGAACCGACAGGGAACTTGAAGAGTATGTAATGGAGATCCTGAAGGAGGATTATAAGAATGAATAATCTTTACTTCAAACAGCTCAAGATCAGTTTTTTCAGGGAAGGTAATGAGCTGATCTATTATCTTCAGAAATTTCCGCTTACTAAAAAGCTTGTTACAGATGAGTGCTACAAAAACAGAGATGTTAAGCTTTTCCTTTCGATAATAAACAAGATAAGAAAAATCATTCTCGAATTTCTGCTCGGATGTTTAGCAGTTTTTTTCACTGTTATTTTTCCGTGCCTTGTTTTTGATGATCCGTCAGCAGTAAAAAATAATCATGCTCTGATGTTTCATCTTATGTTCTGGATGTTCTGTATTTTCGGAGCATTTGGTCATAACTGTATTGCAGCTCCTTCGAAGGAAAGAAACGATTATATAATGCTGCATGTTATGCATACACCTGCAAAGGAATATTACATGACACTTCTGTTCAGAAGAATCATAAGAACGTTTGCAGATTTCTTTGTTCTGGTGTTTTTCGGCGGCTTAAAGACCTGGCTTTTATGCTGTGCGTATGTAATCTGTTTCAGATGCATCGGTGAGGCAGTTCATCTGTTCCTATATGACCGGAAAAAAAGCAAAAGTACCAGAAGTACTATGCAGGTGTTTTCCTTTACTATAAGCTTTATTATCGGTGAAATATTAACTGTTTCTAAGCTTGGAAATGTTGGCACATACGGTGTAATGACCAGTGTACCTGGAATCATTCTGACGGTTCTTGCCGCTGCGTTTTCATGTATCTATATGGTAAAGTACAGACGTTATCGAATGATCGCCAAAGAACTTGTTACTTACGAACAGATAACTGCTGTGAAAAAGGAAAATGTCAAGCAAAACGCCCTTAAAGCTCAGCTCGTTATGAATAAAAATGACGAGAAGGTTATGCTTAAGTCCGGAAGCGAAAAGTTTGAGAATAAAAAGGGTTACGAATATCTTACTGCGATCTTTTTTGACAGACACAGACATTTGTTTCTAACAAAGGCAGTTGTTAAACTGGGGATAGTTCTTGTGGTTGCCGCAGTAATTTTTATATTATACGCTTTCGTTCCGAATTTCGGAAAATCGAGCGATTTTTTAAGCGTAGCACGTAAGGCACCTGCAATGATCTACTGGCTTTTTATTATGTCATCCGGCCAGATTATATGCAAAGCTCTCTTCTATGAATGTGACAGAGTCCTTCTCAAGTTCGGTTACTACAGACAGGGAAGAGCCGTCCTTGAAAATTTCAGATACAGAATCAGGTACATCATTCTTATCGATCTCATACCATCTTTAGTGCTAGGTTTTATACCTATCGAGATCGTTCTGCTTGCACACAGGGAAGATTTTCTGGTTACAGCATGCTTTGCCGGTCTGGGATATATTGCAGCATCGGTATTTTTCTCGGTTTTCCATACAATGATGTATTACATTTTCCAGCCTTTCACTGAAGAAATGACAGAGCACGGAAAAGCATATAAGGTGATCAACTTTTTAATGATACTTGGCACCTGGACTCTGTATATATTATCCAACGATGATACATGGACAGAGACTTCGCTCAGATATTTCTTCGTGACATTTGCAATAGCCACACTTCTTTTTATTCCGGTTTCATTTCTTCTTGTGTACAAGCTTGCACCGAAGCGGTTTAATCTGAAATAATTCAATGTTGATATCCCAATTAGGTTTACTATAACAGAATCATTTACATTACACAGCCGGTATTCAGAGCATGTTTGCTTCCTGGATATCGGCTAATAATAACAGGAAGGATGATCTTTGAATATATGAACAAACCCAAAATGATCCTATTTGATTACGGCGGAACGCTGATGTCTGAACCGGATTTTGATCCTGCAAGCGGAAATGCGGCAATCTATCCGTACATATGTCAGAATCCTCACAATATAAGTCTTGAAGAGTTCGGGGCATATCTTTTAAAACTGTTTGACGAGATCAAAGCACTGCGCGGAAATCTGATCGAAATACATGAGCATATTTTCATGAAGAATGTACTGGAGCATTTTGATATGAAGCTTTCAGTACCGCTCGAAGAGGCTGAATACATCACCTGGAATGGAATATCCGCACCGCGTCAGACTCCCGGAGCGGCTGATATGCTTGCGTTCCTCAGAAATAATAATATTCGTACCGGCGTAATAAGCAATCTCTGCTGGTCGGGAGCGGTACTTACAAGAAGACTGACCGAAGGCTTTCCTGAGCATAACTTTGAATTTATTCTCGCATCCAGCGAGTACGTTTTCCGTAAACCGGACCCGCACATGTTCGAAATGGCTCTTCGTAAGAGCGGACTCGAAAAGGACGAAATATGGTACGTCGGAAACGATATGGCTGCAGATGTAGTCGGTGCCGGAAGCTTCGGCTTTCATCCGGTGCTGTACGACGACCGGAGCGTACCGCATAATCTTTTTGAAAGAAACGAAAAGATTAAACCGGATTTTCCGTATTCATACGTAAGAAACTGGATAGAGTTTACGGAGCTTTTAGGAAATGTCAAACTTACGACTGATGATCTGACAAAACTTTTCGACACAGAATTCAAGTATGATTTTATAAACGAAACCGCTGAGATCACTAATATGAAGAAGTAAATACTGGATTTTGAATGCAGCAGCTGCTTTTTTTATTGAAAACAAAGTATGAATATAGTATAATAATTATTAAGTTTTATTATTGTATCTGACATAAATGTTTGTCGTTTATAATAGTGAACATCATTTTTCGAAAAGGAGAACAAAAAATGAAAAAACATTATGGAATAATAATTCTTTCAGCAGTACTGGCAGGAGCCGTATTTACCGGATGCGGACCAAAAGAAAATGTGGACTCACCAGTTGTAAACAATCCGGTAACAGAAGCCGCAGCAGAGGTAACTGAAGCAGAGATAATTACTGAAGAGGAAACAGAAGAAGAGACCGAAGCCGTACCGGAAGAAACAGAACCGGCAGTTACTGAAGCTGCTTCAAAACGTGAAGCAAATCTTGCAGCTCTTGAAAAAGCGCAGGATATTGAATTTGGTAAATCTGAGGATCACACGCGTTTAAAAACATTTGGAGAAATGTTCGAAACAGGTTGTGCCAACGCGTCTGACACAGTAGATGGTCTTGCTATGGCAATATATCATTTAGATACTGCTGCCGGAACACGCTATTATGACTATGCCTATACAACAGATTCAGGAAACAGCTGGACGACATCACCGAATAACTCAGAGCTTGTAAGAATAGTAAACGGTACCTGTCAGTTTATTCCGACTGATAATGGTGATATAGCAGTATTTATATACGGCGGACCGATCATTGAACCACATCTTTATCTCATAAGACAAAGCGCAGATGCTCCAAAGCCAGTGATAAGCCGTAATTTTATGACATTTAATGAGTTTGCTCCTGAAGACGGATGGGGAGTCCAGGGTGATGGATTCTATGATGATGAATTTAAACTTTCCTACGCAGGCGGCACAGAGCTTCACATTGAATACTTCCGAAAAGATACAGGCGAGATGCTCACCAGCTTTGATACAGACTTTGGTGATTTTGATTTTACTTTTGAGTAATATATCACATTTGATTTGCATCTGTTAATATGGTACAATAGAATTAATTCGAAAATTATTAATGAAAGGCGGTCTACGATTGAAAGTATTTACTACTACAGGAGCATGTATACCTGAAAATAATTATATGGTCGATATAACAGAACGCCTTAAAAAGATCAGAAAAATGGTCGATGCCGGAGATTATTTCACAATAAACAGAGCAAGACAGTATGGAAAGACAACTACACTTACGGCCCTTAAGAAGGATCTGAATGATCAATATGATGTTTTAAGTCTCGATTTTCAGGACCTTGATGAAGATGATTTTTCTAGCGGAAGAGTATTTACTCAGGCTCTGGCGCATATGCTGATCGATGAATGTGAATTAAATGGTGCTGAAATACCGGAACCATATCTTGAAATGCTCCGTGAGATAACGCTAAGTGATACAGATAAAGTTCGCATGGCAGATATCTTCCGTGTGTTCAGAAGATGGTGTAAAGATTCAGATAAACCTGTAGTTCTTATTATAGATGAGGTTGACAGTGCATCAAATAATCAGGTTTTTCTTGATTTTCTGGCACAGTTAAGATCAGGATATATTGCTCGTGTATCCAAAGGCGCCGATACATTCCACTCTGTAATACTTGCTGGTGTGACAGATGTAAAGAATCTTAAGAGAAAGCTTCGTCCTGAAGATGTTCATAAATTTAACAGCCCGTGGAATATAGCAGCTAACTTTAATATTGATATGAGCCTTTCGGCAGATGGCATAGCAGGTATGCTTGATGAATACGAAAAAGATCATCATACCGGTATGGATACAAGACGGATAGCTGAAGAGATTTTTGACTACACAAGCGGATACCCGTATCTTGTGAGCTGTATATGTCAGACAATAGATGAAAGACTTACTGATTCATGGAATACCTTTGGTGTAGGGCAGGCAGTTAAATTAATAATAACAGAATCGAATATGCTTTTCGATTCCCTTATGGGTAAAGTATCTGACAATGAACCGCTCAGTGATCTGCTTGAAAGAATATTGCTCGGCGGGGAACAGATCATCTATAATCAGTATAATATCCCATCGATGGATGGAGAAATGTACGGCTTCCTCAGAAATAATGATGGTGTGCTTGCTATTTCAAACAGAATGTTTGAAGTGCTTCTGTATAATTATTTTCTTGGCCGTAATGAACTTAGAGAAAGTTTAATCTCTCGTTCCGGTTTCTCAGAAAAAGAAAACATAATAGAGAACGGAAAGCTGAATATGGAAAAACTTCTCGAAAGATATGTTACTGTTTTTGATGATATATATGAAGGCAAAGCTGAGTCTTTTGATGAAGAAGAGGGCAGAAGAAGATTTTTGCTTTTTGTGAGACCAATAATAAATGGTACAGGAAACTATTATGTTGAAGCGCGTACCCGAAATAATGAACGCATGGATATTGTTATTGATTATCACGGTGAGCGATTTGTGATTGAACTTAAGATATGGCGCGGAGAAGCTTATCATGAAAAAGGCGAGAAGCAGCTTGCAGCTTATCTTGAGCATTATCATCTTGATAAGGGTTATCTTCTTACTTACAGTTTCAATAAGAAGAAAAACTCTGGTTTGATTTTCAAAACAGTTGAAGGCAAGAATATCGCAGAAGCATTTGTGTAAAAAAACTTCATGAAATGAGTTTACGGATTTTTTATCGACTCACTGAACTGCCCGCGGATGGTGCCGCCTCTTTGAGGCGGATTTGATAGAAAGCGGCAGAGCCGCTTTCAACCGCTTATGTGAAAGGAATAATTACAATGGGATTACTCGATATTTTTAAAAAGAAAAAAGATGAGCAGGAACAGCAGTCTATACATAATCCTGTGCAGAAACCGGAACAACAACCTGTGAACCAGAACAGTCTTCTGAATGACATAGAAGAAATGTCTGAATGGGTAGTAAAAGCTTTAAATTTTTCCGGATATAAAGCAGATTACTCACTTGAAAGTATGAAAGAGATCGACCGCTTTTTCGATGAACAAAACAATCCAAATGGTATTCTAAACCAAAACAGAGGACAGATTCTTTTTGCACTTGGTTCATATGTTGGAGAAACAGTGATCAGACTATACGGCGGAAAGTGGATAACTGATGATAATGATCCTCAGGGAGAGATAAATATCGCAGTTGAAACAAATGACGGTACAACGCTTTGGCCGGTTCAAAGGTGTATGAAACGTTATTCTAACGGAACCGAAGACAGCATTTATGCTTACGTATATGCTTTAAGTAAATGATGAAAATCCTGGTATATCGAATAAAGATATATCAGGTTTTTCTGTTAGCAAAATATAGCTGTGGTACCTTCACTTCCGGAAGAGATTGGTGAAGGTGCGGTGATCTGCATGTCACCGATGGTGATCCCACTTGATGAGAAAAATAAGATAGTTCCGATAAGGTGTATTTGATAATTGATTTGCTTCAGTTAATGTGGTACAATAGAATT
>JAFRUS010000019.1 GCA_017438745.1 Oscillospiraceae bacterium | reverse complement strand
CAGTGTAAAATGTAGGTGAGCCATCGTGTTCTTCCTTTCCGGTTTTATGTTGAATTTGGTCGTTTAACATATTATACCAGAAAGTTGAACCTTTGGCTCATTCTTTTTTCCTTGATTTTACACCATTATACAGACTTTATCAGAAGGAGGATATCGCGGAAATAGGAAAAGATATTACGGAAAAACGTATTTTGCAAATACGCAATTACTGCGTATTATTTTAAATTATTTTACGCAATTTTTGCGTAAACCACTCGCACAAATCGTTTTTTATGGTATAATACCTGCAGAGGTGATGCAAATGACCCTTAAAGAACTAAGGAAACAGAAAAAACTTGCGCAAGCTGAGTGCGCCTCCTTTCTCGGCGTTCCGCTCAGGACGTATCAGGGCTATGAAACCGACGCCCAAAAGAGCACATCGATAAAGTATCTTTATATGATTCAAAAGCTTGAACAGTACGGATATGTCTATGAGAACCACAGCATCCTTGACATCCAGACAATAAAAGAAATATGCAACGATATTTTAACTGTTTACAATGTGGACTACTGTTATCTGTTCGGCTCATATGCCAAATGAAAGGCAACAGAACAGAGCGACGTTGATCTTCTGCTTTCAACTCCGGATTCGTGAATACGTTTTTACAATCTCGTTGAAGCGCTGAGGGAAAAGCTGAAGAAAAAAGTCGATGTTTTGAACAGGGAACAGCTCAGGAACAACGACAGACTGCTCGACGAAATACTGAAGGACGGAATAAAGATATATGGATAATATAAAGGACAACAGGTACTATACTGAGAATACAAGTTGATGTTCTGAACACTCACGCCTGATATCTTCGCGCCGCATTCAGATGAATCAACCGGACGTATAATAGTATTCTTTTTTCAGCTTACAGTTTTTCTTAACCTTAGTATTCTTTATATCTGCTGACGACGAATACCATGAACTATTTTGACGCATCAGTTCGTCCCGGGATCAAGATAATACATGTTGCTTGTCTTACCGCCGATCACATTTTTGCGGTTGACCTTTTTGATCAGACCTGTCGATGCAAGTTCCGCCAGCGCACGGTCAACAGTTGACGCGCTGATATTGCATTCGGCGGCGATCGTCTTTCGCGCAGGATAGCACATCAGTTTTGTACCGGCGTGCCGCATCAGAGCGCAATAGACAACGATTGCCTTGCTGCTCAGCCCGTGTTCAAACAAATGATTCGGAACTTTGAAAAAGTTTTTCTCCATAGATTCTCCCTTTACTTCCTACTGCACAGTTTTTTGATTTTTACAACCATCTCTACTTACTACTACAGACTTTTTCAAAAATTACAACCACCTCCACTTCATGTTACACACATTTTTTCTTTGAGCCGATCAAAGGAACAAAAAGCGCCGCACGATCCGAACACTAAATAACTGACACGACAGAAGATCTGAATTATCTTCCTTCGATTTATTCTCTCAGTTATGTACTGCTCAGATTCGTACGGCGCGTTGAAGCATTTTTACTTCAGACAAACGAACCGTTCGATTCGGATGTCATTCTACGCAGAGTGAACCTGAAAATATACATCGCGGAACCTAAGTTCCGGGCGACTTCTCACTCTAATTAAAACTCTCAATATTCAATTTTACGGAGGGAGTGTCATAACATACCCCTCTACTATACTACTGCACATTGAATGCACGGTGTCATACGAATGTCACAATCACGCGCTTTTCCAGTCTGAAAAACTCCTTTCACTAATAGTTTGGATAAGCAATGCGTTTCGTCATAAAGATGTCATACAGAGCTGCACTGACCGATCTGAGATGCCCCTATATTATCTACATTGGAGAAACAATACCGATTGTCATAGAAGTGTCATAACAGCTCTATGATTTCAGACGGTATGTCCTGTTTCGGTTTGCCCCCTCGCCAATTATTATGTCTTCTGACAAAAGTCTTGACAACACTGCTCTGGCACGTGGTGCACTAATATTTAAAGCATCTGCTATTTCTGAAGTTTTTGCAGTTGCATGTTCTGTCAGATAGCCGATAATTATTTCTTTTTGTATTATGAAAATTCGTTTATCGCTTGTTTTT
>JAFRUS010000018.1 GCA_017438745.1 Oscillospiraceae bacterium | reverse complement strand
TAAGGGTAACTTCATCCTTTGCTGTCCACCAGTCCTTTATGAACTTCGTCTTGTCTATAAAAAAACAGTTTTCCTCTATCAGTTTGCTGAAGCTCTGCACTCCTGTTCCTATTCCACGAGGCATATTATCTGCTCCTTTCCTTTTGTTTTCTTTCATATATTAGTATACTGTATTTATGTCTTTTTGGCAATAGCGAAAACGGCACCTTCAGCTAACACTGAAAATGCCGTTCTGATTATCGGATATTAAGCGTGCGCTTTTAGCGCACTATAAATAGCTCCGGCTCGTCGTAAGACGGGTCGGGACCTTTTATCCCCTGCTGCGTCTGCGGCGGTCTTTGTCCGGGTGGAGTCTGTAGTACTCCTCTTTGTCTTTGTACATGCGTTCGTCGGCGGTCTGCATTGCTTTGCAGATGTCGTACTCGCCTGTGACGTAAACTGTACCTACTGCAAAACGCACATCGGATGTGGTTCCTGTAAGGGTGCGGAGCTGGTCGGCCATTTCGGTGAGCTTTTCTTCATCTATGTCCGGACACAGTACAACGAACTCATCGCCTCCGGCACGGTAGATCTCGTAGTCGCCGAAAGCGATCTTTAAGAGAGATGCCGCTCTTGAAAGAAGTTTGTCACCGGCTTCGTGACCTTCGTCATCGTTGACCGTCTTAAGTCCGTTAAGATCTGCAAAGGCAATGCCCATCTTTTCCGGAGCCTTAACTTCACCGGAAACGATTTTGTCCACACGGTCGTTCATCGCATTGCGGTTACTTACCTGCGTAAGACCATCTACTGAACTCTTGAATTCAAGATTTGAGATAAGATAATGGTTCTGGATAACGGCTGCAAGCAGGAACGATGAAAGTTCGAGCACGCTTTTTATCTTCAGGACTTTTGATACATCAAAGTTTGCTGCCCAGATAAATCCTACAAGTGTGTGTTTGCAGCGGATCTCGTAAAGAACTATATTTTTAACGCCGTGATTGCAGAGTGAACGATACCAGTCAGGATCGCGTTCCTCAATAACGCTGAGATCTTCAAGGATAAGGCAGTCACTCATCGCAAGAGCCTTTTCCCATCGTCTTGCAACTTCAAACGGTGTGCACCCCAGCTCTTCAGCAAACATCTCCAGAAGCTCATCCTGTATTCCTTCTTCAGAAATGCATCTGCACTTCTGATTGCTTTCATCTACAGGGAAGATAGAGCATTTTTCCGCACCGCAGACCTGCTTTATCTCTGCAGCCACGGAAGCAAGTGCCTGATAGAAATCCTGCATTTCATGAAGCTTGATACTTATATCTGTTACAGCTGCTGAAACATCAGCCGGATGCTGTGACATCGATTCTGTTTCCAGATCATTTTCGTATTCGAGTATGTAAAGACAGTAAACCTTTTTCGTGCCCCCTTCTGAAACTTCATCAAAAGTAGCTATCGGAATGTAGAAACCCTTCAGCCAGAATCCGCGGGCATTTACGTAGGAGTAAAGTGATTTCTTTGTACTGCCGCTCCTGTAAAGATATCTTTCAAAATTAAGATCCATCCAGTAATTTCTGTACGGTATTCCCGGATAGAATTCAGGTGCATTCGGGTTGAAATGAAGCATGCCCTCGTTCATTTTGTTTACGCCTTCAAGACGTATCTCACTGAAACTTCCGTCCGGAAGGATGTCAAAAGAATATAAGCTTACAAGCGCATCAAAGCCTTCAAGCCATGCCTGATAATCCATTAATAATTCCCCCTTTATCATAAATAAATGTTTTTACATAAGATTCCTTTTTAATTCACTATGATCAGTAGCAGTCGTAATTATAGACCACTCTTGAAAAATCATGTTTTTTCAGATTTTCACGCGGGATAAAGAAGGTTCCCGTACCCGAATCTCCCCACATGATATCTATATTTTCATCGTTTCCGAAAGTGCTGTCAAGCTCGAAAAGAAGTACATCGCAGTCTCCGAGACTGTCTTTGCTTCGCGGATCTTCCTGTGTAAATGCCGGATATCCGCCCATAACAGTTCTGAAAACAGCTTTATTACTGAGTGCTTCATACACCTCATCATCAAGATCGTACAGATTTTCGATCTTTTCGTCCTCAACTTCATTATAGCATTTTACGAATGCATCTTCGAAACGGAAGTCGTGCACTGATGCAGGCTGATTTTCAGGTTCTGCAGGCACGAGTTTGTATTCACCGGAAAACGGAAGATATACCTTTTCATCGCCATTGTAGACCGGTATCTCATCTGTCGAAAGAAGTTTTGATTCGTCCGTGATTATGTTTTCGTGGTAGATCACGCGGAAATTATCCTGAGCTGCAAGTGCTTCACCGTAACACTCCGTAGCCATTCCGTAAAGATCGTCTCCCGCAATGAAAAGCTGGAGTATTCCCTTCTCAGGGAAGTCCGGAATATGCGGTATCTGCTCAAAATTAAGCTGAGCAAGAAGAATAAGAGGCTGATCTTTAAAAGCATTTTTTGTACCGCGTGGATATTCCATGTCCTTTGGAAAATACGGCGTTCCGCCTACCTTGCAGTCAAACAGTCCTGGCTTTTCATTTTTTACAGCAAACTCAACTGCCGGCTGCGGAGGAAGGATCTCTTCCACTTTTTTAAGAATTTTTTCAATATCCATTTATCAAAACTCCTTTATTTCAGAGAATGTCATGTCGCAGATCCAGCAAAACAGATCTGCGGGATGGGAAGACTGCGGAGCTCCGCCCCGATCTCCACGCTGAATTATGAAATAACTTTACCTTTGCCCTTATTTTCTTTAGGTATAACAGGCTTTTCCTTTCCGCCCATATCCTCGAAAAGAACCTCTTCATCGTCTGCCGGCTCATCATAGATTCTTTCCGGATTCTTTTCACCGCGTTCCTCGTAGTAAGGATCTATTACAAATTTCTGTATTACAGGATAACAGCAGAAGCTGACCACGAATGCAATTATTGCAATCGGTGCAAACGGGAAAATGATCGTAAGCAGCGGCTGTAATTTCTCAACCAGAACAATAGGTGTGAAAATAAGTATCGGAAGACCGATATTACATAACACTGCGGTAAAATTCTGCTTTGGTGCCATAAACGCAAATTTAAGCGAATTGCTTACTATCTGTGTCATGGTAAGGTTTGTAGAGACCATCATGAGATACATATAATAGTTCATAATGGTAAATGTTAATCCGGCGCTGAGAGTAGCTGCCAGAAGCAGAAGGAAGAAGAAACTTCTCGAGTCCGAGCTTTGAGCCATAGCTCCGGTATACATTACGATACCGCATCCTATACCGGTATAGGCGATAATATCGATTATTCCGAGCACAAATGCCTTGAAGAAATTCTCCTTGAATCCCTGCTTGAAATCCTGCCATACAAAAGCATGCTTGTCAATGGAATAGTTCTTTACTACCCTGAACAATCCTGCAGTGGCCGGACCGATCGTTACTATCGGAATGCACACAAGTACATAAATAAGATTAAGCAAAAAGAGCTTCCATATTCTCGTCTCAAGTATCTCAAAAAACAGCTTGAGTCTGCCCTTGTTCTGATTTTTAGCAATTCCTGCCCCGGCTCTCGAATAATCCCCTATTCCGAAAAATCCTGCCAAACTGGTACCTCCTTCTGTTATTCAGAAAGTTCGTATGCTCTCTTGGTACAGCTATCACATGCGTTCTTTACGACCTGTACGAGGTTGCCTTCGTAAAGTCTGTCAAGACCTGCAAGTGTTGTGCCACCCGGTGATGAAACCATCTTGATGAGCTCATCGATAGTATTTCCTGAGTCTGTTATCATCTTTGCTGAACCTACTAAAGTCTTTGCAAAGAGCTTCTGAGCAGCTTCAGCTGAAATTCCCTGTTCTGCTGCATATTCTATAAATGCCTTTGCAAAAAGATAGATAAATGCAGGGCTGCTTCCGTTGATAGCGATGATCTCCTTCATCTTGTCAGCAGGAAGAACTGCGTATTCGCCGCAGGCACCGAAAATGCTGCATACAAGATTAAATTCCTCATCTGTAGTCGGTTCAACCTTTGAGAGAGCTGTTGCACCTTCACCGAGAAGAAGAGGAGTGTTAGGCATAACGAGAACTGCCTTCAGATCAGGAATTGTACGTGTCTTTAAGTATTCGCCTGAAATGCCGGCTGCTATAGATACTACTACCTTTTCAGCTGTGAGAACAGGCTTGATTGTTTCAAGAACTCCTGAAAGCACCTGAGGCTTTACTGCTAAAAAGATGTAGTCGCACTTTTCAACAAGATCACATTCATTTGTGCAGACATTAACACCGATCGATTCTGCACGCTTTCTGAGATCTTCACTTATGTCAAAGGCATAAAGTGATATATCCTTAAGAGAACTGCCTGTGATACCCTTCATAATGGCAAATCCCATATTTCCCGCACCTAAAAATCCAACTTTTTTCATAGTTAAAAAGATCCTTTCTGACTTTCCGCACCTGCGGAGATATTATTCACTATATTACATTATACACAAATTTTAATGTTAAATCAATAGCAGATTATAGTGAACGACAAAAAAGATTTATCAATTATAGTTAAGTTACATATATTTTTTTATCTGCCGATCCGTCAAAGCCGGATCGGCAGACAGGGGTAGCGGGGCTTCGCCCCACTACCCCGCTATGATTTATGTCCGGATAATAAAAACCACTTGATCAGTGACCGGTGTTTTTTTCGGATAATAAAAATACACCTGATCAGTGACCGGTGTATTTTTATTGTTGCATTATTTTAATTTTGAATGAAAATTTCGATAGAGGTCTGCAAAACTCCCTGCAGGAATGATCCTGCAGATCATTTTACAGAAAGATGTGGTAAATAAATTAAATAAGAAGATGTCAGATTAAGCAGGACCGAGCTTAATTTTGCCCGGATTCGACAGATACTGTCTTAAACGTGCAAGCGATGTGATATCAGGCTTGCCGATGGCAGTTACATCTGCCGCTTTCAGCTGTCTTTCGTCCAGTGACATGTCACCGATAAGGTAAAGACTGAGCATTGAAAGATCAGTTACGTCAATGATTCCGCTGTCGTCAAGATCACCGTAGACCACTTCACCTTTGGCTGTCGGTTTTACACTTGGTGATGGTGACGGAGAAGGTTTAACTGAAGGTGACGGCTTTACAGTCGGCTTGTCCTCGACCTTTGATCCGTCATCTATGTCGCCGTAGATAACACCGCGGCCGTTTGTACCGAAGAATACTCTTCCGTATTTTCTTAAGTCACCTGTGATAGCGTAATTTATTGAAGCATACTGATGGTCATCATCATTTATGCGTATAAAGCTTTCTGCCTTGTTGTCAGAACGGTAAACGCCGTAAACATTATCAGATGTTTCGCCGCACATGTAGATCGCAAGGTAATCCTCGCCGTCCTTTGCCTTGCCGAAACCGATAACGTCACATCTCTTTACGCAGTCCACTGTTTTTAATGTTTTGCCGCCGTCTTCAGTGTACTGAAGTCCGGTAGTTGAACCAGGGATCCATACATGTCCCTCACAGCCCGGAACTGCCTTTATCTTTGAAGATGTTTCAGGAAGATCCTTCATTACAGCCTCAAAAGTCTGTCCGCCGTCTTCGCTTCTGTAGAATGTATTTTCAGCATATGCGTAGAACACATCAGGATTTACACGGTCTGAGCAGATATTTGCACCTGCCGGAAGGCTGTCCACCTTCACCCATGCACTGTTGTAGTAACAGATAACACCCTGGCTTGTGGCTGTTGACCACACGAAAGATGAACCGTCAGCTGCCATTGCAACTGTACCGCCAGAAACTATGTCATCAGGATCATCGTTCTTTGCAGGGAAAGTATAGCTTACATTAGGCTGGGCTTCAGACCAGGTCTTTCCGCCGTCCTTTGATATTGCCACACTCTTTTTGATCATCTCGTACTGTTCTTTTTCTACGTTGCCTACACGTACCAGAATATTCGGATCCAGTTCCGCATAGTCAAGCCCGGTAGTGCTTGTAAACGTCGGACCGGTCATCATACACTCAGGACCTTTCGTTACGTCCTCGTGTACGAATCCGCAGATGTCGCCGACACCGCTTATGACCTCAACTCCGTCTATAGGAGGACAGATAATATCGAGTACTGCAGTTTCCTCGATTCCGATGCCCATTACTTCTATGTTGATCGGCTTATCTTCATCCCAGTCTGTAAGATTGTGTGTGCCGTAAACAGTAGCACCTGTTCCGTACATCATTTCATCTGAGTCAAACGGATTGATCTCGATGTCGCCCATCATCCAGCCGAGCTTCGGTACAGGATTATTTACGATATCCTCACCCTTGTAAGAACCAGCTTCAGCTGCATTTATCTTATTGCCCCATGAAAGCCACGGAGCCTTTGAGATGTCCATGTTGTACTTAAGATCTCTGGACGGCCATGAATCACCGTATTTCCAGATACAGTCCCAGGTCTCGCCGCCATCGGTGGTTCTCCAGATGTAGTTGTCCGGCCACCAGGACTGAAGCGATGTTATGATAAGTGTATCCTGATCGGACGCATCCATTGAGATGCCGGCAAATCCGTAGTAGTTTTCGAACTTCGGTGAGCCGTCCCAGTCATATCCGGACGGAGGAGTGATATCCTTCCACTCGCCTGATTCGATATTGTATTTATAAACTGCACCGTCATCGCACTGGTAAGGGCCGCCTCTGTCGCAGTAGGTAACGTACATGTCGCCTGCGTCACTGATAACTGCGTGATGCGGTATACCGATGTCGAGTGCATCTGCATTGTGTCTTGTAAAAGTCTTTGCAGTTGGCTGACCTTCGACCGGAGCCCAGGTCTTACCTGCGTCATGGCTTACGTAGAGAGGATTTTCCTTGTCGGAAACACCTACGTAAATGTCATTTGTCGGCTTTCCTTTTTCAGAACGTGCGGAGTCGAAGACCACAAAGCAAAGGCCAAGATTATCTGAGGAGTATTCGAAATCCGGATCTTCGACATAGTTTCCGACGTTCTTGAAGCTTTCGACCTTTGACCAGGTCTCGCCGTAGTCCTCACTTCTCCACAGACCATTCCCGCTTCGTGCGGCAAAGTAGAGGATATTGTTGCTGTTCGGATCGATCATGAGACGCTCACCCACTGAACGTCCCGGCATATTGCCGCCCATTTTGAACGGAAGCTCTGATCTTGTCCAGGTCTCGCCGTAATCTTCGGAACGGCAGATGTAACCATTCATGTTAGTCCAGCTGTTGGTGTATGTTCCGGCTGCAATATAAACCCTGTTCGTATCAACCGGATCAGTTGCAAGGCTTTCGATTCCGAGAAGATTCCATTCGTCCGGAGATACCCAGTCAGTTATAGGTTCCCATTCAAGTGTTTCCTTGTTTCTGATGTACGCACCACCCATGTCCGTTCTCAGATAAACAAGGCCTTCCTCGGTCGGATTGTATATGATTCCCGGTACAAATCCGCCGCCGCCTGCAATTTCAACATTATCAAATCTGTAGCTCTGACTTTCCGCTGCCTCTGCAGTACCGAGGTCTGATCTGTTAAATCCTCCTGCGATAACTGTTCCGATCATGGCAGTTACGAGTGCAAATGAAGCAATACATTTTGATGTTCTATGCATGAAAGCACATCCTTTCACTGATCCACCGCCGCAGTTCACAAAGATACCGTCTCCCCCTCCAGAAAGATGATATCTGTCGTATGACTGCCTGCAGTGCCTTACAATACAATATACCTGAACTCTTACTGACGTAACGTGTCATAATGATCCGTCGTTTTCCTGTCAGATCATCACGTCAGTAATCGTTTTCAGCCCTCTGTTCAGTATTATACCACAGCATGTAATCGTTGTCAATAGAATTTTCAATATTTCATCAGTAAATTAATCAGTTTTTAATATATGATTTAAGTAATTTAATTAAAGAAATAAAGCTAAGAAAACACTGATTAAGCCGGCAATCCGGCTTCGCCGGATTGCCGGGGCGGGGAGATTGCGGGGCTTCGCCCCGAACCCCACGCTGATTTATGAATAAATCAGCGTTTCCCTAAGAACTGATTTCAAAAGTGTCCCCTTAAATATTATTTAAACTGACTATTTCAAGATGCACAGTTTTTATGTATAATAAGTAAAGAAAAAAATAAGAAGGTGATCCTTTAGTGGCAAAAGCTGCTGTTATAAATGATCTTTCAGGCTTCGGACGATGTTCACTTGGCGTGGCTGTACCGATACTCTCCGTATGCGGCATTCAGGCATGCGCGATACCTACTGCAGTACTGACAAACCAGACCGGTTTCCCGGATTACGCATGTATCGACCTTACAGAACATCTTTATGATTATATTAAAATGTGGAATTTATGCGATGCAAGCTTTGACGGCATCTACAGCGGATATATAGCTCATCCTGAACAGGCTGATTTCATAAGTTCCTTCATTGATAATTTCCGCACGAAAAAAAATCTTGTTCTCGTTGATCCTGTCATGGGCGACAACGGCTCCATCTACAAGGGTTACAGTCAGAGCATGTGTGATAAAATGCGCGATCTTACTATGAAAGCTGATGTCATAACCCCTAACTTTACCGAACTCTGCCTGCTTTCAGGCGGCAGTTATTCTGAGATCTCTTCCCTTTCTGCCAGTAAGAAGAAAGATGAAATAAAGAAGCTGGCTCAGAAACTTATTGAAAGGAAAAAAGATCTTACCGTAATTGTCACCGGTATAGATGATAACAATAAGATCTGCAACATGGCTTTTACGAAAGACAAAGACTTTTTTACGGTATCTGACAGGCTCGGAAAAAGCTTTTCCGGCACCGGCGATATATTTGCCTCCGTTACTTTCAGTATGCTGCTTAACGGAAATGATCTTGAAACAGCGATGAACACCGCCGTCACATTTATTGAAAGATCAATAAAGGACACTCTTGCCATTGATCCTGATCCGGATCATAACTACGGAGTCGAATTTGAAAAGAATCTTGGATTTCTTATAGATAAAAACAGGACGAAGATATGACCATCTTTCTGATGTGCATCAGACCTGTTTATTACGAACACACAACAATGAGGTGAATTAAAATGGATAATAAAAACGAAATTCTTTATACCTACAAAAACAATGTTTACTTAAACATAACAAATGCCTGTCCGTGTAAATGCGAATTCTGTATCAGAAGCACTACTGACACAGTCGGTGAATCAGGCAGTCTCTGGCTCGACCACAGTCCTGACTTTGCTGAAGTCAAAGCGGCCATCGACAGCTTCGACTTCACCGGATTTGACGAAGCTATCTTCTGCGGATACGGCGAACCTACCTGCGCATTTGACGTGCTTATCGAAACTGCAAAATATCTTCGCGGAAAAGGCATAAAAACACGCCTTAACACAAACGGTCTCGGCGACCTTATAAACAAAAGAAGCGTTGCCAAGGAGATATGTGACAACATCGATTTCGTTTCCATCAGTCTTAACGCTTCCGACAAGGTAAAGTACAACGACATTGTCCACCCTTCCTTCGGTATCATTTCCTTTGATGCAATGCTTGACTTTGCAAAGGAATGCAGAAAATATACCGAAAACGTTGCCTTCACTGTAGTTGACGTTATCGGAAAGGAAGAAATCGAAAAAAGCAGAAAAATTGCAGAGGACTGCGGAGTTAATTTCCGCGTCAGGGTCTATTCGGCTGACTAAAAATCTTTTACTATATTCATTCAGGTTTTGCCACGAATATTGTTTCTATACCAAACGCCAAAAGGACGGGATACACATGATATCCCGTCCTTATTTTTGTATCCGCTTTACAGTAAACGAAAAATACATCTGTGTTCACTGTTATTAATCCGGAAGCGAATACTTTTCAACATACTGGAAACGCATTTCCTGAAAATCCTTGTCGCTTTCCTTAAGATTGGTTATGTACTCATGAGTGTCAAACTTATCGTCTTTCAGCTGGATAAGGCACACTGCAATATTGGAACAGTGATCTGAAATTCGTTCAAGATTTGTCAGAAGATCAGAGAAAATAAAGCCGAGTTCCGTTGTACATTTATCCTGCTGGAGTCTGCGCAGATGCCGGTTCTTGAGTTCCATGCGAAGACCATTGATAACTTCTTCGAGCGGTTCTACCCTGCGCGCGAGATCTGCATCGTTGTTTATAAACGCATTTACCGACATTTCAAGAATATCTGCCACTGCGGTCTGAAGTATCTCGGTTTCTATACGTGCCGCATGTGAGAAGCGTATCTTTCTCTCGTTCATTTCCCTGTAAATCTTTACAAGACCTGCAGCATGGTCGGAAATTCTTTCGAAATCACCGATGCAGTGAAGCAGTCTGGATACCAGAGCACCGTCTTCCTTCGTAAGTGAACATCCGGAAAGCTTGATAAGATATGTGCCGAGTTTGTCTTCGTAATCATCGATCAGGTCTTCAGTCTGAAGAACTTTTTCAGCTGTCTTTGAATCAAATTTTCCGGCTATTGAAAAAGCATCTCGGTAACTGTCAAGGGAAAGCGCAGCCATTTTTTCTGCAAAACTTCTGCACTCAGTGAGTGCAAATGACGGTGTTTCAAGAAGTCTGTCGTCGATAAAGAGATTGTTTTCAGCGTCAGGAGTCTCATCTTTACCCTTGATAAACAGAACTGCAAGTTTTTCAAGCCTGGATGAGAACGGTATAAGAATAAGAGACGTGAGCACATTAAATGCCGTATGAATGACTGCTATCATAAGCGGATTTGCTGTTATATCTTCATCAATGCTGTGAATATAAACATATGCCCAGACTCCTGCAGTAGTCAGCAGACCTCCGGTCAGATTGAAAAACAGATGGATAAATGAGACACGTCGCGCATTTTTGCTTGCGCCGTGACTTGAAATGACCGATGTAAGACTTGTTCCGATGTTCTGTCCGACAATAAGGAAAATCGCAGACTCAACAGGAAGAATTCCTGTAAGAGAAAGAGCCTGAAGAGCTGCTATAGAAACTGAGGAACTCTGAAGAAGAACAGTTACGATCATACCAGCCAAAATACAAAGGAACGGATTTTTTAATACTGTCTGAACCGGATCGGATAGCAGCGGACCGGGATTTAAAGTATATTTCCCAAGGGGCAAAAGCGACGGTATTGGTCCCCATTTCATCATATAAAAAGATTCGGTCATAAAATAGATACCTGCAAACAGGATAGAAGCAGAAAACAGTATTGTTCCGGCATCGTTCAACTTGTCCTTTGAAGAGAACATTTTCAGTATTATACCTGCCAGCGCCACACTACCGATGACATAAAAGCAGATGTTATCATCGAAAGGTATCAGGCCTGTTATCCACAGCGTAAAAGTCGTACCTATATTGGAACCCATAATAAGACCAATGGTCTGGCCAAGCTCCATAACACCCGAATTAACAAGTCCGGTAAGTACACTTGCAAGTGCGGATGATGACTGCATTATTACCGTTATACCGGTTCCCAGAGCAATGCTTTTAAAAGGATTCTTAGTCACTTTTTTCAGTATCTTTTCGATACGGCTTCCGGTGAGTTTTTCGAGGTGCTGTGACACCTCATTCATTCCGTATATCGTAAAGGCAAGTCCGGCTATTAAAATAAACAAGCCGCATATGTCTGTATCCATTTCCCGTCTCCTTTTTTAATAATAGTAATACATTTATTATATCATATTTTTTTCTTATTTCAATAGTCAAAAATGCACATAAAAAATCCCGGAACATTTCTGCTCCGGGATCTGTTTTTAAGCTATATGATTATCAGATAATCAAACGAGCTTGATGATAGCCATTTCAGCTGCGTCGCCACGACGTGGTCCGATCTTGATGATCTGTGTGTAACCACCGTTTCTTTCAGCATACTGAGGTGCGATATCGTCAAAAAGCTTCTTAACAACTGCTTCCTTTGTAACGTAAGATAATACCTGACGCTTTGAGTGCAGGTCATTTGTCTTACCAAGAGTTATCATCTTTTCAGCAACAGCACGAACTTCCTTTGCTCTTGTAACTGTTGTTTCGATCTGGCCGTTTTCAAGAAGGTATGTAACCATAGCTCTGAGCATAGCTTTTCTATGATCAGAAGTTCTACCCAGCTTTCTTGTACCTGGCATTGAAATTCACTCCTTTTCTATAGTGACGCTGTCTTAACCAGCATGAAAATGTTTTACGATTATTCTTCTTCAGAAGAAAGGTCGAATCCAAGTGACTGGAGTTTTTCCTTAACTTCATCGAAGGATTTCTTACCGAGATTACGAACCTTCATCATTTCCTCTTCGGACTTGTTGATGAGGTCATCAACGGTATTGATACCCGCACGTTTTAAACAATTAAACGAACGTACCGACAAGTCAAGTTCCTCAATGGTCATCTCAAGGATCTTTTCTTTACCCTTTTCGTCTTTTTCGACTAATACTTCAGTTATTGTAGCCTCATCTGAGAGGTCGATGAATAACTTAAGGTGCTCGTTGAGGAGATTGGCTGCCTGAGATATAGCCTCCTTGGCGGAAATTGTACCGTCAGTCCAAACTTCTAATGTAAGCTTGTCAAAGTCAGTTACCTGACCAAGTCGAGTATCTTCTACATGATAGTTTACCTTTAAAACAGGAGTATATATACTATCAACAGCAATTACGTCGATAGGCATGTTGATGATCTGCTTATTACGTTCAGCTGAAACATAACCTCTGCCTCTGTCCAGTGTGATCTCCATGTATAACTTGGCATCCTTGCCTAATGTGGCAATGTGCATACCAGGATCAAGAATATCAACATCTGAATCAGTCTTTATATCACCGGCAGTAACTTCGCACTCGCCTTCAGCTTCAATAAATACTGTCTTAGGACCGTCGCTGTGCAGTTTGGCTGTTAAACCCTTAATGCTGAGGATTATCTCAGTAACATCTTCTTTAACACCCGGAATTGTAGAGAGTTCGTGATGAACCCCGTCAATCTTAACTGATGTAACAGCAACACCAGGAAGTGAGGAGAGTAATACTCGTCTTAAGCTGTTACCAAGTGTGATACCATATCCTCTTTCGAGAGGTGAAAGTACAAACTTGCCGTACTTGCCGTCACTTTTGAGATCAACTGTTTCAATTTCCGGTTTTTCTATTCTTTCAAGCATAAAAACCCTCCTATTTCGTAACTACATCAATAGTAATTAGTCGTCTGACTGTCATTATTATTTTAAGAAACCTTAGAAGATTACTTAGAATAAAGTTCGACGATCAGATGTTCTTCTACTTCATAGTCAAGGTCTTCCTTAACAGGCATACGAACAACCTTAGCTGAGAAATCCTCTTTATTTGCTTCGAGCCAGAGAGGTACTACTCTGCCGTTTGTAAGTTCAACGATTTCCTTGAACTTTGTGCTCTTTCTGCTGTTTTCTCTGAGTGAGATAACATCGCCCGGCTTGATTCTGTATGAAGGAATGTCGATTCTCTTGCCGTTTACACTGAAGTGACCGTGAGTAACAAGCTGTCTTGATTCACGTCTTGTAGTAGCGAGACCCATTCTGAATACAACGTTATCAAGTCTTGATTCAAGAATTGTGATAAGGTTTGTACCAGCCTGACCCTGCTGCTTTTCAGCGATTTCAAAGTAGTGGTAGAACTGCTTTTCAAGAACACCGTAGATGAACTTGAGCTTCTGCTTTTCCTTGAGCTGCATTCCGTATTCAGAAAGCTTCTTTCTGTTACCCTGGTCAGCCTTACGCTTTGTATCCTTTGAAACACCCATAACCATTGGGCTTATGCCTAAATACTTACATTTCTTAAGAAGTGGTTCCTTATTAATAGCCATTGCTATTACCTCCGTTTTTTAAAAAATATCGAATTTGTTTATGTATTCGACGCCAAGCAAACTATAGCTCAGTTTCTATTCCTGTTACTATACACGTCTTCTCTTTGGAGGACGGCATCCGTTATGTGGGATTGGTGTAACATCCTTGATCATCTTTACTTCAAGACCTACTGTCTGGAGTGCTCTGATTGCAGCTTCACGTCCTGAACCAGGTCCCTTAACGTAAACTTCAACTGACTTGAGGCCGTGTTCCATAGCAGCCTTAGCAGCTACTTCAGCAGCGTTCTGTGCAGCGAATGGAGTAGACTTTCTTGAACCTCTGAAGCCTAAGCCGCCTGAGCTTGCCCATGAAAGTGCATTACCCTGTGTGTCAGTGATTGTAACGATTGTGTTGTTGAAAGTGGACTGGATATGAACAGCGCCGTTTTCAACGTTCTTACGTTCTCTACGTCTCTTAACAGTAACTTTCTTCTTCTGCTGTGCCATTGTTCATTTCCCTCCTTACTTCTTCTTGTTAGCGATAGTCTTAAAAGGTCCATTGCGAGTACTTGCGTTTGTCTTTGTACGCTGACCTCTAACCGGGAGACCTCTGCGGTGACGAATACCGCGGTAGCAGTTGATTTCAACAAGTCTCTTGATGTTAAGAGCGATCTCTCTTCTGAGGTCACCTTCAACATTGATGTTCTTGTCGATGTATTCACGAAGCTTGTTTTCATCATCGTCTGTAAGATCCTTAACTCTTGTGTCAGGATTTACGCCTGTTTCAGCTAAGATCTTCTTTGCAGTTGTGTTGCCGATACCGAAAATGTAAGTAAGAGCGATCTCTATTCTTTTATTCTTCGGTAAGTCAATACCAGCTATTCTTGCCATTAACTAATTGCACCTCCGTTAGCGGACTGAGTATCAGCCCTGTCTCTGTTTATGCTTTGGGTTTTCGCAAATAACCATTATTTTGCCCTTGCGCTTAATGATCTTGCACTTTTCGCACATTGGCTTTACTGAAGGTCTAACTTTCATTGAAAATACCTCCTATTTGATAGTTAGAAAAACGGGATCATTACCTGTTTATTTGCATCTCCAGGTAATCCTGCCTCTTGTCAGGTCATAAGGTGACATCTCAATAGTTACCTTATCACCAGGTACTATACGAATATAATTCATTCTTAACTTGCCTGAAATATTGGCCAGTATCTTGTGACCATTTGCTAATTCCACACGGAACATTGTATTTGGTAAAGCCTCAACGACTGTACCTTCAACTTCGATTGCGTCTTCCTTAGCCATACTCTAAACCTCACTTTCATTTTCGGTGACCGTTAAGTCACGCAGATTCATTTTAAGCCTTTTGTCAGTAATTCCGTCAAGTTCAATCACAGTTTTTGTGACTGCAAGATGTTTTACGTTTTTTTTCTTCGGTGAAGCCAGCTTTCTGGTGTCGCCGTCCGATATATAAACATAACCGCTGTCCGTAATGCCGGTAACAGCAAACAGTCTGTTTTCATCACGTCCTGCTTTTGCTCTGACTACTGTACCTTCAACTATTTTCACAATATCCTCCGTCACGGCAGTGTTAAAATAACTGCACCCTCTGAAGTAACTGCAACTGTATGCTCAAAATGAGCTGAAAGAGAACCGCTGGTTGTAACAACAGTCCATCCGTTATCGAGTACCTTTACGCCCGCACCGCTGACATTGATCATCGGTTCGATCGCAATGGTCATTCCGGAAACAAGTCTTGTACCATGTCCGGCAACACCGTAGTTCGGAACCTCAGGATCTTCATGAAGCTGTCTTCCTACTCCGTGACCGCAGTACTGTCTGACTACTCCGTATCCTCTTGATTCACAGTATTCCTGAACTGTATGTGATATGTCGCCGATCCTTACTCCGGCTTTTACGATATCTATCGCAGCAAAAAGACTGTTCTGAGTTACCTCAAGAAGTTTCCTTGCCTCATCTGATATCTCACCAACCGGGAAAGTCATGCATGTATCACTGTGAAAACCATCTTTTAAAGCACCAACGTCAACGCTGACAATGTCGCCTTCCTTCAGCACTCTTTTGGCTGTCGGGATTCCGTGAATAACTTCTTCATTGACTGAAATGCAGGCACTTGCCGGAAATCCGCCGTAATGAAGAAATGATGGCTTGGCACCATGTGATACTATATAATCATGAACTATTTTATTTACCTGTAAGGTTGTCATTCCAGGTTTTATTTTTTCGCCAACAAGCTTCAACGCACCGCCGGCAATTTTACCGGAAGCACGCATTTTAGCTAAATCAGCAGTGGATTTTACACTGATCATAAACTTAAGCTCCAACCGCCTTAAGAGTAAGCTTAGAAGTTTCAGAAACTTCTTCCTGGCCTATAACAGTTTCGAGCTTGCCCTGCTTGCTGTAGTAATCCTTGAGCGGAGCAGTCTGCTTATGATATACATCGAGTCTTTCAAGAACAGTTTCCGGCTGGTCATCCTTACGAATGATTGTTTCGCCGCCGCACTTGTCGCACTTTCCTTCAACCTTTGAAGGCTTGAATTCAACGTGGTATGTTGCGCCGCATCCGCTGCAAACTCTTCTTCCTGAAACTCTCTGCTTGATTGTCTCATCAGGAACTGAAATTTCGATTACCTTGTCGATCGTTACGCCCATAGCATCAAGTGCTTCAGCCTGCGGAACTGTTCTTGGGAATCCGTCAAGGATGAATCCCTTCTTGCAGTCATCAGCAGCGATTCTGTCCTTTAAGATACCGATTACGATATCGTCTGAAACAAGAGCACCGCTGTCCATTGCTTCCTTAGCCTTGAGGCCATATTCTGTACCGTTCTTTACAGCTTCACGAAGAATGTTACCTGTAGAGATCTGTGGTATGTTAAGTGCATCTGAAATTACTTCAGCCTGAGTACCCTTGCCGGCACCAGGAGCACCGAGTAATATTAAATTCATAGTATTAATCCCCCTGTTTATTCAAGAAATCCTTTATGATGACGCATCATGATCTGCGATTCAAGAGTACGTACTGTTTCAAGCGCAACGCTTACTACGATAAGTATCGAAGTACCGCCGAGAGCAAGGTTCGGAAGATCCGGGAAAATCCATGCAAAGATTGACGGAATAACTGCGATGATACCGAGGAAGATCGCACCTACAAGAGTGATCTTGGAAAGAACTCTCTGGATGTAGTCTGATGTTGGCTTACCAGGTCTGATACCAGGAATACCACCGTTAGACTGACGAAGGTTGTTTGCGATCTCAACCGGATTGTACTGCATTGAAACGTAGAAGTAGTTAAATCCGATTATAAGGAAAAATAATACTGCTGCATACAGCGGGCTTTTGTATGAGAATACTCTCTGGAATCCCGTGTAGAACTTGTCCCACCATGAAGAACCATCGTCCTTAGGAGGGAAGAAAATTGCTAATGTCATCGGAAGTGAAACAAATGCGTTAGCAAAGATGATCGGCATAACACCACTCATGATTACCTTTACAGGAATGTGAGTATTCTGTCCGCCGTACTGCTTTCTTCCTACGACTCTCTTTGCATACTGGATCGGAATCCTTCTTTCAGCTTCATTCATAAATACAATGAAAGCTACAACGAATACAAAGAATAAAATGATGAACAGGTCAACGAAAACGTATGGATTCGGTTTTTCCTTAGCAACCTCGATGAGGTTAAGAATTCCGGACGGACCGTTTGCGATGATACCTGTAAAGATCAGGATCGAAACACCGTTTCCTATACCCTTTTCATTGATTCGGTTGCCGAGCCATACAACACCCATGGCACCAGTGATGAAAACTGTAATGATTACGATCGCAGCAAATACACCTTCGAAGCCGGATCTGTATGTAACAGCTCCGTTCTTCTTCATTGTAAGATAGTATGCGAAAGCCATGAATACTGCAAGTATAAGTGAAACGAAGTTTGAGATCTTATCGATCTTCTTACGTCCTTCCTCACCCTCTTTCGAGAGTCTCTCAAGAGGAGGAAGTGCATAAGTAAGTAACTGAACAATGATCGATGCATTGATGAACGGCTGAATTGAAAGTGCGAACACTGTAGCCTTTGACATCGATCCGCCTGAGAACATATTGAGATATCCCAGACCAGTGTTATCGGAGTTGGCATTCATCCATTCCTTAAGAACATTGGTGTCAATGAACGGTGCTGGAATGAGTACCGAACCGATTCGGAAAATGACTATGATGAGTAATGTGTATAAAAGCTTCTTTCGGGTCTCTTCAACCTTCCAGGCATTTCTTAAAGTTTCGAGCACATTACATCACCTCAGTCTTCCCACCGGCTTTCTCGATTTTCTCAACCGCTGACTGAGAGAACTTAGCAGCCTTTACTGTAACCTTTACGCTGAGTTCGCCGTTGCCTAAAACCTTAACACCGTCGAACTCTTTCTTAATTAAACCTGCTGCCTTTAATTCTGTTACACCAACTACATCACCATCGTTGAATCTGTTAAGATCAGAAACATTGATTGTTGCAAACTTAGTAGCAAAGATGTTGTTGAAGCCTCTCTTTGGAATACGTCTCATTAAAGGCATCTGTCCGCCTTCGAAACCGATACGTACGCCGCCACCTGAACGAGCCTTCTGACCCTTGTGGCCTTTACCTGCAGTCTTACCGTTGCCTGAACCGTGACCTCTGCCGATACGCTTACGGTCTACAGCTGGCTGAGCTGGAGATAATTCATGTAACTTCATATTCTGTGCACCTCCTTGCTTTATACTTCCTTAACCTCAACGAGGTGAGAAATTGTCTTGATTTTACCCATTGTCTGACTGTTGTCCGGCTGGCTTGTTACGTCGCCGATCTTTCTAAGTCCAAGTGAATGAGCTGTTTCAATCTGGTTCTTCTTACAACTAATAAGGCTCTTAACGAGCTTGATCTGCTTTGCCATTGAACTCACTCCTTAACCTAAAATTTCTTTTACTGTCTTGCCTCTCTTTTCAGCAACTTCCTTAGCTGATGTGCATTCGCTTAATCCCTGGATTGTAGCTCTTACTACGTTGCATGGATTGTTTGAACGAAGAGACTTTGTTCTGATATCCTTGATACCAGCAATTTCAACAACGGCACGAACCGGGCCACCAGCGATAACACCAGTACCAGGAGCAGCTGGCTTCATGAGAACGCAGCCTGCGCCGAACTTACCGATGATTTCGTGAGGAATTGTTGTACCCTTAAGTGAGATCTTAACGAGGTTCTTCTTAGCATCTTCGATACCCTTACGGATAGCGTCAGGAACTTCACCTGACTTACCAAGACCAAAACCTACTGTACCGTTACCGTCACCTACAACTACGAGTGCAGAGAACTTCATGATACGGCCGCCCTTAACAGTCTTAGAAACTCTGTTAATAGCAACTACCTTTTCTGAAAGCTCCAGTTTTGAAGCATCTATTTTAGCCAAAGCGCTTTACCTCCTTATTAGAACTGTAATCCGTTTTCGCGAGCAGATTCAGCAAGCTCTTTGATACGGCCATGATAAACGTTACCGCCTCTGTCGAAAACAACAGCTGTGATACCCTTTTCAATAGCACTCTTAGCTATCATCTGGCCTACCTTGCGAGCGCCGTCCTTATTTCCGCCGTTTCCGTCGAAGTCCTTTGAAAGACTTGATGCGGAAGCAAGTGTAACACCATTTACGTCATCAATAAGCTGAGCGTAGATGTGCTTTGTGGAGCGAAAAACATTAAGACGTGGACGCTCCGGTGTGCCGGAAATCTTTTCACGAACTCTGCGATGTCTTGCTTCTCTAGCAAGTTTCTTATCAGCCTTTTTAACCATTGCGATTCACTCCTTTTATTACTTCTTGCCCTTACCGGCTTTACCCTCTTTACGGATAATTCTTTCGCCTTCGTATCTGATACCCTTGCCCTTATATGGCTCTGGTGGACGCTTTTCGCGTACTTCAGCGGCGAACTGACCTACAGCCTGTTTGTCGATACCATTGATAACTACCTTGTTTGCACTTGGTACGTCGATTGTGATACCGTCTATTTCAGGAATGATTACCTGGTGTGAGAAACCGAGGTTCATTACGAGGTTCTTACCCTGCTTAGCAGCACGGAAACCAACGCCTTCGATCTCAAGAGTCTTTGAATAACCGTTTGTAACACCGTTTACCATGTTTGAGATAAGTGTTCTTGTGAGACCGTGGAGTGACTTGTGGTGCTTGCTTTCTGATGGACGTGTTACTGTGATAACACCGTCATTTAATTCAATACCCAGCTCCTTAGAGAACTGCTTAGAGATTGTGCCCTTAGAGCCCTTTACAGTAACTAAATTGTTGTCGATCTTAACATCTACGCCGGCTGGGACACTGATTGGCATTCTACCTATTCTTGACATTGTGTGTCCTCCTTACCATACGAATGCGAGAACTTCGCCGCCTACGTTAAGTTCACGAGCCTTCTTGTCAGTCATGATTCCCTTTGAAGTAGAAACAACTGCAATTCCGAGACCCTTTCTTACCTTAGGCATGTCCTCACAACTTGAATATATACGCAAACCAGGCTTTGAAACCCTACGTAAGCCAGTAATAACAGGTGACTTGCTTGCACCGTACTTAAGAGTGATTCTTATAATACCCTGCTTACCATCTTCAACGATCTGAAAGCTCTTGATATAACCTTCATCGAGAAGGATCTGTGTGATAGCCTTCTTAACGTTTGAAGCGGGAACATCAACCGTAGCGTGCTTAGCTGAATTCGCATTACGAATTCTTGTTAATAAATCTGCTATAGTATCAGTAATCTGCATGCTAATTTACCTCCTTTGTTTTATTACCAGCTAGCCTTCTTGACTCCTGGTATCTGACCGTCATGAGCTAACTCTCTGAAGCAGATACGGCAGATGCCGAACTTTCTGAGGTAAGCGTGTGGTCTGCCACAGATCTTACATCTGTTGTAAGAACGTGTTGAGAACTTAGGAGTTTTCTGCTGCTTTAAAACCATTGCCTTCTTAGCCATTTAAAAAACCTCCCGCATTACTTAGCGAACGGAGCGCCCATGAGTGTAAGGAGCTCTTTTGCTTCTTCATCAGTATTAGCTGTAGTGATAAAGTTGATATCCATACCTCTAACCTTGTCGATCTTGTCATATTCGATTTCAGGGAAGATGAGCTGTTCCTTGATACCTGTTGAGTAGTTGCCTCTTCCGTCGAATGAGTTAGGGTTGATACCTCTGAAGTCACGTACTCGAGGTAATGAAACGTTGAAGAACTTGTCGAGGAATTCGTACATGTTCTCGTTTCTTAATGTAACCTTAACACCGATTGGCATTCCTTCACGAAGCTTGAAGTTAGCAACTGACTTCTTAGCGCGGCAAACTACAGGCTTCTGACCTGTGATAGCAGCAAGGTCGTTCATGATAGCGTCGATAACCTTAGCATTTTCTCTTGCTTCACCGGCACCAACGTTGATTACGATCTTGTCGAGCTTTGGAATCTGCATAACGCTCTTGTAGCCAAACTTCTTCATCAAAGCAGGAGCTACAGTGCTATTATAGTAATCTTTCATTCTAGCCATGTCGTTTCTCCTTTACTCAAATGATGCTCCGCATTTTTTGCAAACGCGTAACTTCTTGTCATTGTCAAAAGTATGACCTACTCTTGTAGCCTTGCCGCACTTAGGGCAAACGAGCTGTACCTTGCAAGCGTAAATAGGAGCTTCAGCCTTAACTATTCCGCCAACCTGGCCCATTCTTGTAGGCTTAACGTGCTTGGTAACGAAGTTGATACCTTCAACGATTACCTTGCCTTCCTTAGGGCTTACTTCGAGGACCTTACCAGTCTTTCTCTTGTTAGCACCTTCGAACTTATCGTTATACTTACCTGTAAGTAATACAACAGTGTCACCTTTTCTTACGTGTACTTTACTCATAATAATGACACCTCCATTATAATACTTCCGGAGCAAGGCTTAAGATCTTTGTATAATCCTTGTCACGGAGTTCTCTTGCTACAGGTCCGAAAATACGAGTTCCCTTTGGATTCTTGTCTTCTTTTATAATTACAGCAGCGTTCTCATCGAAACGGATGTAAGTACCATCCTCTCTTCTTAAGCCCTTTGCTGAACGAACGATAACTGCTTTTACAACGTCACCCTTCTTAACAACGCCACCGGGTGTTGCCTTCTTAACAGAAGCTACAACTACATCACCGATATTTGCATATCTTCTGCGTGTACCGCCTAAAACTCTGATGCACATGAGTTCCTTGGCGCCAGTGTTGTCTGCTACCTTAAGGTATGTCTGCATCTGTATCACAGTCGTTCTCCTCCTTTCAGAATTAAAAGCTGATTTACAGCGTGAATATCATTAAACTTGTGATTAATTACTTAGCCTTTTCAATTATGTTAGTAACTCTCCATCTCTTATCCTTTGAGAGTGGACGTGTTTCCATAATTTCTACTCTGTCGCCGATCTTGCACTCATTCTTTTCGTCATGAGCCTTCATCTTAACAGTTCTCTTGATGATCTTCTTGTAAAGTGGATGTTTAACATTGTCAACGATAGCAACAACAACTGTCTTGTCCATCTTGTCGCTAACTACTTTACCGACTCTTGTTTTTCTGAGACTTCTTTCAGACATCGCTAAATCCTCCCTTTCTTACTGCTGTACTGACTTGAGTTCCTGTTCACGGAGAACAGTCTTGATACGAGCAATATCCTTCTTTACAGCCTTTAAACGAGCTGTATTTTCGAGCTGATTTACAGCTAACTGAAAGCGGAGATTGAAGAGCTCCTGCTTAAGGTCTTCCAGCTTATTATTCATCTCATCAACAGACATTTCTTTGATATCAGTTGCCTTCATTACTGCTCGCCTCCCTCTGTTTCTTTAGCTACGAACTTGCACTTGATAGGGAGCTTGTGCATAGCAAGACGCATAGCTTCTCTTGCCTGTTCTTCTGTTACGCCAGCGATTTCGAACATTACTCTGCCTGGCTTAACTACTGCTACCCAGTATTCAGGTGCACCCTTACCAGAACCCATTCGAGTTCCAAGAGCCTTCTTTGTAACCGGCTTGTCTGGGAATAACTTGATCCAAACCTTACCGTTACGCTTTATATAACGTGTCATTGCGATACGGGCTGCTTCGATCTGGTTGGATGTGATCCAAGCTGGCTGAAGAGCCTGTAAACCGTATTCACCGTTTGATACTTTGTTTCCGCGATATGCCTTACCTGTCATACGTCCTCTGTGGACACGACGGTATTTAACTCTCTTTGGAAGTAGCATTACTGGTTACCTCCTTCATCTTTTCTGTTTCTTGGCTTACGGAATGACTTGTTGTCATCACGTCTCTTTCTTGCTGGAGCCTTGTCCTCGTTCTTGTCAGGTGATTCACCCTTGAGGATTTCGCCCTTGTAGATCCATACCTTAACGCCTAAACGTCCGTATGTTGTGTGAGCTTCTGCTGTACCGTAGTCAATGTCAGCTCTGATTGTCTGAAGCGGGATTGTACCTTCGTTATAGCTTTCAGCTCTTGCGATTTCAGCACCGCCTAAACGACCTGAAACTCTTGTCTTGATACCCTTGGCACCGAGACGGATTGCACGGCCGATTGACTGCTTCATAGCACGTCTGAATGAAATTCTGTTTTCGAGGTCAAGAGCGATCTTTTCAGCAACGAGCTGAGCGTTAAGATCTGGCTGCTTAACTTCTACGATGTTTATTAAAACCTGTGAACCGGCTGACATCATCTTTTCAACCTGTAAACGAAGCTTTTCGATTTCAGCGCCGCCCTTACCAATTACGATACCTGGCTTTGCACAGTGGATGTGGATTCTAGTCTTGTCAGCGAAACGCTCGATCTCAACTCTTGCTACGCCTGCTGCATAAAGTCTCTTCTTGATGAAGTTACGTACGTTGTAATCTTCAACGAGAATGTCACCGAAAGCAGCCTTGTTGGCATACCAGCGAGAATCCCAATCCTTAATAACGCCAACACGGAAACCGTGTGGATTTACCTTCTGGCCCATAGTCTACCTCCTATTTGGGATTATTCCTTTTCCTTTAATACCATAGTGATGTGTGATGTTCTCTTAAGAATTCTATAAGCTCTGCCCTGTGCTCTTGGCATGATGCGCTTCATAGTTGATCCAGGAGTAACAAAGCACTCTGCAACATAGAGTTTTTCCTTATCCATGTCATGGTTGTTTTCTGCATTTGAAACAGCTGACTTTAAAAGCTTTTCAAGATCTTCACAAGCAGCCTTTGGTGTGTGCTTGATAACTGCCATAGCATAATCAACCGGCTTATTTCTGATAAGGTCAAGTACGATCTTAACTTTTCTTGGAGAAATGCGAACATTTCTTAAATAAGCTCTTGCTTCCATAGTGTAGTCCTCCTTTCCTTATTTCTTACCGTTATTTGATGTTTTTGAACCAACGTGACCCTTATAAGTTCTTGTAGGAGCGAACTCACCAAGCTTGTGACCTACCATGTCTTCTGTAACATATACAGGCACGTGCTTACGTCCGTCATGAACAGCAAATGTATGACCTACAAACTCTGGGAAAATAGTTGATGAACGGCTCCAGGTCTTTAAAACCTTCTTTTCGCCTGCCTTGTTCATCTCTTCTACTCTCTTAAAAAGCACTTCCTGAACGAAAGGTCCCTTCTTAATACTTCTGCTCATCTGTATTTCCTCCTTTCAAGAATTATTTACCGTTTCTGCGTCTTACGATAAACTTGTCAGAACGGTTATGCTTCTTACGAGTCTTATAGCCAAGTGTTGGCTTGCCCCAAGGAGTAACAGGACCTGGACGTCCGATTGGTGACTTACCTTCACCACCACCGTGTGGGTGATCGCAAGGGTTCATTACAGAACCACGTACTGTAGGTCTCCAGCCCATGTGACGCTTTCTGCCAGCTTTACCGTAATTAACGTTTTCGTGATCGATGTTACCTACCTGACCGATTGTAGCCTTGCACTGGTTAGGTACGTTTCTTAATTCGCCTGAAGGAAGTCTGAGGAGAGCGTAGATGCCTTCCTTAGCCATGAGCTGAGCCATGTTACCAGCTGAACGAACGAGCTGTGCTCCCTTGCCAGGATAAAGTTCAACGTTGTGGATGAATGTACCAACCGGGATGTCTGCGAGTGCAAGTGCGTTACCTGGCTTGATATCAGCGTCAGATCCGCTTCTTACTGTATCGCCAACCTTAAGTCCGTTTGGTGCGAGGATGTATCTCTTTTCGCCGTCTTCGTACTGAAGAAGTGCAATGTGAGCTGAACGGTTTGGATCGTATTCGATTGTAAGAACCTTAGCGTCCATCATATCCTTATCACGCTTGAAGTCGATGATACGATACTTTCTCTTGTTAGCACCGCCTCTGTGGCGAACTGTTATTCTTCCGTAGCTGTTTCTACCTGATTTATTCTTTAATGGCTCAAGTAAACTCTTCTCCGGAGCAACCTTTGACAACTGTGAGTAATCAGTAACTGTCATCTGACGACGTGAAGGAGTTGTCGGTTTATATGTTTTGATTGCCATTGTATTCACTCCTTAATTAATGCATTTTTGCGGGAGCATTACTCCCATACCATACTCAGATAATTTATTCCTGAGTTCTTATGTGTCTGACTTATCAGATCATACCGTCGAAGAATTCGATTGTCTTTGAATCTTCCTTAAGTGTAACGATAGCCTTCTTCCAGTCAGCTGTCTTGCCTACATATCTGCCAACGCGCTTTGTACGGCCATTGCAGTTAAGTGTATTTACCTTAGCAACCTTTACGTCGAAAAGCTTTTCTACAGCGTCTGCAATTTCGATCTTGTTAGCATTCTTATCAACCTTGAATGTGTACTTTCCTGACTGGAGAGCATCCATACTTCTCTCGGTGATGATAGGCTTGATGATGATATCCTGTGGTGCCTTCATTATGCGTACACCTCCTCGATCTTCTTCACTGCGTCTGTAACAACAATGAACTTGTCGTAGTTTAATATATCGTAAACATTCAGTGTATTAACGAGTGTTGTCTTTACGCCAGGAATGTTTGCAGCACTCTTGATGACCTTCTTGTCAACTTCAGGCATAACTATGAGAGCCTTGCCTTCTACGTTGAGAGCCTTTAACATCTGAACGATTGTCTTTGTCTTGAATTCTTCCATCTTGATTGAATCAAGAACGAGAAGATTTGAATCCTGAAGCTTAACTGATAAAGCTGACTTCATTGCGAGTCTCTTTACCTTCTTGTTAAGAGAATATCTGTAATCTCTTGGCTTAGGACCGATAGCAACACCACCATGAACCCACTGAGGAGCACGGATAGAACCCTGTCTTGCATGACCTGTTCCCTTCTGTCTCCATGGCTTTCTGCCGCCTCCGCGTACTTCTGTACGAGTAAGTGTTGACTGTGTACCCTGACGCTGGTTTGCGAGGTAGTTAACTACCATTGCGTGCATAACAGCTTCGTTTGGCTCAATTCCGAAAATAGCATCGGAAAGCTCAGTTTCTGCAACCTGCTTACCATTCATATCAAATACTGAAACTTTAGACATTATGCTTCCTCCTTTCATTAAGCCTTAACACTATCAACGATGCAAACTATTCCGCCCTTAGGACCCGGAACAGCACCCTTGAGTGCGATAAGATTATTTTCAACGTCGATCTTTACAACTTCAAGATTCTGAACTGTTACCTTTTCAGCACCCATGTGTCCTGGAAGAGCCTTGCCCTTGTAGATACGTGATGGTGATGAACAAGCACCCATAGAACCTGCTTCTCTGTGAACAGGACCTGTACCGTGTGTCATCTTGAGTCTGTGCTGGTTGTGACGCTTGATAGCACCCTGGAAGCCCTTACCTTTGCTTGTGCCGCTTACGTCTACAGCGTCGCCTACTGCGAAAACGTCAGCCTTGAGTACATCGCCTACATTGAGAGCGCTGCAGTCATCGAGTCTGAATTCCTTAAGTGTCTTCTTGCAAGCTACGTCAGCCTTCTTGAAGTGACCCTGTAATGGCTTTGTTACGTTCTTGATCTTTACGTCGCCAAATCCGAGCTGTACTGAATCATAACCGTCGTTTTCAACAGTCTTCTTCTGAACAACTACGCATGGACCGGCTTCGATTACAGTTACAGGAACAACTTTTCCTGTTTCGTCGAAAATCTGAGTCATGCCGATTTTCTTACCGATCATTGATTTCTGCATTTCTAATTCCTCCTAAAGTTATTGGTTGACTTTCGTCAACATGACTTCGGCGTTTCTTCTCCGAAATTACTTTTCAGACATTTCGATGAGTACGCCAGCTGGGATCTCGAGGTTACCGAGAGTCTCCATTGTTTTGTTTGTCGGTCTGATGATGTCGATAAGTCTCTTGTGAGTTCTCATTTCGAACTGCTCACGGCTATCCTTGTACTTGTGTACGGCACGAAGAATAGTAACTATCTCCTTATCAGTCGGCAGCGGGATAGGTCCTGAAACTCTTGCTCCGCTTCTCTTAGCAGCGTCAACTATCTTTGCAGCTGCTGCGTCAACTACAGCATGTTCATAACCCTTGATCTTGATTCTGATCTTTTCCTTTTCAGCCATGGTTTTCGCCTCCTTATGAATTTTACGATGGGGGCATTGCTTTCATTCGTAACACTTAGCCGTGTGTATCGCTCTCTGTTATATCAAAAAAAGTCTGTGAAACTTCGAAGTTCCCAGACTTTTGCAACACAACACACGAACGGACAGTCCTCGCGCATACGCAATCATAGCTTGCGGAGGAAATCTTATCACACACAGTGTTCGTTATTACAATCGCCCGGTTTAAAATCGGACATACTCCACGAAAATTCCCTGTCATACCGACAGCAACCTTTCGCTTCATCGCATATCATCTACAGTCAATCGACTGCTTTTCTATTATATCATAGTCACAAATTTTATTCAAGTTTTTTTACACATTCAATTGTAAATTTTTTGTGAACATTTTCTTTTTCGTGAAACAACGGATAAAATCCCTGAGAATATACAGAGTGCAATCGTTCCTGCTATTCCTTTCTGACCAGTTGCAGGTGAATTATGTACCTTCCCTGCTGTATTACTGCTGCCGGATGAAGCTCCTGAATTTTCAGATTTCTGAAGCGTGCTTATATCGGCGAATTTTATTCCACTGAGAGCAGCAAACTCTTCAAGAGTACATTCTCTGGTGAAAAAATATCTGTCTCCATCTACACCATAATACTCTATTTTCACATCTTTATGACCATACAGTACAAGATCACTGCTACAGCCGGAAAATGCTGTATCGCTTATACTCTTCGGACTTCCTGGCATTATAACCTCAGTAAGTCCTGTGCATCCGCTGAACGCCTCGTCCTCTATCACGTTTACGCTTTCAGGGATTTTTACAGAAGTAAGCGACTTGCAGTTTTTAAACGCATAGGATGCAATATCTCTGTAATTCTCCGGAATGGTCACTGATTTCAGCGAAGTACAGTTTTCAAAAAGCGATATGTTCACAAACTGAAGGCTTTCAGGAAGTTCGACAGAAGTCAGTCCTGTACATCCGTAAAACCCGGCATTGTTGATGTACTCGACATTTTCCGGAATTTTTATCTCTTTAAGGCCGGTACACTTTGCAAACGCGCTGACATTTATCTCCTTTACGCCGGACGGTATAGTTACTTCGGTCAGTCCGGAGCATCCGTAAAATACCGCTGAGTCTATCTTCTCAAGATTCTGAGGTAGAGTAACCGATACCATTCCGTCACAGTATGCAAATGCCTCGTCACAGATGCCCTTAACACTGTCCGGTATCACTAATGATGTGTTTTCAGGCATTGTACCTTTATATCTGTATATACATTTACCTGCATATACGATGCCGTCCGGATGTTCGTTATACCACTTGGTATCCTTAAAAGCTTTCTTTCCTATATCCGTAACACTGTCAGGAAAAGTTATCGATGCTAATTCAGTACATCCGCTGAACGCTTCCCAGCCTATTCTTTTTACACCTTCCGGTATCACCACTGAGGTCAGCGAGGTGCATTCCCTGAATGTTTCGTCATCTATCTCTTCAAGTCCTGACGGCAGCGTTACTGAAGTTAAATTTGAACAGCAGCGAAAAGCATACATTCTGATCGATGTTACACTATCCGGGATCACTACTGAAGTTACATCTTTATTATTCATAAAAATTGCACCGATGGCCGTTACCGGATGCCCGTCTATCTCGGACGGTATTACAACGTCCTTATCTTTGCCGATATAGTTTGTCAGGGTGATTTTACCGGCTACACTTGTTTTATAATCGAACTGTCGTTCTTTCTTAGTTTCTGTAACTGTGGTCGTTTCTGTAACCGCAGCCGGTTCTGTTACTGCAGGCACATCAGTAACCTCAACGGTATCAGTGACTTTCGGTACTTCCGTAACTGCTTCCTTAACTGCTTCTGTAACTTCAGACGTTTCTGCGGCTTCAGCTGATACGTGTGAGTTTTCATTTATTCTGTCTTCATGATCTGCAATCACAAAAGCTGAACATATAAACGCAAATAATAATATATATGACAGTGTTCTTTTCATGGTTTACCTCCACAATTCTCAGTAATTTTCATTATAATATTTTACGGTTTCTTCATCGTATTTATTGTAAGCAAGAATTTTGCCGTCGCCTGCACGTATTATTAAATAAGGTCCAGTGTAATCCGGAGTAACAGACTGCTTTTTTATTTTCACCTTTGTTCCATCCGGAAGAACTTCTCCTGTTTCCCGTTCGGAATAATTACCGTCAGGCAGCATGATTTCTATGTGCCAAGCATCAAGTTCTTCAAAGTATTTTGTACTGTACTTCGGATACAGGCGTTCAAAATAGACCACCTCTCCGTTTAAAATATCGTAATCTCTTTCCATGTTCTCGACAAATTCAAGTCCGTATTCATTTATATAGAAATTACGTACCTTATCTATCAGATCCTGTTCATCTGCAATAGTTCCGAGATACTGCTCCGGAAGATTCCTTGCATGATTCATCACGCGTTCCGCTTCACTGTCACTGCTGTCAAGATAATGATAACTTATCGACTGTATTATCTTTTTTTCCGGGTCTTCCGTAACTATTACTTCCGGTTCAGTTTCCGCAGGCGCAGTTTCAGGCTGTCTGTTTTCTTCCGGTGTCTGATTGTTCTGTCTGTCCTCCGCTGTCGTCTCCGGTACTGTTATTTTCTGTGATGCACTCACTTCACTGATCACTGTTTCCACCACTGTTACCGGTGTAGTCTGTACCTCAGTTTCTGAAACAGTCTTACTTTCCGCAGATGTTACGCTTTCCTCAGTGACGGCAGTTGTTTCTTCAGTGACTGCCGGTCTTTCATTGTCGTCATTCACATCAGGTACTGGTTTTAAATTATAGATAAAAACAGGAACTGCGATAACTGCCGCAACAAGTGCTGCAACTGACACAGGTGTCATCCATTGAATTTTCTCTTTTCTTACCTCGGAAACCACAGAGGCGTTACCGTCTGTATTATTCACCTCATCGAGGAATCTGTCGGGTATATTTTCAAGGTCAAGCAGAAATTTTTCATTATTCTTCATACGGTATCACCCCTCACTGATATATGCCTTTTTCTTCAAGGAATTTTTTTAGCTGTTTTCTGCTTCTGTGAAGAGATGTCCTGACACTTGCTTCTGAAATGTTCTGTCTCTTTGCTATTTCACCGTTGGAGAGAAAATACCAGTATCTCAGAAGAAACACGACCCTTCTGCTCTCATCAAGGCTGTCGAGAAATTCTGCTATTTCAGCGGCGGTTTCCCTGCCCGCGGCCTCGTCTTCAACATCGCTGCTCATATCAACACATTCAGCAATCTCAGACAGAGCCAGTTCAACGGTATCTCCTCCGCGTTTGAGTCTGTGCTTCTGCCTGTAGAAAAACAGTGCCGTATTTCTTGTTATCTTCGCTATATAGTTTGCAAGCATGACCGGTATCTGCGGCGGGATTGAATTCCACAGTTTAAGATAAGTATCGTTGATACATTCATCCGATTCACCGTGATCACGAAGGATATTGAAGGCTATGCTCCGGCAGAATGGTCTGTATTTTTTATCTGTTTCGTTTATTGCTTTCTCCGAACGGCTGAGATACAGATCTATTATAGCTTTATCTTCCATAGTAACGCTCCTTTGCTGTTTTATTTGCCCTTCATAATCTATGATGCCGTCTGAGCAGTAAATGTTACAGCTTTTTCAAAAAAAATTTTATACTATATATATTCAATTGAACGCTGATTTATTTTCAGTTTTCATTGCAATATTTTCGTTTTACCTTTAAAATATAATAGTATCACATTTCAAATTTTAAATCAATCATATCACAGCCAAATCATCGTATCCTTATAAAACATACGAAGGATACACAGAGGATACATCTCCCCTGTATCATATAAACATGAGGTGAGAACATGAATTACAGAATTCTGCTTGCTGAGGATGATCCTCAGATAACCGAGATCATTTCTGATTATTTTTCAGAAAAAACTGACGAGACTACCGAGCTTGTGTGCGTTCCGGACGGAACTTCCGCTCTGGAAAAATTAACAGAAGAAGAATTTCATCTGCTTATACTTGATGTGATGATGCCGGGCATCGACGGATTTTCACTCTGCCGTGAGATCCGCTCTTCAAAAAAATCTGCCACACCTGCTGATGTGCCGCTCCTTTTCCTGACTGCGCGCGCCAGAGAAGAGGATCTGCTCTACGGATATGCACTCGGCTGCGACGACTATATTATAAAGCCGTTTTCGCTGGCGGCACTCTACGCCAAATGCATAGCACTTCTCAAACGTGCCGGCGGAACAGTCCTTCAGAAAGCAGAAATCGTCTGCGGGGATATCAGACTTGATCTCCGCACACTCGAAGTAAATTCCGGCGGAAATGATGTAGAACTCGCACCTAAGGAATTCGCCCTTCTCCGTTTCCTTATGGAACATAAAAACTGGGTGGTTTCCCGTGAAATGCTCCTTGACCGTATCTGGGGAACGGATTATTTCGGAGGCGACCGTGTGGTGGATAATCATATCAAAAAGCTCAGAAAGGCTCTCGGTAATCCGGGCAGGCAGATAAAAACCGTTATCTCCAAAGGATATAAACTCACCGAATAAAAACTCACTGCTTACCGGCATTCAGTTTTCTGCTCATTAACTGAAAATCTCTGCCGGCAGGTACAGAGATCATATGGAGGGATATTATATGAAAAGAAAAACAGACAAAAAACGAGGTTTACTATACTATTTCATGCGGACATTTCCAGTCGTTCTGACATTTGCATTCCTGACAGGCTTCACCTTTTACTATGGTTTGGTGAAATATGGGCTCAGAGGTATGGAAATATTCTCCCGCCAGCAAATCGATTCCACTATTGATACTCTTAAAAATGCAGGGGACTCTGAGATAACCGAAAACAGTATGAAAATGCTTCTCACAAAGCCAATAGGAATTCAGGATTATCCATACGACGATTACTGTACTGTAGTATATGATTCAGAGAACGATAAGTTTTACGACAGCAGCAGTGTTATATACTGTATTGCTGAAGCAAGCAAAGACGAATATTTAAAGCCGATAGAAAATCTCTCAGACGATTATTTCAGTAAAAACTGTATCAGCGGAACTAAAAAGCAGCATTTCAAAGCAGCGGCTCTCTGCAGTGATCCTGACCTGATGGAGCAGATCTGGTCATGCGAGAGGAAGCACCAAACCAACTACCAGTATTCACTAATCGAAGCAGATGATGTGTATATAAAAGATGAAAGTGCTGTAATAAAAAAATGCACTCTTTCAATATACAATAAAGACGGCAGACTCATCGCCACCTACGATATTGTTTCTGACGCCGTGATACCTGAGGGATATGTTCATTTTCAGAGCGAAAAATCTGATAAGCATTACGATGACGCACTTACCGTAAACCGCATTGCTGCCGACAGCAACGGAACGCACAAAGGTTCATACTGTGACAGTCTCATACCGGAATTAAAAAAGAGTTTTCTGAATGGTGATATCCATATGTTTTACTGTAAAAAAGGCAATCCTTTTTCATGGTCACTTGGCTATAACGGCTTAGTTAACGCAGGCCCCCGCTGGAAGATCTACACCGTTTCGTATTTCAATACGGTAAACCTGTTCTTTGATGAGTTCCTCACCGACGTAAGTCTGCTGCTTGCAGCCGCGATCGCATTCTCATATCTCATAGGACGTTTACGATATATGCGCTACAGAAAAGAATATGAAATGAACGAATACAGAAACGGTCTCACCGCAGCTCTGGCTCACGATCTGAAAACACCTCTGGCTGCTATCTCAGGATATGCGGAAAACCTTATCGCAAATATACATACTGAAAAACGTGAAGCCTATGCTGACTCCATTCTTAAGAACACTCAGTACATCGACCGGCTGATAGCCGATACCCTTGATCTCGCAAAGATAGAAAAGGCAGCGAAAGTAAGCAGCGAACAGTGTAATACTGAGAAGATCATTAAAGATGCGCTTGTTCATTTTTCTGAAGAAATACAAACTAAGGAACTGGTCGTTAAACTCGACGGAACCGGCACGGTGAAAGCAAATCCGCAGATGATGTCACAGATGATCACAAACCTTATCGGAAACGCTGTACGCTATACTCCTGAAAAAGGAACTATAGAGATAAATGCCGACAGCAGATCAATCCGTATTTCAAACGACGTGAATGAAACTGTAAAAGATGCACCGGAACTCATTAAGGCATTCCGTAAAGGCGATGCCGCAAGGAGTTCATGTTCAGGCAGCGGTCTTGGTCTTGCGATCGCTAAACAGATAGCAGATCTTCACGGATTCAGGTTTGACGTTGATTCAAAGGATAAAAAATTCACGGCAGAAATTAAGTTCTGATACAACAAAAACAGCATATCCTGCTCACGTAAATACGTGGGTTAGGATATGCTGTTCTGCTTATAAGGAGGTGTTTTAAATTCTTATTTTTGCTTTGTTCTGCACATAATATCTCTGTTTTATCTTCTGTTCAGATTATTCATCACGGTCAGGGATGATATATTCATTTTTCTGTATATATCGTAACCAATGTGAGCGTCAAGTATACAGTCGAGGTTTCCGTTATCGCTGTAGATATAGTAGTCCTCATTATGAACCCAGCCTTTTTCCTTCTGAATTTTATTTCTGATAAATTCCCTGTATTCCGGAGAAGAAACAACTGCGGCTGAATCTGCTGATATCTCAGCCATCTGTTCAATATCTCTGTAAGAAATAGTATCTGCCTTGTATGTAAGATTGTACTTTGCTATCACTGAGTCAAAACGTCCGAAACAAAGAACACCGAACATGAATGTAAAGATGATTGCTGAGAGCTTAACAAAGCACAGTCTGTCATCGAACTGCTTGATTATAACGAGCACAAATATGAACGCCGTCAGTATCATGAACCAGCTTGTATCGAGTCTTAGTCTGGTAAGGCCGTATTCGTTGATATAGAGAACCATTTTGCTGAGTGCTGTTGCAGTGATAATGAGCGTGAATACTGAAATAACAATAGTATATGCTTTAAGTCCCATGCTCTTGTTTTTGCCGGAATTCTTTGCCGTGAAATTCATAAGGAAGATAACTACCGCATTGATAGCTTCGATACCGGACAGTTCAAAAAAGCCTTTTCTAGCGTATTCCGCATAGCTGTATTCTGCCGGAAGATTGCCGGAAAATGCTGAAAGGAAATACGCTGCCTGTGAGATGAAAAAGATAATATAGAGTATGCAGATCGGTGTAACTGTCGTGTATACTATTATATTATTCATCTTGCGGAAATTATTGCACACAGCCTCACATCTGTCGTCATCTGCCTTGATAATAAAGTCATCGTGAGTATGGGAGTAGAAAAGTCCGTAAAGGTACATTGCTCCGAGAAGAGTGAGTATCGATTCCCACACGATCTGAGTATAATCACCGTTATAAATATATTCAGCCACACCGCTGAGAATACGTTCAACCCCTTCATCCGCAGACATAAGAAGCGAACCTACAACGATCGTAAGAGGAACTGCCAGCAGAAGACCTGCCATAACGTAAATTGCATTTTTCAAGCCTTTTTTCTTTTCGCCGCTTATGCTTGCCGGAAATATCTTGCCGAGGCAGCTGAAAGGATTGTTCAGTACACTGTTCCTGATATCGAACGGTGAATAATCACGGAACAGTTCGGTTCCGCCCGAAACGCAGTGGACAAGATACGCTCCGCCGGTCATAAGGAATGCCACGGTCAGTCCTTTGGCGGTAGTATCAGCAGTAATTGAAAATACCAGACTGAAAACATAAAGCACACCTGTCCAGATTTTCTGTCCCTTTGAAAAAATACATCCGTTCTTTTTAAGGATAAAAACCGAAGCAGTTATGATCAGGATAAAATACAGTGTAGTAATAAATCCTGTCGTATGCCACAGAACAAAATGAGCAAACAGAGCCGCCGCGATCCATACAAACAGTGCGGTCTTTCTGTCTTTGTCACTGTAAACAGCCTTCGGCTTAAATGAAAATCCTTCGTTAATTCCATCGCATGTTAAATTCATATCTTCATTCATAATCTTCGTCTCCTGACTATTCATAAATCAGCACGGAGTGCATGGTAAAACCGCGCATTCTCCCTCGCCACGGAAATCCTGTGAAGCCGGATATCCGGTTTATCATCGTTTGACTAAAGCCTGTATGATTAAGATACGTATCAATATTCATTCCGGTGATCAGTCCGGAACGTACAGCTTTTCCTGTTATCTGTATTGTAACACAAAGAGTTTTGATTGTCAATATAAATTTATCGTTTTTCAGTAAATTATTTTCTTTTTACAGTTATTTTTTATTGTTATGTATTTGAAAGTCCGGATATATCCGCATAGCTGTAATCCGACAGTATCACTGCAAGCGATGTGATTACAACAATTAAACATATTTTCATTCATTATAAAATTTGTTTTTTGTTAATAATGAGTAGTGCAAAAACTGACGTTATAAGCTATAATTATATATAACAGATTATTTCACTATGAAAAAAGGAGTATGTATCATGGCAAACGAAAACAAAGTCGTAGAAGCTATCAAGTCAAAGAAGGGCATCATCGACGAATTCAAGGAATTTATCGCCAAGGGTAACGTTATGGATCTCGCAGTCGGCGTTATCATCGGTGCTGCTTTCCAGAACATCGTAACTGCTCTTACAGGCAGCTTCATCAATCCTCTCATCTCACTCATCACAGGCGGCTGCAAGACAGACGAAAACGGTAACCTCATCCCTGTCGGCGGTCAGTTCAAGATCAACGGTGTGGCTTTTGACTACGGCGCATTCATCTCAGCAGTTATCAACTTCTTCATCATGGCTGTCATCCTTTTCGTAATCGTTAAGGCTGTAAACAAGGCTATGGAACTCGGCAAGAAGAAGAAGGAAGAGGAAGAAAAGGCTGCTCCTCCGGAACCAACAAAGGAAGAGATCCTTCTTACAGAGATCAGAGATCTTCTCAAGGAAAAATAATATTGACCGATTTGTATTGAATCTCCCGTAATAATGTGTTATAATAAACAATATTGATAATGGGGTGGGATTCAATATGAAACTAAAAGAATATTCTTATGCTGACAACAGAAAGATCATCTGTACATGCTTAAAGGCGGCGCACGCCACATCCATGTACAGACAAGCCTGACGGTGTATCTTTCCGCCCTGTCAGCTTTTTTATTTTCACTCCACCGGATATCTTTTGATCTGAGGGTAATCAGAGAAAGGAAATACTATGAGAAAAAGCGGTATACTACTTCATATTTCAAGTCTGCCGTCTGAGTACGGCATTGGAAAAATGGGCAGGGAAGCTTACAGATTTGCCGACTTTCTTGCTGAAACAAAAACGGGGCTGTGGCAGATACTCCCGCTCTCCCCTACCAGTTACGGTGATTCACCGTACCAGAGCTTTTCTGCATTTGCAGGGAATCCGTATCTCATCGACTTCGAGCTTCTTGAAAAGGAAGGTCTGCTTAAGAAGGATGAATATACGAGCATAAAATGGGAGCAGGACAAGGAAAAAATAGACTACGAGTTTCTTTATGAGAATGTCTACAAAGTGCTCCGCAAAGCCTACTCGCGTTTTGAGATAACACCTGAGTACAGGCTCTTTGAAATGATAAACCGTAAATGGCTTGGTGACTACGCACTCTTCATGAGTCTGAAGTTTCACTACGACGGAAAGCCGTGGTACAAGTGGCCGGAAGAACTCGCGATGTGCGATAAAGATGCCATCAAAAAGGCAAAGGAAGAGCTGAAAGATGAGATCGGTTTCCACAAGTTCATCCAGTTCTGCTTCAAAAAGCAGTGGACGGCACTTAAGACCTACGCCAATGAAAAAGGCATTAAGATAATCGGTGACATACCGATCTACGTTTCTCTCGACAGTACAGAAGTGTGGAAAACCCCTGAACTTTTTGAGCTCGACGAAGACAAAAAACCGGTCGCAGTTGCCGGCTGTCCGCCGGACTGTTTCGCACTTACCGGCCAGCTCTGGGGCAATCCGCTCTACGACTGGGATTACCATAAGAAAACTGATTTCAGCTGGTGGATAAGCAGAATACAGAATGCTGCCGAAACCTACGACATCATCCGTATCGACCATTTCAGAGGATTTGCAGGCTACTACTGCATACCGTACGGAAACGAAACTGCCGAAGTCGGCATCTGGAAGAAAGGTCCTGGGGCAAAGCTCTTCAAAAAGGCTGAAGAGGAACTCGGAAAACTTGACATCATTGCCGAAAACCTCGGATTTCTCACACCGGATGTACAGGAAATGCTCGATGAGGTCGGCTATCCGGGCATGAAGGTAATTGAATTCGGATTCTCCGACAGCAAAAACGATTATCTGCCGCACAACTTTACCGATACCAATTCCTATTCATATACAGGTACACACGACAATGACACTCTTGTGGGATGGTACAAGTCGCTCGATAAGGATTCAAAGAAATTCTGCCTTGACTATCTGAATGTAAAACTCGACACTCAGATACCGGAAGCAATGCTCCGCCTTGTATGGTCAGGAGTTTCAGATGCCGCGGTAGCACAGTTCCAGGATTTCATCGATGCAGACACAGACTGCAGAATGAACATTCCTTCCACCCTGTCCGGCAACTGGACATACAGAGCAAAGAAAAAGGATTTCACTGACAAACTGAAAGCAAAGATCCTTAAGCTCAACACTCTTTACAACAGATGCTCGGAACTTCCTGAGGACACGGAAGAGACGGTCGCAAAAGAGTGCAAAGCAGAAGAATCACCGGACAGCTCATGCGATGAAAAGATCAAGGCAGCAAAGAAACCGCAGAAAAAAGCTGATACAGACAAACCTGAGCCAAAGCCGCATTCATAATGCGTTTAATATACTGATACAAGAAGGCGTTCAAAGCCTTAATGCAGTATCCACTAAGGAAATTTACCCATGAGAAAGGACGAAAAAAATGAACAAGCAGACATTTCTTGCAGAACTGAAAAGTAATCTTGAAGAACTAAAAAATGAAGGCGTAACATCCCCTCACGTGCTCCACAATGTACTGAGTGAAACCGTTATGAGAAATCTTTCCGGACTGTGGAAGGAAAGTAAGAAAGCACATCTTGACAAAAGACGTGCATGCTATTTTTCAATGGAATTCCTTATCGGAAGATCAGTGTTCAACAATCTTCTCTGCCTTGGAATTTACAAGGATGTACAGAAGGCTTTTGAAGCAGCCGGATTTTCACTTGATGACCTCGAAGCTGCAGAAGATGCCGCTCTCGGAAACGGCGGCCTCGGAAGACTGGCAGCCTGCTTCCTCGACAGTGCAGCAACACTTAACCTTCCTCTCGACGGATACGGCATCAGATACAAGTACGGTCTTTTCAAGCAGAAGATCGAACACGGCTTCCAGACAGAAGAAGCTGACAACTGGACAAAGTACGGCGACGCATGGTCGGTAAGACACGATGAAGATGCAGTCGAAATCAACTACAGCGACCAGAAGGTGCTTGCTGTTCCGTATGACATCCCGATAATCGGCTACGGTGCAAAGAATATCGGCACTTTAAGGCTCTGGCAGTCTGAGGCTTTTGAGGACTTTGACTTTAAGCTCTTCAACGACCAGAAGTATCTTGAAGCAAGCCGTGAAAAAGTCCTTGCTGAAGATATCTCAAGAGTACTTTATCCAAATGACGATACAAGAGAAGGTAAGAAGCTCAGACTGAAGCAGCAGTATTTCTTCTGCAGTGCCTCACTTAATGATATCATTAAGAAGCACAAAAAGAACCACGGCGACATTAAGACTCTGGCTGACTTTGTTACTATCCAGCTCAACGACACACATCCGGTTATCTCAATTCCGGAACTCATCAGACTTCTCACACAGAATGAAGGCCTTTCATTTGACGAAGCTTTTGCTATGGCAAAGAAGATCTTCAACTATACCAACCACACAATCATGCCGGAAGCTCTTGAAAAGTGGGATGAAAGCCTTATCAAGGAACTCCTTCCTGAAATCTACGACATCATCTTCATGATAAATGAAGAATACCTCGCTGAGATGTACAGAAAGGATATCAAGAAAGAAAGCATCGAAGTCATGAAGATCATAAAGGGTGGTCAGGTTCATATGGCAAATATGGCTACCTACTGTTCATCATATGTAAACGGTGTTGCACAGATACACACTGAGATCCTGAAGGCAAATACACTTCACGACTGGTACACCGTTTATCCGGAACGTTTCCAGAACAAGACAAACGGTATCACACAGAGAAGATGGCTTGCTCTCTGCAACGAGGAACTTTCAGCACTCATCACTGAACTTCTCGGAAATGAGGACTGGGTAACAAATCTTGACGAGCTTAAGAAGCTTACTGAATACGCAGACAATGCAGACATCATAAACAGATTCCTTGCCATCAAGAAGACAAAGAAGGAACAGCTTGCAAAATTCATTCTCGACCGCGAAGGAATAAAGATCGATCCGGACAGCATCTTCGACATCCAGATCAAGAGACTGCACGAATACAAGAGACAGCTTCTCAATGCGTTCTCCATCCTCTGGCTCTACTTCGGCATAAAGGACGGAAGCATAAAGGATCTTGCCCCGGTAACATTCATCTTCGGTGCAAAATCGGCTCCGGGATACAGACGTGCAAAGGCAATCATCAAGTTCATCAACGAGATCGCTGCTATGATCGAAAAGGACGATGAAGTAAACAAACTCATCAAGGTGGTATTCGTTTCAAACTACAATGTTTCCTACGCTGAAAAGCTCATCGCTGCCGCTGAAGTATCTGAACAGATCTCAACTGCCGGCACAGAAGCATCAGGTACAGGAAACATGAAGCTCATGGCAAACGGTGCTGTAACGCTCGGCACACTTGACGGTGCAAACATCGAGATCGTTGAAGAAGCCGGTCGCGAAAACAACTACATCTTCGGTGCAACGGTTGAAGAACTCGAAAAGATCATGCCGGAATACTGCTCAAGAAAACTTGCTGCCGGCAATGACAAGATCAGAAGAGTAATCGAAACTCTTGTTGACGGCACATTCGACGACGGCGGAAGCGGCGATTTCAGAGAACTCTACACTTCCCTTCTCGACGGCGCAAGCTGGCACAAGCCGGACAACTACTATCTCCTCGGCGACCTTGAAAGCTACGTTGAAGCAAAGCTTAAGTGCAACAGCGATTACAAGGACAAAGCTGCATTCGGCAGAAAGATGTGGCTCAACATGTGTAACTGCGGCAAGTTCAGCTCTGACAGAACTATTGCCGACTACGCAGAGAACATCTGGAAGATAAAATAATCTCAGCGTTTCCTTAACTCTATAATACAAAGAAACACTGATTTGCATGAAAGGCAGACAACATCACTCGTTTACCCTCACGCAGATCAGTGCTTCCATTAGATATAGTGAAAGTCCGAATTAGAAGACTTTCACTATATTTTTGTCATTTTTAGCATAAATCTATAATATTTCAACAATTATTTGCTTTTATAACCAGATTTCATTGACACAGATTAATAGACAGATGTATAATAGAGATTGTAGTGAAATTTAATACATTACACTACATATTTTACGATAAGGGAGATTATAAAAAATGAAAAGAACAGGAACAACAAAAGTATTATCAGGTATCTCAGCACTGGCTCTCGCATTTGCAGCCGCTGCCGGAACAGACGCATTTAACGGCATCAGCACCGTATTTGCGGAAGACGCTGCGGCAACAACTGAAACAGAAGCTGAAGTTCAAAACCTGACAGACGAACAGATCAAAGGCATATGGGAAGGGTTTTACACCGGTTACTCTAACAGTACTAATATCGAAAGAACAATAAAACTCGATATCTATGACTGCACAGACGGAAAAATCAAAGGTTTTGCGACTATCACTTCCGAAGAACACGAGAAGTATTATTTCACCGGAAACTATAATTCAGAAACAGGTAAAATGAATTTCAAGGGTCAGTCATGGGAAGAAAACGCAGACGGCTGGGGTTTCGGTTCCTTTTCCGGCACTGTTGATCCTACAGACAAATCTTACAGCGGAGTCACAGATTCATCATCAGCCAAGCCTTTCAAGCTAACAAAAAAATCTGATGATTTCACTGACATGAAAATCAAAAAAGAAAACATTCACAGACAGTGGGTCGGCGAATATGACGGTTGCAGCGGAGACATAGTTGTAAGAAGAAACTACAAGTTTACTATCGACGATAATTCCGATGATAATAAAATAACCGGTACAGCTTACTTTTCACCTTCTGAAAAGGCAGACCAGCAGTATGCCGAAACAGGAAGCTACAAGTTCTCCGGTTCGATCAGTGAAGAAAGTGGAAACATAAACATGCAGGGTTTTGAATGGATCGAACATCCGGAATCTTCTAATTTTTCTTTTGTAAAACTTAACGGCTTCTTCCGCGGCGATAAAATTTCAGGAACATCCGAACATGGCACCTGGTCAATGGAAGCAACTGACATCATAGTTGGCGACGTCAACTACGATAACATGATCAGCGCCGACGACCTCCTCATCATGAAGAGATATATTCTGATGGAAGTTAATTTCAGTCAGGCAATGATCAACCTTTCAGACATGAACGGCGACGGTGTTTTAAACATCATCGACTTCAACAAGGTAGTAAATACACTTGTTAATCCATAAGCTGTATATCATATTTTAAATATAACAAACCACCGCTAAGATAACGGAATAACCTGTTATCTTAGCGGTGGCTTTTTCTTTTGTTCTGTTTTTATTATCTGCAATACTTAACCCCTTTAAGGTAAAGTTTGCAGCTTAGGAAATATGAACCCCAATATGCCATCAGTGATACCATAATTACTGATATCTTCAATACTAAAGGCGCTTCATATTCTCTGGAGTCGGCAAGCATTTCTGTCAGTGTGATATTACTGTTACTGATCAAAACCGCAGTAAATCCTATGATCAATAACATCTGAAAGAAAACCATAACCGTAATTGCTTTTCTTACTCCCATACGAATGGTAAGCGGCAGAACAACCGCGCAGTATAACAACTGTAAACATGAATAACCTATAAACAGCCATGGCATAACCGTAAATCCTGTATATCCTCTCGACGCTTCAATATTTCTGAACAGAGAATCAAATATCAGCGCAGTAATGAGATGCAGTATTGTCACAAGAAATATTATTGCATATTTTACGAGGAGATATCCCTTGTAACCCGATGATGTTGATGTTACAAAGTATCCCCATATTTTTTTCTCATTCATTTTCAGTAATGATGAATCCATGAATACTATACTAGATAATACGTATACTGGTGCAAAAGTACGAAATGAATCCATACCCTCAACGTTTCTAAATACATATTCCAGACTAAAGATATTCAATAAAGGGTACATTCCCAGAAAAACTACAGTTAAAACAAAAACCCAGTTCTGCCGCAGTTCCTTGTAGATCCAGCCTTTCATCACACAACTCTCCTTCACCTTTTTTTATCTCCTATTCCCCGTAATGTTCCACACCTTTAAGGTAAAGGCAGCATGTTATCTTGTAAGAAAGATAATAGATAAGCATCGAACATGCAATAAATACCGGCCAGGAACTCAGAGATCCAAATATTTTTAAAACCAAACGCGCTGTATCCATTATTTTTTCTGTATCATCTGTTAATATCAGCATAATAAGCACTGCGAACGCCAGTAATATCAGAGATATAACTTTAACTGTATTTCCTCTCTGTGTCCCAAACCGGTAAACAAACGGTATATCTATCGCACGTACAATTAACTGTATACACAAAATCGGTATTAAAGCCCATCTTACACGATTTATAATACTCCCAACCAAATAAGGAGCATAAACTAAACTAGCTATTATGGTACCTATAAAAAACAAGGCCATCATAATCAGTATAAGGCGGTATTTATTAAAGAGAAAAGCCCGGAAACCATCTGGCGTTGAAACGGTAAAATACCCAAAACTTTTTCTTTCGTCTCCACTGAACATCATCATCTGAATGAAGCCTGTTCCGGCTATAATCGCAAAAGTCTCTGCTAAATAAAAAACCATCTCCACCTGATAATCATCGAAAGTCCAGCCAAAGATTTTCAGATTTATAAACGGCATAATACTCAGAAATATTATCATTACCAAATGAAGCCATCTCTGTCTGAGTTCCTTGTAGATCCAGCCTTTCATCATCATGCCTCTCTCCTTTCATACGCCTTGCGCATGATCAGATAGTAGCCGATGCATACAACAACAAAGAATGGAATCGAGAAAATCAAAGTACTGTTCCGTTCAGCCAGATCAAATACGCTGTATTCTGCTCCGGTAGATACATTTGTAATTTTTCCTGTAAATAGATTTATACCGAATACCGGGAAAATCGCAGTGAGCAGAATTATAGTGATAAGAACTGATTTTACTACGGAAGAGTTTAAACCGATCACCACAGCACCGCTTTCAATTGCATCAATGAGCCAGATTTCTGCAGACATTATCAGATACATATTCAGCATAAAACACATCACATCGTATCCTGATCCGTAACTGATTCCCAGTACAAAAACTGAAGACAGTACTCCAAACAAAAGGAAAACTAAGATTTTCAGTAAAAAATCTGACATCGCTTTCTCACCTGCAGTAAGAGGTAAAGTATATGAATAGCGCTTCCATCCTGAATTAATGTCCATTTTCTGAACGTTGTTGGTTGATCCGGATGTAACAGCACCTAAAAGAGCCAGAAGTACTGCAAACATCTGAATAATACTTTTTCCGGTTTCATAAGATAACCCGCTTTTTTTATCGAAGCTTCCTTCGCCTGACAGAACTAACGGAAGCATAAATAAAAGCCCCATGAGACTATACAGTACAAGATAGAGAAAATAATGCTTCTGTGTAAGTTTCAGTTCGCGGTAAACAAGTGATCTGTACAGTGCCATCATGACCACTCCTTTTCATCACGGTGAACGTAGTAAACCATAATATCATCAAGTCCCGCTGAATCGATGACTGCATTTCTGTATTTTGCTGCTGCGCTCTCACGGTCTTTCACCATGATCTCTGCACCGAAATCATTCATTCTGATACTTACAATATCCTCAGGATCAATATTCTTCACTTCGTCCTTATCGCATTTAAGGATGCCATGACTTCCGAGAATATCGTCCTTGTAGCCGCTAAGAAGTATTTTTCCCCTGTCGATAAATGTAACCATGTCAGCGATCTTTTCAAGATCAGAAGTGATGTGTGATGACATGAGTACTGAACGTTCGCCGTTCTGCATATATTCCATGAAAATATGAAGGATCTCGTCACGTACAACCGGATCAAGACCGGCAGTCGCCTCATCCATTACAAGCAGCTCCGCATTGTGCGAAAGAGCACAGGCTATCTGCAGTTTCATTTTCATGCCCTTGGAGAACTGGCCAATTTTCTGCTTTGGAGGAAGTCCGAAACGTTCTGCATATTTCATAAACTGAGCGTCATCCCATTCCGGATAAAGTCCCTCAAATATCTTTGAAATATCCTTTATATTGAAAACATCATGAAAAGGCATTTCATCGAACACCACAGAGATGCGTTTCTTTATCTCTTTTTCGTCTTTCGCGTGGTCAAGTCCGAATATCTTTATCTGCCCTTTATCAGTCTTCTTTATATTCAGCATGGTATGGAGAGTCGTAGTCTTTCCTGCACCGTTCTGTCCGATAAACCCCATTATACAGCCTTTCGGAACAGTAAAACTGATATCATCCAGCGCAAAAGTCTTATATCTTTTGCTTACGCCACTGATCTCAACTGCGTTTTCATATGTACTCATTTTAATCTCCTCCGTTTACGAGATCGAGCAGTTCGTGCAGTTCCTCCATGGTAAGTCCTGCTTTGCGTGCCGCATCTCCTGCTTCCATAAGAAGCGCCTCGATACGTCTTATCTGCTCCTCCCGGTATATCTCTAAATTCTGTGCCTTTACAAACGATCCCTTGCCGGTATAACTCTCTATAAAACCGTCCCGTTCAAGTTCTTCATACGCTCGTTTTGTTGTCATAAAACTGATACGCAGTTCCGTTGCCAGAACACGCATGGAAGGCAGCGCTTCACCTTCACAGAGTTTCCCCTCAAGTATCAGCGTTTTGATCTGATTCACTATCTGCAGATAGATCGGTTCCCCGCTTGAATTACTGATATTGATATTCATTCTGTCTGTCCACCCCTTCTAAAGGTCCGACCCTTCAAACATTTGCAACTGCTAAAAGAGTCTAAATTGTATAACCTCTATGCATACAATTATAGCAGTGCTTTATACACTTGTCAAGTGAAATTTATATTGAAAGTAAAATATTTTTTCGTTCACCATTCAAAAAAGTAACCGGAAACCCCTGACAGCGTTGATCTGTCCGGAATTTCCGGTTTACTATCATAATTTAATTTTCGAATGCAGTCTACAGATTATTTTATTATATAGACGAATCACTGTTATTCTTCATTACTATCTTCAAAAATAAAAACATCCTCAACCTTAAGACCAAATACTCTTGATATATCGACCGCCAGTTTAAGCGAAGGATTATAAAACCCTTTTTCAAGTCTGATTATTGTTTCGCGTCTTACTCCAACAAGCTCTGCAAGTTCACCTTGCTTCATGTTTCTTGAGGCGCGCAGCTCTTTAAGCCTAGTTCTGAATTCAGCCATTACTCCTCCGCCTCTGTTTCATCATCAATTGATTTCACTCTTCCCTCAATTATCAGGAAGATCACTTTATTAATAAATAACATCATATTAATATATGAAAAAATCATAAGGATTGCACTTTTACTTCTTATAACAAGTGTATCGTGTCCAAGAATTTGAAAATAAATTAACGCTGCAATAATCGTTACGATAATCGCACAGTAAAATCCAATTGTATTTGATAAAGCTTTGTTTCTGAGAGAAAGCTCATCATCCGGTTCTTTTTTAAACTTTAAATCGAAATATCTATTCAAAAACAAAAAAACGCAAAAAACAATTGGTGCAAAAATATATAACATCCAAATATTTGTATGTTCATCCCCAAGATCAATTCCCATCAATGCAAAAAATACTGAATAAGCCAGAGACTGAACAGCAGTGAACTTTTCCTGATCAACAACCGAAATAAGTTTTCGTTTATCATTCCGGTATATCTCATATTTATATTCTTCAAGAGCCGACTGACGTTCTTCCCGGCTTATTGACTTATCAGCGGATCTTTTTCTCAGCATTCTGATTTTTTCTTTGGTATCCATTTTGAAGCCCTCCAAAACGTTATGTATTTGTTTCTTAAAGTGATTTATTTCTCACTTGTTGTTACAATAATATCACATTATCTCATTGGTGTCAATATGAATTATGTCATTTTAAGTCACCAAAGAAAACTTTTTTTACAACGGGTGCCAAGCGGCGCCCGTTTTCAATAGTATGCCGAAGGCATACCGAGGAAAGCATTGACGCCATCCCGCAAAAGCAGAGATGGCGTCCTGTTCTTTTATTCGTTCTAACTTTTATATCTTTCTGTTATTCTACACCATTTTCGTCTTCGTCATCATCAATGAACTCGAGTATATCACCCGGCTGGCAGTTCAGTGCCTTGCATATCGCATTAAGTGTTGAAAAACGTACCGCGCTTACCTTTCCGGTTTTGATCTTGGAAAGGTTGACATTACTTACCCCTACCCGTTCACTGAGTTCGTTAAGACTTATCTTTCTGTCCGCCATGACCCTGTCAAGACGTAATATAATTGACAACAGACATCACCTCATAATGTTTCATCGGCCTCTCGCTGCAACTCTGTTCCATAACGGAATATCAGCGAAAAAGCATAGAAAATCACACCTGCAAGCCATGAAAATCCAATATCGACAGGCATTTTACTCACAATCATTAAGACTGCACTGATCAGTTCTGAAAGTATAAGCCCGATACCCAGATCTCTTGTTGAACGGCTGATTTTCTCGCAGAATGGGGATGTATTCTTACTCAGGCCGATAACAAGCTGGATAGCTGATTTTACAATAAATATTATAATTCCGATCATTAAAAATGCACTTATGATCCCGAGTATATCAGACGCCGTAAGCGCTGCATCAGCTGCTTCAGGATCATAATCATTCCAGCCTTCCCTGAATCCGTCAACAAATGTATTTTTCGCTCCGTGTACAGCACCTGCAACCACATATACAAAATAAAGAATTATTCCCGCTATGCTTATTTTTCCGACTCTCCTTATTTTTGCCATCAGTTTCTCATTGTTCATTTTTTTAGTCTCCTTAAATAATATTTGTAATTCTCATCGATCATATGATCTTTTACGGACGAGCGCTCTGTCCATGAATCTATATTAACACAGGATTTAATACTTGTCAATAGTTTTTTAATGTTTATCATTAAATTTTTAATTTTTCTTTTATTGGATCCATATTTACACCACCAGGACTCAGAAAAAACCTCCACGCAGATGTTTTTTTGAAAATTAACTCTTGCATGTTGCATTTAAAATTGATATAATATATACGGGTGTTTTTGCGCATAAGAACGCGTGAGAACAATTAGTGAAACCAAAAATTTTGAAATGAGGAATCAGAACATGCCAAGTAGTATAGTAATCGGAAGTCAGTGGGGCGACGAAGGTAAGGGTAAAGTAATCGACATCCTTGCGTCACAGGCTGAGGTGGTTGTACGTTCACAGGGCGGCAACAACGCTGGTCACACAGTTGTAAACAATGGTGTAACTTATAAACTCCACGTAGTTCCTTCCGGTATTCTTTATCCGGACACACTCTGCCTTATAGGTGCGGGCGTTGTTATAGATCCTAAGAACTTCCTTGAAGAGCTCCAGATGCTCAAAGACAAGAACATTTCAACAAAGAATCTTAAAATAGATCCACGTACACACGTAGTAATGCCATGGCACATCCTCCTCGACGGACTTTCAGAACAGTTCAGAGGAAACAGCGACATCGGCACAACAAAGCGCGGTATTGGTCCTGCTTACATGGACAAGTACGAACGCTGCGGTATCAGAATGTACGACCTTGTTCACCCTGAAATATTCAGAAAGAAGGCACTTTCTACAGGCGCTCTCAAGAACAAGATAATCACAGAAGTTTACGGCGGTGAAGCATTCGACCTCGAAGCAGTTATCGCTGAATACACAGAATACGGCAGGCAGCTTGCTTCATACGTAGATGACGTTTCAGTACTCACATACGAAGCAAACAAGGCAGGCAAGACTATTCTTTTCGAAGGCGCTCAGGCTACACTTCTTGACATCGACTTCGGTACATACCCATACGTAACTTCATCACACCCTGTTTCAGGCGGTGTATGCACAGGTACAGGTGTTGGCCCTAAGATGATCGACAGAATCATCGGTGTTGCCAAGGCTTACACAACAAGAGTCGGCAAGGGACCTTTCCCGTCAGAACTCAATGACGAGATCGGCGACAAGATCAGAAACATCGGCGGCGAATTCGGTACAACAACAGGCCGTCCGAGAAGAACAGGCTGGTTCGATGCAGTTATCGTTCGTCACTCAGTAAGAGTAAACGGTCTTGACGGTCTGGCACTCAACAAGCTCGATACACTCTGCGGCCTCGGCGACCTCAAGGTTTGCGTAGCTTACAAGAAGGCTGACGGAACAATCCTCAAGAACTTCCCTGCTGCCCTTGAAGAACTCGACGGAGTTGAACCGGTTTACGAAACACTCCCGGGATTTACAGAAGACATTTCAGGATGCAGATCATTCGACGAACTTCCTGAAACATGCAAGGCATACATCAAGAGAGTTGAAGAACTCATCGAATGCCCTGTATGCATGATCGGTGTTGGTCCGGACAGAACACAGACAATCGAAAAAAACTGATAAAAAAACAAAACCGTAAGCTTAAGTAACGTATTCTCTCAGAGGCAAAGCTTTTTCACACTCTGAGAGACTTTAAGCTCACGAATCATAATAACAGCGAGGTGATCAGGAATGGCTGAAAACAACCACAATCTTGACGGTATCAGTGCCCCTGTTCTTGAAGAAACTACATACGATCCTTCAAAGTCCGTAAAACGTAGTCTCGACGGAATTCAGGCTCCCACACTTGAAGAAACATCATATACCCCTGAAAAGAAAACAGCAGGACTCGACGATGTTGCAGCTCCTGTTCTTGCAGATACTTTCACACCAGGCGCAGCACCGCAGTATGGTGCTCCTCAGAACGCACAGGCCGCTGCCCCGAACTTCCAGCAGTACGGTGCCCAGAATCCTCAGGCTGCAGCTCCGCAGTTCCAGCAGTATGGTGCCCAGGCTCCTCAGGCCGCAGCTCCGCAGTTCCAGCAGTATGGTGCTCCGGCTTCACAGGCTGCAGCTCCGGCTTTCCAGCAGTATGGTGCTCAGAATCCTCAGACCGCAGCTCCGCAGTTCCAGCAGTACGGTGCTCAGAACTCTCAGGCTGTAAGTCAGCCGTTCCAGCAGTATGGTGCTCAGAATTCTCAGGCTGTAAGCCAGCCGTTTGGACAGTACGGCGCTCAGAATACTCAGGCTACAAGTCAGCCGTTCCAGCAGTACGGCGCCCAGAATCCTCAGGCTGTTAGTCAGCCGTTCCAGCAGTACGGCGCTCAGAATCCTCAGGCTGCAAGTCAGCCTTTCCAGCAGTATGGTGCTCAGAATGCACAGGCTGTAAGTCAGCCATTCCAGCAGTACGGCGCTCAGAATGCGCAGGCTACAAGTCAGCCATTCCAGCAGTACGGCGGTGCAGGACAGACAAGCAGAAATCTGGATGATGTTCAGAAGCCGGTACTTTCCGAAGAACCTCAGGCTGAACAGCGTTACGTTCCAAAATTCGTTGACCCTGATCTTGAAAATGCAAAGAAGACTGCAGTTGACAGAGCAATCAAAAGTTCACTCAACTCAGTTCCGGACAGCTTTGACGAAGAAAAGAGCCGTGAAGCTTACCGTGAATTCATGCGTGAAAAGGAAGCTGATCTTGCAAGAAAAGGCGGAATGCTCGTTATCGTTATCATGGCGATCGGCATGATCTCCGGACTTATCACTCTTCTTTATTCCTTCATGGCACTTAAAGAAGAAACTCCGGCATTCCTTGAAACATGCAACATGTGTACAATGATCCTCGGTATCCTCTTCCTCGGCGGTGCGGCCGCAATGCTTGTAAAGTCAAACACAACAAGAAAAATAGCTTCAAACATATTTACATTCGGTACAGTTCTTCACGTACTTCCTGGACTGTTCGTAATGTTCTCAAAGGTACAGGGTACAGCAAAGTTAATGTACCTCGCAGTACTTGTTATAAACATAGTGATCTGTTTCTCATACGGTTCAAGCGAAGCGATCAAGAAACACTACAACGGTCACGACAACGAAGCTTATTATTGATTTTTCAGAATAAAATAATTCAGCCGAACCGGCATTGCCGGTTCGGCTTTTTGTTTATGCGATCTGTGATACGATAAGGCTAAAAAAGCGGATATCCTGAAGTTCAGGTTATCCGCTAACTTATTTAATATTCGCTGTAATCAGCTGAGACACAGCCCGAGAACAGTAAAACCGGTATGCGCTGATCCGTCAGCAATTTCTATCTCGATGTAATGTGTCTGGAGAAGATCTGACACAAGTATCTCCTTGTAATCTGCATAGTCGCCCCATCCGCCGGTGAAGTCGCCGTCGAGATTACAGCACGGTTTTCCGTCAAGTCTTACAGAATACGTTCCGCTGCGCGAATCAATCGTGCGCAGAAAAACAATACCTATGTTCCGGGCAATGACTTCAAAGCAGATCCTTCCCTCCTGGGTCGTTGTCCAGCTGTGCGGGAACTGCGGACTGATATCCGAAGGCCAGAATCCTGTACACAAAACAGGGTTTATATCACGGTTGTCAAGGAAACGTGCATTGTCGTATTTATCCTCTGACTCGATGATCTCGTAATATTCGGCCTCGCTTGAGAATGTCTCCGAGAACACCTTGTCCATATATGAATTGATAAGCTCCGCCACAAGTGCATGCCCTGCGGAGGAAGGGTGTATGTCATCCGGTGAGATGTTCTCCCACTTAAGCTTTCCGGCCTGTATCTCCGGACCGATGGCATCGGCGTAGCTTATCATAGGCAGGTCATAGAGCCAGCCTGTTTCAGAGTGAACCTTCTGGAATGTACTTCCCATCTGATCCACCATGAACAGGAGAATTACCGCCGGTTCCGAATCGTGGTTAAGTATCTTCTTTACAAGACATCTGTATGAGTCCGGATTGATCATTTCATCAGTGTCATTTACTGAAAACTCGACTATTACAATATCAGGATCGTGAGTGAGAAGATCACGGCCTGCACGATGAACTCCGATGTAGGAATCTGTCGCACCTATACCGCAGTTTACATAGTTTACAACTGTCCACGGAAACTTATCTCTCCACCAGTCACAGGTAAGCTCCGCATAGGACTCTCTTCGCGAATCTGCATGACAGCCATGAGTAATTGAGCCGCCTATAACGGAGAAAGTTATCTTTTCTCCACGGGCGGCTCTCTTTATAACAGAGTAAAGACGGCTCTTATTGCCTTCGCTAAGAACGGACCTTTGTTTCATGGGCTCAGTTGCGATTATTCCGTTATTCTCCATCATCGGTCTTTAACTCGATATTTTTTTCAAGCCACGACTTGCGGTACTTGTAAGGTGTTGTAGATTCAATCGCCTTGAACTGCTTGTTGAAGTAGCATGTGTCGTAGAATCCGCAGGCAGCTGAAATCTCCTCGAGTGTCTTGTCTGAGTACTTAAGCAGCCATTTTGCGTTACCTATACGCTTATGCATTATGTACTTGGCAATTGTGATACCGTAGGCTTTCTTGAATTCCTTGGTTAAATGGAACTTGCTTATGTTGAACTTTTCACATATAGTTTCAAGATAAATATCGGTAGTGTAGTTTCTGTTTATGTATCTTCTTATCTCAGCAAGCTTTCTTACTATCTGTGAAGTGTAGATCGTGTCGTTCTTCTTGAAGGTCATCATAAGAGTAAGAAGATCAACGATGAGCTTTGAAGAACGCACCTCGGTGGAGGAATCATGTCTGGTATTGATCTCGATGAGCTGACGCATAAGGTCTTCAAACGGATCGATAATATCAGGATGAATAACGTTTATATAGGCATTTGCAAAGTATTCGTAATATCCGCGGGCAGTCGGTCCGTTGAAGTGCAGCCACAGAAGTTTCCATGGTTCACTCAGACTGCTCTTGTATGAATGCGGCTTAAGGCAGTCGATGAGAAAACAGCAGCCCTTTGTAAGTGTGTAGGATCTGTTGTTGTAAATGAGTTCACCTTTGCCGTCAAGAATGATCACGAACAGGAAGGAATCGAGATTATCACGAATCGTGTTATAAGGCTTGATAACATCAAGATAACCGATCTCCTGAACATAGAAAAATGTTTCCTTTACCGAAGCACTTACAGTGGTCATAATACGATATGAATCCTTGGTGTAGTTGCTTTTGAAACTGTCAAATAAACTATCCACTTTATGCTCACTTCCTTATTTTTAATCGTTTCTCTTAAGAAACACTAATCACATCGGAAATCCTGCTTCGCCGGATTTCCGGAGGGCGGATCTGCGCCCCGCGCTGATTAATAAATCAGCATTTCCTTTATTTCTTTGTCTTTATTTTCATGGAAATATCAAAACACTTTACTGAATGAGTCAGCGCTCCGAGTGAGATGATGTTTACGCCTGTCAGAGCAACGTCTCTGATATTTGCTTCAGTAACATTTCCTGATGCTTCAAGAAGCGCTCTGCCGGCTGTTATCTCAACTGCCTTCTTCATATCATCACAGCTCATGTTGTCGAGCATGATAACTTCGCATCCGCAGTCAAGAGCTTCTTTCAGCTCGTCAAGATTTCTTACCTCGACTTCGATCTTTACCATGTGGCCTATCTTTTCACGGAGAGCCTTTACAGCAGGTGTGATACCGCCGTAAGCATCAAGGTGGTTGTCCTTGAGCATTGCCCCGTCAGAAAGATTGTAGCGGTGATTCTTTCCGCCGCCTACCGTAACAGCATATTTCTGAAGCGCACGGAGACCAGGAAGAGTCTTTCTTGTGTCAGTTACCATGGCGTTAGTGCCTTTTATAAGTTCAGCACATTTGTTTGTTGCAGTTGCTATTCCTGACATGTGCTGAAGAATGTTGAGGGCTGTTCTTTCACCCTTGAGAAGAGTTCTTGTTGAACCTGTCATTTCAGCAATGATATCGCCCTTTTTAACATGTTCGCCGTCTTTTATCTTTACAGTAAAATCAACGTCTGCTCCTGCAAGATCGAATACACGCTTTGCTATTTCGATACCGCAGAGAACACCGTCATCCTTGGCAACATAGTATGCTTCGCTTCTGTGAGAATCATCAAGCAGATTGTCAGTTGTGACATCCATGTAGTTAATATCTTCGAGAAGCGCAGTCTTTATTATATCGTCAATGTACAGCTGAGAAAGCTTCATAGAAAATTCCCTTTCTTACTTAAATAATTTCCCTGAGAATGAGATATGCGATGGTAATGAGAGAGTTGGCTTCAACATAGTCTCTGTTTACGCAGTAGTCTTCCGAGTGAATGAGATTTCTGAGTTCCTTGACTCTTTCAAATCCGCGTACAGCAGCTTCCTTGTCCGGAATGACAAAGGCGCTTTCCTGCATGATCTTACGAACCTCAGTTCTGATTCCCTTAGGGATCACCGGCTTGTCTTCATGTGTGTCAAACTTGTGCTCAGCAAATTCCTTCGGAACACTTTCAGCTGAAGCTGCTATGTGAGCTGCAGCGTGTCTTGAGAATACAAGAGCTTCAAGCAGTGAGTTGCTGGCAAGTCTGTTGTTGCCGTGAACACCTGTGTGTGAGCACTCGCCTGCAGCGTAGAGACCTCTTATCTTGGTCTGAGCGTTCTTGTCAACGTTGATACCTCCCATGAGGTAGTGCTGGCACGGGAATATCGGGATCCAGTCCGTTGTAAGATCAAATCCCTGATCAAGAAGATTCTTGTAGATCATCGGGAAACGGTTCTTAAGGAATTCAGGATCCTTGTGTGTTATATCGAGATAGAACTCAGTGGAGTTCTGTTTTCTGCTTTCGTGAATAATTGAGTGTGAAACAACATCACGCGGAGCAAGTTCAAGTCTGTCATCGTAATTGTGCATGAATCTCTCGCCGTGATAGTTGCGGAGGTAAGCACCCTCGCCTCGTACAGCCTCGGAAATGAGGAAGCATTCTCTGGTCTGTCTGTTGTTGAAAGCTGTCGGATGGAACTGAACATAGCTTAAGTTCTTTATGTCAGCGCCCATGTCATAGGCCATTGAGATACCGTCACCTGTTGCGATAGCAGAGTTTGTTGTGAATTCATATACACGTCCTATACCGCCTGTAGCCATGATAAGAAAATGGCTGTTTGCAGCAGTGTATCCGTCTTCGTTGAGAAGGTTTACTGAAAAACCGGTATCAGTCTTGACTGCTTCACACATAAGTGTGTTTTCAAGTATTGTAACATTAGGAAGTGACTTCGCCTTGATTATGAGCTTGTCAACGATCTCGGCACCGGTCGCATCCTTGTGATGGAATATTCTGTGTCTGCAGTGACCGCCTTCGAGTGTGCGGTGGTAAGTTCCGTCAGGATTTTTATCGAATTCAACACCGAACTTAATGATGTTTTCTATGTCGTATGCTGCTTCGCTTACGAGAATGTGCAGTGTTTCACTATTGTTTTTAAATCCTCCGGCAATAAGTGTATCATTCTGATGCAATTGGATATTGTCATTTGGAGAATCGTAAACTCCGGCGATACCGCCCTGAGCAAGCGCTGAATTGCAGAGCTTGAGCTCCCTTTTTGAAATTACAAGTACTTTAAGGTTTTCAGGGAGATTGATAGCAGCATAAAGTCCGGCTGCTCCGCTTCCTGCAATAATTACATCATAATTATTCATATTTTCTTCTCCAGAATACCTGTACCTATGTGTGTAAGGTAAGGTTAGTTTTTAAAATTGTACATTTTTATTATACCACAGCGAATGCTTAAATTCAATAAAAATCTACAATTTAAGCATAAATTAAATACTACATTTTATAATCCAAATGACAAAAACGGGCGGTCTTTTATATTAAATAATATCTATTTGAATGAAAATAAATTTTTAACTATGAATTAATTTGACAATAACTGTGTTATGAGATAGAATTATTCTGTAGAGATTTTACCCGAAAACAAAAATACAATAATAAAGGGAACGCTGATAAAGCCGCAGATACAGCACTACTGAATCAGAGTTTCCATAAATGCAACACGGAAAAAATTAAAGATTATAAAGGATGAGTGTAAATTGACTGGAACTAAAAAAATCACGGCAGCCCTTCTTTCACTCTGCCTTATCTGGTCCTCATTCTCTCTGACCGGCTGCGACCAGCCGGATGAGAACACTTCCCTTCCGGACACACGTTCTTCTGACAGCAGTGAAGCTGACGCAGAAGAAAGCGAAGAGGAAGATGATGAAGACGGATCATCTTCAGAAGCTGACGAAGAAAACAGCTCCGACGATGAAAAAGATAAAGATAAGGAAAAAGACAAGGATAAATCCGATTCAAAGGATAAGTCTGCAGACAAAAACTCCGGTGCGGACGCTGATACCAAAAAGATCGCCTTTACTTTAAAGAACGGTAACAGCTGGCCGGAAGGAAACATAAACATTTACCAGCTCGACGGCACTGTTACAAACAACCAGTCTGAAACCATAAGCGACTGGAAAGTAACACTGCCTGTAAACAAGGACATCGACGTCAAGAATTCATGGGGACTTACCTGGGAACTTGACGGAAGCACACTTATTATCAAGCCGGACAACAACACCGGCAACATTCTTCCTAACGGAAGCATCAACTTCGGCATCCAGATCGCATCGCCGGAAGATATAAGTGCAAAGGAAGCTGTTTTCACCGCAAAGAATACATCAGCTTCTAATAACGCTCAGAACGGACAGAACAACAACAACAATAATAATAACCATAACAACAATCAGAACCAGAACAATAATCAGAACGGAGGACAGACTTCTTCACCGAACGCAAAGGAAGTTCCTGCTCCTTCAACAGATGACTGGCTCTATGTTGAAAAGAACAAGATCGTTGATTCAAACGGCAAGGAAGTTTGGCTCACCGGATGCAACTGGTTCGGATACAACACAGGTACCAACATTTTCGACGGACTCTGGAACGCTGATCTGAACACATCTGTAAACGCCATTGCAGATCACGGATTCAACCTTATCAGAATTCCTATCTCAACTGAACTCGTAAATCAGTGGGAGGACGGCACCTATCCGCAGGCAAACTTCAATCAGGCTACAAACTCCTATCTCGTAGGAATGAACAGCCTTGAGATATTCAACTACGTTATCGGTCAGTGCCGTGCCAACGGTATGAAGATCATGATCGATTTCCACTGTGCAACAACGAACGCAGCAGGTCATAACTATCCGTTATGGTGCGACGACAAAATCTCCGAAAAGGACTACATAAGAGCCCTCGAATGGATCGCTTCAACATACAAGGATGACGACACTATCATTGCCATCGACCTTGAAAATGAACCTCACGGAAAGCCGGACGAATCACCTCGTGCTAAATGGGACGATTCAAAGGATTCTGACAACTGGAAGTACATCGCTGAAAAGGCCGGCCTTGCAGTTCTTAACAAGAACCCTAACCTGCTTGTAATGGTCGAAGGTATCGAGTGCTATCCTACCGACACAAAGAAGAACGGCAACTACAAGTCGACTGATAAATCTGACTACTACTTCAACTGGTGGGGCGGTAACCTCCGCGGCGTAGCAGATAATCCGGTAGACCTCGGCAAATACAATAACAAGCTCGTTTACTCACCTCACGACTACGGCCCGACAGTATACGAACAGCCGTGGTTCGAAGGCAGTTACACATTCGATTCACTCATGGACGACTGCTGGCGCGACAACTGGTTCTACATCTACGAACAGAAGAAAGCTCCGCTTCTCATCGGTGAATGGGGCGGTTTCATGAAGGAACCTAACCTCACATGGATGACCTACTGCAGAAAACTCATCAAGGAAAACAAGCTCCACCACACATTCTGGTGCTTCAACGCAAACTCAGGCGACACAGGCGGACTTGTTCTCGATGACTTCACTACATGGGACAAGGACAAGTACGAATTCGTCAAGGAAGTTCTCTGGCAGACAGATGACGGCAAGTTCATCGGTCTCGACCACCAGATCCCGCTCGGCGAAAACGGTATTTCACTTTCCGATTATCACTGATAATTAAGAACATATACAAAAATGCTTCGCATCACAAAGATGCGAAGCATTTCCTTTTTGTCGAATTATTGAACATGTGCATTTTTTTGCACATGTTGAAATACTGAATAAAATGTATTATATTTTATTCAAGCAATGAATTATCATCAAGTGTTTCTCCAGTATTAACCAGCTTATCAAAATCACTTTGATAAAGCCTATCCTGAATTACACGGTATTTTTCAAATTCACTTTCTGCAAACGCTTTGGCTATCGCAGCTGTTACCTTGCCTTTATCCTTCAGTATTTCAGCGTCGTTAAACTGCAGAAAAGCATCCAGTTTTTCTGCCCAGTCAGCCATGGTCATTGGAATATGACGACGAGCCTGACGTGCAGCATAATCAAGATACATAGTAACTATCTCGTTTAGTTCCTTTAGCTCATCTTTTTTAAGATAATTTTTAGCTATAGATACATCTGTCTTTACTATCTTACCGTCAGGTGCGTTTCTCCAGCTTGTCAAACCCATATGCTCTTTGGTATGGTCTGCTCTTTCAACGATCATTTCCGCAGCAGTCTTCCCATGAACTGCAAAGTGCATTTTATTCTGTACCATTGCAAAAAATTCTTTAGTTATCCTGCTATCTTTATCATAATCAGCTGCAGTAGAATAAATGTCAGTTATCTTCTGATAAAATCTTCTTTCACTCGCTCTGATCTCCTGTATCTCAGCAAGAAGATGTTCAAAGTAGTCCTCCCCAAAAATCTGTCCGTTTTCCAGTCTGTTTTTATCGAGAACATAACCACGCTTAGCAAACGTATCGAGTACTTTTGTCGCCCACTGTCTGAAAGCTGTCGCTTTATCACTGTTAACTCTGTAACCGACTGCCATTATAGCAGACAGATTATAGAACTTGTAATTATACGTTTTTCCGTCATCCGCAGTATGTTCCAAAATGGAACATACTGAATTTTCATCAAGTTCTCCACTGGAAATTATATTTTTCAAATGCTTTGTAACTGCTGGCCTTCCAACACCAAACAATTCACCTATAGCCTTCTGAGTCAGCCAGACATCGCCATCCTGAACACGCACTTCAATGCCTTCATCACCAGAATCGCGTGTGAATACAAGAAAATCGACGGTACTGTTTCTAATTTGCGTTTTTTTATTCATGCTGTTTATTTCCTCAATTCATGTCTAATGCCAATAACATATGAACGCCACAAAACTTTTAATATGAATTTTTCTACTCATTATGTTCAATATCAAGAGCTTTATTTGAACTCTTGTAATTTTGATCTGTAAGTTCTGATTTTAGCAAATTTATGTTTGGGCTATGATTATTTTTTTGATTCCGCATTTATAAAAAAGACTGATATATGCTTTTAGTGTTATTTCTGAAAAGTTATCAATTATTTCCGAATTGCAGTTCTTTTTTCGAGAATCAATCAATATCAATTCATCTACATCAGATATCATAGCAACTATTTTTTGAAATTCATCAAACGTATCTGTTTGTTCATCAAGAACATCTGTACTGATTTTTCGTACATACGGTAGATTACAGTCTAAAAGATTATAAGGAACATTGTAATCTTGAACATTGTCATGTTTGCGGGAGATGTCGATAAGAGAACTTAGTTCTAAATCAGAATGATCTTCTTCAAACAGGTATTTTTGTCTACAATAAGTGTTTTTCATGTTTTTCCCTTTAAAAATCAAAATAGACTGGCATGCTTAATTCCTCAGCTTTTCGGAAAGCCTTCATAAGTTTATCTAAAGCATCATGTAATTCTGGATTAATATTATTTATATTAGATATGTATTCATTTAAGAGGTTGATGGCTGCAGTAATATTATTGTTTTCAAGGACTTCTTCTTCGAATATATCAATTATGATGTTGAAATTTTTATTCATTTCATAAAAAAAATCGCTTAAAAGAGAGTATTCGCTTTCGGAAAACTCGAAAGAATAAATATTTTTCATTTCTGAATCAAATGTTTCATGCTCTTCAATGCCAGTTTGATTGACAGGAACATTTACGTAGCATTTTTTCCATGATAAAGCCATTATAATTCCTCCTTTTTCTTTATTCTGAAGTGAGTAGCTAATTCATATTCTACATTACTTCTGCCTCTTGTTTTGCCATTGATAGTAACGTTGTGACCGTTTTTTCCATCAAGTGTCAGGTAAAGACCTCTTTTGGCGTGTGAAGTTAAGTCTTGGATTCTAAGATATCCACCTGCTGCATCTGCTACAACAGCAATGGTATGATCAGCGTTTTCAAATACAATTTTACCATTGACCTGATGTGGTGTCGATTTAGGGGCAAATTTTTTTACCACCTCATTAATGTTTACACTTTTCCAGTTCTGTTTAAACTTGTTTGCTCTTTCAATTCCTTTATCAAGCTCTTTGGCAAGGTTGCTATCAAGTTTTGCGATTTTTTTCATCGCTGTGGCACTTGAAGAATATTCTGTTTTAGAATCCATTATGCCACCTTCTTTCCCGAACGGCTTTTACGCTGAAAATCCGGATAAACCCGATAAATGATATCCATTTCATTGAGTATTTCCTCGTACTCCGGCCTTAGTTTTCCGTAAATAAAAACTTTAGAAGGTAGTGTATAGGTAAGTTTTTCTTTTAAAAATGATTTATTCAGTTCAACATATCCGTGCGAACAACCAAGCGCACCTATAGAAAAAGTGCAATGCAATGGATATGCAGAAAGAGAATTGATAGTGTTCCATGTACCTGTTCTGAAATTAGGGAAAAATCTGATACCATGTAATCCTAAATAAATGTTCGCCATTTGAGAAAGAAGAATGTTGAATCTTTGAAGGTTAATATCCCATGTGATTCTTGGACTAAGATCGAACCCACATATCCCCATATACTCTTTATAGATTTCAATATCATGATCTAAAGACGATAATCTTGTGTATATGTTTTTATCATTGGTATATGAGCAAATTACTGTTTTTGACTTTTCACATGATGAATAATGTCTGTTATAAAAAGTAATTACATCGTCAGGGTATTCGTTCAGCAGCATGTATTCCGGAACAACAGGGTAACCGAAACTGTTAAAACTAATACCATTCTTTTTTAAATAGTCATAAAGATAATTTGCTATTTTTATTAAGTTTTGCATACTCAAAGACCTTTCTGATGGTATAGCCATCAATTGAAATTAATATTTTTGTACGGAATATCAATTGACAAAGAAAGGCTCAGTATGCTATAATAATCAAACATCACTAAGATTGCTATAGCATATCTTGAGAGAACGCATTGACACGTTGTTACCAGCAACTTGTTAATGCGTTTTTCTTTGTCGTTTCATACACAATCAATAAAACCACCTCCTGAAAAAGACAAGGTTTCAGTATTCATCTCTGTATAACGCCATATCTTTAGAAACATGATATTTTTTCATTATTTCCGTATAATGCATATTAGCTGTTGCATCATATGGCATTAATACTTCACCACAGATTGCTTTGGTCTGCCACTCAACGGATTTATAAGCTGGTATCTCGTTATTACCAAAGCTGCGTTCAACAATTGGCGTAAATCCTATTTTATAAAGAAAAATGTGACACATCTCATGACATATGAATCCCAGATATGCACCTATTTTTTTCTCAAAAGCGCCTCTGTAGACGCTTTCCTTAATTTCTATTTTGAAATCATCTGGTCCGTTTAAAAGGCACCTTGCTGGGACAGTGACGGGTAATTCTTTGTCTTCAACAATAACGAAATACGCTCCTTTAAATACATCTGGAATCATTTCTAATGCTTCCAGTACAGGAAAAGGCGCATTTGGGTCTGTTATGCCAAATAAACATCTGAATACAACCGAAAAGTCTCTTAACTCTTTTCGGTTTGTCGGCTTTGTGATGTAGTCCATTATTTATTATCACCTCCGCTGTTCTCAAGAAGTTCCATAATCTTTTTAGCAGTTTCTTCATCCATATTTTCAAAAGAACGAGCAAACTGAAGAGCTGCTGTTCGCTTGAATTCAGCAGCAGACTTTAAATCAAGTTTCATCTGTGTTTTTGAATGTTCAATTGCTTCTGAAAGTTCAGTAACTTCTTCATCATTTAGTTTATAGTGCTGTTTTATTTTATTTATCCATTCATCTGAAACATTTTTCTTGCCGTTTTCAACTGCTGATAAAAATGGTAAAGATACTCCAAGTACGTTAGCAAGATCACCCATAACTTCATGATGCTTAATCCTTAGAATACGCATAAACTCGCCATATTTAGTATAACTCATAAATAAACACCCTCTTTACTTTGTATTGTATCATATTACTAACTGTTTGTCAAGAATATTTTTAACCTATTTCAGGTTAACAGAGCGAGTAGTGGAGGTATAATCCCTCGCCCCTCTCATTGCACCGTAAGTACGGAACTCAATTTCGACGCTATATTGGTATCGAGCACCATTTATTATAATAGGTAGTATTCGACAACCATTACCAGAACTGATTGTAAATATATTGGATTTGATTGTCCACGAGATTTCTCAGGGTAATCCACACAACCTTCTCTCTTCTTTCACGAAGAGAACTTTCGCTTCCCACTTTCCACTGATTTACCGTTTGGGTTTTAAGTTCACCTTCAGAATTCGACTTGATAGGCGATCTATTCCATCTTTTGATCTTATATCAAATTTCTGTTCGTGGTCGTGAATAGTAACTCCGAAAATCGAATGTTTGCTTTCATATATCCGGAATTTACAAACAGAAAAATCGCTCTCATTTATAATGGGAGCGATTTTTTCTGTTTTTCTATAGCATTAATTATCGCAAGGCGATAATTAATACCTTTTCGGAGGCGAAGGCGCCCGCCGTATTATTCGTTTTCACTTGAAAGACTTACTATAACTTCCGGAACGAGGTTTGCAGGAAGCTGTTCGTATCTTACGAACTCGAATGTAAAGTCACCAAGACCTCTTGTTGTCTGTCTGAGGTATGTGGCAAAGTCGTGCATTTCTCTTACAGGTACGTCAGCGAGGATCTCTGTCATGCCTTCCTCTGCAGCAGGATTCATACCGAGCATACGTCCGCGACGCTTGTTGAGTTCGCCCATTACATCGCCTGTCTTGTCGTCTGATACGCGTACTGAGAGGCTTCCGATTGGTTCAAGAAGAACAGGGTCAGCCTGCTTGAGACCTTCCTTGTAAGCGATGGAAGCAGCTGTCTTGAATGCCATTTCAGATGAGTCAACCGGATGGTATGAACCGTCAACGAGGATAGCCTTAAGACCAACTACAGGGCAGCCTGCGAGAACGCCCTTCTTCATGCTTTCCTGAATGCCCTTTTCAACTGCCGGGAAGTAGTTCTTAGGAACAGCACCGCCGAATACCTTTTCTTCGAATACGAGTTCGTCACCAACAGTAGGTTCGAATTCCATCCATACGTGTCCGTACTGGCCGTGGCCGCCGCTCTGCTTCTTGTGCTTGCCTTCGACCTTGACCTTCTTTCTGATAGTCTCCTTGTAAGGGATTTTCGGAACTGTAAGCACAACGTCTGCGCCGAACTTTTCCTTGAGCTTTGAAGCTGCTATTTCAAGATGCTGGTCACCGAGACCGCTTAATATCTGTTCTGTTGTTGAAGGATCCTGTTCATACTTGAGTGTAGGATCTTCTTCAAGGAGCTTTGCAATACCTGCTGAAATCTTGCTCTCATCGCCCTGTGCCTTAGCCTTTACAGCCATTGAGTAGCACGGAGCAGGATACTGTACTGCATCGAACTTAACTGTTCTTGCCGGATCGCAGAGAGTGTCTGAAGTGCATATATCAGTTTTGACTGCCACAACAAGATCACCGGCATTAGCTGTATCAACTTCTTCCTGTTTCTTGCCGACCATGTTGTAAAGCTTGCCTATCTTGACATTCTGGCCGCTTGTTGAGTCAAATACTGTATCGCCTGCCTTAAGCACACCGGCATACACCTTGATGTATGACATCTTTCCTACGAAAGGATCGACTGTTGTTCTGAATACGAATGCTGCGAGCGGATCTGAAACTGAGCAGTTTATTTCCACAGGATCGCCGTTCTTGTCTTCAGCCACCGGCTTTGCAACTTCAAGCGGTGAAGGAAGAAGAAGTGAGATCTCCTTTAAAAGCATATCTATGCCGGCAAGTGATTCTGCTGATGTAGCAATAACAGGTGTTATCATACCAGCGTTTACACCCTTGTGGATACCGTCGATAAGTTCCTTCTGTGTGAAAGCTGTACCTTCGAAAAACTTTTCCATGAGTTCGTCATCTGTTTCAGCAACTGCCTCACTGATAGCCTGGATAAGACCGTCAAGTCTGTAGTCCATCTTGTCTGCGATATCGCCTTCAGGCATATCTGTTTCAACAGCTTCGCCCTTGTCGTTGTATTTATAAGCCTTCATTTCAATAAGATTGATGTAGCTTGAAATGCTTCCGTCTCTGATAACAGGTACAACTACCGGGCACACTGTAGGACCGAAAGCTGTCTTGAGATCTGTGAGAGTGTTGTAGAAGTTTGCATTTGGATCGTCAAGCTTTGTTACAACGAAAACTCTTGACTTGCCGAGCTTTTCAGCAAATTTATACGCTTTCTTTGTACCAACCTTGACACCTGACTTGCCTGATACAGTGATCATTACAGTACCGGCTGCAGTAATGCCTTCACGCATGCCGCCTTCGAAATCGAAAAGGCCTGGAGTGTCGATAAGATTTACCTTAATGCCTTCTGTCATGAAGTTGGCTATTGATGTATTTATTGAAACTTTTCTCTTAATTTCTTCAGGATCAAAGTCACAAACAGTGTTTCCTTCTTCTGTCTTTCCAAGACGTTCTGTAACCCCTGCCCTGAAAAGTAATGCTTCTGCAAGTGATGTCTTACCTGAACCGTTGTGTCCGGCAAGAGCGATGTTTTTAATTGTTTCTGCATTGTTAGTCATAATCACATTTCCCCTTTATGTAGATTTGTACAAAATATTATGTTAGTTATTATATCACTTTTGTTTTTTTAACACAATACATAATTAAAAATTTCATTCCAATAGATAAAATAATTATAATGTGTTTGTGTAGAACGCACAAAAAGCGGACCCGTTACGAGTCCGCTTTTTATTCAATAGTTTATATATTTTTCAGATCATGCCGGCATCCGGCTTCGCCGGATGCCGTATGGAGGAGCTGCGGGGCTTCGCCCCGTTCCCCACGCTGATATCAGCGTTTCTTTAGTCTTCGTTAAGT
>JAFRUS010000017.1 GCA_017438745.1 Oscillospiraceae bacterium | reverse complement strand
TGTGGGAATACTGAACTGATTATCACAGGCGAAGTATACCCTGTTACATAAAAAAATCAAACCGATATTCCAATAATATTCCAAGCAATGTGGCTGAATTGGAAATTTCAGTGAAATGCCAACAAACACTTGACACATACAAATACAGTGCGCATGTTGCGTTGCAAGGAAAATTATGTTACAATAATATGATGAACACTGAATTTTTGTATACACGAGGGATAGGAATATGAAACACACGACTATAAGAATATTCTGCCTTGCACTCTGTGCGTCACTTGCTCTGAGCGGCTGTTCAAAAACCGGCGGAGAGGGCGGAAGCCAGACTGCAGAGGAAAACAGCGCAGTGACTACTGCAGAGCAGGCAGAGGAAACGGGAGAAACATCTGTATCGGAAACAGAGGTTTCAGATGTAACTGAAAAGAACGAAACAACGACAGTGAGCGGTACTGATGTATCAGATGATGCAAAGGTTTCCGGTACTGTCACCGGAACAGCTAAAGTATCTGAAACGGCGAAGGCTTCTGAAACTACAAGGGTGCCGGGACCACCTGATGTTACTGCAGCTCCGGCATCACCGCCACCGGAAGGAAACAAACCGGACACTTACACTGATCCGTCCGAATACGGATATTCAGATACCGAACTTTGTGATCTGGCGCTGCGTTACTACGGTTCGCGCACCAATCACAGTCCGGAATTTGTCGAGGTGGAAGGCGAAACAGACGGAAAGGTAAACATCCATCTGTACGATCTGTTCGACGGACACACCTCAACAGCAGCATGGTACTACATCGACCGAATGACCGGAAAGGGAACAGATTTTCTTGAAAACGAGATCGATCTGACTGCTCCTCCGGCAGAGATGTGGAATCCTGATGTTCCGCAGCGCTCAAAAATCGAAGGCGATAAACGCTGTGCAGTTCTGTACCTCGGTTATATTGACACTGATATAGAAACTTATATTTCGAATAATGTCGCTTATCAGGAACTGATCCATCAGAATTTCAGCGAGTATAATTACACCTGGCTCGCAGATATGCCGAAGCAGAATTACGTGGAAATACCGGACGGCAATGAACTCTATCTGATAATTCCGCGTGATGATGAAGCCAGAGTACGTGTAGGCCGATTCGATCTGTCCAGAGAACAGCTCATCGGCAATGTATACAGCAGCTACAGAGGAGCTCCGTTCCTTCTGCGCTGCAACGTAAGCGAGATCAGACCTGACGCCGAGATATTCATCACCGACAACAGCGGCGAACACCCGGGATTCACCGTAAGTCTAAGCGGGAAAGACGGCTCGCTCTGCGAAAGCGACAGCTATACACGCCTGAACGAATACACGGAAGGCCCTGCGGGCTGATAAAATTTAAGCCATAACACTAATGAGAAAATCTTATGTGTTATGGCTTTTTTACGAAAATACAATGGTATCTGCATAAAAAACATATGATTTATATGCAGAAAAAATCCTATCTGCATAAAAAAGTGCTTGTTTTTATGCAGAAAAAGTTTTTTATATGCATAAAAAAGTACTTGTTTATATGCAGAAAGCTTTTTTCGGATAGTTTAGCTGCCGAAAAGGTAGCAGTCACCTTTTCGAGCCGACTGCTTTTATTTAGAGACAGTATAAACTTTTTTGATTGTATTAAGCAGTTCAGCTTTGCTGATATTTATTTTTAAATTTTTAAGATCTATAGGTTCGGTTTCAATTTGTTCAATGAACATAGTCATATCATTATATATTCCAGGAGAAAGCCGGACTTTATCATCTTCTGATATGATCTGTGCCAGTCGGAATATATCGCGTTTGTGTTTGTCGATATTTTTGCTGTCAACAGATTCACCCTGATTTTTGCGATCTTTAAGGTCCAGCCATGCTTTGGCTTTAAATGGGATGATATGAGTGTAATTTAAAACTTGTATTCCGTTTATAAGTACTGTTCCGGATTTTAGAAAGTCGTAGTATTCATCGTTTAAAAGAATTGCAGATAAACTGGATATTTCATCGGAAATATGAATTGGCATCAGTCTGCTGTTTTCTGAATAATTTATAACATTGCTTTTTCTAGAAAACAGTTCGATTTCTTTGGGATAATCAGGATTTGACGGCTTGTGGAACCTGTAAAATTCCGGTTCTCCGCTGTTTCGTTCTCTGGCCTGATATCCGCCTTCCTCGACAAATTCCCAGAAAGCTTTTCCGAATTTTTCATCAAGTGCTTCAATTATGAGGACAATGTCAAGGTCTTTGGTAGATCTGAAATCCAGACCAGCGTCGTTAAGTACAAGACCGCATGCAGCGCCTCCGATAAGAGTGTACATATCTTCAAAGCCTTTGAATTTGTCCCTGAATTTATCAATTCCGTTTACCATTTATATTTACTCCTTAATTCGTCTAATGATATCTGTACGCGTTCGTCTTCAGAATCTTTCAGTGACAGTATCAGCGATATGTCATCCACGCAGTCACTGGTGCTCAGTAATTTCGGATCATAACACCATTTTTCTATGCATATGGTGTTTCCGGGATCAGTATCTTCCGGCGAAACGATGTTGTCTTTTATCAATGAATAATGATTATCAGCTGCGTAACAGATATCGTTATCGTTTATTGCTAACATTGATTTTTCACTGAGAGCAAACAATCCTGACTTTAATAACCCTGCATATTCATTCTGCTTCATGTAACAGTATTTTTTTAAAACTGGATTTATCATGTATTTTTCAGCCTGATCAAGAATTTCATCAGTCTTGTAATTCGGGATCAGGTATTTTTTTCTTCCTTCTGTCTGATAATAAAATAAACCGCAGCTGACAAGTGATGAGTATGCACGGCTTACAGACATGGGTGTATATCCTGTTTTTTCAGCAAGTTCTGTTACAGTTAGTTTTGTCTGATTGTAGAAAATATAAAGGAAGATGAACTGAGTTACCGGACTGAATTTTTCTGTTACGACAGATTTGGTGTATTTTTCTGTAAGATATACTGCGAGAAAAGGAAGAAAAATTTGAGTATCTTTAATGATAAACGGTATATTATCTCTTATCAGAGCTTTCCTCTGATATGGAGTAATGCTGTTCATGAGCAGAACCACAGGCAGGCCGGATAGTTCTGAAATGATCCTGTTCTGTTTTTTGTACGATGCGAGAGAGAAATCTGAAGGGGTTACGCATAAACAGCGGCATCCGATTATAATAATTTCTTTGTATGAATACGCATGTTTAAGATACAGCGGGAATTTTGAGGAAGGATCATATTTCTGAGATTCGATTTTTACGTTCAGCACTTCATTAATAAAATCTATCATAGGTCTGCCTCCTTTGTAACATCATTTTTATTATTATAACATCATCTATGTTATAATGTCAATAGTGATGTTAGTAAATTAGCTATGAAACGAAAAAAGCCATAACACCAGGTCATCAGCCTTCGGTGTTATGGCTTTTCGTTTTCTTCAAATAAAATGTGCAGTTCATCGTTCCTGATGAACTGCACTATCAGTTAGCTGCCGCAGGCAGCTCACCATTTTATCATGCGAGGATCTTCTTAAGGCTTAAAAGATCGATAATATTAACGATACCGTCCCCGTTGATATCGGCTGCGAGTTTCTGCTGTTTTGAGAACTGACCTGTGCTGAGCATGATTTTTATCATTGCGGCATAGTCGGATACGTTTACTGTTCCGTCGAGGTTTACGTCACCGATTATTTCGTCAGATGCGTTTTCGCCGCCTTTCTTTACGATGGCGATACGGTCGATGGACGGGCCGTTTCCTCTGTCGTTGCCGAGTTTGATGGAGTTCTTGCCTGCGTTCAGCTTAACAGTTGTGCTTGTGCCTGCAAGACCTGTCCAGTCGTTTTTGTTTGCGTAGAGTCCCTTGAGTGTTGTAGCGGATCCGCCGTTTACTGTAACGTCAAGATCGCGGTATTCACCGGAGATGTAGTAGATGAAGAGCGTGTATTCACCGGCTTCGTCTGCCTCGACGTTATCGAAAGTAACCGTGCCGCCCTTGCCGATGTAGCCTACATACTGGAATCCGGAACTGTAGCGGCCGTTTTTGCCGGTTTCAGTTTTTGCTCCGCCGCCGAGTGTGGCTTTTTCTGCTTCATAGAATTTGTAGTCGGAATAAGGTGTTGTCAGCTTCATTCCTGTCTTTGTGATCTTGATAACGCATCCGCCGTAGTTGAGGAGGCTCTGCTTTATCGTGCTTGTCTTGGTGAGATCATCAAGAACGGTTACCTTAAGGTCTGAACCGTCGCTGTTATCTGAGAAGATGTATGCCTTGTATGTGTCGTCATCTGTGATGAGATCGCCGAGATTTATTTCAATATCTCTCGATTTGATCGTTGAAGCACCGATATACCAGTCTTCACCGCTTCTTCTTGCTGTAACATTGAACTGCATCGGTCTTCCGTCGAGTATCTTAAGATCATCCCATGCTAATGGCACATCGTTTATAAGTGCGAGTGCAGTTGTGCCCGGATAACGGAATACTGAGTGAGCGTAGTGTACGATGCCGGATTCGATGTTTACTATATCAGCGAGAGCAAAGCCTGCTGTAGCCTTGATATCCATTATCGGGAGACCTGTTGGTGTGAAGTCTGCAGATCCCACAACGTTTCGTGTAAATGTGTATGTGATGCGGTTTTCGAGTGAAGGACTGTCGAACCACTTGTAGAATTCAGTACCGTTTACAGCTTCGTATGAAACTACATTAGGATAGGTCCTGCTTTCGCCTCGCGGAAGTGTACATCCGTGGAAGAGAACCATGAGTTTGTTCTTTGCCGCGATGTCCATGCAGAGATACATCTGCTTCATAGTTTCCTGAGTGTCACTCTCGTAGTAGTCTACCTTGACACCCTTTACACCGAGACCGCTTACGCGTTCGAATTCACGCTTTATAGTTGCTTCGTCAAGAAGTGAGTAGTACGGATAAGCCGGATTTCCCTTGCTGTCCTTGTATCCGCTGTGTCCTGAGTTGTTTACGCCGTACCAGAGATAGATGCCGATGCCTTTCTTATCTGCATATTCACATATCTCACGTACCTTTGCTTCACTGTCATCCCACAGTGCCCAGCCGAAGTCGAGACATACAAAGTCCCATCCGTTTGCTGCTGCAAAGTCAACGTAATCTTTCTGTGTGTGATATTCTACAGGTGAGTCGCCGCCGCTTGACCACCATGACCATGCTGTCTTACCCGGCTTGATCCAGCTTTCATCTTCGAGAACTGAAGGCGGGTTGAGGTTGAGAATGAGGTCGCTTGATGACATGTCGTTTAAGTTGTCTGCGACTACCATTGCTCTCCACGGTGTGTGGAAGGCGCCGTTCATGGTAACGGACTTTGTCTTTACGCCGAACTTCCATTTAAGTGCACGTGAACCGCCGGTTGTGCTGAGGCAGCCTGCGCAGTAAGGTTCTGATTCGTTGAAGACATTTGCTTCGGAAACGAGTACCCAGTACTTGTTGTTGAAGTTGCCTGTAAGAGGGAAGGAGTAGTCAGCCCATGCGCTGTTTACCTTGTCCATACCGAACTCTGTGAAGTTCCATTCGTAGGTAGCGTTCGGACCGTTGCCCCATAAGGTTCCGTTTGTCGGGAATACCACCTGGCTTGTTTCATCCTTGATGGAAGCGCCGTGGTTGAGGGCGTAGCGGAAACCGATACCGTCGTCATATACTCGGAAGATAACAGTGAGTACAGAGTCACCCTTTTTAAAAGGAATTGTTATTTCATTGTAGTGATTTCTGATAGTTGTATGCTTGCCGTAAGGCATTGTGTATGTTTCGTCACAGTCAGTTACTGAAGATGCCTGAAGTGAGAGTCCGTTTGAAAGATCTTCAGTGGTTGTAACAAGACCGAGTTTTGAAGGCTCGATAACTGTTCCGGTCACGCCGCCGCTTTTCTTGTGTACCGAGTAGTACCAGCTGCCGCGGTCGTCGGTCCAGAGTTTCGTTGTAAGTGTTCCGTCCGGTGAAACTGTCTGGAGTTCAGGAACGCTATGGAGCTGTACTCCGTCGAAAGTAACGGAAGTTTCAGCATCAGCGTTTACTTCGCCTTCCTTGAGCGTGTCAGCTTCAAATGTGTAAAGATATTTTGCATCCTTCGGAAGAGACTTTACTTCAGAAGCTGAAAGTGCGTAGTCGTAGAAAGCCACGTCATCCACTTTTGCCTTTATGTCGTTGTCGTTGTAAAGTGAATGTCCGATAGAGTTGTATTTATATGATTCGATAAGTCCGTCACCGAAAAGGCTTCCGAGTGTTTCGGTGAGATATTCCGCATCGACTTTGTCAACTTCCTTTCCGTCGAGGTAGAAGCTCATGCTGTCGGCAGAATAGGTGACACAGAGATCGTGCCATTTATCTGAATCGGGCTTTGCATCAACGTTGAAGATAGCCCGGTGTTTATTATCGTTTTCAGTAGATGATCCTTTTCCGGCAAAAACGCTGCAGCGGTACTGGTCATGTTTGTTCAGATCCACTGACAGATCAGGTGAAGAGTAGCTCGGAGTAACACCTGTGCCGAAAGGAAGTGTTGCGAACTGATACAGTCTTGTGTAGTCTTCAGTTCCCGTATGGAGATTGAACTTCATAGCAATGGAAAAACCGTCTTTACAGCCGCCCTTGAATAAATCAGGAAGTTCAAGCCATGAAGCTCCGAAAGCTCCGCCCTTAAGGTCGAGAACATTGGTGCCGTTATCGCTGTCCTTTACTACGGAAGCGTTCTCGCCGCGTATTATCGCAGCATCTTTTGCGGTACCGGTACTTGCCGCTTCGGCATTCTGAAATACCATTTCCGCCGCGGAAGTTTCTGAAGGTGAGAAAATATCACCGCTTACTAAACCAGCCTGTGAAGCCATACATGCCGCTGTCAGGAGGGCAAGGCTCCGCCATGTCTTTTTACACATACAAACCCTTCTTTCTAAAAACAATCAGTGAAGCAGCAAACACATAAAATGCTTCACCTTCTTCTGCACTGACCGTGAAAATGATCAGCTGTTCCTTAAAAATCTGCATTTATGGATAAGTTCCACAAAAACTTTACACAATCATCAAATTAATTATATCATCAAACTTCGCAATAATCAATAGGTAGTTCACAATTTTTGATAATATGAACAATTATCCGGTAGCATATCCGGCGAGACGGATATGCGTGACGGGGGAATGCGGTGCTTCGCCCCGGGCACTTGCACTGTAAATCAGCACTATTCTAAACAAAACAGGCAGTGTCGGTTATGAACACTGCCTGTATGTTTATAATGTTTGTTATGAAAAATTTCTTGTTATTGTCGTTACGCTGCCATTTCGGCAAATTCTTCGAATGAATCAGTAAAACCAGTAAATCCGTTAAGATCAAGGAACGTAAAGTCTTTGTCTTTCATACCCAGTGAGATGACAAAGTCAATTTTACCGAGATGGTATTCAACGGCAATTGTTCCGTCTTCATACCTGTAAGTTTCTTTTTCGGCTCCGTCGAGTACAAGATGCTTTTTGTGTGTTTCAACGTAATCCATGATTTTTTCTACGATTCTGATTTCTTCCCCGGAAAGATCAGATGCTACATTAATGTCCATCATATTTACCCCGCCTTTCATAACTCTTCAAATCTCTGATTCTTATCCTTTAAGAATCATAAAGAAGTGATATGTATATTATATACTAAACGGCGGGATATTACAAGTGCATTTTAATAAAAAAAATCAATGTCTGATTTAGTTATTGTGCATAATGCATATTTAAAAATACAAATTTGCGATGAATGAAATTTGTTTTTGGTGAAAACGATGACATACGCCTGAAACGGATATGAAAAGGCCCCGGTCAGCATTCGTCAGCTTCTGACCGGGGTCTGATCTATTTTTAAGGAGATGAAAAAGCTTTACTGTGCGTATACTTTATCGTCGTACTTGTAAAGAACAAGTGTTACGTTGAGGTTACCGTTAAGTGTTCTGATCTCGTCGATGAAAGCCTTCTGGTTTGCACTGTTGTTCATTTCAATGCTGTAGATGAGTTCGAAGAGTGTACCGAATTCTGTAGTCTTTACTCTCTTGAGTCTCCAGTCGGTTGAGTACTTGCTGAGTACATTGTCGAAGAGACCTACGTAGTTGAGGTTTTCAGGAATTGAGATCTTGAGTGTCATGCTGCTTGTTGCCGGAGCACCGAACTTTGTCTTGTGAAGAATGGTGATGATAGCAGCGATTATTGCAAGGAAGATAAATGCGTAGCCGATATATCCGAGACCGCAGATAAGACCTGTTGCTGTTGCGTAGAATACGTAAGCGATCTGCTTCGGATCACCAGGAGCACTTCTGAATCGTACAAGAGTGAAGGCACCTGCAAGACTGAGTGAGCTTGCCACGTTGTTTCCGATGGTTGCTATTACAATGGCTACGATAGGAGGGAGCATGATGATGGTCCATACATAGCTCTGTGAGTAGCCTTCCTTTTTGTTTGTGATGAGATAGATGAGGCTGATTATGAAGCCTGCTGCGACTGCACTGAGAGTCGCCATAAGAAATGTGTTCAGAGCGAGTTCTGAATCCTGGAATATTGAATTGAACATTTTAAAACTATCCTTTCAGTATTATGGAAAGCATAGGTCTGATCAAGCCGTGTTTCTTCTGCAGACGGAGCTTTCCTTGGAAATTCTTTAGTGTGTTTCTGTTACAAATGCTTTGAAAGCACGTCCGTATTTTGAAAAACTTGTCTTGTATATTCCGAGCTCTGCGAGTTTTTCGGAAAGCCACATCGGCATTGAAGCACCGATCTTGATCTCCATGAGATACTGACCCGGAGCGAGGAGCTGAACACCATAGTTCGGCTTGTCGAGACTTACGTCGAATCTTCTCTGCGTGATCGCGCGGTCAAATGTAAGTCTGAAGCTTGAGTCGTCCTTGCCGAAGTATGCTGATCTCTGGTAGCTTATGTACTGTTTCGGCTCAACCGGATAATTCTTTAAGAATACTACGAGTTCGTTGAGCACCTGATGCTGTATGTAAGCCTTTGAGCCTGTAGCGCTTAATTCCGGAAGTTTTCCCTCAAGAAGGAACGCGTTAGCCTGTGCAAGTGTAAGCGAGATCCTTCTCTTTGTTACAATTCCGCCGATCTTTTTCTTGATCTCAAGGAATACCATATCGTCGTCCTTGGCTGGAGATGCGTAGCTGCGGAGTCTGATCTTTTCCTTGTAGTATGGCTTTTCAAGAGATTCTCTTATAAGGTAGTTGTCCGGAGTATCATAGTATACGTTGTAGATGCCGTATTCCTTACCGCCTACGCAGTATTCATCAAAGTTCATGTACTCACTAAGTACGGAGCTGAGTGCATGATACTGATCTTCGTCCAGAATGAATTTGATCTCTTGTCTCTTGAAAGTACTGATTGCCATAGAATCACATCCTTATCCTGTATAATGTTGTAATCGTTGTAATCCCGGAATCCCGTTTCCCTTTTGACAATTTTATTGTAAAATATTTATCTTAAAATAATCTTAAAGGTTTTAAGATTTTTTGCGGGCATATACTATTATAATATGGGCAAAAGCACAAGATGAAATCTGTTTTCACACAGATTTCTGTTAATTGTAACATTGGAGAAACAGAAAAGACACATTTGACGGTTATAATCAAGGCGTAAAAAGAAAAAAGTCGGCAAAATATGACGGCAAAACCGCAATATTTGAAAAGCAAAAACACATGGATTCCTTCATAAATGTAAAGGTTATTTTTTAATTGTAATCGGAAAGAGGTTGTATCAATGAAAAGATCAAAAAGAAACACCAGATCAGTATTATGCGGTGCATTAGCACTTGCTCTGGCAGCTTCATACGCAGGATTTTCATCAGTAATGAGTGATAAAGTGAATGCTGCAGATGACACAAAATCAGAAACTCTGTACGGAGATATAAATGGTGACGAGGTCGTAAACACAACTGACCTTTTAACCATGTCAAAATATCTTTTAGGCGCTGACGTGAAGATCGTCAAGGAAAACGCTGATTTAAACAGCGACGGCAAAATAAATATCATCGATGCTATACTATTAACTGGAAAGCTTACAGGGGCTCAAACAGATCCGACAACGGAACCGACTACTGAACCTACAGCAGATCCAACCACAGAACCAACAACTGACCCGACAACTGAACCAACATCAGATCCGGGAACAAATCCAGTGGAAGAAACAAAGACCATCACACTTAATGGTGCTTCAGCAACTGCAGAAGGAAGCGGTGTTAAGGTTGAAGGCAGCATAATTACAATAAGTGAACCGGGCACATATGCAATAAGCGGTAAGCTTAACGACGGCCAGATCATCGTTGACGTTGACAAGACTGCTTATCCGGAAGGCGTGGTTGAACTCTCGCTTGAAGGTGCCGAGATCACATCAACAACAAATTCACCTGTTTATGTTGCAAGCATTGCAGATGAATGTGTTATCAAGCTTAAGAAAGGTACTGAAAACGTGATCTCAGACGGTAAGGAATACACCAATGCCGATGAGTCAAGTGGTGCTGTCTATTCAAAGGATGACCTTAAGATCAAGGGCAAGGGCAGCCTTACAGTAAACGGCAACTGCACAGACGGTATCGTAAGCAAGGATTCAGTTAAGATCTTCAATGGTACAGTTACAGTAAATGCAGTGGATGACGGTATCAGAGGCAAGGACAGCGTTAAGATCGGCGACTCTGATGATACTGAATTCACAGATCTTATCGTAACAGTAAACAGCACAGCAGGTGACGGCATCAGAGCTACAAACGGTTCTGAAGAAGGCAAGGGCAAGGTCATCATCAACGGCGGTACTGTAAATATCACATCATACTATGACGGTATTCAGGCTGAGCAGACATTCACAATGAACGGCGGCGACCTGACTATCAAGACATATGAAGGAAGCACATACACAGCTTCAGGTTCATCTGCAGGCGGACAGCAGCAGAATCCTTGGGGCGGCGGAGGCATGGGAATGGACGGCAATGCCAACAAGACCGATGTTTCTGCAAAGGGTATCAAGGCAGTTGGTATCTACGATGAAGCAGGCACAACATGGCAGTCAGGCGGCGACATCATCATCGAGGGTGGTACTATTACTATAGATTCATCTGACGATGCTCTCCACTGCGGCGGCAGCATGACTATCACAGACGGTGTATTCAACATCGCAACTGCTGATGACGCATTCCATTCAGATCACGAACTCACCATAGGCACAAAGGATGCAGGTACATATGACGATGTACAGATCTATGTTTCAAAGTGCTACGAAGGTGTTGAAGGTGTAACTATCAACCAGAACTCAGGTACAGTTTACGTTGTTTCAGGCGATGACGGCTACAATGCTGCAGGCGGAAACGACGGTTCAGGAAATACAAATCAGGGCCCATGGGGCGGCGGCGGATTCGGCGGCGGATCTACCGGCACACTTAATGTAAACGGCGGTCTTGTAGTTATCAATTCCGCAAGCGGCGACCATGACGCACTTGACTCAAACGGCGACATCAACCTTAACGGCGGATATGTATATGTAAACGGTCAGGAACCTCTTGACTGCGGTGACGGCGGCAGCTACTCCATCAAGTACAACGGCGGCAGCGTTATCACAATGACTGCAGGCAACACAAACCTTAAGACAGTTTACTCATTCAAGGATTCTTCCGGCAACGTGATTGCATCATTCTACGGTGCTTCAGGAAATCCGGGACAGAACTGCACAAACTCAACTGCATGGACAGGCGGCACAGTAACAGGCGGCACAGCAGTCTGCGGCGGTAATGTAACTCTTGGCGGCACAGTAAGCGGTGATACACAGATCACAGCGACTTCATCATCAGGTGGCGGCATGCAGCCAGGCGGTCCTGGCGGACAGGGTGGCCGTCCGGGAAGAAACGGCTGATAATCATCAGACAGATATTCATATATTTTTCATCATTATACCTCTTTTTCGCAGTGAACGCAGGCAAATCCCGCGTCCACTGCAAACTATGAAATTTTCCCCCAAATTTTCATACCTTAACGCAGACCGCTCTTCGGTACAAAAACTGGAGAGCGGTTTGTGTGTATTTATGATTATGTATTGTGGTCGGGCATGCCGCCGAAATAGAAGGCTGCGAACTGTTTGGTGACGCAGCCTTTTTTATCAATAATACAATTTCACTTCATAGGTCATAAAAAACTGCCGGGGTTTGTTTATATTTAATTTTATTGTATAAAATCTTAGGTATTGAATTTTTTACATTTGTTTAAATTAATTATTTCTCTTGACATTTAAGTAAATGTCATTGTATAATATAAATCAGAAAAATGGTATTTTGTTGTATTATTTTTATTTTGAATTGAATCATGAGAAAGGAAAATGCTGCTATGAGTATTTTTAAGAGGCTTATTTCAGCTGCATGTGTTCTTGCAATGGCAGGCACATACAGCCTCTCGTATGCACCGGGCATTACGGGAGAAACAAAACTTAACGCTGCAGTGGATTCAAACAACGATGACTGGCTCCACGCAGAAGGAAGCAGACTTTACGACATGAACGGAAATGAAGTTTGGCTCACAGGTGCCAACTGGTTCGGTTTCAACTGTAACGAAGCCTGCCCGCACTATTTATGGAGCGCTGATGCTGATGACTGTCTTACAGAGATCGCTGACCGTGGTATCAACATCATCCGTTTCCCAATTTCAACAGAACTCATCGTTTCATGGATGAACGGCAAGCCAAATCCGGTAAACAGCTTCTCTGCAAACGCAGATCCTGCATTCACTATCAACGCAGATTTCTGTGAAGCTGACGGCAAGACTCCTGTTGACAGTATGCAGGTGTTCGATATCATGATGAGAAAGTGCAAGGAGCACGGTATCAAGGCATTTATCGATATCCACAGCCCGCACACAGACAACTCAGGTCACAACTACAATCTCTGGTACGGCAAGGCAGGCGTAACAACAGACGTATGGATTGACGCACTCGTATGGCTTGCTGACAAGTATAAGAACGACGATACACTTCTCGCTTACGACCTTAAGAACGAACCTCACGGCAAGGGCCAGGAAGGCGACGAAGCTGCAAAGTGGGACGGCTCAACAGACGAAAACAACTGGGCTTATGCAGCTACAAAGTGTGCTGAAGCTATCCTCGACGTAAACCCTAATGCACTCATCCTCGTTGAAGGCGTTGAACAGTCACTGAGCGGCGCTATGGAAGGCGACTACTGGGGCATGCCTGACAGAAAGGAAAATTCACCTTACATCGGTGCATGGTGGGGCGGTAACTTCCGCGGAGCAAGAGAATTCCCTATCAAGCCAAAGCAGGGTACTTCACAGATAGTTTACTCACCACACGACTACGGCCCGTCAGTATATGCTCAGACATGGTTCGAAAAGGACTTTACTGAAAAGACACTTCTCGATGACTACTGGTACGATACATGGGCATACATCAATGCTGAAGATATCGGTCCTGAGCTCATCGGCGAATGGGGCGGTCACATGGACGGCAAGGAGAATCAGAAGTGGATGACACTCCTCCGTGACTACATGATCAACCACCACATCAACCACACATTCTGGTGCCTCAATACAAACTCAGGCGATACAGGCGGACTCTGGGATGACCTCGGATTCATGGCAGGCCAGGGTACAACTATCCACTGGAATGAACCTAAGTACGAACTCTTCGAGGAAGCGCTCTGGCAGACAAAGAGCGGTAAGTACATCGGTCTTGACCACCAGGTAGCTCTCGGAAAGAACGGTATCTCACTTAACGATTTCTATGCTAACTACGCTGCAAGTGAAGGAAGCAACCTCGACGGCGGCAAGACTTCATCAGGCAAGCCTGTTGATTCAACACCGGCTCCAACTAAGGAACCAACAAAGGCTCCTACACAGCAGCCAACTGCAGAACCAACAAAGGAACCTACACAGACTCCAACTGCAGAGCCGACAAAGGAACCTACACAGACTCCTACACAGCAGCCAACACAGGAACCAACAAAGGAACCAACACAGCAGCCAACACAGGAACCTACAAAGGAGCCAACACAGCAGCCAACACAGGAACCTACAAAGGAACCAACACAGCAGCCAACACAGGAACCGACAAAGGAACCTACAACGGCACCTACACAGGAATCACAGGCACCGACAAATGATGCAAAGATCATTTACGGTGACGTAAACGGCGATGAAAAGGTTGACGTTACAGACCTTTCACAGATGGCTATCAACCTCGTTGACAAGAAGGATTTCACAGCTGAACAGCTCAAGAGATCCGATGTTGACGGAGACGGTAAAGTAACACTTACAGACCTTGCAACGATCAGACAGTTCGTTTCAAAGAAGATCGACAAGCTTGGTCCTCAGTAATGTAATTTAATTCTTTTCATAATATCTAAGGAAACACTGATTAAGCCAGCAATCCGGCTTCGCCGGATTGCTGGGATGGGAGATTACGGGGCTTCGCCCCGTACCCCACGCTGATTTATAAATAAATCAGTGTTTTCCTGAAAGACCCGAAGCGTAAAAAACTTCGGGTCTTTTTCTGAAATCCTTGACATCACAAATCACGATAATATATAATAAAATTAACGGTTCTTAATACGGTAAATGAAAAACAGATTTTTCGTTTACTGCAGCCTGGCGCAGGTGGCAGACACGGTTTGCGGATCTGCAGGGCATTATAAAAATTACGGAGGTAATACAAATGAGTTTATTCAAGAAAACTACAGCTGTGCTTTGTCTTGCAGCTGTTGCAGGCACATGCTTTGCCGGTTATTCGCCTGCATATGTAAATGAAAATGACACAGCTTTTGCAGCAGTCGATGACAGCGGTGATGACTGGCTCCATACAAAAGGCAGCCGTATTTACGACATGAACGGAAATGAAGTATGGCTCACAGGTGCAAACTGGTTCGGTCTTAACTGTTCGGAAAACGCACCTCACGGTCTTTATGCAAGAGATGTCGATGACATGCTTCAGAGTATTGCAGATCACGGTATCAACATCATCCGTTTCCCTATCTCAACTGAGCTCCTGCTCTCATGGATGGACGGTGAACCTCTTCCGGTAAGCTCGGTTCAGGCAAGCTACAATCCGCCTAAGGATGAAGTCGGCGAAGACGGTACAGTAACACCTGCCGGCAAGTACGGTGACATCAACCGTGATTTCTGTGAAGCAGACGGCAAGACTCTGAAGAATTCAATGGAGATCTTCGACATAATCATGCAGAAGATGAAGAAGTACGGCATCAAGGCGCTTGTTGACGTACACAGCCCGGCTTCACACAACTCAGGACACAACTACAATCTCTGGTACTACGAACCGACAGCCGAGGACTGCGACGGTATGGCTACCGGACATTTCTCAGGCAAGGAGATCACATGGGACGACTGGAAGGATTCCATCACATGGCTTGCTGAAAAGTACGCAAATGACGATACCATTCTCGCATACGACCTGAAGAATGAACCTCACGGAAAGCGCGGCTACGACGGCAGCAGCTGCCCTGCAAACATGGCAAAGTGGGATGATTCTACAGACAAGAACAACTGGAAATACTCTTCCGAAGAGTGCGCAAAGTCGATCCTCAAGGTAAATCCGCATGCACTCATCCTCATCGAAGGTATTGAACAGTCACCAAGATTCGACAGAAATGCTACATGGAATACTGCAGACGTATTCCAGCCTAAGGCAGGCGAGGAAAAGTGGTACGGCGCATGGTGGGGCGGTAACCTCCGCGGTGTAAAGGATCTTCCGGTTCTTCCTGAATCAGGTCAGATCGTTTACTCACCTCACGACTACGGCCCGTCAGTATACGCTCAGTCATGGTTCGACAAGGACTTTTCAACTGAAACACTTCTCGATGATTACTGGCGTGATACATGGGCATATATCAATTCAGATGAAATCGCACCGCTTCTCATCGGCGAATGGGGCGGACACATGGATGACGGCCCGAACCAGAAGTGGATGGAGCTTCTCCGTGACTATATGATTGACCACCATATCAACCACACATTCTGGTGCCTTAATCCGAACTCAGGCGATACAGGCGGACTTCTCGATACTCAGTTCAACAACTGGGATGAAGCTAAATACGGACTTTTTGAAAAGTCACTCTGGCAGACATCTTCAAGTGGAAAATATGTAGGCCTTGACCACCAGGTAGCACTCGGTAAAAACGGCCTTTCACTCAACGATTTCTATTCCTCATATGCAAACAGCGAGGGAAGTAACCTTGACGGCGGAAAGAAATCTGACGGCAAGCCTATAGATTCAACTCCGGCAAGTCCTAAGCCAACTGAAAGTCCAAAGCCAACAGAAAGCCCGAAGCCAACAGAGAGTCCAAAACCAACAGAGAGTCCAAAACCAACAGAGAGCCCGAAGCCAACAGAGAGTCCGAAGCCAACTGAGACTCCAAAACCAACGGAAACACCGAATTCTTCAGAAAAGGTCGTATACGGTGACGTAAACGAGGACGGAAAGGTAGACGTTACAGACCTTTCAACACTTGCACTCAGCCTTGTTGACAAGAAGGAACTCACAGGAAACTCATTCACAAATGCTGATGTAGACGGTGACGGAAAAGTAGGACTTACTGACCTTGCGACAATCAGACAGTACATTTCAAAGAAAATCGACAAGCTCGGTCCTTCAAAGTAATAATAGCTGCATCAGCCGATAAGCACGTAAAGGTGTTTACACAAGAAAAATAATGATCCCCCTCTCACCGAGAGGGGGATAGTTATAAAGAAATAAGAAAGATTAAGGAAAAGTATTATGAAAAGAATAGCAGAATTTCAGAAAGTAAGCCGTGAACAGTTCATAAAGGACTGGAAAGATTCATTTGACGGCGTAAGTGACGAGCAGGCCGGAGCTGTCTATGACAGCATAAAGCTTCCGAAAAGAGCAACATCCGGTTCAGCGGGCTATGACTTCTATACACCGACAGACTTTACTCTTGCTCCGAATGAGACCATCAAGCTTCCTACCGGTATCAGAGTAAAGATCGAAGAAGGATGGATGCTCGGCTGCTATCCGAGAAGCGGACTCGGCTTCAAGTACCGCATGCAGCTCAACAACACGGTCGGCATCATCGACAGTGATTACTACTATTCCGATAACGAAGGACACATAATGATCAAGTTTACAAATGCGTCCAACACAGGGCTGACTATCTCCCTTAAAGCAGGCGACGCCTTTGCACAGGGTATTTTCACTGAGTACGGAATTACTTTTGACGATGACTGCACAGAAGTAAGAAACGGCGGCTTCGGAAGCACCAGTAAATAAAATGTACGCTTTCAGCGTGCTATCTAAAGAACCGGCACTCTGCGGAGTGCCGGTTTTTTCAGGGCAAAACAAAAGCACGCAAACATCACGTCTGCGTGCTTTCTGCTTTATTCTTCTGTATTTTCTGAATTATCAGAATCAGTTTTCTTATCGAGGTCAACGGAAGCTTCAGTGATCTCTTCCTTTTCCTCATTAAGTGTGAAGTCCGGAGTTTTTTCTTCCGGGATATCGATGTTTATGTCGGTCTCAGAAGTTTTTTCAACTTTTGGGGCTTCAAGTTCACCATGAATGAGCTTTTCGAAGTCGTCGCCGTCGATCTTTTCGTTTTCGATAAGATACTTGGCAACGAGGTGGAGTTCATCGATGTGTTCTCTGAGAATAGCTTCACACTGTTCGTGAGCTTCCGCGATGATCCTGCGTACTTCAGCGTCGATCTCTGATGCGATCTCTTCGCTGTAGTTTCTTGTGTGGCCGTAGTCCTTGCCGAGGAATACTTCGCCGTTGTCATCACCGTAAACAACAGTACCGAGCTTTTCTGAGAAGCCGTACTTTGTTACCATGTTTCTTGCTACCTTTGTGGCACGCTCAAGGTCGTTTGAAGCACCTGTGCAGATGTCATCGAGAACGATCTCTTCTGCAACACGTCCGCCCAGGAGCATTACGATGGACTCACGCATCTTTGTTCTTGTCATGTGTGAATCATCGGTTTCAGGTCTTGTAACTGTAAGACCGGCAGCCATACCACGCTGGATAACTGTGATCTGGTGTACCTTGTCCTGTGTTTCGAGATAGTAAGCTGCGATTGCGTGTCCGCCTTCGTGATAAGCTGTGATCTTCTTGTCGCGGTCTGTAACGATGTGTGATTTCTTTTCCGGACCTGCGATAACCTTGAGGGTAGCTTCCTCAATATCTGATTCTATGATAGCCTTTCTGTCTGCACGTGCAGCAAGAAGGGCAGCTTCGTTAAGAAGGTTTTCAAGATCGGCACCTGTAAATCCCTGAGTTGTCTTTGCGATTACCTTAAGGTCAACGTCAGGACCGAGAGGTTTGTTCTTTGCATGTACCTGAAGGATCTCTTCACGTCCCTTGACGTCAGGATAGTTTACAACGATCTGTCTGTCGAAACGGCCTGGTCTTAAAAGAGCCGGATCAAGAATGTCACGGCGGTTTGTAGCTGCCATAACGATAACGTTGTCGTTGGCTGTAAAGCCGTCCATCTCAACGAGGAGCTGGTTAAGTGTCTGTTCACGTTCATCGTGTCCGCCGCCGAGACCTGCGCCTCTGTGACGTCCTACAGCATCGATTTCATCGATGAATACGATGGAAGGGCTGTTCTTCTTTGCCTGTTCGAAGAGGTCACGTACTCGTGAAGCACCGACACCGACGAACATTTCAACGAAGTCAGAACCTGATATAGAGAAGAAAGGAACGCCTGCTTCGCCTGCAACAGCTCTTGCAAGAAGCGTCTTACCTGTACCTGGAGGGCCTAAAAGGAGAACACCCTTAGGAACTCTTGCGCCTATCTCGTCGTATTTCTTTGTATTCTTAAGGAAGTCAACGATTTCCTTGAGTTCTTCCTTTTCTTCATCAGCACCGGCAACGTCACCGAATGTTGTTTTCTTGCCGTTTGAAGGCCTGATGTTTGCCTTGCCGAAGTTAGCGTATTTTCCGCCGCCGCCGGCCTGACGGATCATGAAGAAGAAAAGTGCAACTCCCATTATAAGAAGGAGTATCGTCGGGATCACCGTTATGATCCAGGAGTTGTCTGAACCCCTGATGTAGTCAACTTTAGCTTCCTCACCGTTGTGCGCTGCCTTGAATTCAGCTCTGTAGTCGGCTTTTTCTGAATCTGTATCGTTAATGAAAAGATTAACGTTTGGGACTATATATGTGTTTTTATCCGAAGAACCTTCGAGAACGTATTCGAGCTCGCCGGTCTTGAGATTGAGAGTATACTCAGTTACATTGTACTCATCAAATTCGTGCATTATTTCGGAATATTTCTTTCCCTGACTCGCTGGTTCGAGGTTAGGTATGAGTACCCCGAGAACTATTATTATTACTGCTGCAATGGCAATATAGGTCAGCAGTCCCTTGTTCTTTCTAGGTGTCAATGACATCACTCCTGTCTTTTGTATTTTTACATCAATAAGATTATTTTAACTTGAAAACGATATAAAGTCAAGTATAAAAGGGTATCCCTTCAGAATTTCATGTTTTCTTCACAAACAACCCTTATAAGCAGTATTTTTTTTGTACTATTAGTTATTTTAACTCTGTCGGCGATGCCCGCCTTTTCGATGAAAAGTATCCCTTCATCGTCAGTGACAAAGCACAGACTGTCACGTTCTGCAGCTTCTGTGCAGACGTTCAGAAGTTTTTTTACCGACGAGGTGAAGTTTCTGTTTTCAAGCTTTATCCTGTCACCCGGAAGCCTGTTTCTGAGCATGATCTCACCGTTTATGCATCCGGCGTTGATCATGACGGTATCCGGAGGAAGAGTACAGTCTTTGTACTGCTCGTATTCTGCATAGGTCAGAGTTACAGTTTTCGTAAGAAATCTGTTTTCGCCTTCTGAAGCTTTAATGCAGATATGTCCGGTTTTTTCTTCGGCTTTCGGTGTGGTCACTATTCGCAGACAGCCTTCTGAAGCTTCTGCGTAAATCTCGCCTTTAAGATTTATCTTTCCGTCTTTAAGCACCGCTTTTTCCACATCGGCTATTCGTCTGCTGTTTACTTCTATCCCGTTTTCCGAGAGGAAACGTGCTATGCAGCGTCTTCTTACAGCAGGATGAAGTTCAGCAAGACCACAGATGCTGTCTTTTCCGGATAACCCTGAGGCATATGCTTTTTCTGCTTCACTTTCAATGAAGTTATTGTCGGTACGGAAATTTTCCGAATCGGCAAGTATAGTTCTGAAAAGCGCCGGATTGATTTTTTCAAGTACCGGAATAACATTGTGCCTTATGGTGTTTCTTGTGTAGTCGTCGGAAAGATTGGTGGAGTCGATAACAAAGTCCTGATCTCGTTCCTTCAGGAACGCTTCAATCTCGTTTCGTGTAACTCCGAGAAGGGGACGGATTATGTTGTCCCTTACAGGCGGTATTCCTGCGATGCCTTTGGTTCCGGTGCCTCTGGTGAGATTGAATATCACCGTTTCAGCATTGTCGTTGGCGTTGTGAGCGGTGGCAAGCTTTTTTCCTGCTGTCTGTTCAGCAAAGAAACGGTAGCGTATCTCACGGGCAGCAAGCTCGGTTGACATTTTCATCTTCGCAGCTTCCGCATTTACATCAAATCTTCCGCAGATAAACGGAATGGAAAGTCTGTCACAGAGATCCCGGCAGAACTGTTCATCCCGGTCGCTTTCCTCACCGCGCAGGCAGTGATTTACGTGAAGGGCGGATAGTTCTATTTTCAGTACATCGCGAAGCTCATTTAACGCGAGCAGCAGGCTTACGCTGTCGGCTCCGCCGGAAAGGCCGACGATAACATGATCACCTTTTTCAAGCATGCCGAATCTTTCAATAGTATTAAGAATCTGACCGAGCATCGGTTATCCTTCCTTGTTTGCGAAACGTGTGAACTGGCCGTCCCATACCATCTCAACGGTACCGACTTCACCGTGACGGTTTTTCGCAACGATACATTCACTTACGTTCGGCGATGTGCATGTTGTAGGATTATAGTATGCATCACGGTAGAGGAACATAACTATGTCGGCATCCTGCTCGATAGAACCTGATTCTCTTAAGTCTGAAAGCATAGGACGCTTGTCAGTACGTGATTCAGGTCCTCGTGAGAGCTGTGAAAGAAGGATTATCGGCACGTCGAGTTCCTTGGCCATGATCTTGAGCTGTCTTGTGATTTCCGAGATGATAACTACTCGGTTGTCGGTCTTCAGTGTGGAGTTCATGAGCTGAAGGTAGTCAATTACCACGAGACCGAGATTCTTTACTCGTCTGAGTTTCGCCTTCATCTGCTGCACCGTTATACCCGGCGTGTCGTCAATGAGCATCGGCATACGGCAGAGCGTATCGGCGCTGGAAGCAAGGCGCATCCAGTCGTCCTTTTCCAGAAGACCGCTTCGGAGCTTTTTGCTGTCTACGAGTGCTTCCGTTGAAAGAAGTCGTGTCGCGAGCTGCTCCTTGGACATTTCGAGTGAGAAGACTGCCACCTGTTTTTCAGTTTTTCTGGCAACGTTCAGTGCGATGTTCATGGCAAAGGACGTTTTACCCATAGCAGGACGGGCAGCTAAGATTATAAGGTCTGAACGGTTAAGACCGGTGGTGTAGGTATCGAGTTTTGTGAAACCTGTCCTTGCGCCGAGATATTTCTCCTTGTCCGGACCTGTTATTTTTGCGAGCTGGTCGTAAGCCCCGTAGACAACGTCGTTTAGAGGTGTAATACCTGTGGTGTCACGACCCTGACGTATGTCGTAGATCTTCTGTTCCGCCGAGTCCAGCAGGGAAGAAGCGCTGTATCCGCCTGAGGCGATATCGCTTAGGATCTGCTGGGCTGTTGCCGCAAGTGTTCTTGCGTAGTACTTCTCAGCAACAATATTGCAGTAGTCCTCGACGTTTGAAACGGACGGCACTGACTGTACCATCGAGGCAAGATAATGCTTGCCTTCCTGTTCCGTATCAAAGATCTTCATAGCCAGTGCTTCATTCAGAACAGTAACGATATCCGATGTGGAACCGTCGGAAAACTGTCTCACCATTATGGAGAAAAGCTGTCGGTGCTGTTCAAGGAATAAGTATTCAGGCTTGATCTTTTCGAGTACTACTGCCAGAACATTAGGATCATAAAGAATTGAGCCGAGTACAGACTGCTCGGCTTCAATACTGTGAGGCAATTCAAAACCAGCTACTGTTTGTGTCTGATCGTAGCTATTTTCCATTTTACGCCTCTGTTACTTCAACTTTCATTTTTGCGGAAATACCTGTGTAAAGCTTGATCTCAGCTTCGTATTCGCCGAAGTTCTTGATTTCGGACTTGAGTGAGATCTTCTTCTTTTCAACCTTCTGTCCGTACTGGGCAGCGATCTCGTCTGCAATCTGTGCAGATGTTACTGCGCCGAAAAGCTTTCCGGAAGAGCCTGCCTTTGCCTTGATGATGACTTTCTTGTCATTAAGAATTTCAGCAGTTTTCTTTGCTTCCGCTGTGTCAACGTCGATCTTGTGCTGTGCAGATGCCTGCTTGCCTTCAAGGTCGCTTAAGTTCTTTGGTGTTGCTTCAACTGCAAGACCCTTTGTGATGAGGAAGTTTCTTGCATATCCGTCTGATACGTTCTTTATTTCGCCCTTTTTTCCTGAGCCTTTAACATCCTGCATAAAAATTACTTTCATTTTAATTCTCCTTCTGAGGCAGTGTTTTAGTGTCTGTCATATTTTCCAGCAGATACTGTTCGATAGCGTCGAGAAGCATTTCCTTTGCCTTCTCTGCAGTGATATCAGGTATCTGTGCGGCCGCCATTGTCTGGTGACCTCCGCCGTAGTGGAGTTTTTCCACTATAAGCTGGACGTTTACCTTACCGTATGAACGTCCTGATATATTCATCTTTCCGTCGGCGTCGAATATTACGAATGAAGCGCATATGTCGCTTATGTTCATGAGTTCGTCGGCAGCCTGTGAGGCGATGACTCTCATGGATTTTTCAAGCTCAGGTGTAGTTTCAACAACTGATACCGCAAAGCCCTTGTAGAGCTCGGCAGATGAAACTATAGCGGCTTTCATTCTGTAGAAGTCAATGCTGTTCGTGAAGAATTCCTTTACTGAAACGGTGTCGGCACCCATTTTCTTGAGGTAGGCGGCCGCTTCGAAAGTTCTTACCGTTGCTCTGATAACGAAGTTCTTCGTGTCAAGCATTATGCCGGCAAGAAGTGCGTTTGCAGCTTCTTCAGGAAGTCTTGTGAAATTCTTGAAGTAAGGAATGATCTCTGTTACCATTTCCGAAGCGGATGAAGCGTTCGGATCGTGGAAGAACAGCAGTGAGTTGTCTATGTAGTTTACGTCTTTTCTGTGATGATCGATTATCGCAGTGTTCTTTACCTTTTCGTAAAGAACCTTGCTTTCGAGAAGTGCCTTCTTGTGTGTATCCACGATGATGAGAAGACTGTCAGGCTCGACCATTTCAAGGGCTTCAGCTTCTGTAATGAATGCAATGTCCTGTATCTGCTCGCGGGCACGCTGTATAAGTTCCGGAGCAAGATGCGTTTTTTCATTTATTACGATGTATGAAGTCCTGCCAAGTATCGAGATAGCGCATGAAAGGCCGATGGAAGCACCGAGTGCGTCTAAGTCGCCGTTCATGTGGCCCATAATGAATATGGTTGAAGCGTCGTCGATGAGCTTCTGTATTGCGATGGACTTGAGTCGTGTCTTGAGCTTCGACTGCTTTTCAACAGGTTTTGAAAGTCCGCCGAAGAATTCGTAGCCGTTTTCGGTCTTTACAGCCGCCTGGTCGCCGCCGCGTCCCAGAGCCATGTCGAGAGCTTCCTTGGCGAAGGTCTCGCTTTCGGCAAGAGAACTTCCGCCAGCGCCAACACCGATCGATATGGTGAGCATGATACCCGTTCCGGCACCGGCTTTTCTGATCTCGTCGAGGATGCTGAAGCGTTCCGCGATTACCTTGCGAAGATGCTTGTCCTCAAATACGATCATGAAACGGTCCTTGGAGCAGCGCTGGATAAGGCTGTTCTGACCGGAAGTGAAATTTTCAAGAGCCTGTTCAAGATTTGAAAGCACCTTGGAGCGTTCGCTTTCCTTGGTGTTCTGGAAAACTTCCTCGTAGTTGTCTATTACGATAAGTGCAACAGTCGGCTTCTTGTCATTGTATTCCTGGCAAAGACTGAGGTAGTCAGTGTCGTCCCTGAAGAAAAGGATCTCGAAGTCTATTCTGTAGTCACGGCTTTCAACGCATTTTACGCGGTACTGTCTTTCAGCACATTCAACGGTGAATTCCTTCTGATCCTCGAGACAGTTCTGATCGATGAGGAGAGATTCACAGATGCTCATTCCGTAGGCATCAGTTTCGTTCGAAATATTATCATAAAATGCATTGTTGTACCAGAGTATCTTTCCGGTTTTGTCGGTTATGGCGATAGGCTCCGGTGAATTGTAAAGACAGTAGCACTTGACCTGATCGAGACGCCGCTCGATGCGGTTGAAGTACTTGTAAATGTTCTGCTTCATCCGTATGACCTGTGAGATCACGAGGAAAATGAGAAGCAGCGTCACCAGCATGTACATGAACGATTCGTTCTCGTTGTACGTGTAGATACGAAGTGAAGTGATAAAGCAGAGTGTTATCATCAGTGCCGACGAGATTGCGAGCGGCATGAGCTTTATTTTTTTCGTGAAAATTCCCCTCCTTTCAATTAATGTACCCCGCATGGAAGCGGGGCGTGATAAAGAGCATCAGACTGTTCGTGTCAGATTTCCATTATTATAGGAAGGATCATAGGACTTCTCTTTGTCTTGCTGTAGATGTATTCAGAAAGAGCATCCTTGAGTTTTGACTTGAGTGAGTTCCATTCCCTGAGGTCGTGGATAGAGCACTGAGCAAGTGTATCGTTGAGGATCTGCTTTGCTTCGTCGATGAGTTCTTCTGATTCACGTACATAAACGAATCCTCGTGAAATAATGTCCGGACCGGAAACAACTATGTTTGAAGCTTTGTCGATAGCAATAACGACAATGATAAGACCGTCCTGTGCAAGATGCTTTCTGTCACGGAGAACTATTGAACCTACATCGCCTACGCCGAGACCGTCAACGAGAATTCGTCCGGCAGGAACGCGTGATGTGATTCTCATGTCAACACCGTCAGTTTCGATGACGTTGCCTATTTCACCGATGATTATGTGATCTTCAGGTATTCCCATGTCAACGGCGAGCTGTGCATGCTTTTTCAGATGCTTGTATTCGCCGTGGACCGGAATGAAGTATTTTGGCTTTGTAAGCGCCAGCATGAGTTTGAGTTCTTCCTGGCATGCATGTCCTGAAACGTGTACTTCATACATCTTTTCATACACAACTTCAGCACCGGACTTCATGAGTTCGTTTACTACCTTTGTTACGTACTTTTCATTGCCCGGAATAGGTGTAGCCGAGATGATGATGAAGTCGTTGCAGTTTATGTTTACCTTCTTATGGTCGTTCATCGCCATTCTTGTGAGCGCTGACATAGGCTCGCCCTGGCTTCCTGTTGTGATGAGGACGATACGGTTTGCCTCGTAGCGGTTCATAAGATCGATGTCGATGATCGTTCCTGAAGGTGCTTCAAGATATCCGAGTTCGATGGCAGTGGTTATAACATTTACCATGCTGCGGCCGAAAACGGCTATTTTTCTGTCTGTACGTACTGCGCAGTCGATAATCTGCTGAATTCTGTGGATGTTTGATGAGAATGTCGCGATTATGATTCTCTTTCCTTCAGCCTTTGAGAAAAGTGCTTCAAAAGAGTTGCCGACTGTTCTTTCCGACTGTGTGAATCCCGGACGTTCAGCATTTGTTGAGTCTGCCATGAGTGCGAGAACTCCCTTTGAGCCAAGTTCGCCGAAACGTGCAAGATCGATAGGACCGCCGTTTATAGGTGTGTAGTCCACCTTGAAGTCACCTGTATGTACGAGTACACCTGCAGGTGTGTGGATAGCGAGACCTACTGAGTCAGGTATCGAGTGGTTTACTGAGATGAATTCAACTGCCATGCAGCCCATTTTTACGGTTTTCTTCGGAGCCACCTCGATGAGTGAGACTTTACCTGAAAGTCCGTGTTCCTTGAGCTTTCCGTCAACAAGTCCGAGTGTGAGCTTTGTTCCGTAAACAGGTACGTTTATCTTCTTGAGAAGATATGCAAGTCCGCCGATATGGTCTTCGTGTCCGTGGGTGAGAACTACACCTCTTACCTTTGCCTGGTTTCTTTCGATGTAAGTGAAGTCCGGAATTACGATATCGACGCCGAGCATTTCGGAATCCGGGAATGCAAGTCCGCAGTCAACGATGAAAATGTCATTTGAGCATTCAAAGGCAGTCATGTTTTTTCCGATCTCATTAAGACCGCCGAGAGGAATGATCTTTACCGGGGTTTTACGGTTATCCTTCTTCGCTGTTTTCATTGCACGAGCTGGTGCATTTGCAGAGGAATTGCCGGGTTCGTTTTTCTGCTGAGATGCCTGTCTGGAATTGTTACGGTTGTCGCCGGAACGTTTGTGATTACTGTTATTGCGGTTCAATTAACGCAAGCCTCCTTATTACTGGTTTTAGATTTTGTCAGATTAATTGGCACATCATCTTTGGGTGCAGATCATGTGTACTATCAGAACATAAATATACACACTAATTATAGTACAACGCCCGACCAAAGTCAAGGAATTAAGTGGATAAACGCTATGGCAAAATACACGAATTTCGTGTACAAAAAAACATATTCATTTTAATATTCTTTTTTCGTTTTTGTTAAAATGCATTATTACGCCTTTCTCCCTCTTTGTAAAGGTTATGACGAAACACAATCTCCCCCCCTCCCTGGGGAGGGGGGCAGGGGGGATCAAATTGCGATAACCCTTGACAAGGATGAGTATTAAGTGATAAATTTATATATATTAATAATGTACGGAGGAGATAGTTATGTACGAAACACTTATCGAAAAAGCAGCCGAAGCCCGCAAAAATTCATTCTGTAAATACTCAGGCTTTGCAGTAGGAGCCGCCCTTCTCTGCAGCGACGGTACCATATATACCGGATGCAATATAGAAAATATATCCTACTCACTTACAAACTGCGCAGAAAGAACATCCATCTTCAAAGCCGTGTCAGAAGGCAAAAAAGACTTTACAGCCATCGCCATTGTCGGTGCTGTAAAGTCTGAAGATCCGCTTAAGGAACCATGCTTCCCGTGCGGTGCATGCCTTCAGGTAATGAGCGAGTTCTGCGGACCGGATTTCGAAGTGGTCCTTGCAAAGGACGGAAAACCTGAAGTGCTTAAATTCTCTGATCTTATGCCAAAGGTATTCGATTCAAAATTCTGATGAAATACCGGATGATCCGGTGAACAGCGGGATCTGCGGATGGTGCCGCGAATCCACTGGATCCATCACTTAGCGTTCTTAGCCTTTTTAAGAACGTTGCCATTTTCATCTACTATAGTACAGCTGTCAAGCTGTGATGTAAGACTGGCAACAACGCTGCGGCGGAATTCGTTTCGGAGCTCAGTCTGCTCAGCCTTTTCCGCTTCAGTAAGTCCTTCCGGTGTCTTGGATTTTCTTGCGAGTTCATTTATACGCTGTACTTTTTCGTCTGTCATTTTTCATGTACCTTTCATAATAGTTTAATCCGTTATACAAACAAATCCATTATACTATAATTATCCGAACGCGTCAATAGAATGACGCCGCCATAGCAAAGGAGCTAAAACATGCCGAAAACAGTTCTTGTGACCGGAGCATCAAGGGGAATAGGTGCCGCCTGTGCGGAGATATTTGCCGAAAACGGTTATAACGTAATAATAAACTATAATAACAGCAGCGAAAAGGCTGAAGCACTTGCGGAAAAGACCGGCGGCCTTGCCTGTAAATGCGATGTTTCCGATCCGGCTGCCACTGGAAAAATGGTTGAGGACATCATTGAAAAATACGGTAAGATCGACGTCCTTGTAAACAATGCAGGTATTTCGGTTACCGGCGTATTCGATCTTGTTCCTGATGAAGATGCGAAAAGGCTCTTTGACATCAACGTTTTCGGAACGCTAAACTGCAGTAAAAAGGTCCTTCCGTACATGCTTAAACGTAAGTACGGCAAGATAATCAATATTTCCTCCATGTGGGGACAGACCGGCGCCTCCTGTGAGGTCCACTATTCAGCAGCCAAGGCAGCGATAATCGGATTTACCAAAGCTCTTGCCAAGGAAGTCGGTGCGAGCGGTATAAACGTAAACTGCGTGGCTCCCGGTATGATAATGACTGACATGACTTCATGCTATACCGCTGAGGAAGTCGAAGAAATAAAGGAAGATATCCCTCTCGGCAGATGCGGTGATCCGCGCGATATCGCCGAAACCGTCTTTTTCCTCGCTTCCGAAAAAGCCTCATTCATCACCGGACAGGTGATAGGCGTAAACGGCGGAATGGTCATCTGATGAAGCACTGATATGTTTGCAGATTGGCGCAGGGGTACGGGGCGGAGCCCCGTACCCATCTCTCGCAGATCCGGCTTCGCCGAATCTGCAGCTGTATCATAAAAATCGCATATATCAAACTGCACAAATTAAGTTTCGACGCATTATGCAATATAAAGAGAATAGACAAAGTTCTATTTAAGCTATTGAAGTTTTGATGCCGTTGTGATATATTTGATGTACACAGAAAGAAAACAGCCGGTGCTAACCGGCATTTATTCATTTTGGTTCCATATCACATACAGAGAGAAAAGGTGGAGGACAAATATGGATGGCTTAAAAAGTTTATTGAACAGGAAGGTTCATCGGTTCAATGAATTTATCAGAAATGTTAATGAAAGAAGGAACAAAAACACCGGGAAATTCAGCATGACCTGCTTTTTCCTTACACTTCTTTATCCGGTATTCATAGTGCTCATGGCAGAGCTTAATCAGGATAAATATCCGAGCAAGCTTGTAATGTTCATTGTGAACAAACCGATGGTAATGGTCTTCGATATAGTGGTTGCGGCGGCGATATTCGCAGCGCTCTGTCTGCTGTTCCGCAAGGTGTGGAGAGCAGTGGCAGTCCAGAGCATAGTTTACTTCATGCTTTCGATTACCGAGCTTTTCAAGTACGGTACAAACGGCAACCATCTGATAATGACAGATATGAAGCTTATCAGAAGTGTAAAAAGCCTTACTTCCTTTGCATACATCAAGATTACACCAAGACTTGTGACTTATACGATAATCGTTCTTGCGTATATCGCGCTCACATTTTGGTTCAATCCTAAAATAAAGATCAGCTTTAAAAAGAGTGTTGCACCAGCGGTTGCATGTGCAGGAGCAGTGCTTTCAATGTTCTTCGTAACAGCTTTTTCAACGCCGGTCTACTCATTCTTCAATGTTGACACTACAGCAGCAGACAATGTTTTCATTCTCAATGAGAAGTTCGAAAACAACAGCTTCCTTGCATTTTTCATGCAGACAGCCAGTGAAAATCTTGCAAACAGACTTGAAGAGCCTGAGAACTACAACGAACAGGCCATTGCAGGATTCCTCGGCGACGAGAACAAGGAAAATGCCGAAGTTACTGCAGATGCTGATTTCAAAAAGCCAAATGTCATTGTGGTAATGTCAGAAGCCCTTGCAGATTTCAGAACATTTGACGAGCTTAAGGTAAGCGATGAATACTATGCAGGCCTTGATAAGGTAGCTGCCGAGGGACACCGCGGACAGCTTATCGTTCCGACATTTGCAAGCTTTACAGTACGTACTGAGTTCGAGCTTCTTTTCGGTCTTCCGGTAAAGTCACTCAATGACCCGAACATGCCGCAGAGAATGCTTGCCGAACGTGACCAGCCGGCTTTCGCCCGCTACTACAAGTCACTCGGCTACAACACAGCATACGTTCACCCGTTCCTCAGCTCATTCTACAGCAGAAAGAGAATCTACGGAACATTCGGTTTTGACCAGCTGATCTTTGAAGATGACTTCACAGTTCCTGTTGAATACCGCGGTTCATATATCAAGGATGAAACAGTATTCAATCAGATTGAAAAACTCATCAAGGAATCTGACGAACCACTTTACTTACACACAACAACGATGCAGAACCATCAGCCATATACTGAGGGCGCATCGAGTGACGAACTTCTTAACTATCTCGACAATGTAAAGGTAACAGCCGATGCGTTTGAAGCCTTCATTTCAGATCTTAAGAAGATAGATGAACCTACTATCGTTTTCATGGTCGGCGACCACTTCCCGTCATTCAAGAATACTGATGACAATGTCTACAACCGTCTTGGAATCAACAGTGCAACATGCAGCAAGGTGTTCGAACAGAACTACGTTGTATGGAGCAACTACGGTGCTGATCTTTCAGCGTTCCCGGATGAAATGGTATCAACATTCTATGTTCCTTACATCCTTCTCGATGCGATCGGTGCTCCGAAGGATACATTCATCGAAGCAATGACGGAAAAGATGGAGACACTTCCGGTGTACTCCACACAGTATGATTCATCGATACAGGCCGACAGCGAGCTTGACGTGCTTACTTACGACCGTGTGATCGGCGAGAATATTTCCGGTTAATAAGAAATCCCCCTCCCTCCAGATAGAGAAAGCAGCCGAACAGGCCAGGGTTTGATCCCCTTGGTTTGTTCGGCTGCTTTATTTTTTACGGAAACAGATCGGAGTACGGAAGCGGATTTAAATCAGCGCGGGGCACGGGACGAAGCCCTGCAATCTTCTCCTCCGGCAATCCGGCTTTGCCGGATTGCCGACTGATAATGCGCAAGATACGATTATTGTAATTTTGTACGGATTGACTGTAAAGTGACATGAAAATTCCAATTTGCAGGGGCTGAAATGCAGGGAACAGACCAATATTGGACTGTCAAAAAGCACGTAATTTCGTGCATCAAATGGTGCATTTCGTGATTGTATTATTATTTTGTTCGGGAAAGCTCTGAAAAATTGCACAAAGAAAATCGCAATAAATAATGAAACGTTTTCATTGCACCTATATCGTTGATTGCGGGAGATAAGCAACACACTTCAAAAACACTGTTGAAAAAATGTCGCGATATTAACATAATCGGTGGCATGACGCTAAAAGTAATGAATTTGTATGTTTTTTAAGTATTTAAGTAGGATTGGGAAAGTGGCATATTCAGGCAATATGTTGTTTTCTGTGTGAATTATGAACTGGTTATTGTGGAGCATAATTTACAAAACATGAGATATTGTATTTTAGTCTAACGCTGAATGTGTAATATCAACGATTATATGTAAAGACGTTAAGCACGATAAAATTTGTACATTATTTTGGCCTTCAAACTATTGAAAATACAATCACCTTTAGGTATAATAATTTTCGGACGCTAGTTTTGTGCATATTCTACAAAAATTGGTCGAAAGTGTGCAACTCGCACACATCAGGGACGGGACCATGTAGATTTTATGTGCAAAAATGATATTGGGCGTGAGAAAAGCGCGTGTTTATGAGAGGGATATCGGCTGCACGGCGAAGTTTTTAATTTATTTATTTCTGAAAGGAAGGTATGACTTGATGGACATCAAAAGATCAGAAAGAATCAGAAAGACTGCTGCCATTGCAGCCTTAGTGCTCGTTGTCGGCACATCCAGCGTTGCAGCCGAATTCGGAAATTCGGGGGTATTTAGCGGGGATGTAGTTAATGCTATTACAATTAACGAAAAAACAGACTATGAAATCACCAGCGAGGCTAAATTAGAAGAATTTTTGGCTCAGAACGAGAAGAAACGCGGTATTATCACTCGGAATTTTGAAGTCACAAAAACTTTTGATGCTCTCGGAAGCGGAAAAACCCTTTACGGTGATGGTAAAACTATCACTTTAGCTGAACCTAAACCTGAGGATGATAACGAAACTGAGTTTAAGCCTAAAGGAATAGTATCACAATTATTCAATACTATCGAAGATGGTGCAACACTTGAAAATGTTGTTGTAAAAACAGCAGCTGGCTGTCATATTGAATCTCAGGATCAGATCGGTGCGGTTTGCTGTGTCAACAACGGTACACTCCATTACGTTACTGTAGATGCAGTGGTTTATTCAGCTGCAAACAACAATCATGACAGTGCACCAGCAGGTATTATCTGTGGTGAAAACAACGGTACAATATTCGGCTGTATTGCAGGCGGTATACTGGAAACCAGAAATAACAATGCAGGTTCGCTCTGCGGTATAAATACCGGTATTATTGAAAGATGTACATGTTCTGCTGATATAAGATTTTTCACAGCATCAGTGGCAACCTATACAGTGAAACCAGGAGAAACTATTCCTGAAAACAGCGATAATAAAACAGCTTATTTTAACTGCCTTGGCTATGATGGAAAATACTATCACGGAACATATAGTTCATCATTAATTGGTGGCCTTTGCGGTACTAACAATGGTAAAATATATGACTGTATTTTTGAAGGCTATCTCCCCCATGAAGAATGGACGGCTTCTCAGATAAAAAATAGTAAACATGAACATGCTTCGAATTACAGAGAGCGTAAAATAGGTGCTTTTTCCGGTAATCTTGAAGCAAATGGATATATTAAGAACAGTCTTTATAATGGCCGTGTAAAGCTGAATGCAGTAGAATATGCTGAAATGATCAAGTTAGCCAATAAAGACGGTATAGTTGAAAATGTTGACAAGGCTCCTAAAGATTATTACTGTAACGGAAATTATGGTGCTACTGTAAAAGACAGAATGGCGAATACATTCCGTCTTGATACATACACCTACGAAGACGAAAACGGAATTCACACTATTATCTGTCATACACATTATCACGATCGCGAGTACGCTAACGGAGATTTAACTGATATAAGTGTAGCCGAGTATAAAGGCGATAACAAGGCAAAAGCCAGACTTAATGCGGGAACAGATAATTTAGGACCAACAGGTGAAAAACGAGAAGGTGACATCTGGATAGCTGGTAAGATATATCCGCAGCTTAACCTTAAACCTGATGAGGTTGTTGCCGCTATTGAAGCAAACGATCGTATATATGATGGTACTACAAAGCCTCTTATTAATTCAGCTGCAATAAATAAAGGATACGGTACAATCAAATTCACCTTAACCCCTGAAGATAAAGAATCCTGGTCCGAAGACATTCCGAAAGCTACAAACGCTGGTATATACAATGTTTATTATAAAGTAGAAGGCGGAGAAGGTTACAAGGATATTCCTGATTCGAATGCAAAGCCAGCTGCTGTCGAAACTACAGGCGAAACCACTGAAGTAAGCTCTGAAGAAAGCGAAAACAAAAAAGTTGTTTATCCTTCTGTAGAAGTAACTATCAGCCCAAGAAAGTTAAAAATCAAGGATGTTGAGGTTTCGTATACAGGTAAACCTCATACGATAACACCTGAAATTGATAAAGACTACACTTCTGCTGAGGAACCAGACGCTTACGGACTGGTTGCCGGAGAAACCTGCGAAATGACAGATATTCATTTCATGCAGGGTGGAGAAGATAAAGAAGTAAAGGATAAAGGCGAGTATACAATAACTGCTAAGCCTTTAGAAAATAACAACTATGTATTTGAAGACGGCAAGGTCAGAGTTACTGATTCAGCAGCTGTTTCTATCTCTGCACCGACAGCAACTGCTATCACATATGGTGATAAGTATACTGATTCTGAACTTTCAGCTGTCAAAGAAAATGAAAAGGCTTATGCTCTGAGTGAATGGAAATGGGTAGTTGAAGATCTTGATAAATTAGTTCCTGATGCAACTCAGAACAATGTACCTGAAACATTCAAGGCACGTCTGAAAGTTGATGGTAATTTTAATTATAATCTCGGTAATGGCACATTCAGTAAAGAAACAGATAGTGAAGGTAACACGTATCTCACGACAGACGTAGCTGTTCAGGTAAACAAGAGAACACTTAATGTTATCTGGACAGATCCTGCAGATAAGAAGTACACATACAACGGCAATCCAATTTATCCTTCGTATAAAATCGAAGATAAAAATGACGAAACGAAAACAGGTTACATTAGTGATGCTGACAGCCAGAAATACACTACTGAAGTCAAAGTAACATCATCTAAACTTCCTGTTGATGTAGGAAGCTATACAGCAACAGTAGTTTTCGATTATGATACGACTCAGTATAAAAAAGAAAATTATGTTTTAAATGTGAAACCTAAGAAATATCACATTGATAAGAACATTCTTACAGCTATAGAAGATATCAATATCGAGGTTCCTTACGGAAAGGATAAAGAAGGCAATGTTACTGACATTGCTTATATCAGAAATCAGCTTGATAAAAAGCTTAAAGAGCAGATCGGCGAAAACTATGGTAAATATCAGATTGTTTCTGAATTCAACATCAAGGATGATGAGGGTAATAACCTGCCAGACGACACACTTCTTAATGTCTGCGAAAACACATATGATTGTGAAATAACATACATATTAAAGAATGATGTAAAAACTGATGCTAATAACGAAGGTACATTCACAGAAAGCGTAAAAATGATCCCTTCAGCAGCTGAACCGAAAGTTTCAGCAATTAATCGTGAATACAACGGTAAAGAAAAGGATCTCGTTAAACTCGACAACGGTGACTGCAACGGTTTATCAGCTGAATACACTGTTTATCTCAAGGATGCTGATGGAAATAAAACCTTATTCTATCAGGGAACTGATGTTCCTAAAGCTATTAATGCAGGAACATATGTTGTTGATTATTCACTCACTTGCACAGATGGCAACCACACTTTAAGTGATGATGTTGCTTCAGGTTCAGTGGATGTTACAGTCTCACCTAAGGAAGTAACACTTGAATGGAACGGAAAGCCACAGTACACATACGGTGAAACAGTTAATATCTCAGCAAAGACTAAGAATAGAGATGATATCTGCGACAGTGATGTTAAAAATGGCCTGAAACTTGTAGTGGCTGTACCTGATGGTATAGTTCCAGATGACTACAAAGCAACAGCTTCTCTTGACAGTACGAACTATAAGGTTATTAATCCGGAATATTCTTATAAGATCGTAAAGGCAACTCTTACTGTTACCTGGGATGAAACAGTATTTACTTATGAACCTGGAAAACAGCAGATACCAACTGCTAAAGTAACCGGATTCCAGTACGAAGATAAAGACATCTACCCTTATCATGTTGAACTTGTTGAGGGTGACGGAATATCGGCAAGAGAGCATGAAGCTAAAGTCGTGTTTGACAAAGAGAACACGTTGACTAAGAGCTATAATGTAATACGTTCTAATTTACGTTATAAAATCGGTGAAGGTAAATCCGATGAAATTATTGAGTTACCTTCAGCAAGTCCGATTATGTACGGTGAGTATATTAAGGATTCAAAACTTTCTGACAAAAATTGGAAGTGGTCTTATCCGGCTGTCGATGCTTCTAAGCCGCCTGCCGTAGGTACGTATAATAAACCTGTTGAAAGAGACAGAAACAATAATTATACTTATCCTAATAAAAAGCCAGGTGTTGGAGTTACAGAAAAAGGCGACTTATTCACAGGAAACGTTGATGTTGAAGTAAACAAGAGACCTCTTGAAGTTGTATGGGGCGATGAAAGATCATTTACCTACAATGGGGAAGAACAGTATCCTTCATTCACAATTAAGGAAGGCGATAAGACCGGCTATGTTGATCTCGAAGATGAACAGAAGTACACTGTAAAGGTCGTTCCTGCAAAAGGTTATGACGGAAAGTCTGCCGGAAAGCAGAAGGCAACTGTTAAGTTTAGTTACACGGATGAAACACTTCCGGAAAACTACTACATTGATGTAGAAGATGTTGAATACAATATCTCAACAGCAACAATCAAAGACATTGATAAAGTTGAAACTAAAGTAACATACGGTGATGATACATCATCAGTTAAGGCAGTTAGAGAAGCATTAAAGGCTGAAATTCTTAATAAAGTTCCTGATTTTGATAATAAGTACGTTATCATTGATGACTTCAGCGTTGAAAACATGACTGAAGATGATGTTCTTGTTGTAGATACATACTCTTCAAGAATCCACTATACAAGTATCAAACAGGATGCGGCAACTGGTGAAACTACAGCAGACAACAATTATGAAGGCTGGTTCACTGCAAAAGTAGAAGTTTTACCAAAGGAAATCGAAGTACAGTGGAAATCAAACGCTAAATACAACGAAGAATCAAAGAAAAATGAGATTCCTTTCGGTACTGAAGTAGAGGTAAGTCCGTACTTCAAGAAAGATGCTCTCTGTAAAAACGATAAAAATGATAAGCTTGAATGCACAGTAACACCTGAAGGTTACGGTATTAATGACTACACAGCAATAGCGTCATTTGCAAATGAGAACTACACGGTTACAAACACTGAGTACAACTACTCTATTGTAAAGACCGAAGCTGATATCAAGATAACTGATGAACTCAAGGCAACATACGGTGATGAAGTAGGAACTGTTAAGCTTCCTGAAGTTAAGGACGGTAAGCTTGAGTGGAAGGACGAGCATGAGCTGGTTGGCCCGGTTGGTGAGCAGAGACATATAGCTGTCTTCATCCCAGACGAGGGATCAAACTACAAGAAGACTGAAATTACTTTAACAGTTAAGGTATACCCTAAGGCAGTACGCCTCATCTGGAACATCGACAATGGTCACAAATTCACATTCAACGGTGAAAAGCAGATCGTTACTGTAAGACCAAATCTCATAGATGTTTACGACGATGATGAAAAAGCATTTGCTGCTGCTTATGAAGCTGATGATCTTGTAAACGCAGGTGAAAACCACAAGGCAGTTGCTTCTATCAACAATGACAACTACACCATAGTTAAGGGCACTGAATCAAGAACATTCACTATTTTACCGAGCGACGAACTCCAGCCGCTGAACTATTCAGAGACATATGAATACGGCACAACAGCTAAGGAGATCTTCGATGACCTCGTTGAAAAGCACTTCGGTGATTTCTCAGCGTTTGCTAAACAGAGCAGTGTAGATGCAAAGACTGTTGAAGTTTACAAGAACGGAAAGCAGATCGATCCGACTAAGATCAAGAAGTACATTGAAGCATACTCAAATGCTCAGAATGGTCTGATTGACATGGAAGTTGTTGATCAGCTCAACCAGTTAGGTGCAAGAATCTACAACAAGCCTGACTTCAATATCATGAAATGCTACGATGATTACAGTCAGATAAAGAACCTTGCTTTGAGCAACAGCGGACGTATCATATCGTTCATTAATGCAGGTGTATTACCTGAAGATTCAAAGTATCAGAAGCTTGTAAAGCTCTTTGAAAAATATGAAAGCATCAGAGATGCTGAAAACATCATGCAGGATGTTGGCGATTACAAGATCGTTGTAAAATACAACCGCGTGGCAGATGTAAATGATCAGAGCATCGCAAAATTCTTAAACCTCAGCGGCAACTATCGTCCGGCTGATCTTACAGCAGAAATAAAGATCACACCTTGCGTAATCGAAAATCTGTATGCTGATATCGAGTCAAGATACTATAACGGTGATACAAATGTTGATGTCAACGGATTTACATTCATCTCTAAGAAGAATGGTAAAGACAAGGAATGGACTCTCGGCGGATATGATGCAAGCGGTACAGCATTTGTAAGCCCTAACGCAGGTACAAAGACGATCAACACTGAGATGACACTCAGAAACGAGAACTTCTGCTTCGGCTATGACAAGGCAGGCAAGCCTGTAATGACAAAGAAGTTTAACGATGTAGCTACAGACGGAGAAATCTTAAAGGCTGAATGGAAATACACTGTAAACCTTGAAGGCTTCGCAGGCGACCGCTTAAGCTCACTTGTAGTACCTGGCATTGTTCACGGTGAATTCAAGTGGAATGATACAAATACAGTTATCGCAGAAGGTCCTAATGTGATTGACGCATCTGAATACACATTCACACCTAAGTCAGATGATCCGTTCAACAAGAACTACGATGTTGTTCTTACTGTTAATGTAAATGGTGTTAAGAAGCCGGTAGAAACAATCGTTGAGACTCAGACAGTAGTTGAAACACAGATCGTTACAGCAGTTGAAACAGTTATTGTAACTGACGAAACAAAGCCGGCTGAAACAACAGTAAACAGCGGTGATGTAACATCAGGCGATTCAAAGGTAACAGAACCAGCAGTTACAGACGTAACAGCAGACGAAACAAAGGCATCTGCTTCAGTATCTGAAAAGGCTGTAACAACAGCATCTGCAGAAACAAGCGGTGCAGTAACAACAGCTTCTACAGAGAGCACAAAGCAGTCTGTAACAGAAGCAATAACAGATGGATCTGCAAAGACAACAGATCTCCCGGAGATCACATTACCTGCATCTACAACAGACAAGCTTATGGGCGAAGTAACAGATGCTAAGGTAATCGTAACAAAGCCATCTGAAACAGAAGCAGCAAAGGCTGAAACAACAGCTAAGACTGAAGATGACAAGAAGGCAGTTACAACAGCTAAGTCTGAAGACGATAAGAAGGCAGTTACAACAGCTAAGTCTGAAGATGATAAGAAGGCAGTTACTACAGCTAAGTCTGAAGATGACAAGAAGGCAGTTACTACAGCCAAGACTGAAGACGACAAGAAGGCCGTAACTACAGCGGTAACAGAAGAAACAAAGGCAGCTGAAACAACAGTATCAACAGCAACAGTTACACTCCCTGATACAAAGGCAGTAACAACAGCAGCTACTGAGGAAACAAAGCCATCTGCAACAGAAACTACAAAGACTGACGATACAAAGGCGGTTACTACAGCGGCTACAGAAGAAACAAAGGCAGCTGAAACAACAGTATCAACAGCAACAGTTACACTTCCTGATACAAATGCAGTAACAACAGCAGTTGCTGAATCTACAAAGCCATCTGATACAACAGCTAAGACTGATGATAACAAGAAGGCAGTTACAACAGCAGGCGATGTAACAACAGCTGAAACAACAGTATCTACAGCAGGCGCAACAACACCGGTTTCAGAATCTGCAAAGCCAGCAGAAACAGAAGCTACAAAGGCTGCTACAACAGCAAAGGTTGAAGATACTACAACAGCTGAGGCAACTGCTGAAACAACAGTAACTACAGTAAGCGATACAAAGGCTGAAGAAACAACTGCAGCAACAACAGCGGCTACAGAAGAAACAAAGACAGCTGAACCGTCAGTTACAACAGCAGACGTTACAACTGAAGTAACAACAGCAGAAGTTACAGAAGCTGCAACACTTCCTACACTCCCAGAGATCACAATGCCAGTCGTTACAACCGACAAGCTCATGGGCGATGTTACTGATGCAGTCGTAACAGAAGCAGTAACAACACCAGCAGTAACTGAAAAGGCAGATCTCGAAAAGATCAGAGAAATCGTGATCAACGAACCTGAAAGAGTTACTAAGGAAGTTCGCGAAGATGAAAAGATCAGCTTAGACGGCGAAGAGATCAAGCTTGCTCTTGAAGACAAGATGTTCTTCCAGGGAACAGAATCATTCGATTACCCTGTAAGACTCAAGGACTTCAACGCAGAAAAGGCATTCTTCGACTATGCAGGATTCGGATTCGAACTCCCAGAAGGATTCAGCATTGATCCTGATTCACTCACAACTGATCTTAAGGGCAACATTAAGTACTACGCTCCTGACAGCATCGAAGCTCTTGCTCTTGCAGCAAAGACAAACTACACAGCAAACGGCGGCTACGTTGTATTCCGC
>JAFRUS010000016.1 GCA_017438745.1 Oscillospiraceae bacterium | reverse complement strand
TGATGGTAACCCATATACTGTCGAAGAAATATTTGCTGAATGTGAATAAGAAAAAATACAGCACCATCAGGCCGGTAATAAAACCGGTCCAGTGGTGTTGTTTTCTTTTGTGCTGGGAAAATTAGGCCGTGAATAGTAACCATTTTCTCATATTTCACATAATTCAGTAGACAAATAGCAGATTTTGTGGTATAATTTTAAATAACATGGTCGTACTAAAACATTGGAGGAATACATTTATGTTCAAGAAATCTTTCACAGAAGACGATATCAAAGAACTTGTAAACGAATGTCTTGAAGAAACAATCAAGAAGCAGGCTGACGAGATTGCCGAACTCAGAAGAATGGTAAAGCACCAGTCAGGTGAGATATACGAGCTCAGAAAAAAGGTTTATGAAGAAGGTGCAGGCGTTGACCTTGGCCTTACAGAAGAAAAGCTTACCGAACTTTCAAAGAAGATCTCACAGGAAATTCTCGCTGAACCTGAGGAAGAAACATTCAAGCGTGCAAAGCCATTTGTTGACGAAAACGGCGAGATGAACACACCGCTTTCAAGAATGGGCTATGTAATGAGCGAATGCACAACATTCACACAGAAGTACGTTTCAAAAATGCTCCGTTTATTATTCGGAAATAACGAAACAAACGAATGATAATTTATGCCGGAGAAACTTCTCCGTAAAAAAAGGAACACATTTCAGTAACGAAAGCTGAAATGTGTTCCTTTTTTGTTTATTAAAACAGTAAATCTGCGGACAAGCATCACGGTAACCCCGGATGCAAAGTGCCGCAGATCTTTTTTATCTGGTATGATCAGTTTTTACCTTTTACTATTATTACTGCATTGCGTTCAAGCTGTTCATAACGTGTACAGACTGCTCCCATGTCAAGTGTAAGAACACCGTTCATAGGATCGTGTGTGCGTACAGTACCTTCGTCAGCATTGTAGCCGGTAAGGACTACACAGTGCTCGTTTGACGGCCACACAACTTCCTTGTTTTCAGGTGTCTGCCACTTTGCCTTGTATTCCGGTTCAACAAGTTCCATAGTTGACCAGATGATAACAGGAACATCGTGCTCAACGTAGTCAAGAAGCTCATCAAATTCAGCACCTGAAAGATTTACAGGAGAAAGTGAATATTCGCTGTCAGTGATATATCTCTGTGCTGTTCTTACTATACACGGTGCCATGCATCCGTATGAGGTATCCCCCTCCGGATCTCCTGCAAATGTATATTTGAAATCAGGTCCGTAATATTTGTCATTTTCATCACAGCGGACATCCTCCTTGATGAGATAGCCGCGTGCAATATCCACCTTGTCGGCATCGGCGCCGAGATATCTGAGGACCATGGTAAGCGAGGTTATTTCGCATCCTGTCGGAAGTTCCGGCAGCTGTCTTATGAGTTCAAAGTCATCGATGTAGTGACTGCCTGTCTTTTTGATCTTCTCTCTGTTAAGCTCAAACAGTGTTTCGCCTGTTTTGCCTTTTGATTCAAATGAATCTTCATCCTCCACTGCATTTGCGTAGTGATGAGGTTTCAGTTCATTGTCAGACGTTTTCGTATAAAGAAAAAAATAAATGGCAGCAACCGATACTGCCGCTATAATAACAATAACTGCTAAAAAAATCTTAACTAATGTTCGCATGAAATGCTCCCCTAAACTGATTATAATATTTTTTCGCCCATCCAGTACCACAGATTTTCTGCAAATCCGAGCTTTGCATACCATTCGTCGAGCGATGTATAGTTTACATAAACTTCGGTACATCCCGCCTGTTTCAGGTATTGCGCTGCATAGGCTACCATGCCGAGTCCGATGCCTCTGTTTCTCTCTTCAGGCACAACTCCGACATATCCTAAAAGTCCAGTCCTGTTGTCTTTCCCCGTAATAATTGTCCCTGCATCAGTATCTGCCGTTAAAAAGCCTACCGTTCTGCCGGATAAAACGGCTTTTATTATGACAGAGCTGCCGGCTTTCTCATAAAACTTAAGCCACTTGGGCTCAACGCGCTCCACCGCTTCAAGAACATCTGAAATGTCACCGCCGCAGACTGTCATGTAGCTCACTTCCGGAAGAGATCTTCTTCCGAATGAGCCGTCAGAAGGAATATCTTCTGCGTCGAGGAACATGCTGAGAGTTCCGTTAAAGGCTGTATAGCCGCGTTTTTCAAAAAAGCGGTGGGACATGGTATCGATAACGGCGCCCCAGAAAATATCGCGCTCGCTTCTTCCGAGGACTGCTCTGTCGTATCCGCGGGATCTTATAAGTTCCTCGGCTTCTTCAAGCAGCGAAGAACCTATTCCCTTTCCCTGATGATCGGGATGGACACAGACAAGAAGAACAGCGTTGCCGTCAACTGCTGCAAATCCTGTGACCCCGTCACCGCTTTTTCTGACAAGCAGATCAGCACCCTCAAGTTTTTCCGCCATTACATGGTCTGCTGTTCCGAGCATCGGAAAACATTCGGAATAAACTGAAAAGAACTGATCGTCAAATTTCATGAAGGTGTTTTCTCCGTTACCGCTTTTTCCTTCCTGTGCCTCAAAGGCGGATGGTTCATCGTCTTTTTCATTTCTGACTTTGCCTGCTTCATGGCAAGAGATTTCTCGATCTTTTCTTCCATGTAGCTGAGATCTATATCCTGAGATACATCAAAAGTTTCCATGTTACTCAAACTCCGTTCCCGATAATTCAATGCAAACGGCTGAGGAAACCCTGACAAACAAGTAAGAAGTCAGAATCTCTGCACTGTCCCGCCGCTCACATAAGACTACAGACATTCTAACATTTTAATTCCGTTCTGTCAACCGTTAACAGATGTCAGTACAGTGAAAAAACGGTGACAGCCGCAGCATATCACCGTTTTACCTGATATACGAAAAACACTGATCTATGAATAATTTAGTGTATGGGGAGTAGCCCGCACTCTCCCGGTTTAATCAGTGTTTCCTAATGAATTGCTTTACTGATTATTTTTCAAGGAGCTTTTCTGCTGAAGCAAGCTTGATGCAGATGCAGAAGAGTTCCATTGCCTTTGTAAGTTCTTCAACTGTCGGGTATGAAGGAGCGATTCTGATGTTGCTGTCATCAGGATCTTTACCATAAGGATAAGTAGCGCCTGCCCCCGTGAGTACAACGCCTGCTTCCTTGCAGAGTGAAACGATTCTCTTTGCACAGCCCTTCATTGCATCGAATGAGATGAAGTAACCGCCTTCAGCATTGTGCCATGAAGCGATACCGAGTGGTGCGATGTTCTTTTCGAGCTGGTCGATAACAACAGCGAACTTAGGAGCAATGATGTCCTTGTGAAGCTTCATGTGGTTCTTGAGGCCTTCAGCGTTCTTGAAGAACTTAACGTGACGGAGCTGATTTACCTTATCGAAACCGATTGTTGAAACTCCGAGGCCCTTCTTGATGTATTCTACGTTTTCAACGCTTGCTGCAAGAACTGCTACGCCGGCACCAGGGAATGATACCTTTGATGTTGACATGAATTCGTAAACCATGTTTTCTGTGCCGTTCTTCTTACATTCGTCGAAGATGTTGAGGATGCACTTAGGTGAATCTGTGAGGTGGTGGATGCAGTATGCGTTATCCCAGAAAATTCTGAAGTCAGCAGCCTTTGGCTTTAATGCTGCAAATCTCTTTACTACTTCGTCTGAGTAGCTAACACCTGTAGGATTTGAGTACTGAGGAACACACCAGATACCCTTTACCGACTCGTCTTCTGAAACGAGCTTTTCAACCATGTCCATGTCAGGGCCGTTTTCATCTGTTGGGATGTTGATCATTTCGATACCGTAGTACTGTGTGATACCGAAGTGTCTGTCGTAGCCAGGTACAGGACAGAGGAACTTTACCTTGTCAAGCTTTGACCAAGGTGTGCTTCCGAGAAGACCGTGTGTCCATGCTCTTGTGATTGTATCGAACATAATTGCGAGGCTTGAGTTGCCGTAAACGATGATGTTTTCAGGCTGTACACCGAGAACGTCAGCAAACATCTTCTTTGCTTCCGGAATACCGTCGAGTACGCCGTAGTTTCTGCAGTCAAGTCCCTTTTCTGTTGAGAGTGTATCGTCAGCTGAAAGAACGTTTAACATTGGCATTGTGAGGTCAAGCTGTGCCGGAGCCGGCTTACCTCTTGACATATCAAGGTGAAGACCCTGGCTCTTGAAATCAAGGTACTGCTTTTCAGTCTCGTTCTTAAAAGCTAAAAGTTCTTCATGTGTCATTTCGCTTAATTTTTTCATTAATAAGTCCTCCCAGTAAGGTATCATTAATTTGTTTCCGCCGGCACTGCGCCGGACGCCTAATATATATCATAGTACAAATCAATTAAAAATGCAAGAGATTTCTTATAGTCCTGCAAAAATTCTTTATCTTTGAATAATTGCATGGACTTTTAATATGTCGCAGTTATTGATTTTACATAAAGACAGTCTTCTTTTTCCACAATTTTCATTTAATTACTGTTTTGAAATTTTTATAAGTTCATATTGCATACAGATTTGTTTCCCACGCAGGAATATACGGCTGATGCCTTATATAGAGCTTATAGTCCGGGTGAAGGCTCAGAACTTTCAGCGGAAGATAGAAAATATCCCTGTTTCTGTGGTAAAGCGAGATCATGAGCTTAGGTCTGAAGGCCTTTATGGTGTTCTCCGCACCGTTTATCGCCTCGTCCTCGGCCCCCTCAACGTCCATTTTGATTATATCTGCCCTGCCTCCTGCAAGGATGCTGTCAACCGAACGTGCTTCCTTCGGCTTGCCTGTCTGACTTACCGCTGACTGTCTGCCTGATTTGTCCGCAAACATAAGCACTGTGTCCTTATCCCAGACGGCGCAGTTGAAGATCTCAACATTCTCCATTCCCTCTGTGGAAAACGTGAGCTTTTTGAAATTTCTTCTGTCCGGTTCAAGTGCGTAGATCTTTTCATATTTTCCGTCTGTGAATTCAAGAAGCTCGGCTATTGTGTCACCGGTATAGGCTCCTAGATCAACGTATACCTCGTTTCCTTCCGGACGGATGATATCTGTGTACACTTCGCTCTTCGGAGTTGTAACTCCCTTAAGGTATTCAGTTTTTCCGCTTATTCTGAAATTGATGACATCTGCAAAGACCTTTCTTGAAAGATCATCAGCAAGGGCGTTATAGACCTTTTCAAGCTCCTCTGCATGTTCAAGGCAGTATTCGTAGGTGAACAGTCCGCCGCCTTCTATCGGAACATCAGGCGCATAGAGAGTGTGTTCCGCCGCCATGCCCTCAATTTTTTCAATTAGCGAATCGTATCCGGCTGCAAAGGCAAGTACAATAACAAAATCCTCTTCTTCTGCACAGACCTCGGAATATTTTTTCACCTTATAGCCCTTAAATGAATGGCCTCGTACAAACTCGTCGCTTGCAAAAAAGCCCTTAATACTGATCCCGTATTCCTCAAAAACAGCCAGTATCTTGTCGGCGCCGTTTCCCATGCCGTAGATGTACAGCGGTCTGGTCTCCTCTTTCAGTGCCTGCCAGCATGACTTTGTTTCTTTTATAAATGAAAGCATTAGATTCTCCTTTGCCGCATAAAAAGAGGGCGATAGTTCTATCACCCTCTGATAAGTTCTTTATTCCTGATTTCCGTCATCATATCCGTCGTGGTCATGGTCACAGTAATGACCTGGTATCATATCTCTGCCACGGATGCCGTACTTGTCGCGTTCCTCATCGATTTCCTTATCTATGAGTTCAGATACTTCATACGGTTTTTTTATGTGCTTTATCTCCATTTTCGGAGTATCGGTATCTCGTGAAAAAACTGTGATGGTACCGCATCCGAATATTCTTTCACCAAAAGAAAGATTAAGCTTTTTATCTGTTATCTTATAAATATTGATCTCGTCTTCGGTGATATTGAAAAAGCCTGTGCGGCAGATTATCTTCTTGTCTGTAAGATAATATCTTGTAAAAGATATCGGAAGTCCGAGAAAAGTTCTTTTTTTGTCTGTCCAGATATGATCAATGTGTTTGCCCATTGTTTATCCCCCTGATTTATTTTTTATTGCCCTGCAGATCCGCAAACAGTGTTTGCTCTATGCATATCGTTTAATATTTTGTGAATGTCCTCTTTTTGAGTTCAATATAATTATAAAGTTTAACTCACCAATTGTCAATGAGAATTATTTACAAAGGCAATTTTAAAAATATTTTTCAGAAAATGGTTGACAAATCAATTTCCATATGTTATCATGGATATACCGACTTAGTAAAAGTCAGGAAAACATCATTTTACAAGGAGATTTAAAGATGAACTGTAACACATTTACAAACATTCTTGAGGAAAACCTAAGAGAATCACAGGAGATCAGAGAAACACATGCTGTTCTCACCATGCACCGCAAAGGAGAAAAGGCGGCACCGGGTGACACAAAAGCCGAATCATTCATAAGGGAGACCAACATGAAATACTTCCGCATCGAATGTGACGCACTGCTCGGCGACTTTGCAGTATTCGACATAGGCAACGGAGAAGAACGCGGAAAAGGTTCTGTCTTACTGAAAGCCGCATCACTGAAAAAAGTTTATGAGGAAAAGGGATGGGACGCAGTCATCAGTATTGCCGTCGAAAATATACGCTACGCGCAGTACATAAAGAACTCTGCCGGAGAACTTACTGACTCGCTCTTTTCCTACGAAAAGGTAAAGGAAAAACTGATAATCCGCCCGCTCAATCTTAAGAGTAACCGCACAAAACTTGAAGGATGCGTCTACAGGACGTTTGAGGACATTGCGCTGGTACTGTACGCGATCGTTCTTGACGACAGGGAGAACGGTATCCTCAATACCATAAAGGTTCCCTTTACCGTTTTCGAGGAATGGGGCATCGACTTCGACGAGCTGCTGAAGATCACCATGAACAACACAGGCAGCTATGCAATGCCGAGACTGTACACAAACATTTTCGACATAGAGCACACACCGGAACACGAGAGTGCTTTCATGGCGAAAGACTTTAAAAACCGCAGGCTGAAACCGGACAATGTGGCGCTGGTGACCACGAACAGAAAGACCAACGGAGCCATCGCAATGTTCTATCCGGGTGTGAAGGAAAAACTGGCTGAACTGTTTGACGACAGTTTCTATGTTGCCTTCACCAGCATACACGAAGCTATGATACACAAGAAAGGCTCTATCGATCCGACCAGTATCAAGCGCAACGTGACAGAGACCAACAGGATATTCGGTCCGGATGACACTCTGTCAGACAAGGTGTTTTTTTTCGACAGGAAATCCGGCTCATTTGCAGCCGTGATATGATGCACCGAAAACTGATCTGTTTATTTTTTTTGAATTGATCAGTGTTATTATGATTTTATGTTTTTTTATTGATAGTATGTTTTTCTCCTTTTCTTTGATTTATCTGATTTGATCCGGTACCGGATATAACAAAAGCCTGCGTATTTTTCGATACGCAGGCTGATTTTTTAATATTAATCCGGAAGTTCATAAAGAACTGTTTTTCTTAACGAAAGCGAAGCTTTCACATCTATTATTCTCTGATTTTCCGATCCGCGGAAACGCAGTCTCAGGTTTTTCTGTTCCTCGATAAACTCGCCGTCCACAAGAACGTCGATGTAAGAAAGCAGTTCTGCAGTAACTTCGCATACTGCCCTGCCCTCACCTGTGAGTTCGGTGTCGAAGGTGTATCCTGAGTAAAACCAGATATCCTTTTCAGGATAGATCTCACGGACTTTTTTTATAAAAGGAAGAAGTGCTCTCTGATTGACTTTTTCCATAGGCTCGCCGCCAAGGACTGTAAGACCTCTGATATAATCAGGTGCAAGTGCCTTTATAATCTCATCTTCGACGGCTTCGTCGAAAGGTGAACCGAAATCAAAGTCCCAGGTCTCTTCGTTGAAGCAGCCTTTGCAGTGATGAGTACATCCGCTTACGAAAAGCGAGACGCGGACTCCGATGCCGTCGGCAACGTCCCTTTTTTTGAGCATCGCGTAATTCATTACAGATGCAGCACTCTTTCCTTGATCTCTTTGGTCTTGCCCTGGTTCCAGAAGTTCTCGCCGAGATAACCGCAGGTTCTTCTGGTAACTGTCATCATTGCGTGATCCTTGTTGTGGCACTGAGGACATTCCCACTGATTCTCATCGTTTACGATGATCTCGCCGTCATATCCGCATACGTGGCAGAAATCCGACTTGGTGTTGAACTCAGCGTACTGGATGTTGTCGTAGATGAACTTTACAAGATCCTTGAGTGCATCGAGGTTTCCTGTTATGTTCGGGATCTCAACATATGAGATGCATCCGCCGGTTGATATGTTCTGGAACTGGCTCTCGAATGTGAATTTATCAAAGGCGTCTATCTTCTCACGAACATCAACGTGATATGAGTTTGTGTAGTAGCCCTTGTCAGTAACGTCCTTTATTACGCCGAAACGCTGTCTGTCGATCTTGGCAAAACGATAGCAGAGGCTTTCAGCCGGTGTGCCGTAGAGAGCAAATCCGATGCCGGTCTTTTCCTTCCAGCGGTCTGTTGTCTCCTTCATGTGGTGCATTACGCGGAGAGCAAATTCCTTTCCGGCAGGATCAGTATGGCTTACGCCCTTCATGATCTTTGTAACTTCGTAAAGACCGATGTAGCCGAGTGACATTGTTGAATAGCCGCCGTGAAGAAGCTTGTCGATCTTTTCGCCCTTCTTAAGTCTTGCAATAGCGCCGTACTGCCAGTGGATCGGGCTTACGTCGGAAAGTGTTCCTTCAAGTGCCTTGTGTCTGCACATGAGTGCTTCGTAGCAGAGTTCGAGTCTTTCGTCGAATATCTTCCAGAACTCTTCTTCGTTTCCGCCTGAAACGATACCGATCTGAGGAAGGTTGATACTTACAACGCCCTGGTTGAAGCGGCCTTCGAACTTGTAGTTGCCGTTTTCATCCTTCCAAGGTGAAAGGAAACTGCGGCATCCCATGCAGCTGAATACGTTGCCCTGATAGTTTTCACGCATCTTCTTTGCTGAAATGTAGTCAGGGTACATTCTCTTTGCTGAGCACTTAACTGCAAGCTCAGTGAGATAATCGTACTTGCCGCCCTTAAAGCAGTTGTTTTCATCGAGAACATAGATGAGCTTAGGGAAAGCCGGAGTAGCGTTTACGCCTGCCTCATTCTTGATGCCCTCGTATCTCTGACGGAGGATCTCCTCGATGATCATTGCATTTTCCTCAGCGTATTCGTCGTTCTCGTCAACGTGGAGGAAGAGCGTAACGAAAGGAGCCTGTCCATTTGTAGTCATGAGAGTGTTGATCTGATACTGGATAGTCTGAACACCGGACTTGAGCTCGTCACGGAGTCTTAAATCGACCACTCTGTTTATTGTTTCCTCATCAAGAGTGTCCTTAAACTCATTCTGCATATCGCGGAGATATTTGTCTCTGCTCTTTCTGAGGTATTTTCCGAGATGGATCATGTCAACTGACTGACCGCCGTACTGGTTACTTGCAACAGCGGAAATGATCTGAGTCATTACCGTACAGGCAACCTGAAAGCTCTTAGGAGATTCGATCATCTTGCCGTTCATTACTGTGCCGTTGTCGAGCATGTCCCCGATGTTGATAAGGCAGCAGTTGAATATAGGCTGGATGAAGTAGTCTGCATCATGGAAGTGAAGAATACCCTGATCGTGAGCCATTGACACTCTTTCAGGAAGAAGCATTCTTCTTGTAAGGTCTCTTGATACTTCACCGGCAATATAGTCACGCTGAGTGGATGCAAGGATAGTATTCTTGTTCGAATTCTCCTCTGCAAGCTCCTTGTTCTCATTCTTGATAAGCTTGAGGATGGATTCGTCAGTTGTGTTAGCCTTCCTGAGAAGGGCTCTCTGATAGCGATAGATGATATATTTTTTTGCAAGGGTGTACTTACCCTGTCTTACAAGTTCGCACTCGATCATGTCCTGAATGTTCTCAACGTTCAGAACAGTCTTTTCGGCAAACTTTTCAATGTATTTTACAATGTCTTCGATCGAATTACTTGCGATCTTTTCCCGTTCCGGCACCTCGGCATTTGCTTTTTTAATAGCTCTGACGATTTTGCCCTGATCGTAATCCGTAACTCTTCCGTCTCTTTTCTGGACCTTCATAAACTGTACCGCTCCTCAATATGTAGTATTGTTTTCACGATGCCAATACAAGATATAGTGTATATCCTGACCATGCGATTACTATGATACAATATCTCAGAGCTTTTGTCAAGACCATTATGTGCCATTGGTATGCAGTATATGTCACTTTTGGCCGGAAGAAAATAGAAATATTCGACCTCATACACATAAAAATCATAGCCCGTCGTTCAGACGGGCTATGATTTTTGGAAATATAAAATTTTAATGTTTTTTTTAGTGATTTTGACGTGAACTTTTCTGTCAGTCCGGAATTATCAGATTCCTTCAACCTCTGCAGCCTTTGCAAGTGCAGCAAGGTCGCTCTTCCACTTTTCAGCATTGCTGCCAAGTGTGGAACCACTGCCAGATTCATTCTTGGAATTTGAAGAAGCATTATCCTTCTTTGCATTGTTTGCAGATTCAACCTGCTTTGTAAGAGCTTCGAGGTCATCCATAGCCCAGTTGTTGCCGCCTGATGCCGGCTTATCCTGAGACTTGCCGTTGCTGTTGTCCTTTACAAGCTTTGGTACAGGAAGAGTCTTGATGTATTCATCAAGTGACTTCTTATCAAACATTGTCTTGCCGTAGTCAGCGATCTTCTTGTCAGCTTCGTCAACTGTCTTGTTGAGGTTTTCTTCAGCCTTGCTGATAGCCTCTGTAATGCTCTTGAGGTTCTCCTTGAGCTTGTCAAGATCTGTCTTGAATGTTGATCTGATTTCTTCGGAAATCTTGTCAAGTCCTGAAGCTTTATTGGTTGCTTCGATGTTGATGTCTTCAACGCTCTTTTCAGCCTTTTCAACCATTTCCTTAGCCTTCTTGTCAGCATCAGCGATCATCTTGTCGCTCTTTTCCTTAGCTTCCTTGGTTGTTGCTTCAGCCTTTTCCTTAGCTTCATTCATAGTCTTTTCAGCTGTTTCTCTTGCTTCTTCAGCGAGTTTATCAGCAGCTGCCTGAGCTTCTACTGTGATCTTCTTAGCTGTGTTCTGAGCTTCGATAAATACGTTACCGATATCAAATGAGCTCTTGAATTCAGGTTCTGATGAAGAACTGCTCTTTGCGTTCTTGAGCTTTTCATCAAGATCTGCGATCTCTTTGTCCTTCTTTGCAAGGCTTTCCTTGAGTTCAGCGATTTCCTTGTCCTTTTCAGAGAGCTTGCTGTTAAGATCAGCTACATCAGCACTGTTTTCAACTGCTGCAGCTGCTGCCTTAACTGCTTCAGCAGAAATAGCTGGACGGCCTTCAGAACCTCTTTCAGCATCGTAGAGCATTTTTTCGCTCTGACGAGCCTTCTTTTCTGACTGAAGAGCTTCCTCAAGCTTTCTGAGTGTAATTGTTGTTGAGTTGAGCTTGTTTGTAAGTGTCTTTACTTCAGCTTCGAGTTCGGCTTCACGTCCGCTTCCTGAAGATACGCTTCCGCCGTTCTTTGCAGATGCAAGCTGTTCCTCAGCATCTCTTAATTTATCATTAGCTTCCTCGAGCTGTGATTCAAGAGTCTTAACCTTTTCGTTAAGTCCCTTTATCTCAGCTGTAAGCTGGTTTGTATATTTATCAACGTCGTCTTTAACGTAACCCTTCTGAAGACCACTCGTTTCTCTTAAAATCCCTAATTCGTTCTTTTCGTCCATAATTCTTTTCCTCCTGAAATAAGACATACCAGACTGTCAGCTGAATATATAATATACCATTTTAAATCTGATTCCGGTACTTATATTATACCATAAAACACACTGATTTTACAACTACTAATAATTGCCAAGCTTTAATTAATAATATAGTTCATATTACACAAAAAATGTTTTCCAAATAATACAAAACGCACGATTGTTAAATCGTGCGTTCTGGTATTGTAATCTGTATGTAATTATTTTTTGTTATCGAGGATCTTGAAGATAGCGTCAAGGTCATCTTCGTCAGATGAGATTGAAGGCTTTGCTGCCGGCTTTGGTGTCGGCTGCTGGATAACAGGAACTTCCTCAACTACAGGAGCTGCCTGCTGAACCTGCTTTTCTGCTCTTGCATTGATAACGCTCTTTGGTTCGCCGAAACCTGCAGCGATTACTGTAATAGTCATTTCATCCTGCATGTCTTCCTTGAATGCTGTACCGAAGATGAATTCAACGTCGTCAGCAGCTGTATCTGTGATCATCTTTGTAGCTGTGTCAACATCTTCAGCGAGAACGTCTTCTGACATTACGATGTTGATGAGAAGTCTGTTTGCACCTGAGATAGATGTTTCAAGAAGCGGGCTAGAGATAACTGCCTTTGCAGCATCTGTTGCCTTGTCCTTGCCTTCGCCGTGACCGATAGCCATGTGAGCGTAACCTGCGCCCTTCATGATAGTTGAAACGTCAGCAAAGTCGAGGTTGATGAATCCGTCATCTGTGATGAGGTCTGAAATGCTTCTTACACCTGTCTTGAGGATGTCATCTGCAAGTGAGAATGATTCCTTCATTGTAAGCGGCTTGTCGAGGCCGCAGAGAAGCTTTTCGTTAGGGATAACGATAAGTGAATCAACATATTTTCTGAGCTCGGCAATACCTCTTTCTGCCTGGAGCATCTTCTGTTCTCTTTCAAAAAGGAATGGCTTTGTTACAACTGCAACTGTAAGAATGTCCATTTCCTTTGCTATCTGAGCAACTACAGGAGCAGCACCTGTACCTGTACCGCCGCCCATACCGGCTGTTATGAATATCATGTCAGCATCTTTGAGTGCTGATGCGATTTCTTCCTTGTTTTCCTCAGCTGATCTTTCACCAACTTCAGGTTTGTTACCTGCACCTCTGCCGCGTGTAAGCTTTGAACCGATCTGGATCTTTGAAGTAGCCTTTGAGTTTCTGAGCGCTGCTGCATCTGTATTGACTGCAATGTACTCGATGTCTGAAATACCTGAATCAGCCATGCAGTTGAGAGCGTTTCCGCCGCCGCCGCCGACGCCTATAACCTTTATGTTTACTTCCGGATCGTACGCATCGTTTTCAAAAACAAAACCTGCCATTATAATACTCCTCTCGAATGATATCGCAGCAATCACCGAACTGTGAAGCTGTGATAAAAAATTTTATTGCACGGCACATAAGAATAAACTTTTTATGTGCGTATCTGTAACAGCGAACCTGGGGTCGCTGCCAGTGAAAATTACTCTGAAATCATTAGTCATCATAATCCCTTATAAACATGTACTATTAGTTTATCATATTTTCATTATGATTTCAAGTGATATTCAAAAAAAACATGAATTATCGTTTAAGACGCACTGATTAAGTCAGCAATCCGGCTTCGCCGATTGCTGGGGTGGGGAGATTGCGTGGCTTCGCCCCGAACCCCGCGCTGATTTATGTATAAATCAGTGCTTAAGTACTTACCATCCTGCCTGAGGCTCTGCATTTACCGGAGGCACATCAGTGATGATAACTTCATCTTCATCATCTTCGTCCTCGTTTTCCTCAGTATCAGCATCAGGCGGAGCTCCTGCTGCTGCAGGTCCGTCATCTGCTGCTTCAGTTTCCGGAAGTCCCGGACGCTTAGGCACCATTGAATTTATGCTTCCGTTTACTCTGCGGTACTCATCATCAGATACATAGGAATAACCGAGAGAATTTCTGTAAATAAGATATCCGCTCTTGTTTTCCCTGAGTTCCTCAGTGATTATCTTGTAGGCGTACTGAAGCTTGTATTCAACGTCAACAGGTTTTTCGATCTTTATCTTTATTCTGTTGTCATAGTTGAGAACGATATCGTACTTGTCGCTTATATCGATCTCGACCATGTTTTCGATCTTCTGAGATTTGATCTCATCAAGAATGGTTTTCAGAGCCTCGTCCTTGTCAGTGTCCTTTGACTGCATTACAGTCTTTTCTGCATTGGAAACAGGATCAAAGCCTTTTACAACAATGAGCTTTTCATCTGCCGGCTCAACCACCTGACCGATTATTCTCCAGTTTTCGCTGACTATCATGTAGCCACCCTTGCATTCAACATATGCTGCAGGAACGCTCGGCACTACATTGATCTCAACAGTATTAGGATAATCTTTTTTTATTGTAACATCATCGATGCACAGGAGCTCTTCAAGCATTTTTTCACGGATCTTTTCAGTTTTCATCCTGACAAGGTTTTCCCCGCCAGTGATACCGGAATGCTGCAGAAGTTCTTCTTTGGAATACTCCGTCGTTCCTGATCCGAGTATGTTTATGTTTATGCTGTGCACGTTAAATGCGAAGGTGACTGACAGCACACCTGCGATCATAAGAGAAAGGATGATCACAAGAATGTAGTAACCGGTCATATTGTTCTTACGCCGTCTGTCACGCTTGAACTTTATATTGTTCTTGTTTTCGATATTAACTTTTTTTACGTCCTGCATATTTCAGACCTTTTATGCTTTCTTTACTATGCTTTCAACAGTCTGCCAGATCTTGTCTGAAGTGTCTGCGATCCAGAGTTTCTTTGAACATTCAGACATTTCCTTTACTCGTGAAGGATCATTGTAAAGATCTTCTATTATTCCTGTTACTTCCTCGCACTTTACATTTTTCTGTTCAATAACTATCGCTGCTCCGGCTTTTCCGAGAACATTGGCGTTATGGAACTGATGATTTCCCGCAACTATAGGTGACGGGATAAGAATTGCAGGCTTGCCCATTGCCTCGAGTTCCGCAAGGGTTGTGGCACCTGAACGGCAGATAACAAGATCAGCCGCAGCCATGCATGTGTCCATGTCGTTTATGTATTCGGTGATCCTTGTCCTGTCAGACTTCATCGGAACACCGTATTTTTTCATTGCAGCCGGGAAAGTTTCCCTGCCCATTCCGCCGTATCCGTGGATGTGGTTTATCTTAAGGTCGTTGGCTCTGGTATACTTTATCACCTCAGCCATAGTCTCGTTGATGCATCCTGCGCCAAGGCTTCCGCCGAAGGAAAGAACAGTGAAACTGTCGTCAAATCCGAGTTCCTTTCTTGCCTGTTCCTTTGTTTTTTCAAAAAGCTCGGCACGCACCGGAAGACCTGTAACCGTATAGTCGATGTCCTCCGTTCCGAGATAATCGAGGGCTTCCTTAACTGTGAGCATTACCTTGTTTACTTTTTTTGTAAGTATTCTGGTGGTAACCCCCGGATAAGCGTTCTGTTCGTGGATAGCTGTCGGGATACCAAGCTTCGCTGCCTGATATACCACCGGTCCGCTTACATATCCGCCAGTGCCTATAACCACATCAGGCTTGAATTCCTTTATTATCTGTTTAGCCCTCGGCAGAGCAGTCACAAGATATGCTGCCGCCTGGGCATTTCTTTTAATGTTTTCAAGTGAGATCTTTCTCTGAAATCCTCTTACCTTGATAGGAGCAAAATCATATCCGGCTTCCGGTATGAGTCTTGCCTCCATTCCGAACGGAGTTCCTGCAAACAGAAACTGTGAATCGGGTTCATGTTCCTTTATAATAGAAGCGATGGCCAGAGCAGGATTTATATGTCCGCCTGTTCCGCCGCCTGTAATAAGCGCTCTCATTTAACAAACACCTTTCATTATTATTTTGACGCTGTACGACTGATTCGTTTTTTCGCCTGTTTAAGGTTATCGACTCTCTTGAGGGCATTCTCCTCTTCAGCCGTCTCGGTCATATGCCGTGATATATTCAGAATTATTCCCATTTCGCCGAGAAGCATCATAAGTGATGTACCGCCGTAACTGAAGAACGGAAGACTGATACCTGTGTTAGGTATGAGATTGCTGACAACGGCGATATTGAGAAATGCCTGGAAGCCAACCTGAACAGTAATACCGATGCATACTAGCATTCCGAACTTGTCAGGTGACTTGGAAGCAATATAGAAACCGCGGAAAACTAAGAACGCAAACAGAAGAATAACTGTGACTGCGCCGACAAATCCGAGCTCCTCACATACTATTGAAAATACGAAGTCGTTCTTTGATTCAGGAAGGTACTGAAACTTCTGTCTTGAGTTTCCGAGTCCCATTCCGAAAAATCCGCCGGAACCGATAGCAACAAGAGACTGGTATGTCTGCCATGTATCACCGGTAATATCGGAAAACGGATCGAGCCATGACTGGAAACGCTTTTCAAAATACGTAAATCCTTCAACAAATATCTTCCAGCACACAGCTCCTGCTATGAGTACTGCACTTCCCGCACCAATAATAGCAAGATCGATGTGTTTTATTCCGCCCACATAGATAAGAGTGAAACAGATAAGACAAATGAGTATCGAACAGGAAAGATGCGGCTGAAGCATAAGAAGTCCGATTACCGGTGCCAGAAAAGCCAGATACGGTATGAGACCTTTTTTGCTCTTGAGCGATTTCGGTTTGTTTACAATCAAAGTCGCAAAAAGAATAACCATGGCAAATTTCATGATCTCAGACGGCTGGAATTCAAAATTTCCGAAGCCGAGCCATCTTCTTGCTTCATTGTGGGACTTGCCGAGAGGTGTGAATTTTACCATAAGCAGAAGCAGAAGTCCTGCGACGTAGATACCGACAGAAAAGATCCTGTTCTTCCAGAAATGATAGTCTACCTTGGAAAGTATAAACATTGCGGCAATACCAAAGAGGGCAAACTTCATCTGCTTTTCCGCATAATAAATACCTTTTTCCCCTTCGCTGATAGCCCAGGCATAGCTGGCGGAGAACATCATTATCAGTCCCATTACCAGAAGAATGGTGACAATAAAGAAAAACGGAAGGTCCATAGTCCCGAGTTTTCTGTCGCGTACACGCCACTGATTTATTTTTGTAAATAATCTTCTGATCGAAAAAAGATGTTCGCGTTTGATATTCTTTGATCCTGACTTTTTATGTCTGCCTTCATCCTCTTCAATCCGGATGTTTATAGAATCATTATCCATTGAAGTCAAACTCCTTATAAAATAACCGGATGCACAAACTTGTATCCGGCTATCAAAAAACTACTTTATACGAAATTATAGCAAATCACTACGGAAGCGGCACCTGCAATGAGAGCTGCTGCTGAGAAAAGAATAACGATCTTGTATTCTGAATATCCGCACATCTCAAAGTGATGATGTATCGGAGACATCTTGAAAATTCTTTTTCCCTTGCCCTTTTCACCTGTCTTTTTGTAGTGCTGATGAGCTGTGAACTTAAAGTAGCTTACCTGGATAACAACTGACAGGGCTTCAAGTATATAGACAATACCTGTAAGGAACATTAACAGATGATTGTGTGTCATCATGCTTATTGCAACAAATGCTCCGCCGAGATACATTGAACCGGTATCTCCCATGAAGCACTTTGCAGGGTGAAGGTTCCATACAAGGAAGCCTAAGCATCCGCCTGCAACTGCGATGGCGAAAAGTGAAACTTCATACTCTGTGAGTATCATGCAGATCGTTGTAAGAGCAAGCATGGTAACAACTGTAACTGATCCGCAGAGTCCGTCAACACCGTCAGTAAGATTTACTGCGTTTGAAACATAGATCATAACAAGGATCATGATCGGATAATATAAAAAGCCTGCGTCAAATCTTAAAAACATGAGGTTTATCTCGGTAGATACATCTCCGAGGAAATGCATTGCTGCCAGAAATGCTGAGCAGACAACAAACTGGAAGATCATTTTCTGCTTTGCATTAAGTCCGAGATTCTGCTTCTTTACAGCCTTGATGTAGTCATCTGCAAAGCCTATGGCAGAAAACAGAACGGAAAAGATCATGCATGATATCAGCTTAAGCATACCGTTAAGGGCAATGCTTCCTTCAACATCGTAGTAGGTCAGTCTGTAGATCGTATAGCCGATCGCTGATGTTGCAAGGCTGGCAATGATGAACATGAAACCGCCCATGATTGGTGTTCCCTGTTTGTCCTTGTGCCATGCTGGACCAATTTCCAGAATAGTCTGTCCGAAATGTATTTTTTTAAGATATGGAATAAGCGCAAATCCTGTAAGTGCAGCTATTGCAAATGCCGCAACTGCAACGCCCATCCTGATTGATAAAGGCATTTTAATTTTTCCTCCTGATAATACAGCAAGCACAGAAAGAATTCAGCTTTTACTGTAATTATTTATTTTTCTGTAAATCTGATCCGTTTAGGGAAACACTGATTAAGGAAGCAATCCGGCTTCGCCGGATTGCCGGTGGTGGAGAGATTGCGGGGCTTCGCCCCGTACCTCACGCTGATTTATGAATAAATCAGCGTTTCCTTAGGTTTGATCAGTCTAATCTTTTAAGCCCTTCGGCTACTACTTCACGTTCATCGAAATGAATGTGAACGTTATTTTTAAGGATCTGATAGTCCTCGTGCCCCTTGCCGGCGAGAACAACTATATCACCGCTTTTTGCAAGCTTCAGAACACTGTAAATGGCCTCGCGTCTGTCCTCGACCACAACGTATTCCGTCTTGGTTTCCTCAAGTCCTGCAAGAATATCTTTGATAATATCCCCCGGTTTCTCATCACGCGGATTATCGGATGTCACCATGAGAAGATCAGCATAAGCTGCAGCGGCTTTCGCCATAAGCGGTCTCTTTTTGCTGTCACGGTTTCCGCCGCATCCGAAAAGACAGATAAGTCTTCCTTTGCAGTATTCCTTAACGCTGCTTAAAATATTTTCAATAGCGTCCGGTGTATGGGCATAGTCACAGAGAACTGTAAAATCACGTCCTGTAGGAATGATCTCACATCTTCCCTTGACACCCGGATATTCAGTGATGACTGGAATTATCTTTTCCGACGGAATGCCGAATTCCACGCAGGCTGCATAAGCCTCGAGAACATTTTCGACATTGAACTTTCCGGTCATTCTCATCTTCACTTCAGTGCTTTTTCCGTCACGTTCAAGTGTGAAGACCGTTCCGTCAGCTCCGAGTGAGATGCCGTGTGCCATAAAGTCTGCCGCTCCGTTAAGACTGCAGCTGAATTTACGGCAGTTTATTTCCGAATATAGTCTTTTGCCGTACTCGTCATCAGTATTGATCACAGCGACATCGGAAACATCAAAAAGCATTTTCTTTGCCTTGTAGTATTCCTCCATCGTTCCGTGATAGTCAAGATGATCCTGGGTAAGGTTCGTAAAGACTGACACATCAAAATGAGTAGGTCCTGTTCTGTACTGAACAAGTCCGAAGGATGATACCTCCATTACAACGACATCACATTTTTCCTTTACCATCTGATCAAGAAGTGCCATGTAGTCGTAAGTCATAGGAGTGGTGTTGTCCGTATGAAGTACCTTGTCGCCTATCTCGTTCTGAATTGTACCGATAAGACCGACTTTGTATCCGCATTCGGTAAGAATCTTTTTTATTACATTGGTCATGGTAGTCTTTCCGTTTGTACCGGTAACACCGATGACCTTAAGCTTTCTTTCCGGATGGTCAAACCATGCCGCGCAGAGTTCGCCGTAGCATTTTCTTGAGCTGTCGGCTATGATCTGACGTTCAAGTCCGAGATCACGCTCAGTTACTACAGCAGCCGCTCCGAGTTCAAGTGCCTCTGCCGCCTTGGTATGTCCGTCGAAGGAACCACCCTTTACGCAGACAAAAACACAGTTCTTTTCTATTTTTTTCGAATTGTCAGTAACGCCCGATACTTCACAGTCCGGAAAATCCAGTTCTCTGGCATAAGACGTACTGGCTAATAATTCTGATAATTTCAATTAAAACGCTCCTTTGTTCCAGTCAGCTTATCCTATCTGACTGTTTACACCGAAGAGTACCTGAACGATGGTGCCTTCAGTTACTGAAGATCTTGCTTCAACGCTCTGGGTCAGCACAATTGCTTCGTCACTCTGGGAACCGTTTGCCTTAAGATTGAGTCCGAGAGTTTCAAAAAGCTCTTTGACTTCTGCTATCTTCATATTTGTAAGATCCGGCATCATGATGACCTTAGGCTCTGCAACATGATCGGTATAAAGGAAAACCTTGCATCCGGCAGGCATACTGCTTGTAAATGAAGGTGACTGGGAGATAACATTGTCTCCTTCGCCCCTGAGCACCGGTGTAAATCCTGCTTCCTTGATCTGATTAACTGCCTCTTCGGCTGAAAGCTCATCAACGTCAGGAACACGCTTATCCATGGTGAGTACTTCTTCATCAGTATATTCCGGATAGTAACCCATATACGGAAGAGCCTTTTCCATTATCTCACGGACACACGGTGCTGCGATCTGTCCACCGTAGTAGGAACTGCCCTGAGGTTCGTCAACGGCAACGTACACAACTATTTCAGGATCATCTGCAGGTGCAAACGCACAGTATGAAGCAACGTGCTGAAGTGACGGAGCAGGATAGATAGTTACTGCATCCGGATTTCTGTTTAAAAGCATGTCATATTTGACCTTTTCAGCAGCTTTCTTGGATTCCTTTTCCGCTGTACCGCTCTTACCACCGATTTTGTAGCCGCTTATCTTGACGTTACCGGAGTTGGTGGCATCAACGTTGTTCTGCAGTGCCTCACGTACAAGTGCTGAAGTCTGCTCGGATATTACCTGACGTCTTACCTCAGGCTCAACCCTCATAACTTCGTTCATTTCTGAATCAACGATGCTTCCTACAACGTGCGGTCTTAAAAGATATCCGCCGTTAATAGCCGCTGTGTATCCTGTTATCATCTGGATAGGTGTAAGACAGTTCGCCTGTCCGAAAGCTGATTCGGCAAGATCGAAATCATTGGTCTTAAGGACTGATCCGCTTAAGAACGAACTGCCTGCTTCACCCGGAAGATCGATCCCGGTTGGCTCACGGAGACCGAAGGCATCGGCATAGTAACTGAACTTTTCACCGCCGAGCTTCAGACCGATCTGCATGAAAGCAGGGTTACATGAATTAAGCAAAGCTTCTTTGAATTTCTGCTCGCCATGCGCTCCGGGATATTTATGACAGTTGATCTGTGCACCATTAACCAGTTCATAGCCAACACATGTAAACTTGCTTTCGAAATCATCAGTCTTCTCTTCAAGCGCTGCAGCACTGGTAAATACTTTGAAAACCGATCCAGGCTCATTGATAACTGAAATGGCTTTGTTTTTCCACATTCTTTCGAGAAGATCGGCATCTGTTATCTTTGTCAGTGTTCCGTCCGCCTCGATAGTCGGAAGTTCCGTTGCTGTTATCATTGTGCTGTTTGAATCAAGAAGCGCCTGATCAGCAGCTGAAAGAACGCCCTTGTTGTTTATGTCAAACCCCGGAGCGGAATACATTCCGAGTACTGCGCCGGTCTTGGCGTTCATTACAATAGCACATCCGTACTCGGCTGCCTGCGAGCTTTCGATGTACTTGTCAAGTGAAGTCTCACAGTAGTACTGGATCATGGAGTCTATGGTAAGATTAACGGAATTTCCGTCTTTGGCTTCGTAAAGCTTTGAATAACGGTACGGCATCTGCTCGTCATGAGCATCCTGTGCTGTTATGATAACTCCGTCAACACCGGAAAGATATTCATCGTACTGCTTTTCAATACCGTACTGTCCGTTGCCGTCGTAATCAAGAAATCCTACAACAGACGAAGCAAGCTCGTCCTGCGGATAGTAACGCTTCGGATTCGGGGTAAGGCTCATACAGGAGATGCCGTTTTCGACAATGTAATCCTGAATCTTGTCCTTAACAGGCTTTTCCGCTTTCTGGGCAAGATAAACGCATCGTGAATCCTGTTCCATCGCGTCACGTACCACAGCTGCATCAATGCCTATAGCACCGGCAAGGAACTCGGAAAAAAGCACCTTGTTTATCTCGGTAACAGTACGCCCGTTGAATTTGCTTCGTACTTCACTGAGGTTGTATGTCTCAGGAAGCGCATTAAGAAAATCCATGATCTTGTTTTTTCTTACGGCATCTGCCGCATCAGATTTCTTAACGCCAAGCTTTGTTTGTATGTAATATGCAATTATATTTTCATTGTCAAGTTCATGTTTCTGGAACTGTTTAGGATCGATCATGATCTGATATGCAGTAGCACTCTGAGCAAGGATCTTTCCGTCAGATGTGTAGATCGAACCGCGGCTTGCCGGAAGAGTCTGGGCACCGAACTGATTCTCATCGGCTATCTTCTGAAAATCCTTTGCATCGACTACCATGAGCTTGAAAAGGTTCATGGTGATAACGGCTGCAAAAGCAAATGTACCTGTGAGAATAGCGATGTTTGCTCTTCTTTTCATCCGTATCGAAGGTAAATCAGACAAAACTTAATCCTCCTAAATGAAATATAGTGAACGTCAGAATACGGAAAGCACTGACATTCACTATTAAGACCGGAATACGAAATTCCGGTCTGATTCTTCTTTGATCACTCAAATTTGTAAAAGAACTTCCTGACATAACTCCTTATCTTTACAAAGAAATTCTCGTTCTTCTCAGGAATTTTAACAACATCTTCCTGCTGGATGTCAACATACCATATCTGAGCCTTGTCAAGCTTTTTAAGTCCTATTTCCTCAGCGTATTCCTCAATGTTTCTGAGAGATGTGTATGACTCAAGTTCAGCCTTGAGTCTTGCATTCTCACTTTCTGCCACATTGAGTTCAGACTTCTGGGCATTGATCTGGCTGTAGATATCACTTACCTGTACTTTTCCGTAAACAACACAGAAAAGTATCACAAGTGCGCCAAGGGCAGCTATGATTATCATAACTGTATTGTTTCTTTCAACTTTTTTCTGCTGTATTATAATCTGTTCCTGATTTTTGAGTTCCGTTTCTTCAGCGCTGTTACTGAGGTTACGGTATTTATTCAGGTCGTAGTTATTTTCATTGTCATATGCAAGATTGATCCCTGACATACTGACCACCTATATCCTTTCGAGCACCCGGAGTTTCGCACTGCGGCTGCGGTTATTCTCTTCAAGCTCCGCGGCACTCGCTTCAATAGGCTTGCGGTTTACAAGCTTAGCCTGCGGTGTTCTTCCGCATACGCACTGAGGGAGACGAGGGTCACAGATGCAGCCTTTGCAGAGTGCTGCAAATTTCTGTTTCACCATTCTGTCCTCAAGCGAATGGAATGTGATCACCGCGATCCTTCCGCCCGGTTTCAGCAGTTCAAATGCCTCATCCAGTCCCTTGGAAAGATGATCGAGTTCACCGTTCACGGCGATCCTGACAGCCTGAAAAGTTTTTTTGCATGGATTTTTTTCGCGTCTTACCTTTGCAGGAACAGACTGCTTTACGATCTCGGCAAGCTCACCCGTTGTTGAAATGGGCTTTTCCGCGCGCGCACTGATAATATTTTCAGCTATGCGCCATGCAAATTTTTCTTCGCCGTATTCAAAAAGGATCTTTGCAAGTTCGTCTTTTGAATACGTGTTTACTATGTCGGCAGCACTTAAACCCTCTTGGCTCATACGCATGTCCAGCGGTGCATCAGCGTGATAGGAAAATCCGCGTTCACCGACGTCGAGCTGGTGTGATGAAACACCGAGATCAAGAAGAATGCCGTCAACTTTATCTATATTCATTTCGTTAAGTACTTCTCTCATTCTTGAGAAATTGCTTCTTACAACAGTTGCATTGTAAGGGGCAAGTCTCTCCGTGGCAGCTTTTATCGCGTCCGGATCTCTGTCAAATGCTATGAGTCTGCCGTTTTCACCGAGTCTTTTGGCTATCTCGGTGGAATGGCCGGCACCGCCGACAGTACCATCTACGTAAATTCCGTCACTTTTTACAGCAAGATTTTCAATGCATTCATTAAGCATTACGGACTTATGAACAAAATCCATTATTCCCAAAGCCTCATTTCATTTCTCTTTTTTTACAGATTTTTTCAGCATGAGAATATACTCCTTGCTATAATAATTATTATACTATATATTGCAATATAAAGTCAATGCAACTTAAATCCAAATGGTTAAATCAATTTGTATGTTTTTATAGTGACAATGCACTAATCAAATTAAAAAAATTTTAATCAAGATCAATTTTTGTAATAAAAAACATTCGTATTGTAACGAGCAGGTAACAAAAAACTTCGTATCGTAACCGATGCGAAGTTTTTCTGTAATATTTCTGTAATTTATAATAAACTCTGCTGTAAACCTGTGATCATTTTGTGTGGTTGTATGTTCGGTTGCAAATCAGTTTAAGCCCTTTGAGCAGAAGGAACTCATCGTAGTCATATTTTCCATTGCAGTAAGGAAGTATGACAGGCGCAAGACCGCCGGTAACTACTACCGATGCATCCCCTCCGAGCTCTTTTCTGTATCGTTCAGCCATGCCGTCAATGAAACAGGCAGCGCCTATGATCACTCCTGATTTGATCGATGAAACGGTATTCTTACCGATCAGTTCAAAGTCATCATATTTTTCATCAATTTCCGGAAGCTGTTCAGCTGCACGGTGAAGAGCGTCAAAGGATGTTCTTACTCCCGGATAAATTGCGTGTCCGAGATAATTTCCTTCCTTGTCAACAGCACATACTGTTGTTGCCGTGCCAAGATCAAATACCACAACCGGCTTTTTATACCTGTCAAATGCTTCCGCAGCACCGCATATGAGATCAGCTCCGGTCTTTTCAGGAGCATCAGTACAGATCTTTAATCCCGTATCGCATGTACTGTCAAGGAATTTCACATTACACTCATACAGATATTCAAGGTATTTTTTCAGCCGTTCATTCACGGACGGAACAACGGATGAAATAAACGCCATATTAACAGGATAATATTTTTCTGTAAGTTCCTTCACCTTGTGATCGCCTGTCTTTGTTCTTACCGTATCCACGAGGGTGTCACCGTCGTAAAGAGCAAAAACTGTACTCGTATTTCCAACATCAGCAACTAAAAGCATAATAACTCCATTCTGTCTTACGTGACAATAGATTGATAAAAAAAGTATACCACATAAAAATAAAAAATGCAAAAAAATTACCGGACCTGCCATAGTGACAGATCCGGTAAACACATTATTCAATTAACCTTTTGGGGGTGGAAATCAGCCGAGCTTTACGCCAGGAATTTTTGAAACATACTGTCTGAGAGTTGCGAGGTCTGTAAGACGAACTTCGCCGTCGCCGTTTACATCAGCAGCCTTGAGAGCTTCCGCACTGAGGTTTGTGTCGCCGATGAGGTAGAGACTTAATGTTGTGATATCAGTTACATCGATGATGCCGCTGCCATCAATATCGCCGACTGCGAACTTTTCTACCTGTTCCTTTGTAGGTTCAGTTGTTGGTTCTGTTGTTGGCTTTACTGTAGGTTCTTCTGTTGGAGTTGTTGTAGGAGCAGTTGTAGGAGCAGTTGTAGGTTCTGCAGATGAAGCAGCCTTTACAAGCTTTGCGCTCTTGAGTGTAACTTCGCTGTTTTCTACCTGATCGCCTGCGCTGTTGTTTACATACCATGTCTGGAATGTGAACTTCTTCTGATCCTTGATAAGATCAGCAACGCCCTTGATGATCTCTTCGTCATCTGTATCCTTTTCTGTAGAAGGATCCATTACTGCAGGATCAGAAAGATCGATCTCGATCTTGCCTGACTTCTTGAGATCCCAGTTGTAGTGTACCCAGTAGTCTGTACCCTTGTACTTAACGCTTGTGTCTACGCAGCCGTTCGCGAAAGTATTATCTTTAATATCGATTTCAGCAACGATCTTGCCACCGTCAGTTTTTTCCGGAAAGGAGATGTCGTAGTTACCTGCCTTTTCAGCGTCAGCCTTAACTGTACCTTCGATCTCTGTTGTCTTGGCAGCAGGAGCAGCACCTTCAGATGCCTTCTTGATCTGAGCGCCCTTAAGTGTTACGAGGCTGTGGTCTGAGTCTTCCCATGCTGAATCAGCAACATACCATGTCTGGAAGGTTGTTGACTTTGCATTTGACTTCTTTACAGCTTCAGCAACCTTGGCGATAACTGCATCGTCCTTGATCTCAACGCCCTCTGAACCTGAAACGTCCATTACGCCTGTTGGTTCGTCAAGTGTAACTTCAACTTTTCCTGAAGTCTTTGCCTCCCAGTTATAGTTTACCCAGTATGGAGTGCCGTCAACCTGTACGTTGAAGTCGATGCATCCCATTGCAGACTGTGAGTCCTTGAGTTCAATGTCGAGAACTACAGGATTGCCTGCGATAGCTTCATCAAATGAGATGCCGAAGTAACCAGGTTTTTCGCCCTTTGATACTGTACCGTCAGCATATTCAAAAACAGGTTCTGTCTTCTCTGTTACCGGCTTATAATCCTTTTCATCATCAGAAACTACAACTTCTGCGATTGAAAGCGGAGGGATCTCAACTGTAAGCTTGTTGTCCTTGATATCGTTGATGCTTACCTTGTGGATGATCTCCTTTGAATCGCCTGAAAGGATGTAAACAGCTGCATTCTTGTATGATGTCTTTGATCCCTTGAGATCGATATTTGCATTTTCCGTCTTGTCCTGATCCTTGTTTGTAAGGATCACGCTTACTGTACCCTGATCGTTGTCTTCGATAGATGCGTAAACTGTTGACTTGATATAGTCTTCTGTTTCAGCTTCAAGAAGTGTGTTACCGAAAGCTGATCCTTCGCCGTCGTAGTTAGTGAAGAGATTGATAGCGCTGTACTGATACGGAACATCGTCTGCCCAGAGTGTTGCGAGGTAAACGTCGTTCTTTGCAAATGTACCGAGAGCATCAACTTCAGCAATAGCACCGGCAATTGCTTCGCCGCCGCCGAAGTCATATTCTGTAACTGCAAGCTTTGTGCCCGGATAGTACTTGTCTATGGATTCCTTCATCTTAGTAAGGATCGGAATATTCTGCTGGCAGTATTCACCGATCCAGCTGTTTTCCTTGTAATCCTTCTCGATAAGTGTTCTGTAGCTCTGAGTCATCTCGTCGATGCCCTTTTTGTGTTCCGGATTGCCGCACATACGTGTATCGCATTCAGGGCACTTTGCTTCTGTATAGTAGTGAACATCGAGTACGTCGAGAAGTCTCTGACCGGATTCTTCTTCAGCCTTCTTCATCTGTTCGAGGTAGTAGGAAATGAACCAGTCATATTTTCCGTCAGCGTTTACTGTTTTCCAGTCTGTTGAACCGTCCTTTGCGCTGAGCTGAACGAAAGCTGTGTAACCGAAGAGTGCAGGTCCGAAGATCTCTGCCTTAGGGTCAACTGACTTAACAGCCTTTGCTGTGTCAACTGACTTTTTAACAAGTTCTTCTGCAGTAACTTCGTCCTTATGCATTCTTGAATGTGTGTGGTGCCATAAGCCAGGCTCATTGTCAAGGCTCCAGCCCTGGATACCTGTTGCAGACTGTGAGTCGCCGAAGTTCTTTACAACGTAGTTTACGTATTCGTCCATGTAAACCTTTCCGTCTGTAAGGTCAGGTGTAAGTGAAAGATCTTTGCCCTTTGCTGCGATTACTTCGTTCCATCTTGCGCTCGGAGCAGCTTCACTTTCTTCTACTGTTCCCTTTGTATCAGCTGAAACATAGCCGCACATCTGAACTGTAGCGAGCTTGTAGTCGATATTACCCTTCTTTGCTTCCTTTGAAAGTGTACGTACACCGTCAGCAGGATCTGAGCTTGCTGAAATGTGTGTATCGGAAGAATGCTTCCAGTCTGAACCAGCGTTAGAAGCGTTTGTTTCCCAGTTGTATCCTGAGAAACGATTACCGCCCTGACGTACAGAGTTTACCTGAAGGTTCTTGTCGAGTCCGTGTTCATTGATTCCGTAAATGTATGGGCTGATAGCCTTTCCTTCTGAACCTACGTTTACTGTAACTCCCATGTCGTAGGAAGAAGCAGAATCAGCTGCATAAGTTACAGGATTAACAGCTAAAAGTGTCATTAATAATGCAGTAGTAGCTGCACCGGCTTTTTTAATTTTATTCATCGGTTTCCATCCTTTCAATAATTTAAGCTAGTTTACTTAAATGATAGCTTAATTTTTGTTTCCTGTTTAATATTATACATCATTAAATTTCATTTGTAAATATCTTTTAGAAAATTCCATGATATTTATGCAGTCTTCATAAATTCATTTAAACGTTTACACTACTTTATAAGTTATTGTAAAAAAATCAGCAGACACACGAATGCGTCTGCTGTTAATATTTTTAATTGCCTTGCAGATCCGCAAACTTCGTTTGCTCCCTGCATATCGGCTAATAACAACCGAAAATAATTTTCGGTTGTTATAGTAAGTTTATTAATTAAACTATAATAGTTTTAATTATTCGTTGATAGCTGTAACAACGCCTGAACCAACTGTACGTCCACCTTCACGGATAGCGAAACGGAGACCAGCTTCGATAGCGATTGGTGTGATGAGTTCAACGTCCATTTCAACGTTATCACCAGGCATGCACATTTCCTTGTCAGCAGGAAGTGAAACTATACCAGTAACGTCTGTTGTTCTGAAGTAGAACTGTGGTCTGTAGTTGTTGAAGAATGGAGTATGACGGCCGCCTTCTTCCTTCTTAAGAACGTAAACCTGTCCGTGGAACTTCTTGTGTGGGTGGATTGAGCCTGGCTTACAAAGAACCTGACCTCTTTCGATATCTGTTCTCTGAACACCACGGAGAAGAGCACCGATGTTGTCACCAGCTTCAGCGTAGTCAAGAAGCTTTCTGAACATTTCGATACCTGTTACAACAGTCTTCATCTTTTCTTCCTTAAGACCAACGATTTCAACTTCGTCAGACATGTTGAGCTGACCTCTTTCAACTCTACCTGTAGCAACTGT
>JAFRUS010000015.1 GCA_017438745.1 Oscillospiraceae bacterium | reverse complement strand
GCTTGAAACAGCTGTAAATGGTTTTGTCAGACTTGCTAAAGACGGAAAGTTATCAGTTTCCGAAGCTGCAAAATATGCAGGTATGAGTACTGAAGAATTTGAAAAACTGATGTAAACAAAACCAGCGGGAGTACCGGTAAAAAAATCCGGTGCTCCCGTTTGTTCTGTATAATGGTAGTCTTCACCCCTGCGGGTCGAAGACTGCTATAGAAAAACCGAGCCAGATCGGTTTGTAGAATTGCGCCGAAGGCGCCACATTTATCAGAAAAGGCACCCAGCGGGTGCCTTTTGAACATATAAGGTGATATTACTCAGTTATCAGTACGCCTTGCCCCAGTAAACCATGTGCTTAGCCGGCTTGCCGCAGCATACGCATACGTCGGAGATGTGTTCCTGCTTGAGCGGGATACATCTTGAACCAACGCCTGTCTTTTCCTTAACTTCATCTTCACAGGCTTCTTCGCCGCACCACATAGCTTTAACGAAACCGTCGCCCTTTTCTTCGAGAGCCTTGATGATCTCGTCCATTGTCTTGCATGCGTAAGTTCTGTTTTCACGGTTTTCAAGAGCCTTTGCATAGAGACCGTCATGAACTTCAGCAAGCTTCTTCTGAACTTCTTCTGCAAGGTTGTCGAGGCTTACTACAGTCTTTTCACGGTTGTGACGTGTTACGAGAACGCACTGGTTGTTTTCGATGTCCTTAGGACCAATTTCAAGTCTTACCGGAACGCCCTTCATTTCGTATTCGGCAAACTTCCAGCCTGCTGAGTTATCTGTGTCGTCGAGTTTAACTCTGATGCCTGCAGCCCTGAGTTCATCTGCGAGAGCATTTGCCTTGTCGAGAACGCCTTCCTTGTGCATTGCGATCGGGATGATAGCGAGCTGGACAGGTGCAACTGCCGGTGGAAGAACAAGACCGTTGTCGTCACCGTGAGTCATGATGATGGCACCGATAAGACGTGTTGTAACGCCCCATGATGTCTGGTGAGGATTTACTTTCTTGTTTTCCTTGTCTGTGTATTCGATGCCGAAAGCCTTTGCAAAACCGTCGCCGAAGTAGTGTGAAGTACCGGCCTGGAGTGCCTTGCCGTCGTGCATGAGAGCTTCGATAGCGTATGTTGAAACAGCACCTGCGAACTTGTCGCTTTCAGTCTTCTTACCCTGGATAACAGGCATTGCGAGATACTTTTCGCAGAATTCTGTATAAACATTGAGCATCTTTTCTGTTTCTTCGATAGCCTCTTCAGCAGTAGCGTGGATGGTGTGACCTTCCTGCCAGAGGAATTCTCTTGAACGGAGGAAAGGACGTGTTGTCTTTTCCCATCTTACAACGCTTACCCACTGGTTGTAGAGCTTAGGAAGATCGCGGTATGAGTGAACGATGTTTGCGTAGTGCTCGCAGAAGAGAGTTTCCGATGTAGGACGTACACAGAGTCTGTCCTCGAGCTTTTCGTTACCGCCCATTGTTACCCATGCAACTTCCGGAGCGAAGCCTTCAACGTGATCCTTTTCCTTCTGGAGAAGGCTTTCTGGGATGAACATAGGCATGCAGACATTTTCGTGACCTGTAGCCTTGAACATTCCGTCGAGTATCTTCTGGATGTTTTCCCAGATAGCGTAGCCGTAAGGGCGGATCACCATACATCCCTTTACGCTTGTGTATTCGATAAGTTCAGCTTTCTTTACGATGTCGGTGTACCATTTTGCGAAGTCTTCATCCATTGAAGTGATGGCTTCGACCATTTTCTGATTGTTATTATTCTTTGCCATTTATTTATCCTCATTTCTGGTGGTTTTATTGTGTTCCTGGACCTCAGGAAACAGAGTTTTCGTTGGTTTTTCGTCATCAGGATCGGGTTCGAAAACGCTTCGCACCTGATAAAGTCTTTCGTCCTCACCGGGTCGTTCCTTCTGACTGCGGTGCCGGTCGATTAAAGCTGCAAGCTTTGGAGTAAGAAGTGTTACCAGAAAGATAAGGAAGAGTACAAGGAGCAGTTTCCCGAGAAAAAGAAAGGATACTGCAAAAGAAAATCCTTCAGTTGTTTCCAGTTCAGACACCTCGTTTCCATAAAATTAATTTTTGCATACACTATAATTATACCATAATATACGTGAAAATCAAGGGAAACGGTGAAAAACCCGTTAACAAGGTGAAAAGCCGGTGCTCTTTCGAGTACCGGCTTTTCGGGTTAGGATTGTATGTGTAAAGTTAAATGAAAATATCTAAATTAAAAAGAAGATTGTTTATCATTGATTCGCTTTATCAATGTCTTTATCTTATGTACTTATGATACCATAGCATGGGGGTTATGTCAAATAGATAAAATGGAATATCATATATAGACAAATCAGTATAGCCGTGCAGAAATACAGCAATTCACTAAAAACTGTATATCAGAAGAGTGAAGATGCACAGCAGTTTTTACATATAATTGCACATAAACCATAAAATCTTATATTATTCCATAGAAATTTGTATGTTTTTTCTGTGGCGGTCCCGGATATAATACGAAAAAAACAGCTATTGAAAACATAGTAAACCTATGGTATAATGATAATATCATATCTAATCAGTTATCCTGATCAGATATATAGTTTGAGAACGGAGGAGATAATGTGAAGATCTCAACAAAGGGAAGATATGCGCTAAGGCTTGTAATAGATCTTGCAATGCACGCTGATGAAGGTTTCGTAACGCTGAAGGACATTGCTGCAAGACAGAATATTTCAAAGAAATATCTCGAACAGATCGTTCCTATGCTGAACAGATCGGGAATACTCAAGACGAACAGAGGCTATCAGGGTGGCTACAAACTTGCCCGTTCTCCTGAAAACTGCACCGTCGGTGAGATACTCAAGGTCACTGAGGGAGATCTTGCTCCTGTAAGCTGCCTTGAAAACGAGGTCAACGAATGTCCGAGAGCAGGTGAGTGCATGACTCTTTTTATCTGGGAGGAATTGCATAAAAGGACTACCGATTATCTTAACAGCATAACTGTTAAGGACGTTATAGACCGTGCGAACAATAATAATGACTATGTGATCTGATTTGCGGGGATTTCCCGCTATATCTCACAAAAAATAAGACCGTATCGCTGTTTTAAAGTGATACGGTCATTCTTTTGTATGTTTTTTTAGTCTTTATAATTCATATCGTCTGCAGTAACGTTCTTAAGGGCTTCGTTATATTCCGCAGCGTCAGCCTTTGCAGCATCGAGGTCGTGTTCGAGGTAGTTGCCGCACTCAGCTTTTGATGAACCAGGAATTGTTCCGGTAAAGTCAGCGATGAAGATGAATGATTTCTTTACAAGTTCAAGAACTTCAGCTCTTGAAACGCTGTCGCGTACTATAAGATAGAAACCGCTGCGGCATCCCATAGGTCCTGCGTAGATGATCTGGTCGGAATATTCCGAGTTGCGGACATATGTTGCAAGAAGATGCTCGATAGTATGAAGTGACTTCGGTGAAATGAAGCTTCCTGCATTAGGTTTCTTCATTCGAAGGTCGTATGTAACGGCGTCGCCGTCAACTCTTGAAATGTAAACACCTTTTTCAAGTGTGTCATGGTTTACTGTGAAGCTCGCAATTTTTTTCATGAATAGGTTCCTCTTTTCTGTCGTATGCGGAGCCGTGCAATGAATCCGTCAGTCAAGATCTTCGCCTTCGACTATCTCGAATGTGTCCCCCGTGATCTTTGCTATGCTGTCGAATATCATATAGTGACGGTGCGTACACTGCATGTTGCGGTGATAATGGCCTGAAAACCACAGATCAAAGTCAAGGCTGTGATTGATCTTCTGAAAATAATCAGTCAGACGGTTTGGCTGGTAGATATCTGTCATTTCCAGTTCCTTGAGAATAAACGTCGGAAGTGAATGCGAGATAACGATGTCAACTTTCCAGTCGTTTTCTTCAAGATTTTCAGCCCCGAGTGTCATCTCACGAAGCGACGGCATCTCCTGAGGCCAGTATGAAACGCCGGGTATGCGGAACTGCTTGTCGTGGCTTTCCGCGCCGCCGAACGCAAATATTTTTTTGTCATCGATGGTGAATACGCTGCCCCTGCACAGATGATAGATGCTGTCGGTGATCTTCTGGATCTTGCCGCCTTTCCAGTCCTCTATGCGGTACCGGCCGAGAAGTGAGTAGTTTTCGTGATTACCGTCGATCCACAGTGTGGTCCACGGCTTGCGTTCCAGCCACTTCAGCCAGTAGCGTTCAGTCCGGGATTCATCCCATAGAAATCCAAAATCACCGCAGATTATCATGTAATCCTTTCGGGTGAGTCCGGACTGCGCAGGAAACTCGTCCTTGCCGAACTTGCGGAGATCGTATTCGCCGTGTACATCTCCGGTAATAAAAATCATGTTTATTAGTCCCCTCTCACTAATAATCTCTATATTAAAATTTTATCATTTTTTGCACATCAAGTCAATATATAAACTGCGTTTATAGCAGAGATTACGTGGTTTAAGTGTCATTTTTGGTATTACTGACGAATGGAAATGGTTTCCTGCTCCTTGCTGGCATTTCACATATGAAAATCAGGTTGATATAACGTCGAAATCTACATAATCAGTAGTTGCAAAAAAGCGAATTTCAGTATTTCAGCCATAGTTTGTTCCGACGCAAGAAATATGTTGAAAAGAGTGGGGAAATTGTGATATAATTTTAAATGTGCATATATTTATGACAAGTTTATTCAAACGGGAGGTATATATTATGGCTATTTGTGAAAAATGCGGACGTGAAATACCGGAAGGCAGCGTATGTGAATGTGAAAACGAGATCAGCGATGCTCTTACTCCGGCAGATGATATCAATATCAGTGAGAATACTGCAGGAAGCAGTATATCACTTGCAAAAGAAAGCGATTCTGAAAAGGTTTCATCTGAAAGCAGTGCGGAAGAAGTGACTGCAGAAGAAACTGTTTCAGAAACATCGGCGGCTTCCGAAGAGGTACAGGCTGAAAGTGCAGAGCCTGAATCAAAGGAAGAACCAGCTGCCGAAACTGCAGAAGTTAAGGAAGCTCCGGCTGCAGAGGCAGAACCTGTAAAGAGTGCGGAACCAGTCAAGAGCCCTGAACCTGAAGTCAAGGAAGAGAAAAAGGAAACTGTTAAGGCTGAAACCGCAGAACAGACATCTGTAACTCCGGCACCTGAAGCAGGCGCTCCGGCTCAGAAGAAGAGCTTTATCAAGAAGAATCTTAAGGTGATAATCCCGGTCGCAGCAGCACTTGCAGCTGTTATCGGTATTACAGGCTATGTTTCAGCTAATGCTTACAAGAAGCCTGTAAACCAGTTTGCAAAGGCGTATAACTCGAATAACGCTGACCAGTTGATCAATTCAATGCTTCCGAAGGATTCTGTTAAGGAAATGAAGAAGGCTGTCAAGGATGAAGATACTTCATGGAAAGAGGTCGTTAAGGAAATGAACGATACTCTTGAGGAAGCCAAGGAAGACAAGTACGGTAAAAATGCTAAAATGGAGATCACTTATATCAATAAGTACAAAGCCAAGAAGGATGAGATCTCAAAGAACAGTTCCGTATACAGCATGGTGAACACAGATGAAGAGATCGACAAGGCATACAGAGTAAAGCTTCGTACAAAGATCGAAGGTAAGGACGATTCTGAATCGGAGAGACACGAACTGTATGTAGTTCATTTTGAAAAGAGCGGATGGAAGCTCTCACCTTATATGAACGATATTGATGATACACTGTATCTCAGCGATATGTTCTATTGATATTTACTGATAAATTATAAACCGGAGGAAATCTAACAATGAAGAACAAGAAGTTAGCAGCAGGAATAGTAGCATTCAGCCTTGCACTCAGCCTTACAGGATGCGGCGAAGTAAACAAGATACTTGAACAGGTTGACAACAAGGATTTTGACGCAGCTCTCGATATCTTTGATTCAAAGGAACTTAAGGACAAGGATCTCGATACACTTACAGAAGGACTCAGAACACGTATTAACACATATATCGACAGCTATGCAAAGAATGATATTACATATGAAGAACTTGAAGAGATCATTGATTTTGCTGAACTTCTCAAGGTAAATGAAGTTACATCATTCATCACAGATATCACTGATGATATCAACTCACTCAAGACTTCGAAGGCTAACTACGAAAATGCCAAGAAGTGCTATGAAGAAAATGAATACAGACAGGCTCTTGAGTATCTCGGTAAGGTGATTGAAAAGGATGGATACTACTCTGATGCCCAGATCATGAAGGACAAGGTAGTTGCTTCATTCAAGGACGAGATCACCAAGAAAGTAGACGAATATCTTGGCAAGAATGACTACTATGGTGCTATAAACTATGTCAGGGGTCAGAAGGACAATCTCAGCTTCTCAGAAGAGCTTACAGCACTTGCAGAAAAGATGGAAGGCAAGTCTGTTACAGCAATGGCTATCTCCAAGGCTACAGACTATGTAAGCAAGGGCGATCTTGCAGGTGCTCTTGATCAGATCGCTGAATCTACCAAGAATTATGTTATAAAGGACAAGACAGATCTTACAAGTTATATCAAGACAATGATCATGGATTCTGTTAAGGAAGCCAGCGATGAGGAAAATTACATCTACGCTCTCAACCTTTTAAGAAAGGCTGATGACATTGTTGACGATGACGAGATCACAAAGAATATTAAGGATATTGAAGCTGTTAAGCCTACATATCTCTATGACCTTACATGCACAACGAATAAGCGTTTTGAAATAATAGATTCCGGCGAGCCGCTTACAGACAGTATCGGCAACAAGTACAAGACAGGTAACCTGTTTACATTCTCATCAAGCAGCAGCTGGAGCTCTGATAATCTTTCAAGTGCTGACTATAATCTTGGCAAGAAGTACGGCGTAATGAGCGGTACTATCGCATGCCAGGATACAACTGACAATGACGCAAAGGCTATCTTCAGAATCGAAGGCGACGGCGAAGTTATCATGCAGCAGGAAGTAAACAGAAAGACAGTTCCTGTACCGTTCAGCATCGATATGTCAAAGTACGAATGGCTCAAGATCTCTGTTTCTAATCCTGAAGGCGGCACATGTAATGTTATTCTTGCAAACTGCAAGTTTGCTAAGCCGGGCGAAGCAGTCGCAGAAACTCCTGCAGTAACAACAACAGCTGAAACAACTGAAGCTGCTGCTGAGACAACAACAGCAGCTGAGGGCGAAGAGGCAGAAGAAACAACAACAGAAGCAGTAACGGAAGCAGAAGAAAATGCAGCTGAAACAACAGCTGAAGCTGCAGAAGAAACAAAAGCAGAAGAATAATTCTTAACAATGCACGAATTTGCAGTCGAATCTGCTCTGAAATACGGGCACAAAGGCACTGATACGCTTGAATATATCGGGCTTACGCTCGAAAACGGGAGACTTTTACGCCCGAAGCTTTATCATTTCGCGAAGAATGACTTTGAGGTGCACGAAGGATGGCGTAAAGAGATCTTTGAAAAATGGCTTGGACGCATCTGCGATAACTATGAAGCGAAGATATGTGATTTTTCTGAGGCAGGTACTATTTATGCACCGACTTACAGAATGATCCTTCAGTTCCGCGGATTCTTTGACAAGGAACATTCCGAGAAACTCATAACAGAAGAATTTCCGGACGTACCGGACGAAATAAAGGACAGATGTATCCGTTCCATGAATGCTCTCAGAGAAGGACTTGGAACGCTGGAATCCCCGCTTATGCAGGTGGGGATAGAACTTGATGCCTCTTTGAAATTTAAAAGCTTCAAGTACTATTTATGCGTGGAAAGGACAAGCATCCCTAAGGATGAGCTTGCTGAGGCTATGAGCGGATTTGCCGATGGACTTGGCGTGAACCGCGACACAGAGCGTACAGGCTGCCTTACAGCCGATATATGCAGCTGCTGGTACAGACCGACGTTTATCGGCGTAAATGACGGCACAGACGAAACTGAGGTTAAGCTGTACTACATTTCAGAACTCTTCGGACGAAGCCTTAAGACAAAGCCGGCTGAACAGATAAAGCTTATAGGCGGAGCCCTGAAGCTCGATAACGGGCTTACAGATGAGCTTATGATGGCATGGGAAGAGGCACATCTTTATCCTGAAGGCGTAGCATTTACCCTGGGTGATCCTTCGGTACTGAGACTGTATCTGAAGGAGCTTAATGAAGCGTATTTCAGATAGTGAATAATTAATATAATAAACTAATGAGGCTGAAGATCGTAACAATGATCTTCAGCCTTTTCAGCATAGTTTAAACAAAAAAAGAAAAGCTCAGAAACAGCGTAAAAGCAGTATTCCTGAGCTTTTTGATTTGGTGACCCGTACGGGAATTGAACCCATGATTCCGCCGTGAAAGGGCAGCGTCTTAACCTCTTGACCAACGGGCCATATAATAGCGGCAGTGGGATTCGAACCTACGACCAATCGGGTATGAACCG
>JAFRUS010000014.1 GCA_017438745.1 Oscillospiraceae bacterium | reverse complement strand
GAACACCATGCTCAGCGTAGTACTTCATATCAAGGAAATCAGCGATTTTTTGTTCAGATGCAGCCATTGCTTTGAATGAAATTTCAACACCCTTTGATGCGCCTGTTGTACCTGTTGTAAACATGATAATCTGTGTGTCATTTTCAGACGGAAATTCAAGACCGCTCATGTCATCTACTAGTGAGCTGCTTTTTGAACGGATTTCCTCCATTGAGAAATATTTAAGATTATCAGGTAAATCATTTATGGCAATTTTTTCGGAAATAACAGTATTTGCTTTCAATTTTGAGGCAACTTGTACTGTTGAACTTGATGGCATATTTTGTTCAAGAGCACATGGAACAGCGCCTGCAAGCTGTAATCCGTAGTAGCAGATTAAATAGCTCGGACTCTGTGCAGCTTTTATGGCAACCAAATTTCCCTTATTTATGCCGTTTTCCCTGAAAAAATGAGCTGCTCTGCAGATTTCTTTCCAGAATTCTAAATATGTAAGCTGTTCTTTATTTGATACAACAGCAATTCGATTGGATTTTGTAACTGCGTAATCAGAAATTACACTAAGAATGGTATTATTCATTTTAACTCCTTTATGATTTTTGTACTGAGATATTTTTTTATCGTTAGCTTGTTAATAATCATATTCTATTCTACATTACAAGTGAATCAAGATTAATTGGCACACAAATATTATATTACCACACAACTGAGTGACGTGTCAAGCACAACTATTGTTTTATTATCCAACCAATATGGTATAGTTTTGTCGTTAGTTTCAATTGCATCACAAAAGATGATGATTGATCAGTAGTAAATCGTCCATTACCTTATGCAGCAGTATCTGTGTCCGGTACAATACTGTACATATGATCTTCATCCGGCTCGACATTCTTGCATTCAAATAATTCGTTCAGAGTAACGAATGTATAGCCTTCCTTCTGCAGTGTCGGGATGATAGTCTTCAGTGCTTTGACTGTCTGTTTATTGCCTTCTGCGTCATGCAGTAAAACGATCTGGCCGTCCTTGGCATTTTTGATAACAGCATCTGCACGCTGTTTGGCAGTTACGTCATCCATCCAGTCGTCGCAGCCCTTACCGCAGATAAACGGTATATCAATTGCGCTGTACATATCATCACTGACTGCAATAAAGGGCGGGCGGAAAAAGGATGGATATTCGCCTGTGATTTTGTATACATAGTCATCAACATATTGAATTTCTGCCTTGATCTCGTCCACAGTCATGGTGTCCATGTAGCTGTGAGTTTTTGAGTGGTTATCGATCTCGCATCCCATATCATGCGCACGCTTGACGGTTTTTGCGCTTTTATCATCAATGTTATCTCCGATAAGGAAAAAACTTGCCTTTACATTATACTCTTCAAGAATATCAAGGACTTCATTGGTTGTCGATGTATTTGGGCCGTCATCAAAAGTAAGTGCGATATACTTTTCATTTGCTTCGTCGGCTGGAGTATTCGCTACAGGTTCGTTAGCTTCTTTTGCCTCGCACGATGTTAGACCTTCGAGCATGCATAATGACAGTAATGCAGCGGAGCTTCTCGCAAAAATGTTCTTCATTATATGATTCCTTTCTCAGAGGGCGACTTAAGTAATAATTATAATTCTATTATACACATAAAGTCAAAGAATTCAATGGGTATTCTGGCTAAATAACAGGCAATTCATTTAAAATTGTTGAAAACAGGAACATTGAATGATAAAGAAAGAAAACAGCTTTTTTTGAATAATGTCAGAGAGAATCTTCGTACGCTTGAGAAACGTTTAGACATTCATATATCAGACGGTCTGCGTTACTGTTCAATGGAATTTGAAAATTACGGCGCTTGCTTACAGAAAACAAATGAGAAAAAAATATCAGAAAGTCATGAACGTGGGCAGCTTTTACTGTTACTATGTAAACAATGTTATTGAAAGAAATAGAAAATTATGATATAATGAATTTGTTTATACGGTGTTTTTTACGGAGGTGACATGAATGCTTCTGAAGTATACTGTCAGCAATTTTAAATCAATAGGACGAACGATCGAATTCAGTATGTTTCCTCTTGAAGGTACTTCTGACGACAGATTTCTTTCAGAGATCACAACTGTTACAGGTGTGTGGAAGATACTTAAAAGAGGTGCTTTTTTTGGACCGAATGCATCAGGAAAGACATCTTTTATTGATTCTCTTGCATATGCCAAAGAATATATTACAAAAGGACCGAGAAATTCTAATGTAAAAAAGGTTGACCAGTTTAAAGGGAAAATAGCAGATCTTGAAGGTGTAACTACTTTTCAATTTTTGATATATATAAATTCCGAAGTTTATAATTACGGATTTTCTCTTGACCGTTCTCATGTCCATGAAGAATGGCTTGATGTTCTTGACAAATCAGGTTCGTTTGATCATCTGTTTGACAGAAAAACCGGAGACGATCTTTCATCAAATATCGAAATATTTAACTCATATGCCAAAGAGGGTACAGACGAACGAGATCTTGCTGAACTTTTGACCAAAACAATGAAGGAAGAACAGTGCGATCAGCTTTTCCTTTATAAGCTGTATGAGAACGGTTCAGAACATGCCAGACTGATATATTCATGGTTTACGCGCCTGAAAATTATTTATCCTAATACAAGACTGCATTCGTTACCTCTCAGAATTACGAAGGAAGATAATTTTCTTGATTTTCTATCCGCAAAACTAAATCTGTTAGGTACGGGAATCAGAAAAGTCAGTGAATCGGATAACAAGATCGATCTTTCAGATTTTGAGGAAAAATACAATATTTCAAACGATATTGTACATGAAATGGAGAGATTGCAGAACGGACTGATCACTGCAGAAGGAAAACTTTATGTTTTCAGGGAAGATGCAGATCACCGTATTCAGCTCTTTCAGATAAGATTTGAGCACCTGCTTAATCATGCTAATATATCTTTTGATATAGACGACGAATCAGACGGTACTCAGAGACTGCTGGATCTTCTTCCTGTTATTTTCAGAATGGAAAATGGTTCTGATGATATTTATATTATTGATGAGCTTGACCGCAGTCTGCACACAAAACTTACGAAACATCTTGTTAATTTAGCTGCAGCGACATCAGATAATTCACAGTTTATTTTTACAACACATGATGTTAATCTGCTTAATCTTAAGGATTTCAGAAGCGAGGAAATATGGTTCTTTGAAAAAACTTCAAATGGTGAAACGAGGCTCAAGCCGTTTTCAGATTTTGATGTATCAGCAGACAAGGATATTCTCAAAGGATATCTTGCCGGCAGATTCGGAGCTGTTCCGGTGATCAGGGAGGGTGCTTGATGGCGGCTGATAGAATATCATCTTTTACTTTTAGTCCGGTAAGACCGAAAAGAAGAACGAGTGATAAGCTTATTTTTATTTCCTGCGAAGGATCAGTTACTGAATGGGAGTATTTTGAGAAAATCGTTAATCTTGCTTTTGAAAATGTTTCTTCCAAGGTAAGAGTTATCAATATTCTTGAAGATGTTCTGAAAAAGAAAAGTAAACAAAGGACTTCTGAAGAAAACAGATTGGTGACAAGTGCTTCTCCGAATAATCTTTTAATAAAAATGGATGATTATAAGCTGAAGTTCAGTGAAGAATATGATTTTGATCATAATCCTGATGATGAGTTCTGGCTTGTAATGGATGTTGATGAACACACCAATGCTTCTCTTGTTGATGCGGAAGGAAAAAGTAATCTTGATAAATGGAATACTGTTCTTGAAAAATGCAGAGAAAAGAATTATAACTATGCAGTAAGCAATCCGTTTTTTGAATTATGGCTTCTGCTTCATTTTGATGATATCAACGCTGAAGACAGAAAATATGCGGTCACCAGTTTACATCCATATGAACCAACGGGGCACTTCCGTGAAAGACTTGCAGACCTGAATGTTCCACTTAAGAAAGATAAACATATCAATGAACGACATTATCAGAATTACAGTAAAGAAGCTATTGTGAATGCGATTCATCGTGCTGAGAATCTGGAATCTAAGCCTGAAAGTGATTATCCCGATGATTTAGGCACAACTGTGTACAGGTTATTGAAAAGTATTAAAGAAATAGATGATCAGTATGAAGTCAATTGAATAAATATGATCAGACTGCTGAGAGAACACTTCTCTTGGCAGTTATTTCATTAATGGTTGTGCCGTCGGCACAATTTAAAAAAGCTGTCACGGTGCATTTTTTTTCATTAGAAGCGTAAGGAGATTATTGATTGGAAGAATTAAGAGAACTTCAAGACAGAATTAACGAACTTGAAAGAGAAAATGCATATCTTAAATCATTACTCAACAAAGCTGGAATCTCATATTCAGCAATTGAGCCTGTGTTAAATTCAACGCAGGAATTATATGATAAGAACCAGGGCGATAGAATAATACCCGTACAGATCACGCATAATCATGTACGGGCATTCTTTTCATATTTCTGGGGACGCATGGATGTTTTCAGTAAAAGATATCAGAATAAAACGAGCGGCAAAGCAGGTTATTTCACTCAGTGCAATAATTTCTGGAAATACGGGTTGTGTCCTAAAGCATCTGGGACAAAAATAAATTGCAGAGAATGTAAAAATCGTTCGTGGACAAAACTGCAGGCATTTCATATTGAATCACATCTTATCGGTAAAAAAGACGATGCTTCAGATGTAGTTGGTATATATCCTCTTTTTCCGAATGGAACATGCAGATTCCTTGTGTTTGATTTTGATAATCATGAAAAGGGTTCAGATGAATGCGATTTTGCAAACTTAGATGATACCTGGATTGAAGAAGTAAATGCATTAAGAGAGATTTGCAAAAAAGCTGAGATACCGACATTGGTTGAACGTTCAAGATCAGGACGCGGTGCTCATGTATGGATTTTTTTTGATACACCAATAGAGGCAGCATTAGCAAGAAAATTTGGAAATACTTTATTGGACAAGGGTGCCGAAACGGTTAATCTGAAGTCATTTCGCTTTTATGACAGAATGATTCCTGCACAGGATATATTAAATGACGGCGAAGTGGGGAATCTGATAGCACTTCCGCTACAGGGACAGGCATTGAAAACTGGCAACAGTGCGTTTGTTGATGAAAACTGGAATGCCTATTCAGATCAATGGAAAACGCTCTTATCCACGCACAAATTTTCTAAGCAGCAGGTTGAGGATTATATCGTAAATTGCTGTTCAGAGAAAGAGAAAAGTGATATCATGCTTCTTGATGATAATATCAAGCCATGGGAACGTACAACTATTTTTCATAAGGAAGATGTAACCGGGAATATAAAAATAGTCTTATCAAATCAGATATATGTCAGTACAGGAAACCTGAAACCGAGAATACAGAATCAAATTAGGAGAATGGCGGCTTTTGCAAATCCACAGTTCTATAAAAATAAAGCGATAGGACTTTCAAATTATGCGCAGTCAAGATTTATATATTTAGGTTGCGATGAAAACGGTTTTATATGTATTCCACGAGGATTGCTTGACGCATTAAAAGAACGATGCGCTAATGCTGGAATTAACATAGAAATTGAAGATAAGAGAAGCGACGGAAAAACACTGAATATAGAATTCAACGGTGAATTGCGTGATAATCAGAAAGAAGCAATTACCGCTTTAATGAAGTATGATAACGGAATAATAAGCGCAGCTACTGCTTTTGGTAAAACTGTAACCTGCAGCGGAATTATTTCAAAAATAAAGAGATCAACTCTTATTCTTCTGGAGTCATCTGCTTTGGTGGAACAATGGGAGAAGTCACTGAATACATTTCTGACAATAGATGAAGAACTTCCCGAATATCAGACGAAAACGGGAAGAATCAGGAAAAGGAAAAGTATAATTGGAATAATACATGGCGCTAAGGATACCTCAACAGGTATTATAGATATCGCTATGGCAGGTTCTCTTTGTAAAAAAGGCGAATATCACTCAAGACTAAAGGAATATGGACTGGTAATTGTAGATGAGTGTCATCATAGTGCATCATCTACAATAAGTGATGTGCTTCGTGAGATCAACGCAAAATACATTTATGGTGTTACGGCAACTCCGTTTCGCGGAGATGGTTTAGAGAAAATCATTTTCATGCTTATCGGAGGTATAAGATATAAATACACAGCAAAGGATAAGGCTGCTGAACAAGGTATATCACATTTTGTAGTTCCGCGATTTACAAGGACAGTCAGTCCCCACGGCAGGGAAAAGCTTCATGTTAATGATGCTTATGAGCTTGTACGGGATAATGATATCAGAAATGATCAGATTATAGCTGATATAAAAAGCAGCGTAGAACAAGGAAGAACCCCGGTTGTTCTTACGAAATACACAGATCACGCATCTAAACTGTATGAAAAATTAAAGGAATATGCGGACAGTGTGTTTCTGCTTACAGGAACAAAATCGAAGAAAGAGCAAAAAGCTATAATAACAGCTATGGAACAAGTAGCTGCCAATGAAAGTATGATACTGATCGCGACAGGACAGCTTATAGGTGAAGGTTTTGATTATCCAAGACTTGATACGTTGTTTTTAACAACTCCTGTTGCGTGGAAAGGTATTGTAGAGCAGTATGCAGGACGTTTGAACCGAGATTATGCAGGAAAAGAAAATGTTATGATCTATGATTATGTAGATATACATATTCCTGTCTTTGATAAAATGTACGCCAAAAGATTAAAGGCATACAAAAGAATAGGCTATCAGCTTTATACTGGTGAAATGCCTGAAAAGCAGGAGGCTAATTCAATCTTTGATTCTGATACATATCTGTCTGTTTATGAGAAGGATTTAAAAAGCGCTTTAAGTGATATTGTTATTTCCAGCCCTACACTTGGAAAATATAAAGTTCACAGAATGATAAGCATTCTTAAAGAGCGGCAGGAAGCAGGAGTAAAGGTCACTATTGTTACATGGCATCCTGATGAGTATAAATACGGCAAAGACGAGCATAGAATAGAACTTATGGAATTGCTTCGCAATGCGGGATTTCATATTGAACTAATGACCGAATCATGTCAGCATTATGCTGTGGTTGATAAGGAAATAGTATGGTATGGAAGTATGAATCTTCTGTCGAAAGACGATATCGAGGACAATATTATGCGTGTATCGAGTAAAGCTATTGCTGCTGAATTGTTGGAAATGACTTTCGGTAAGGATAATGTCCTTAATGAATATCAACTACCGCTTGACATCATATAGATCTTTGAAACCAACTGCGTAGTACTGCAAAAAAAACACGCAGTTGAAAGAATCCTTAGTGTTTTCAAGATTAGCCAATATTCTGATAGTAATATAGATTAAGGAGAGCGGGTTTATAACATGAAAAACACATGGACTTCCATGAAATGCAAGCAGAAAATGCGTATAACTGAGATGATGTTTAATTCAGTTCTTGAAATATACAAAGAAAAAGGTCATATGCCTTTGGAAGAGCAGTATGAGCATATAGTGAGAGACATATTTCCTAAGTGCAATGTACAAAAACTTCAGTATGAAGACCTGCTTTCTGTTTTTCGAAGAAAACAGAAAAAGTTTGCCCAAAGAATTGAGCTACACGGAGTACCAGATTCAAAGCCTACTAAAGATAAGAAAACAGATGCTGAGAAGCTTGCAAAGAAAAGAGCTGCAAGAAAGCGTAGAAGAGAACGTAAAAGACAGAAGACTCTTAAGGAAGAAATGGAACGATACAGAGATTATTATGATACTTTCTGTTTTTTAGATGAATATGAGTCAGATGATGAGCAGGATGAGCTGAAATTTGAGCGAGAAGAAGATCTTCCGTTTTAAGATAAAGTACAAATTAAAAGCAGAGAATATGACGGTTGCAATAAAATATTACAGGATAAATGGTATCGTTTTATTTACAGATGGAGAGACACAAAATGAATATAAGAAAAATATCAGGAATACTGCTGTCAGTTGTTGGAACGCTGATAGTAGTTCTAATGCTTGCACTATTAATCAGGACATATAATACAGTTAATCAAAACAGCAGTACAGCGATTATTGGCGGTGCTGATGGACCAACAGCTGTATTTTTGATTTTCCAAGGCGGTTACTGGCTGATCATTGCTATGATCGCAGGCATCGCCATGCTTATTACCGGAATTGTTCTTCTGCTAAAAAAGAAGAATAAGAAATAAATCAGTTTATAAAAAATCAATCACAGGAGGAAAACACAATGACATTTCTTGAACTTGCAAAGGAAAGATTCTCAGAAAGATATTTTGATTCAAAACCGATAGAGGATGAAAAGCTTAAACTTATACTTGAAGCAGGAAGGATAGCTCCTACAGGCTGCAACTATCAGCCTCAGAGGATCTATGTTATACAAAGTGAAGAAGCTATGAAAAAAGCTGTCAGCACGAAAGCTTCTCTTTCAGGCTGTCCGGTAGTTCTGCTTGTATGCTACGATAAGGAAGAGGTATGGCACAATCCGCGTGAAGAAGGTTATAACTGCGGTGAGCAGGATGCCAGTTCTGTAGCACTCAGCATGATGTTTGAAGCTATGGAACTTGGAGTTCACAGCTTATGGATACGCGGATTCAATTCAGACGATGTAAGAAAAGCCTTTGATCTGCCGGAAAATCATGTTCCTGCTATGATGGTAGCTCTGGGATATCCGTCAGAAAAAAGCCATCCTGCAAAGCTTCATTCAGACAAGAAGCCGCTTGAGGAAACTGTAAAGTTTATTTAGCGGAAACAATTCACACGTTCCGGGAGAGCCGGTACAATAAAAAAAGCTGTACATGATGAGGTACAGCTTTTTTGTTTAGTTAGGAGTACAATCACCATATTTCAGTTGTTCTTCCAGTTGCATGCCGAAGACACCTGACATTTTATATTGCCAGAAAGGCTGAAAAATGTTATACTTATAGCATGAGAAAAAACAAAGGAAGGAGAAAAAGTCTTGAAAATAAATATCAGAGCTTCATATGACAGCTTTCGCGAACTAAGAGAAAACAATTCGTATTACATAGATAAAACTGATTTAATAGAAGAATTTCTTATTGATAAATTCGATAAGGCAGTACTGTTTACACGTCCGAGAAGATTCGGAAAGACACTTACAATGACGATGCTCAGAGACTTTCTTGATATAAAACAGGACAGCAGGCATATTTTTAACGGATTAAAAATCATGAAAAACGCTGAAGTTGTTCGTAATTACATGAACAAATATCCTGTCATTTTTATTTCTTTAAAAGAAATATTTGCGGAAAACTTTGATCAGATATTTGATAACTTCAGGCTGGCTGTTTCAGAGATTTGTAAGGGATTTGATGAACTCCTGACAAGTGAACGGATCATGGCTGATGACAAAAATATATTAACTTTGCTCAGAAACCAGAAAGCGAACACATCAAATACAATAGCGTCAATTGGACTATTGTCAAGACTGCTGAAAACGCACTATAATAAGCAGGTTTTCGTCATTGTAGATGAATATGACGTACCAATGGCGAAGGCACTTGGCAGTCAGGAATATGATAAAGTCCGTGATATGATCGAACATATGCTCAGCTATGTATGCAAGACAAATGAAAACGTTAAGGGTGTGATTCTTTCCGGATGTCTTTATACTGTAAAAAACAGCACATATACCGGAGTAAACAATATCATACCGTATACTGTTTTGTCACCAAATTTCGCATCATCGATCGGCTTTACAGATGAAAATGTAAGAAAGCTTCTTGAAGATGCCGGTTTGTCAGACGAATATGACACTGTTTCCGAATGGTATGACGGATACATTTTCGGACGTGAAAAAATGTACTGTCCGTGGGACGTTTTACTGTATGTCAGATCAGTGCTTGACGGTTCCTACAGTGAAGCGATGGGACCGGAAAGCTACTGGGTAAATACCTCATCCACTAACCAGAATCTTATTCACGGATTTCTTGGAAAAACCGATGATGTAACCGAAAACTTCGAAATACTTCTTGCTGGAGAAACTATTGAATGTCCCGTAAACGAGCATGTACCGTATCATCTTATCCATGAAAGCGGAGAAAATCTCTGGTCTGCTCTGCTTGAAACCGGCTATCTGTCGAAAGCAGCAACAGAAAAAGCAAGAGTATATCCGCTGCGAATTCCAAATAAAGAAATACAGATCGTGTTCAGACAGGAAGTATGGGATTATTTTAAAGATAAAGTCGATAATAAATCCGTAAAGGAGCTGAAAAATGCATTGTGGTCAGAAGATGCAGACAGTGCGGAGAATGCAATGAATCAGCTTCTCGAAGCAACGCTGTCTTTTTATCACGAATATCATGAGTACAGCTATCATCTGATACTTGACGGATTTTTTACAGGACTTGGGTACATGGTGGACTCAGAACGGGAAAGCGGATACGGAAGAACAGATCTTATAATCCGCGATACTGCCAGAAAATCCTGCCTGATTCTCGAACTTAAGCATGTAAAAGAAGAAGCAGAAATGGAAAATGCACTGAAGGAAGCCAAAAGCCAGATTGTTCGTAATAAATATGAAAGCAGACTTGAGTATGAAGGATATACGACAAGACTGCAGTACGGAATGGTGTTTTGGGGTAAAAAGTGTATCATAGGAAAAGTGACAGGTAACTGATTCGAAAATGGAGTATTTTCCTTCGGAAAATAAAATACCGATTGAAAGGATAACGTATGACATTTGCAATTCTAAAGATAATCAGAAAAGGTGAAAAGCCACCTGTATGGCGCAGAATACGGGTACCGATTGAGATAACTTTTGCACAGCTCGCAGTTATTTTAGAAAAAGTCCTTGAAATCAAAGAAACAGATAAATATCAGTTTGATTTTCTGCGTAAATACAGAATGATGGAAATAACTGATGAAACGGTTTATGAAAATTCCTATTACTATACATATCTGAACTCACCGGACACGTTTATAAATAATTATCTGGAATGCAAAAAGAGATTCACATTCAGAATTTCTGGCAATACAGATTTGCCAGAATATACGGTCGATGTTGAAAAATTCGAAGTTTATGAAAGCAAAGATGAAAATCATATCTTTACCCCTCAGATACTCAAATGGACAGTAGTACCAGATGACAGATACTGGGCTCGTGATTCGAAAGATATCAACAGTGAAATGGAAACGGAATTCGGACTAAGCTATGGGGAAAAGGTCTGTTCCACTTTCAGTCAGATAACAGGAAACATAAGATCAGGCAGCGGAATTATTCTGTCAAATGATACTGAAGACATAACAGATAAAAGGAAAGCTTCAGGATCAGAACTATTGCATGAAACAGCAAAAACGCTGGAAAAATTCATTAAATCAAAACAACAGAAACAGTCTTCAGGTTATCCATCTATGTCAGAGATACTTTCTCTTTTCAGTGATAATTCCTTAAAGTATTATACTGAGGACTTTAAATTTAATTTTGATTTTTCGGACAGAGTAAGCAGTCTGGAGAAATTCAGCAAACTTCTTCTGAAACCAGAAATAATTAAACTTAATCTCACTCTGCTGAAGCCAGAATCTTTTGATCTTATAGAAAAATGCATCAATGATCCGGATATCTTCGACAAAACAAATCCTGAAATGTGCAAGCTCGTTGAATTAGGATATTTTTTCATTTCAACTGATAACAAGATATTTCCTTCGAAAGAGTTCAGCGAAATTTATACGAACTATATTTCAGAATCGTATCGTGATTACCATAGTAAAGTATACTGGATACGTAACTGTCTGTTTGCATTCCAATGGTGTTATTCTGTTGCTCCTTTAAAAATCATGTATGGAATGTATTGCACTAATAACAGTTTCACACATGATAAAGATGAGTTCACCGAAATTCTGTCAGATATGTCCAGATTGATGTCAACAGGTATTACTATACAGAATGGTTATATTATCTCTAACGGTGTTCTTAAAAATAAGACCTATGAAAAAATCATCAAAAAATACAGCGAAATTGAATGGACCATTATTAACGAAAATGAAATCAGAGAACTATTTGAACATCTGTATCCATACAAGTCTGATGCATATAAAATGTTAAGAACGTTTCTGAAAAAAGAGTCAGACTTCGACGATGAGAAAATTGAAGATACGTGCATAAAAATTTATCAGCTTGCTGCGGCAGGTATGGATTCAATTGGAATTATTCCAGTTTATCTATCTGAAATAGGTGTTTTAAAAAACACTAAAAGATATAATAATCTATTCTTACCAATATTGGATAAGATTGTGTTAAACACAAGAATGCCTGAATTTAAAGGACATACACCGGACGAAGCAACTGCCAAATTAACAAAAATAAACAGAGAACTTAAGAAACAAATAATAAGCAACCTTGATAATCTTTATGGAGCTACTCCTGTAAATCATATGCTTAAAGATCCTTTTCTGACGTTTTCTGGCGAACTGGCAAGTACAGTTAAAACATCCCCTAACAGTCCGTGCCCATGCGGCAGCGGCAAAAAATATAAAAAATGCTGCGGACTAAAGTAAAAACATAAATATCACTTAAATGAACCGTACGTACGGTGGGGTTCTTTTGTTTTATGGGAGGTGTATTATAATTGGAACTTGAAATAGAAAACGGCGTGCTGAAAAAAATACATATGTTATATTTCGGTGACGACGACATTAAAGATATCGTTATTCCATATGGTGTGACAAAAATCGGTTATAAGGCATTTCAGTTCTATGGGTATCGGATTGAAAGCATAACGATACCTGACACCGTGACAGAGATCGATGACGATGCATTTTCAGACTGTTACCTGATCACAAGTATAACTATCCCCGACAGTGTGATCTCAATAGGAAATTATGCATTTGCCGAGTGTGACAAACTTGAAAACGTAACTATCGGAAAAAGCGTTGTTTCTATTGGAGACCGTGCATTTTATGATTGCAGAAGTCTTAAAAGTGTAACTATAGGAAACAGTGTTACTTCAATCGGGGAATTTGCTTTTGCTTCAGATGAAAAACTCGAAAGCGTAATTTTCGGAAACAGTTTAACTTCTATAGGAAGGTTTGCGTTTAATGGTTGTACAAGTCTTAAAAGTATAACACTGCCTGACAGCGTGACTGAGATAGGTGAAAGCGCATTTGATTATTGCCCTGCTCTTACAGATCTGACCATCGGTAAAGGCGTGAAGGTGTTCGGAGAATATGTATTTGGTGAGTGTGATAACCTGAAAACTGTAACGCTCCCAGACAGAGAGTTCAAGCTCAATCGAAAATTATTTAGTGAATACAGTGACTTTATTATCAACTACAAAGAAGACTAAAATAAAATTATAGTTAGTTAATTTTACAGGAGGAAAACACAATGACATTTCTTGAACTTGCAAAGGAAAGATTCTCAGAAAGATATTTTGATTCAAAGCCGGTAGAGGATGAAAAGCTTAAACTCATCCTTGAAGCCGGAAGGCTCGCACCTACGGGATGTAACTATCAACCGCAGAGGATATATGTTATCAAGAGCGAAGAGGCGAAGGAAAAGGCGATAAGCACAAAAGCTTCACTTTCCGGATGCCCGCTGGTACTTCTTGTTTGCTACGACAGTGATGAAGTATGGCACAATCCTCGTGAAGAAGGATATAACTGCGGAGAGCAGGATGCAAGTTCCGTTGCACTTCACATGATGTTTGAGGCAACAGAACTCGGCGTTCACAGTTTATGGATCCGCGGATTCAATTCAGACGATGTAAGAAAAGCCTTTGATCTGCCGGAAAATCATGTTCCTGCAATGATGGTAGCTCTGGGCTATCCGTCTGCAGACAGCCATCCTGCAAAGCTTCATTCAGATAAGAAACCTCTTGAGGAAACAGTAAAGTTTATTTAGCGGAAACAATTCACTCGTTCCGGGAGAGTCGGGACAATTAAAAAAAGCTGCACGCGAGGTGCAGCTTTTTTAGTTCATCCAAGTGATATTTCTGATAGGTTTTTCATTATAAAAATAATTCGGAATTCATAACTTAGCTGTCAGTTATAAGTTTTTCAGCCTGTTCTGCCGGCATCGGTTTTCCCCAGATGTATCCCTGTATAAGGTCACACCCGATATCTTTAAGGGCCTGAAGCTGTGAATCTTTCTCGACACCTTCGGAAATGACCTTAAAGCCCATAATGTGACCGATGGATATTATTGCAGCCACGTACTGTTTTGAAGAATCGCTCTCGTTCATCTTGTCTATGAATGATTTGTCTATTTTCAGCAGATTTGCAGGAAATTTATTCAGGTAACTCAGCGAAGAATAACCGGTACCGAAATCATCAATAGCTATGTTTATACCCATTTTACGAAGTTCATCTATGCATTTAAGTGCTTTATCAGCTGATTCTATCATAATTGACTCGGTGATTTCCAGTTCAAGGAATTTTGCAGGCATTCCGCTTTCCAGTAAAATATTATGTACTTCTTTCGGAAAATCTTTTTTCATCAGGTGTCTGACTGAAACGTTGACGCTGAGAACAATTTCTGCACCCGTATTCTTTATTATACTGCCGACAAAAACGGCTGATTTTCTGAATACTACAGTATCGACCTTATCAACAAGTCCGGCTTTTTCAGCAACAGGTATGAATTCGCCCGGACTGATAAAATCGCCGTTTTCGTCCTTCATACGTGCGAGCGCTTCAAATCCGTACAGTCTGTGTTCCATGTCGAACTGAGGCTGAAGATGAAAGAAAATGCCGTCATTTTCAAGTGCCGTTCTAAGTTTGTTTTCGATAACGAGTGAACGTGTCGGACGAAGCATGTCAGCTGTGAAATGCAGGATATGATTGCTGCTGTTGAGCCTTTTTACTTCACGCATTGCAGCGCTGGCTTCAGAAAAAAGGCTGTCAGTTGTGTTTGCATCTTCCGGATATGAAGAGTAGCCGAAACTTGCAGTAACGAAAATATTCTGTCCGTCAACATTAACACGTTTGTTTAATGCTTCCTCATACTGGGAAATTATCCGCATTATCTGTTCTTCCGAATAATCTCCTTTGATCACGAATGCGAATTCATCACCGCCCATTCGTGCGATAAAGTCCTGATTTCCGGACATGTTTTCCTTCGCTATCTTTGTCCATCTTGCCGCTACCTCTTTCAGCACAGCATTTCCGGCTTCAAATCCCATGCTGTCGTTTATGCTCTTGAAACCGTTTATATCGGCTGATACAACGGAAAAAGCAGAGCGTGTTCTGATAAGATGAGTGATAACGTCCGTGCAGGCAAACCGGTTAGGTATACTTGTAAGCCGGTCGGTATAGCTTATCTTTTTAAGATGTTCGAGCATTTTATGACTTGAAAGCTTTGAAGAAATAAAGAACGTGGTCAGTTCAAGTGTTTCCTTGATACGTATCGTATCTGCAGTTTCAAAATTTGTAGCCCAGATATAACCGAGTATTTCACCGGCATACCGAAGCGGAAGAAAAATAATGCTGCTGACATTTGATTTTCTGAGATCTTCGTACCATAACGGATTGCGTTCTTTGATATAGATCCAGTCTTTTTCTTCCTTTACAATTATGCAGTCTCTTTCGTTTATCATATCGGCCCAGGTCATGGCGATAAATGAATGATCCGCACGCTCTGCCAAAGGCCGTATATATGTGTGTTCCGCCCGGTCTGTGGCGATGACTGAAAAGGTATCCTTTTCAATATCTGCAAGCATGATTGAACATACCTCGGCACGGCAGATAAGGCGTATGTCGTGAATGATGCTCTGCATCGTTTTCTCAAAATCATCGGTACTGTTCAGTTTTATACAGGTTTTTATAACGTCTTCCGATGTGGTACTGCTTTTGCCGGAACTCATTCCTACATCGTATGCATTGCTTTGAATAGTGGTGTAGGCACAGTAGCAGAGATCATCTTTTTCATAGTTTAACGGGACACAGAAGATCTCAAACCACATATTCAGTTCATTGAGATAGAAAAATGTGTGTACTGAAAGTTTTTTTACAGCTGCTCTGAAGCATATGTCTTCAAAGTTTAAATCTTTCGGCAGATAGTCCTCATAAAGTGAATTCGGTATGTACTTCCTTTTGTGCAGAAGAATATCCGGTATTCCGATAGCTTTCGAAATATCACCGGGAACCGGCATTTCGAGTGGGACAATGTATTTTTCATTTGCAGCGACAAGACGGATCTCCCCGTATCCGTCATCGCCTTTTTTCTGTACTGATATTATGCAGGTAGCTTCAAAAAAGCTGTCTGCGATTTTCTGCAGATCCATAGCAGCTCCTTTCTGTAAAATCCCCGTTTCAGGAAAGAATAATCCCTGTTCGGCTATGGCTAAACAGTTTGACGAATATATTTATATTATACAATATAAGTCAAAAAAATTCAATAGAAATATGCTGAATATATATATCATTGTCACAGAAAATTTTAAAGCCCGGGAAACGCCGATTTATTCATAAATCAGCGTGTGGCACGGGGCGAAGCCCCGCAGCCTCTCCGGGCGAAGACGTATTTTCGATTTGATCAGTGTTTCCCTTGAATCTCATTATATAAAATGATATAATGAAGAAGCAAATAAAATAAGGAAAACGTATAATGTTCTGACATCTTTTCGGAACAGTTACAGTAAACAGAATATAAAACGGCCTGTGCAGTATAACATAGACCGGCATATTGCCTGAAAGATAATAAACAGAACCAGAAAAAAAGGAGATACAAATGAATCTGCCATATACAGTAACACAAAACGAACTTTCAGATCTGCTTCTGAACATATCACCAAAAAGGCCGGTATTCATATGGGGAGCACCGGGTATAGGAAAGTCAGCACTTGTGCAGAAATTTGCTGACGACGTGGGAATGGAGTGCGTTTCGCTTCTGGGCAGCCAGCTTGCGCCGGAAGATATTATCGGTATTCCGCAGATAGACGGGGAGACTTCACGTTTCATGCCGCCTAAGATGATAGCACGCAAAGAACCGTATGTTCTGTTCCTTGATGAACTGAACGCCTGCTCGCAGGAGGTGCAGAAAGCGTTTTACAGCCTTATACACGAAAGACGAATAGGTGAGTATCATCTGCCGGCGGGAAGTGTTGTTATAGGAGCGGGAAACCGTTCGCAGGACGGGGCTATAGTAAAGACAATGTCCACTGCACTCATAAACAGAATGTTCCACGTTCAGCTCGTTGCCGATCCGGAACAGTGGCTTCAGTGGGCGTACGATGAGGGACTTCACCCGTGGGTCACCGACTACATCACCCAGCGTCCGGATCATCTTTTCTCGGAACCGCCGAAGACGGAGGAACCGTATTCCACACCGCGTTCATGGCATATGCTCAGTGACGCACTTAAGGAATACGGAGCAGGAGAAAAAGCCGTGCCGGAAAACATTTTAAGGGTGCTTACCTACGGATGTGTTTCAGCGCGTCATGCAGGAATGTTCATTGCATTCATCAAGCAGATAAAGAACAAGGATCTTTTGAGTGACATCATAAAGGGCAATGCCAAATTCCCGTCCGATCCGGCTGACAGGGATGTGCTCTACTTTACTGCACAGAGCTTCCGTGCAAGGCTTCTTCTTGAACTGCCGCGTGACAAGCAGGATCTTGACCGCACGACCCAGCAGCTTACACACAGAGCCAAGGCCCTTATAAAGGATCTTTCACACATCAATCTTGAAATAGCACAGATGGTGGTATCTTCTGATGATGACAAGGTGCTTCCGGAATGGTTCATGGTCGAAATTGTACGTGATCTGCCGCGTCTTGTCAAAAACGGCGGGTGATGATCAATGGCTAAGAAAAAGGCAGACGACAGGCTTACGCCGAACGAGCAGAACCTTTATGCCGGCATGGATATCATAAAAGATCACAGGCTTTTCGGAAAGCTGGATATAAACCTTAGTATTGCTAATAAAGGAAAATATACAAAGGGAAAGCTTAACAAGGGGACTGCAGCGCTTGCTTGCGAAAGCGGTGACATTCTGCTGAACCCTGATGAAAGCCGGACACCGGAACAGTGGGCGTATATAATAGCCCACTGTATGCTTCATCTGTGCTTCGGCCATTTCGAAAACGATAATATGCCGGGATACTTTGAACCGCAGAAAGACGGTACTGAAAAGTGGGCGGCGCACTGCGATCATGACAGATGGAACACTGCCTGTGATATTTATATAGCAAAATTTCTGGCAGATATAAAATTTCCGGGAGCTGATCCGCCTCCGCAGGAACTTACCGCTTCAGATGAACGTAAGATCTACTCGCTGATTTCGGCAGAAACTGACTTTGAAAAAACAAAGATATTCAGTACATCGGAGGGCAGCCGCGACATGTTCTGGAACGGAGCTCCAAACAGCTGGTGGCGAAGAAACCGAAGCTATGCCGCCGAGTTTGCCTATGCGCTTGCTGATTCAGTCCGTTCAGTTATTGATGAAGCTGGCGGAAAAACAGATAACCGTAAAAAGACCGTGCAGGAAAGTGCGGCTGAATGGTTCATCGCGCACTATCCGCTTCTCGGCGCACTTGCATCGGCGTTCAGAATAACCGAAGTCGGATACGGAAGTGCCGCGCCCATGAACACTGACATCAGTGTTGCTGCGATAAACGTTACGGAACGCGAAATATACGTAAACACCGCTGCCGGACTTGACAGTGAGGAATGGAAGTTCGTTCTGGCTCATGAATATCTGCACGCCGGACTTATGCATCACGAGCGCTGCGAGGGACGTGATCCGTACCTCTGGAACGTGGCGTGCGACTTTGTCATAAACGGCTGGCTTCATGAAATGCAGATCGGAAAAATGCCGGTAAACGGCGGACTTTACGACGAAACGCTTAAAGGGTGTTCGGCAGAGGAGATTTACGACATTATTGTCGCTGACATCCGTCGCAGCTCAAAATACCAGACATTCCGCGGAAACAGCAGATGTGACATACTCGATAAAGGCTATGCCGAGTCCAAATATAAACCGGTAACGCTTGATGATTTCTGCCGCAGTGCATTAAGGTCAGGTCTTGAATATCACACTGAAAAGGGACGCGGATATATTCCTGCAGGACTTATTGAGGAAATACGCGCACTGTCAGAACCGCCGATACTATGGGACGTGGAACTTGCAAAGTGTTTTGAAGACCACTTTGAACCCGTAGGAAAGAAGCGAACCTATGCACGTCCGAGCAGAAGACAGAGCAGCACACCGGACATTCCGCGGCCGAGTTATGTCACCGAAGAGATACCGGAACACAGCCGTACTTACGGTGTGATCATCGATACGTCGGGTTCAATGTCACCTGAGGATATAGGTCTTGCACTCGGAGCAGTCGTAAGCTACTCGGTCGAAAGAGAAGTTCCGCTTGTAAGAGTGGTATTCTGTGACGCCACCGCATATGATGCCGGCTGGATCCGTCCGGATGATCTTGCAGGTACAGTCGAGGTAAAAGGCCGCGGCGGAACAGTTATTCAGCCTGCCGTGGATCTCCTCGAACGCGATAAGGATTTTCCGAAGGAAGGCCCGATACTTATAATTACCGACGGTATGATCGAAAGAGATCTTACCGTGCACTACGAACATGCATTCATGCTGCCGAGGGGATATTCACTTCCGTTCAGAGCAAGAGGAAAGGTATTTTACTTCAGCAGGCGATGACAGTATCAGTAACTAAAAACATACATCCGCCGGTCTGCAGATATGAAAGGCGAAATAAAATGCTGTAATACATTACAGAGGGAGTATACCATATGAAAAAAGAAGATAAAACAAATGTAATGAGAATACTTGACGGGAAGAAAATTCCGTATCAGAGTCATACATATGAAGCAGATCCGACGCTGACCGGCGAGCAGATAGCCGGCATTCTCGGCGAGGATCCGGAAAAGGTGTTCAAGACACTTGTGACTCAGGCCAAAAGCGGCACCTATTATGTTTTCGTCGTTCCGGTAAAGGAGGAGCTTGATCTTAAAAAAGCTGCAAAGGCGGCAGGAGAAAAGGCGATAAGCATGCTTAAACAGAAGGATCTTCTTCCGCTTACCGGATATGTTCACGGAGGATGTTCACCTGTAGGTATGAAGAAGCCCTTTGCGACCTTTATACATGAAACGGCGCCTTCATTTGAAAAGATCTTCGTAAGTGCCGGCAGAGTCGGAGCACAGATAGAGATCGCACCTGCTGATCTTATGTCGGTTGCGGGAATAAAAACAGCCGATATCATAGTCTGCAGTGAAAACTGACTGCACTGCAAAACTTGCTTGCTGTTAATGAAACACTGATCAAATCGGATGCTGTCTGAAAGAAGAGGCCCTTTAATAAAAGAAAGCAGGAAATACATTGAATATAATTGAGATCAGCAGTGAAAACAGGAATGAAACAGACATATTTACACTGGTGTCTGAGCGGGATCTGTATCATTACTACGAACCGGATCACGGAATCTTTATTGCGGAAAGTCCGAAAGTTATTGAAAGGGCACTTGACGCGGGGTATGAACCGCTTTCACTGATGATGAGCCGGAAAGATATTACCGGCGAAGCAAAGGAGATCGTTTCGCGATGCGGAAACATACCGCTCTATACAGGCGATGACGAAGAGATAACTGCACTTACCGGCTTTAAGCTGATACGAGGAGCGATATGTGCTCTTAGACGCAGAAAACTGCCGGCCGTCGAAGAGATATGCCGCGGTGCACGCCGCATAGCCGTACTTGAAGATGTAGTGAACCCGGCTAATATGGGTTCGATATTCCGCAGTGCAGCAGCACTTGATATGGATGCAGTCCTGCTGACAAAAGGCTGTACCGATCCGCTTTACAGGCGGTCATCACGTGTGAGTATGGGAACAGTTTTTCAGATGCCGTGGACATATATAGAAACCGATATAACTGAATATCCGGCAATGCTCCGAAAGATGGGATTTGCCACAGCAGCGATGGCGCTGCGTGATGATTCCGTGGATATTGATGATGAAAAACTTAATTCAGAGGAAATGCTGGCGGTCATAATGGGAACGGAAGGGGACGGACTCCTCGATTCCACCATTGAAGCCTGCGACTATACAGTAAAAATACCAATGTCGCACGGTGTTGATTCGCTTAACGTTGCCGCCGCAAGTTCGGTGGCTTTCTGGCAGCTCGGAAGAAAAAAGAAATGACCATTCCGGAGTTCACACATTTCCGGTGTGAACTCCGGCGGGGATTTTTATTTATATAAATTCTTCAAAAAATATTGAAAATCTCACGAATATTTGGTATAATTACAATATATAAATTCATACATCAAACAGCTTTTAATAAGATAATCGTATGGTAGAAGGGTAATATTTTTAATGAAAAAGATTTTAGACTGGAACAAATACATTGAAAAGGCGGTGCAGACTGTATCCGAGGGCATTGTAATGCTCATAAACAAGGATCATGCTCTTCCGCTCGATAAAAAAGAAGAAGTAGCGGTTTTCGGAAGAATCCAGCTGCACTACTATAAAAGCGGTACAGGCTCAGGCGGAATGGTAAACGTTTCGAAGGTGACCGGAATAGTGGACGGACTTCGCGAAAGCGGCGTGCCTGTAAACGAGGAACTTTATTCAGCTTATGAAAAGTGGGACGAGAAGAATCCTTTCGATCCTGGTTCGGGATGGGGCACTGAACCGTGGTCACAGAAGGAAATGCCGCTTGAAGATGAACTTGTTGAAAGAATAGCTTCGCAGTGTAAAACTGCGGTTGTAATAATCGGCAGAACAGCCGGTGAGGAACAGGATAACCGTGAGGAAGACGGTGCCTTCTTCCTAAGCGACACTGAACGTGACATGATAAGAAAGGTAAGAAAAGCCTTTCCTAAGATGATAGTCCTTCTGAACACAGGCGGACTGATGAATACACTCTTTATCGAGGAAAATGATCCGGATGCACTTCTCTACGTATGGCAGGGAGGCATGACCGGCGGAACAGGTACAGCAAGAGTCCTTACAGGTGAAGTTTCACCGTCAGGAAAGCTTACAGATACCGTTGCATTTAAAATATCAGACTATCCGGCGACAGATTATTTCGGAGACAAAGTCCGTAATTTCTACGCAGAGGATATCTATGTAGGATACAGATATTTCGAGACCTTTGCAAGAGACAAGGTTCATTTCCCGTTTGGCTACGGACTTTCATACACGACTTTTGATGTGAAGTGTAATGGTGTGGGCTGTAAGCCTTACCGTGATTATTCGGAATACACTTCAGTTTTTGATATAACGGTAAAGAATACCGGTGAATATTCAGGCAAGGAAGTAGTGCAGATCTACTGTGAAGCACCGCAGGGAAAACTCGGAAAACCTTCACGTGTACTGTGCGGATTCAAGAAAACAAAAGAACTTAAACCGGGTGAATTGGAACGTTTCAGCGTCGGAGTTTCGTTTGCTGATCTTGCTTCATACGATGACTCAGGTGTTACAGGACACCGTTCATGTTTTGTGCTTGAAGCCGGCGAGTATAAATTCTATGCCGGAACTGACGTAAGAAGTGCAAAACTCGTTTCTTCCGTTAATTTCGAAAACACTGAGGTGATGAAGGAACTTACCCAGTGTGCTGCTCCGGTTCTTCCTTACAAGAGAATGAGACCTGAACTTCAGGCTGACGGCTCCTTCAAAGTTGTTTTTGAAGATGTTCCGCTTCTTGAAGCAGATGAAAATAAAAAGCGTCTTGATAACCTGCCGGCAGAGATACCATATACCGGCGATAAGGGAATTAAGCTTAAGAACGTTAAGTACAGAAGCAACACGATGGATGAATTTATCGCGCAGTTTTCAGACAATGATCTTGCCTGCATAATCCGCGGCGAGGGCATGGGCAGTCCGAAAGTAACAGCCGGAACAGCTTCAGCTTTCGGCGGGGTTACAGACAGCCTCAGTAATTTCGGTATTTCGTGCGGATGCTGTGCGGACGGTCCTTCCGGTATGCGACTTGACTGCGGAATAAAGGCTTTCAGCCTTCCGAACGGAACCATGATAGCTTCCACATTCAACCCTGAACTTGTAACCGAACTTTTTGAATTTACAGGTTTCGAAATGGCAGAAAACAAGGTTGACTGCCTTTTAGGCCCGGGAATGAATATCCACCGTCATCCGCTCAACGGAAGAAACTTTGAGTATTTCTCCGAAGATCCGTATCTTACCGGAGTTATGGCATCAGCTGAACTCGAAGGACTTCACAGAAGCGGATCTGAGGGAACGATAAAGCATTTCTGCGGCAACAATCAGGAAACAGGAAGACTTGTTATCGACTCTGTTATCTCTGAAAGAGCACTGCGTGAGATCTACTTAAAGGGATTCGAAATGGTCATAAAAAGAACTGGCGCACGTTCAGTCATGACCACATACGGTTCACTTAACGGCCTGTGGACAGCAGGACATTACGACCTTGACACATCCATTCTGAGAAATGAATGGGGATTTGAAGGTATGGTAATGACCGACTGGTGGGCTGATATAAATGAGCGTGACAAAAAGCAGTGCAAGAATAATTTCGCTGCTATGGCAAGAGCTCAGAACGACGTTTACATGGTTTGCTCGGACAGCGCCGACCACGATGACAACACACTCGCATCTCTGGCAGACGGTACGCTTACAAGAGCGGAACTCCAGAGAAACGCAGCTAACATATGCCGGTTCCTTATAGATTCAAATGCTTTCAGACGTCTTGAAGGTACCTATGAAAAGACAGAGATCATCAACCGTCCTGAAGAGGATATGGGCAGCGATGCTCCGGTTGTATTCTACGAACTTGACAAGGAGATCGAGATACCGTTTGAAAACGTAAAGACCGACAAGGGATGCATTTACTGCTATGAACTTACAATCCTCACACCAGGCACATTTGAAGCGGAAATAACTGCTTCATCGAACAACAGTGAGACTGCGCAGATACCGGTCACATATTTCTGCAACGGTACTGTCTGCGCTACCTATACATTCAACGGCACAGGCGGAAAGGATGTTTCCGAAGTACGCAAAGTCAACATGTACTCACGTTTCAACACCGTCCGGTTCTATTTCGGACAGAGCGGTCTTGACATCAAGAGTATAAAGTACAGATTTGTCAGTCCGATTAACAGCTGGACCGGCGACTGAAAGAAAGCGAGGATTCTATGAAAGTAACACTTAATACAGACGAAGAAATTGTAAAGACAATAAAGGAAGGCCTTGAACGCACAGGCGGATACTGTCCGTGCAGAATAGGCAAAAAGGAAGAGTATAAGTGTATGTGCGAAGAGTTCAGGAATCAGATCAAAGATCCTGACTTCGAAGGCTACTGTCACTGCATGCTTTATTACAAATCAAAATAATACTTAGGAAACGCTGATTTATTCATAAATCAGCGCGGGGTACGGGGCGAAGCCCCACAATCTCCCCACCCCAGCAATCCGGCGAAGCCGGATTGCTGACTTAATCAGTGTTTCCCTTAAAAAGCTGATCTGTGAACTGATCAGAATGGGAGATATGAGCGGAAAACGTCGGTTTTCTCACTCAGAAAATGCAAATTGAATAACAACGGAGGTTTTTAAAATGGCAGAGATCAATATTACTCTTGACAACTTTGAAAATGAAGTGGAAAAATGCGAAATGCCTGTTCTTCTCGATTTCTGGGCAGAATGGTGCGGTCCGTGCCGAATGCTTTCACCGGTTGTTGCCGAGATAGCAAAGAAGTATGACGGAAAGATCAAAGTAGGAAAAGTAAATGTTGATGAAGTTCCTGAACTCGCTGACTCTTTCGGAGTATCGAGCATTCCTATGCTCATGGTAATGAAGGAAGGAAAATGCATGACTACCGGTGTAGGCTACAGAGATCAGCCCCAGGTAGAAAAGATGATCGAAGATTACATCTGAAAAAAATAAAGCTGCTTAACTGACTGGTTAAGCAGCTTTATTTTTTGAACCATTTAACTTAATACAATATTTGTGCGCAATATACAATAAACTTGCTTGCTTTTTTTGGATTTATGTGTTAAAATTATAATCAGGATTGGATGACGGGCATTTTCAGGTATGCCCGCAAAAATTGAATTTAACAGGTAAGGAGCGTATGGAATGAAAGTTTTTAAAAGAATCGTGTCATTTATGACAGCAGCAGGGCTGTGCGGTACAATGGCAGGATACCTGACATTCAGTGAAAATGAGGTAAAGGCGGCGACAGTCGTATCTCTTTCACCAAACAGCAAGTACGAGATCAACAACGGCGTGTTCGAAGGCTGGGGAACATCACTCTGCTGGTGGGCTAACCGTGTCGGATATTCCGATGAACTCGCTGAAAAGACAGCGGAGCTTTTCTTCGGTGACACAGGTCTTCGCATGAACATTGCAAGATTCAACATCGGCGGCGGTGACGATCCTTCGCATAACCACATCACGAGAACTGACTCTGCAATGCCTGGTTACTCAAAGTACCAGAACGGGCAGGTAGTCTACGACTGGAATGCGGACTACAATCAGAGAAACGTTCTTAAAAAGGCTATAGGAAAGAACAAGGACCTCATTGTTGAAATGTTCTCGAACTCACCTCCGTACTACATGACAAACAGCGGCTGCACCAGCGGTAACAAGGATGCAGGAAAGAACAACCTCAAGGATGAATGGTACGGCGGATTTGCTGACTATATGGCTGAAGTATGCGCTCATTATGAAAACGAATGGGGAATACATATTCAGAGTGTCGAACCTTTCAATGAACCGTACACAAATTTCTGGGGAGCTTACAGTGCAAAGCAGGAAGGCTGCCACTTCGATATCGGTAACAGCGAATCAAAGATGCTCATGGAAATGAAACGTGCCATGGACGCAAAGAACATGGGCGGCACAATGATAGTAGCATCCGACGAAACCTCCATCGATACTCAGATCGACGCATTCAAGGCTCTTTCAGGAGATGCCAAGAAGGTAGTTCAGAGAATCGACACACATACATACGGCGGTTCGAAGCGTTCAGAACTGAAAAACCTTGCACTTCAGAGCGGCAAGAACCTCTGGATGAGTGAAGTTGACGGCAACGGTACATCAGGTACAAACGCCGGTGAAATGGCTCCGGCACTCTGGCTTGCCAACAGAATGCGCGACGACTGCAACGGACTCGAGTGTTCAGCATGGATCCTCTGGCAGGCTATCGACAAGCACATTTCAAAGGACGGTTACAACGGAAAGAAAGACAGCGGCATGATCGACATCTCCAAGGGCTTCTGGGGACTTTCAGTCTGCGACCATGATAAGAAGGACGTTATCCTTACACAGAAATATTATGCATTCGGACAGTATTCACGTTACATCCGTCCGGGATTCACAATGCTCAAGACATCTGACAAGACAGTTGCTGCCTACGACCCTAAGGGCAATCAGCTCGTTATCGTAGCAACAAATGACGGCGGTCAGCGTGACCTCGAATTCGACCTTTCAGAATTCGGTTCTGTAGGCGACAGTGTAAAGGTAATCAGAACAAGCGGTACAATGTCCAACGGTGAACACTGGAAGGAAGTCGGAACTATTGCAACAGGCGATAACGGATTCAAGGCAACTCTTGCTCCGCTTTCGATCACAACATACATCGTTGACGGCGTAAAGGCTGAAGCTTTCACAGGCAACAAGATCGACATCGACGCTTCAAAGGTAACAGGAAGCAATCCGTGGAAGGATTCATCAGATACAGCTCAGAAGGTATTTGACGGAAACACATCAACATACTTTGACGGTGTAGGCAACGGCTGGGTACAGGCTGACCTCGGCGGCCTTTACAATATTTCAGCAATTGCATATTCACCTCGTTCAGGCTATGAATACAGATGTCCGGGCGGACAGTTCTTTTCATCAGCCGACGGTGTGAACTGGAAGGAAATGTACAAGATCACTTCCGTTCCTTCATTCGGAATGCATACACTTACAAAACTTCAGAACACTGAAGGAGTAAGATACATCAAATATCAGGTGCCTGAAGGCAAACCGGACAGCAGCATCAACAAGGATTCAGTTTACTGCTGCAACATTGCAGAGATCGCAGTTTACGGCGATGCAGCACAGGCAGCTCCGACAGTTGAACCAACAGTGGAACCTACAGCAGAGCCAACAGTGGAACCTACAGCCGGACCAACAACAGAGCCTTCACCGGAACCGGTAAAGGGCGACGTAAACAATGACGGTGTTCTCAATACATCCGACATCATTACACTTTCATCTTTCATCCTTGGAAATGATACAGCAATTACTGCTGAAAACGCAGACCTTAACAAGGACGGAAAGATAAACATCATTGATTTCATTACTCTCAGATCTTTATTTGCGTAATAATCGTTATTAAATAATTAAACAAAAAAGCCCATGAAATGCATCACTTTCATTTCATGGGCTTGATTTATTATTGACAAAAAACGATTCAGAATATATAATAAATTATATAACTATGTACGAAGAGATCGAGGGGGGATCTTTTTATGATAAAGGATTATCAGGGAGAGGGTATAACCAGAAAGCAAACCATGCTGATCATTCAGATGCTGATCGTTCTGTTTCAGTTTCTGATGGAGGTATTCAGTATCGTATATAATACCTTTCATAAACCGGATTTCATTCTGAGTTTTGACTACTGCATGGATTATCTTGTTATGCCGTCATTGATGAACATCTTTGCGATGTTTTCCGAGATCTTTTTTCTGACCAGAACAGAAAAATCAGAACGCAGGGACGTTTATCAGAAATATATAATGCTTATTACCTTTATTGTAATAGGCCTTGTGCTTTACACTACGCACTATGACTGCGCCAGCGCTTTTGCCGTATTTTTTGTACCGATCGCGATGACTCTTTTTTACGAGGACCAGCGTCTTACCAATATCACTATGCTGTTCAGCGTTGGCGGACTTATTCCGGGACTTGTTCAGAGAGCGCATGACAATAAACTGTCGGATGATTTCTATTATGAAGCGTTATCATCTGTAGGATTTGTTATACTTTTCGGTTTGCTGATAGGTACAGCTTCAAGAGCTTTTGTGAAGCGAAGCGAATCACTGCGTGAGATGACGGATATTGCTGAAAATGCAAGCCGTGCGAAAAGTGATTTCCTTGCAAACATGAGCCATGAGATCAGAACACCTATGAACGCTATAGTAGGTATGTGCGAGCTTATTCTCCGTGAGCCTGATATCAGTGACAACGTGCGCAGCAACTGTTTTGCTATCCAGAGTTCGGGCAGAAACCTTCTCTACATCATAAATGACATACTTGACTTTTCAAAGATCGAGTCCGGAAAAATGGAGCTTATAGAGTCGGAATTCAACATAGCCTCCACGCTCAACGATGTCATCAATATGACTGTTACGAGAAAACGTGACAAGAAGATCGAAATTATCGCCTTTGTTGATCCTGATATCCCGTCAGGTCTTATCGGTGATGAGATACGTATAAGACAGATCATGATAAACATCATGACAAATGCTGTAAAATATACAAACGAAGGAGCCGTTATATTAAGACTGTCATATACAAAGCATAACTACGGTATCAATCTTAAAGTGACAGTCGAAGATACGGGAATAGGTATATCTCCGGAGAATATTGAAAAGCTTTTCACAAGCTTCCAGCAGGTGGATACCAGAAAGAACCGTGCTGTAGAGGGTACAGGTCTCGGACTTGCCATTTCCAAAAGACTCGTTTCCAAGATGGGCGGATTTATCAATGTAAAGAGTGAATCAGGAAAGGGATCTGTTTTCTCAGTTGTTATTCCGCTTCGTGTTTCTAATGAGAGACCGTTCATTCTGATAAAGGATGCCGAGAAGATAAATGCTGTCGCATTCATACGTTCAGACAGACTGCCGGACAGTATCGTAAGCGAGAAATATAATGAACTTGTTGATGAGATAAGGACGAAACTTAAGATCAATGTCGTACAGACTGACAGCATTGACGAAGTAAAGGCACTTTTCCTTGTTCCGGACGCAGGTATTACGCATCTTTTCGTGACCAAGGAAGGATATCTCGAAAACAGACAGTATATCAAGGATATCAGCAATATCGTTCAGGTTATCATCATTCAGGATATCATTAATTCAATTCAGCCTGAACCTAATATGAAGTGCATATACAAGCCGCTGTATTCACTGTCGGTCGCATCAGTTTTCAATAATGAAAACATAGTGCTCAACCTGAATGAAAGAAGAAATTCTCAGATCACATTCTCGGCACCGAAGGCGCGTGTCATGATAGTTGATGACAATGAGATAAACCTTAAAGTCGCTGTAGGACTTATGAGACCTTACAATATGCAGTTCATTACTGCGTCGAGCGCGAAGGAAGCTATTACCCTGTTACGTAAAAAGGAAGTTGACCTTGTGCTTATGGATCATATGATGCCTGAAATGGACGGCGTTGAAGCTACTACGCTTATCCGTGAGTTTGAGGATGAATACTTTAAGAAACTTCCGATAATAGCACTTTCGGCCAATGCGGTCAGCGGTGCCAGAAAGATGTTCCTTGATGCAGGGTTCAACGATTTTATCCCTAAGCCAATCGAACACAGCACGCTTGACAGGGTGCTGAAAAAATGGCTTCCTGCTGAACTTATCTGTCCTCCGGTACGAACTGTAATGGTGGGCGGAAGAAGAAAGAGCGACCGCGAAGGCGGAACAGCAGCCAGCGGAAGACTCATATCCGTAAATCTCGGACTTAACTATACGGGCGGAAATGAGGAGGCCTATCTTGATATTCTGAAAGACTTTATCGAAAGACTTCCGGAAAAGTCGGCCTACATCAATAAGCTTTACGAGGAAGAGGAATGGAAGGATTACGTTATAGAGACGCATGCGCTTAAGAGTGCATCGCTTTCAGTCGGAAGCCGTACACTTTCCGACGCTGCAAAGGAAATGAAAATGGCGGGACGTGCATGTGATTTCGACAAGATCAGTACCGGTCATTCAGTTTTCCTTAAATACTGCAACGACGTTTATGACGAAGGCGTGAAGTATCTTGCCTTAAAGGGCATAAAGGTCGGGGAACCTATAAAGCCTGTTAAGGATAATCTTAAACTTGCCCCGCCGATAAAAGCAGAAGAGCTTTTAAAGATCTTAACGAAGGCTGCCGATGCATGCGCAGGCTTCGATGCGGATGCAGCTTCGAAACTGTGTGAAGAGGCGTCACGTTATTCATTCGGAGGAACGAATCTTAAAGACGTTTTCGGAAAGGCTGCCAAGCTTGTAAATGATTATGAATATGATCAGGCGGGCGGAATAATAAACGATTTCATAAAGGGGATCAACAGTACGGGGGGAGAATCATGAAAAAGAAAATTCAGATAACTGCGGACTGTACAAGTGATCTTTCCGATGAACTTCTTAAACAGTATGGCATAGGAACACTGCCGTTCAGCATTATAACAGAACGTGGATGTTTTCTTGACCGTGAGGAGATCACAGCGAACAATGTGTTTGAACACATGAGCAGCGGAGGTTCGATACGAAGTGAAGCGCCTTCTGTTGATGACTGTATCAGATTTTTTACTGAGCATCTTGAAGAGGCGGATAATATCATTCATATATGCATGAGTTCGGAGATAAGCCGTTCCTACAGAAACTGTTGTGAAGCACTGAGGATAATGGGGGATAATGCCAGGAACATCCGGATATTTGATTCGAAGCATCTTTCAATGGGAACGGGATATATCGTCATAAAGGCATGTTCTCTTGCCGAGTGCTGTTCATCTCCCGATAAGATAATAACAGATCTTACAGAGTACCGCAGCAAGGTGGTAACTCAGTTTCTCATAAGAGACCTTGATAATCTCCGCAGAAACGGACGGGTCGGAAGTATTACATACAAGCTTTGCTCGCTGTTTTCCATACATCCTGTATTTGAACTCAGACATGGTCGTATGACGACGAAAAAGTTCTACAAGGGTGATCATCAGAACGCGGAACTTCGCTTTGTAAATTCTATCATCAGAAAGGCACGTAAATCTCAGAACATTGATCCCGAAAGTGTTTTTATCATACATGCAGGATGCCTGTTCAGAGAGATGGATACGATGCAGAAGCGTTTTGAAAAAAGCGAATTATTTGATAAAGTCTGTGTAGCAGAGTCATCTGCAGCAGTATCGTGTAACTGCGGACCGCAGAGTGTCGGTGTGGTGTATGTAAAAAAACAGTGACCACACTGAACGACATTGTTTTAATGTTTAAAAAAAGTAAAATATGAAAGGATGATAAGATGAAGCATCTTCTAATAGTTGACGACGACAAGACCAACCTCACCATGGCCCGAAATGCGCTTAGTGATGTATACAAGATCACCGCCGTGCTATCCGGAGAACAGGCGCTTCGTTTCCTTAACGCAAATATACCGGACCTTATTCTTCTCGATATCAACATGCCGGAAATGGATGGCTTTGAAGTTATGAATGCTATCAGACAGGATGACAGACTTCAGTATGTTCCTGTTATTTTCCTGACAGCAGATACGGAACCGGAAACCGAATGTCTTTGTCTTGAGAAAGGTGCGGTTGATTTCATAACCAAGCCGTTTACTCCTCCGGTAATGCTTTCGAGAATAAGCAGGATACTGGAACTTGAAGAACTCAGAAGCAGTCTCCGCCGCAAGCTTGACCAGAAGATACAGGAAGTTTCGGTTATGAAGGAACGTTCAAGCCATGACGGACTTACCGGTCTTCTTAACAGAAATTCAGCGACAGAAGCTGTGAACAGCGTACTTGATTCCGATGAAAAAGGCGCAATGTTCATGATAGACATGGATAATTTCAAGCTGATAAACGACGTTTACGGCCATGCTGCCGGTGATAACGTTCTTAAAATGTTTGCAAGGACGCTTGAAGATCACTCGTCAGCCGGAGACATACTCTGCCGTCTGGGCGGTGATGAATTCGTTATGTTCATAAAGGAAAACAAAACCGCCGGTGAACTTAGTGACATTGCAGGAGCGATAATAGAAGACCTTACAGCCAGAGTTCTCAATGCCGGCTATAACACAGGCACAACGGTATCTATAGGTATATCACTGTATCCGACAGACGGCGATGATTTTGCGTCGCTCTGCCATTCTGCAGACAAGGCACTGTATTTTGTAAAGCAGAACGGAAAAGGATCATATCATTTTTACCGTGATGAAAAGGCAGTTGAGAACAAACGCGCTGAAAATGTCGTCGATATCAATTACCTCAAAGCCTATCTTTCGCGCTCAGATGCCAATAACGGTTCATATATCCTCAATCTTGAATCGTTCAGTCATGTGTACAATTTCATCAGGCGTATAGTTGAGCGTAACGATAATGAAGTCCAGACATTGCTTTTCACATTTTCGTTTACGATGGATGATGACAGTGATTTCGAAACTGTTCTTGAACTTTTCGAGAAAGCAATATTCAAATCACTCAGACGCGTGGATGTTTCAACAAGATATTCCGGAAGGCAGATACTTGTGGTGCTGATGAATACAGATCAGACCAACTGCGTACACATTGCTGAAAGAATACTTGATGCTTTCCACAGTATGTATACAGGTCCTGAAGTGGATATCCGCTACGAGACCGAACGTCTGGAACGTAAAAAATAAAGGAAATCAGATTTATAAATAAATCTGCGTGAGGGCCGTGGCAAAGCCGGAACTTCAGTTTGATCAGCGTTGTCATTAAGAGTATAGGGATGAAGTAATGAAATTCAGGAAAAAAACAGGAGCGGCGATACTTACATTTTTACTGGCACTCTCGGTGGGTACAGGATTTGTCAGTTCAGCTGAAAACGAGCAGGATGCTATTGAAAACAAGTCTCTTGAAGAACTTGATACTTTAAAAGTGAAGAATAACGTCCGGCTTGAAACGCTTCAGCGTGGTATCGAGCAGGCAAGAAAACAGTACGAGTCAGCTTCAAAGGCGGAAATTTCAAAAAAAGAATATGCTAACAAGCTTGACGAGAAGATAGCACTCAGAAATGAAAATCTGGAATGTACGGTACGTCAGATAAATATGCTTGAAACTGAAGCGTACAACACAAACACCATGATCGAAGAGATCGAAAGCGAGATATCAGGATACCGTAAGGAGACCGATGAAGCTCTTGAACTTTACAAGCAGCATCTCCGCGTTTCCTACATGTCAAAGCCGGATAATCTTTCTGCTGTGTTCATGGGTTCTTCAAGCTTTTCCGAGATACTTACAAGGGCAGAACTCGTTTCAAGGATAGCAGGCAGAGACAGGCAGAATCTTGACGCACTTGAAAAAAAGCTCGAGGAACTCAGTGTCCTGGACGAGCAGCTGCAGTTTAAGAAAGAGATAGTTGACGGAAATCTGGAGGCTGTATCTGCGCGAAAGGCAGAACTGGACGAAGATCTTGCGGAAATGAAGGAAGACTATGAAACTGTCCGCAGTGAGCTTGAAAAGATCTCCGGCGAAAAGCAGAAATTCAAGGATGAATACGAAGCAAAGAGATCTGCTGTCGAGGAGAAAAGGAAAGAGCAGGATAAGATAACAAAGGCCATCAAGGAAGAACAGGCAAGACTCAAGGAGGAGATGGAAAAACTCGAGGCGGAAGCCAGAAAGCAGCAAACAATTCCTGGAGGCGTGAAGAAAAAAACTTCCGGTGCGACACAGATAAATGTTTCTTCTGATTCTACAAATATGCTCTGGCCGGTTCCGGGATATACAAGTCATTCAAGCTTCTACGGCTACAGAGAGTTTGACCAGAGTGACCACAAGGCCATAGATATACAGGGAAATCCGAACGACACCATCGAATTTGCGAAGATCTACGCTGCCGAGAGCGGCACGGTAGTTACAGCGTGCAACTACTGTACACATTCCTACGGAAAAGACTACAGCTGCGGATGCGGCGGAGGATACGGCAACTACATCGTTCTTCAACATGATGACGGTGTTTATCAGACAGTCTACGCACACTGCTATACCGTCTATGTTTCTGAAGGAGAGCATGTGAGAAAAGGTCAGCTTATAGGTCTTGTAGGCTCTACGGGATATTCAACAGGTCCTCATCTCCATTTCGAAGTAAGAAAGAACGGAGAGAAGACAAATCCTGACAGTTATACCTATATCAATTACGGATGATTACGTCGTATTTTTGACTTTTCATCCGTAATTTGTTTTATTTGAAAAGCGTACAATTAACCTTAATGTAACCAATGACTCTGAATTGAAATCAGTTTGTAACCAAATTGAAATAAATCACCTGTTTAATCAGCAAATGTTGTATGATGTGTGCAAAAAACAGAATGGAAATTTTCTGTATTAATATGTTGTAATATTGCACAGATAATGTTATAATAAATACAAGATTTTGATAATCATGTCGGTTTTGATAATGTAGCAGTCAAATGCTGACATGAAATGGGAATCAATTGGATTTTAAGATTTTTAAAGAACAGGGGATGATTTTATGAGTTTATTCGGTAAGAAGAAATGTTGTGCGTGCGGAGAGAACATCGGGGCATTTTACAGAAAAAAGCTTCCATGCGGATTTGTCTGTGAAAAATGCAGCCATCTGATATCACCGCTAGTCAAGTACACTAAGTTTACTGACGTGGACAAGCTTCTTGAACATCTGGAGTACAGAAAGGAAAGTTCCGAACTCCTTGAAAAGTTCCAGATCACACGCATCATCGGGGAAAAAGAGCGTATCGTGATCGACGACAAAAACCAGCTTGTTCTGTTTGCTACTGAAGGAGACAAGTGGACGAAGCGCCAGCCAGATGTAATTCATTTTGACCAGATCACAGGTTTTGATGAGTACATCGAAGTGATCGATTCCGGCGATTATTATGAAAGCTCGGAAGGAATCGAAAACGAAGTGCCGAAGGGATATGTAAGCTGCAACTTCAGCTTCATTCTCACCATCGATTCACCATGGTTCAGCGTAATGCCTATACAGATAAACCGTGATGAACTTATTACAGATGACATTAACTCGGCAGAATACAGAAAATACAAAGAGATGCTCGATGAAGTAAAGGAAACATTCAGACCTTACTACAGAAGTGCAAGAAAGATAAGCTGATATTTTATGTTAAATAATGAAAATGAAATAATTTCACCCCTTTGGTGAGACCGGTTTTTTAGTGGTCTTCTGAAGGGGTGTTTTTATTGTAAACGGGCGGTATTTTTCCGGTAATCAGACAGTGATCTGACTGACCGGCAGGGCAATATTATATTTACAATAAGAAAAATATGTGGTAAAATAATATTTGTGATACTTTGTAAATTTAATCGGAGGAAAACGATGAAATACCTGAAAAAACTCATACCAGTTTACGCCGGATTTCTTCTGGCTGTGGTACTTATCTATTCAAAGTTCGGACTTCATCTTATAAACGGCAATCCTCTGCGTACAGTGGCGGGGATCGTGATCATGATCCTTATGATAGGGCTTCTGTTCTACCTGACACTCAGCGCACTGCATGCAGCGAAGATAGACGAACTTCCTGCCATAGAAACAAAGGCACCTGTGTCCGAGGATCAGAGGCTTACTGAATTCACTGATTTTTACAGAAGAATGAATAACGCGAATCTCGGTCCGTTTGAACAGAGGAAAAAGGAGATCTACGATCTTTGTGTCAGCATGAAGCAGAAAAACGATAATCTTCACAAGCTGCTCCGCGAGTCATTTTCGACCGAGGATCTTACCTACAATACTTACATGAGTACGCTTAACGAGGTAATGAGGATCTTCAACAACAACCTCGGCGGAATAAAAAAGCGTATTGAGGTTTTCGACTATAATGACTGGAAAAATGACAGGAGCGATGAGCATGCGACCGCTTATATTTCCGAGGTCGAAGATCTTTATAAAAAGAATTACGTTGTAATTGACCATATAGATGATCTTATGCATGAGCTTGTAAACCTTGACGACATTTCAGATGTTCCTCTTGAAAAGGTGAACAGGCTTATCGAACAGACACAGGATTACAAGAAGATAAAAGAAAGGCAGTGGTAAAATGAAAAAAGGTCCGGTTATAGCGGCATGTGCCGTAATTTGTCTTATAGGTGCTATACTTGGTATAGTTCTTGCAGTTACAGGAAATGAAGATAACGTTGTCGATAATGGAAATGGTGATTCTATAAGAGTTATCTCATCTGAAGAAGCCATTAAAGTATTTTCAAAGGCAGCAGGTAAGGTAAGAGTAACAGAAAACCACGCTCAGAAGGGCGTTGTTTCATACGATTCAGTTTCATCAAAGGAAGAACTTCCTGACATTGAAACATCTTATCCGCTTGTTGTGGATCCTGCAGGCAAGCAGCTTGTGGCTGAAATTTTCAGCTCACCTGAAAAGGCAGGCTCAGGTACAGACGGATGGCTTAAGGAACTTGCTGAAGAGTTCAACGACAGCAACCAGCAGATCGGCGGAAAATCAGCCGGAATCGCTATCCGTTCAGTATCTTCCGGTACTCAGATAGATTACATTGAATCAGGCGTGTACGTACCTGATGCTATTACTCCTTCTGCTTCAATGTGGGCAGATATGCTTGAATTCAGCGGCACAAAGCTTGAAACTATTTCAGAAAGAATGGTAGGAAACGTTGCAGGTGTTCTTGTTGACAAGCAGACATACAGGAATCTTGAAACAGAATACGGCACAGTTGACATTCAGACAATAATCACAGCAACTGAAGAAGGAAAGATCACAGCCGGATATACAAATCCGTTCTCAAGTACTTCAGGACTTAACTTCCTTGCAGCTACTCTCTACAGCTACGACAAGGCAGATCCGTTAAGCCAGACAGCTGTTGACGGTTTCAACAAGTTCCAGAACAACGTTCCGTTCGTTGCCTACAACACTCTCCAGATGAGAGACGCAGCAGGAAACAACACTTTCACAAGCTTTATTCTTGAATATCAGGGTTATTACAATAACATAGACCTTAAGAATAATTACGAATTCCTTCCTTACGGTATCAGACACGACAATCCGCTTTATGCAATAAAGGGTATATCAGCTGATAAGTTGGAACTCTTAAAGGCGTTCAATGATTACTGCTCAACTGATGATGCAAAGAAGCGTTCATCTGATTACGGATTCAACCAGCTCGATGACTACAAGGACAGCATTCCTGCAACTGACGGACAGAAATGGTCACAGATGCAGAAGGTATGGAAGAAGAACAAGAATACAGCAAAGCCTATCGCTGCAGTATTTGTTCTCGATACATCAGGATCAATGTCAGGCGAGCCGATCAATGCGCTCAAGAGCTCACTTACAAACAGTATCCGCTACATCAACACAACTAACTACGTTGGTGTCGTAAGCTATGCGTCTGACGTCAATATCGATCTTCCGATAGGCGTTTTCGATATCAACCAGCAGGCACTTTTCCAGGGTGCGATCGACCAGCTTCAGGCTTCAGGAAGCACAGCTACATATTCAGCTCTTGCTGAAGCATCTCTCATGCTTGATGAATTCATGAAGACAACTTCTAATGTTCAGCCAATGATCTTCCTTTTAAGTGATGGTGAGCAGAATGTAGGTGCTTCATTAAGCGAGATCACTCAGGCAGTAAAGAGTCTGAAAATGCCGATCTACACAATTGGTTACAACGCAGATCTTGATGAACTCAAGAAGATCTCATCCATCAACGAGGCAGCAAGTATCGATGCCGCAAACGATGATGTTGTTTACCAGTTAAAGAATCTTTTCAATGCAAATCTGTAATCTATAAAAGGAAAAACTATGTATTCCGTTGAAATGAAAAATGCGGTCTCGTCTGCACAGAGCTGTATAGATCTGTGCTGCGGACCGCAGAATGTTGCAGTTAAATCGGCTGAATATATTTCAGCTTTTGTAAAATATCTTGATGTGCTTGATCCGTCGGGGATCGACTTTCTCAAGAACGGTTTTTTTGCCGGTATCCGTATAAAAAAATACTGGCAGCTTTTTTCTGAGCATTATAACAAGGTTCAGGCAATAATCGAAGAACTGAAGAAAAACAGACTTATTGCTGAAAATACGCTTACCACGCTGAAAAGGGAACTTACCGCATATCAGTCGGCACTCGACAGTTTTATGTCCGGATTTTCAGAAAATGCCGATGCGGAACTTCTTGATCAGAAAATGGTCGCACTGAATATGAAGGGGATACTTGAAAACACAGTTACCGAGTATACAGCCCTTACCGACAGGCTCGCCGGAATAACCACAACGGCTGCAGACGTGTTCACCAATGCTGTTCTTATCGCAAGGGTGAATTACCAGATAAACCTTACAGGCGGTGAAATGGTCGGAGGTGCATCCGGAACAGCAGATATAGCGGGATTCCGAAGCGGTTTCAGCAGACTGTACAGCATGTGCAGATAAACCGGGAGATAAATAAATATGGAACTAAACAGAAATTTTTATCGTCTTCATGCGAAAAAAATAGATAACATGAATGAGGAAGAGGAACAGCCGGAAGAAGTTCAGCCTAAGAATGAAGAACATATAAACTTTATTTCTTATGTTGAAAAAACAATGGAGACTTTTGAGGAAAAGCCTTTCTGCGATGTCGATGCGCTGGTGTTTTCATGGCTTTCGTACATTGATTTTCCGGAAAACTGTATTCCGGATGATGCGGTACGTTTAGGTGATCTTTATAAGGCCGAGCTCTTTGAGCAGATGTTCAGGACAGCAGTTGCCTACGATGAAACAAAGGCGCTTTTCTGCGCAGCAGCGGCAAGCCCGCGTTTCCGTGACATAGGTGTGAGCCATTATGTGAGCCGTCTTGATCCGGAAACACTCAAGCAGTTTTCGGCTGTTAATTTTCATATTTCCGATAAATTAAGGTTTATAGCTTTCCGCGGTACGGACAAGTTTATTGTTGGCTGGAAAGAAGACCTCTGTCTTGCGCTGGCAGATCCGGTGGAATCACAGAAGTCATCTGTCCGGTATCTCACCCGCTGTGCCTCAGGCTTTGACGGCGAGATAATAACAGGAGGACATTCCAAGGGCGGTAATCTGGCGATATTCTCGTCAGCTTTATGTGATGAATCCATAAGAAACAGGATCACAAAGATCTATTCGTTTGACGGTCCGGGTGTGGATGATGAGGTCAACGGAGAACTCATCGACCAGATATATGACAAGGTCGTAAAATTTGTTCCGCAGTCATCGCTTATCGGTTTGCTGATGGAAAAGCATGAGGATTACCTGATAGTAAAATCAGACGGCCGCGGATTCTCACAGCATATGGCATTTTACTGGCACATTACGCCTGAAGGTGAGTTTGATTTCACTGACGATCTTACCTACGACAGCCGTATCCTGAAAGTTTCAGTGAATAAGTGGATAGGGGATATGAATTACGAAGAACGCTCAAGAATCATACAGTCTCTGTTTGAGCTTTTCAACACGACAAACGCCGAAACTCTCGATGACATAGACTTTATCAAGGTAATTCCTGAGATCAAGAAGAACTTTGATGACATGAATCCTGAAGCACGGAAGATCCTTTTGAACAATGCCAAAAACATCATAACTGAAAGCGTAAAGAATATTCCTAAGGCATTTGAAAAGAAGGAATAAGGAATATAAATTTTTATTACGGAGGTACGAAATGAATCTAAGAAATTTAATCAGACGTTCGACTGCTGGTGTTTCTGCACTGTGTATTGCAGGTACTTATCTGGCAGCAGGAAGCTTTGACACTGTAAACGCGCTTGCCGCCACACTTTACGGCGATTTCAACTGCGACGGCGTTGTGAATATTAATGATGTAATTGAACTTTCAAAATATCTTAAAGATCCGGAATCTGTACCAGCTACAGAGCAGGGACTTGTAAATGCTGATGTAAAGAGCCCGAACTCAGCGCTGGTCGTGAATTATGACGATGTGCAGGCAATAGTGGAAAGTCTTGCAGGTAAACGCACGTTATGGACCAACGATATCGATACAAGTTCACCGGCAGTGCATTACGGAGATGCAGACTGCGACGGAGATGTGGACTTTGATGATGTGGATGCAGTATATAGATATGCCAATGACAGTGAAGCAAATCCGCTGACACCGCAGGGCATAGTAAATGCTGATGTAAAGAGCCCGAACTCTGCACTGGTCGTGAATTATGAAGATGCGCAGGCAATAGTGGAAAACCTTGCAGGATTACGTGCATTATGGACCAATGATATCGATACAAGTGTACCAGCGATACATTACGGAGATGTGGATTACGACGGAGATGTGGATTTTGACGATGTAAGCACATTGCTTAAATATCTCGGAGACGGTGAAGCAAATCCGCTGACACCGCAGGGCCTTGTAAACGCAGATGTAAAGAGCCCGAACTCAGCACTGGTCGTAAATTATGAAGATGCGCAGGCAATAGTGGAATGTCTTGCGGGAAAACGATTATTATGGACTAACGATGTCGACATAAGTTCACCGGCAGTGCGTTACGGTGATGTAGATTACGACGGAGATATGGATTTCGACGATGTAAAAACATTGCTGAAATATCTCGAAGACGCTGAAGCAAATCCGCTGACACCGCAGGGCCTTGTAAACGCAGATGTAAAGAGCCCGAACTCAGCACTGGTCGTAAATTATGAAGATGCGCAGGCAATGGTGGAATGTCTTGCGGGAAAACGATTATTATGGACTAACGATGTCGACATAAGTTCACCGGCAGTGCATTACGGAGATGCAGACTGTGACGGAGATGTGGATTTTGATGATGTTGATGCACTGAATAAATATCTTAAAGACAGTGAAGCTAATCCACTGACACCACAGGGCATTGTAAATTCGGATGTAAAGAGCCCTAACTCGGCGTTAGTCGTAAATTATGATGATTTACAGGCAATAATTGAAAATCTTGCCGGAGTCAGGGGACTTTGGACTAACGATGTAACTCCGGTTACTTTTAATACTGAAAATGAAGATACGGAAATCACAGGAGATTTTAACTGTGACGGTGAAGCCAATATTGTTGATGCAGTATTACTCAACCATTATCTTCAGGGCACAACAGAATACAAGCCGTCAGAGCAGGCTCTTAAAAATGCCAATGCTTTTAAACCTGATTCAACAGAACTTGATTTAAATGACGTTGCAGCTATCGCTGAGTTTGTCGGTGAGAAAGTAACTCTTCCTGCAGAAGAACTGACTATAAAAGACTCTGAGCATCTTGCCGGAGACTTCAATTGTGACAACGCAGTAGATCTGGTCGATCTTGCAATGCTGTTTAAGTATCTCAACAAGGTATCAGACTACAAGCCGTCAGAGCAGGGCCTTAAGAATGCCAATATCTATAAAAAGGATACAACAGACCTTGATATGGATGACGTGCAGGCACTTGCAGAATTTTTCTCGGAGAAAACTACTGAAATACCAACTGAAACTCTTGTAACAACTGAGTCAGAACATCTTGCCGGCGACTTCAACTGTGACAATGAAGTGAATGTGGTCGACCTTGCAATGCTGTTTAAATATCTCAACAAGGTATCCGATTATAAGCCGTCAGAACAGGGAATCAAGAATGCCAATATCTATAAAAAGGATTCTACAGACCTTGATATGGATGACCTTCAGGCGCTTGCTGAATACTTCTCAGAAAAGACAACAGAAATACCAACTGAAAACCTTGTAACAACTGAAGCAGAACATCTTGCGGGTGATTTTAACTGTGACAATGCAGTAAATGTGGTAGACCTTGCAATGCTGTTCAGATACATTTACGGTGTATCTGATTATCAGCCATCCAAGCAGGGAATAGAAAACGCCAATGTATATAAGAAGGATTCAACTGGTCTGGATAAAGAAGACTTAAGAGCACTGGCTGAGTTCTTTAAAGAGAAAAATACTCTTCCAACTGAAAAGCTTGCTCCTTCGGAATTCGTTCCGGTACATGGTGACTTCAACTGCGACAACACATTTGATATTCGTGATGTGGTAATGTACTACAAGCACCTTGAAGACCTGTCAGATTACGTTCCTTCCGAACATGGCAAGAAGAATGCCAATATCACTGGATCAGACAAAGATCTCAATTATGATGACCTTCTCATCATGACAAACATACTTGCCGGAAGATACAAGGAAGAAACAGATCTTTCAAAATGTAGCGGCGATGTAAACGAAGACGGAAAAGTTGATGCCGAGGATATTGCGTATCTGAGAAAAGTCCTTCTCGGTTCAGCTGAATACAAGGATTCATGCGATGTAAATCTCGACGGATCGTTCAGCACACGTGATTTCGTAATTTTAAAGGCATTAATTCTTCAGCCGGCTGCTGAGGCAGAAACGGAAACTGAAGCAGAAGCGGAAACAGGAACTGAAGCAGGAACAGAGATAGAACCAGAAACAGTAACTGAAACCGGAACAGAACCAAAAACAGAGACTGGAACTGAGACAGCTACAGAAGCAGAAACTCAGCCAAGTACAGAACCAGCAACAGAAGCCGGAGTATAAAGACTGATCAGAATATTCGGATAACGAAAAACGGAAGAAAAGCATTAAAGCTCTTCTTCCGTTTTTATTTTAGAACACATTGAATTTTTCGTAAATCAGAGAGGGGAACCGGGGCGAAGCCCCGCATCCTCCTCCAGCAGATCCGGCGAAGCCGGATCTGCTGCTATATCAAAAATTATTAAGCAAAGAATGATGTCCAGTAATCGTTGTCTACCTTGCTGCCTGTTACAACTGCTCTGAGAACGTATGTAGCATCAGTCTGCTTGAATGACTTGCCTTCTTCAGAACCGTCAACGTCTGCATTTGCCATTGCAAGTTCAAAGATCTTTTCCTTTGATTCGTTCTGAAGATCTTCACGGATGTTGCCCTTTATAAGATTATAAAGAACTTCATTCTTGTCATTTGAAACTGAGCTTTCAAGGAGGTATCTGAGCATGAATGTAGCATCAGTCTGTGATACCTTGCCGTCAAGGTTGAAGTCGCCCTTGAGAGTGTCTGAAGAAGCTGATGATGAAGGATAGATCATATCTGTACCTTCACCGATCTGAACGAGAGCACCTTTGAATGTAGGATTGATAACGATAGGATTTCTCTTGTCATCGATACGGTTAGCCATAGCACCGTTGTCACCTACAGCGTCGAAAGGAAGTGAGTAGTAACCAGCCGGAGCGTCAGCCTTTGCCTTGAGTGTGATAGTTGAAATAACAACGTCGCCTTTGAGATTGTTAGTATCACTGTAAAGTGTAATAAGAGTCTTTATTTCCTTACCAACGTTCTTCTTGCTGTACTCATTGAGAGTAACTGCTGTATAAGCTTCGCTGTCTTCGTACTCTGCCATATCAGGATCGCCGTTTGCTTTATCTACGATCTCGAAGTAGTTTGTGTTGATATCGAGCCATGCGTTGATTGCATTGAAGCCGTCAGCGTTGTCTGTTACTTTTATCTTTACCTTGAAAGTATCACCAGCTGCGATCTTGTATGTGCCTGCATCGATAGTAGGACCTGCGATTCCGTTTGCAGCCTTTGTAGCAGATACAGCCTGTTCAGCAGCTGAAACAGTGATAACTGGTGTTCCCTGTACTGCAGAGAATCCGGCTGCAGATCCGGCGAGCATTGCAAATGCTAAAGCAGTTGCTGCTATTTTTCTGATTTTTCTTGACATTTGTATACAACCTCCATTAATTGTATTTGTGGTTTACTATATATTATACTATAAAAAAACTGAAATGTATAGTCAGTTTCTGTGGTCAGTAACAAAATGCAGAAATATTTGTGCATTTCCTTCTGAAATCAGTGTATTGTCAAAGAATATAGAGCGATATCGCCTAAAATTGTGCGATAATTGCAGAAAGCTGCTGCGGTTCGCATGCTATTCTATTGACAATTTAGTGAAACAGGAGTATAATAATCGTAATTCACTAAAATGAAAAGGAGAGAATTCTATGTTCATAGGACGTCAGAATGAACTTGAGCTGCTGAATGAGCTGCACAGCTCGAAAAGATTTGAATTTCTTGTGCTTTATGGCCGCAGACGTGTCGGAAAGACATCGCTTCTTAAGGAGTTCAGCAGCAGGTCTTCAACTGTGTTCTTTTCAGCACAGGAAAAAAATGATGCTCTTAACCTTATTGATTTTTCCAAAACTGTTCAGCAGCACTTTGAAGGAAAAGATTTCGGAAGTTTTGAAAACTGGGGAAAGGCTTTTGAGTATATCGGTCTTAAAGCTTCTGACAAAAACAGAGTCACTCTGATCATAGATGAATTTCCTTTCATAGCGGCGGAAAATCCAAGTATAAAAAGCGTTCTTCAACATACTGTAGATCACTCGTGGAAAAACAAAAACATTTTTCTGATACTGTGCGGATCAAGTGTAAGTTTTATGGAGAATGACGTAATGGGATACAAGAGTCCTCTTTACGGCAGATCCACATCACAGCTGGAACTGCTTCCTTTTGATTATCTTGAAAGTGCAGAGTTTTTCAAAAGCTATTCTGCAGAGGAAAAACTTGCGGCATACGGGATACTGGGAGGCATACCATGCTATCTTCAGACCTTTGATCCTGAAAGATCGATAAAAGAAAATATCGCAAAAAATATTCTTCGTACAGGTGCATTCCTGACTGAAGAACCTCAGTCACTTCTGAAGATGGAGCTTCGTGATCCGGCAGTGTATAACAGCATTTTCGAAGCAATTGCAAACGGTGCGAGCAGAATGAATGATATCACTCAGAAGATTCATGAAGAGCCTTCAAAATGCAGTAAGTACCTGAAAACTCTCATTGACCTGAAACTTATCAGCAGAAATACCCCGTGCGGTGAGGAAGAAAGCTCACGTAAAACTCTTTACAGTATAAGTGATAATTTCTTCGCATTCTGGTTCAGGTTTATTTTTACAGAAAAAAGCTACTATGAACTCATCGGAGCGGATGACGCAGCCAGAGAAATAACTGATCCTGAGTCTTTCAATGATTATATGGGACTGATATTTGAAAAGATATGTCATCAGTACATGATACGTCTCGCAAAACAGAAAAAGCTTCCTTTTATCCCTCATAAGATGGGAAAGTGGTGGGGAACTAACAGTAAACTGAAGCGTCAGGATGACTGTGATATTCTCCTGCTAAGCAGGGATAACCGGAAGGCAGTATTCTGCGAGTGCAAATTTAAAAATTCGCCGCTTGACAAAAAAGAGTTTGATGATTTATCAGCTACCGCAGATAATTTCAGCGGTGTAACTGAAAAGTATTTTTATTTCTTCAGCAAGGGCGGATTTACTGAATGGATCAGAGAAAAGGCAGAGAGTGAGAAAAATATATTTCTTGTAGACCCTGATGATCTTTTTAATGTATAATCCGTATATTCATCGCATAGAAATGAATGGACTGTAAAATAATATATGAACACATAAAAATAAAGGAGGAAAACACCATGATCCACTATATGAAACTGCAGGCAGCGCCGTTTGAAAAGATCAAGAGCGGCAGCAAGACTATAGAGCTCAGATTAAACGATGAGAAACGTCAGAAGGTAGCAGTCGGTGATTTTATTGAATTTTCGCGTATCGATGATCCTGAACGAAAGATACAGACAAGAGTAACTGCGCTGCACAAATTTGCATCTTTCTCAGAACTTTACGATTCACTGCCGAAGGAAAAGCTCGGATACGCTTCTGATGAAAATGCCGATCCGGCTGATATGGATAAGTTCTATCCGCGTGAAAAGCAGGAGCAGTTCGGCGTTCTCGGCATAGAACTCTACTACACCGACCTTCAGAAATTCCTCGATGCACAGGAAAAAGGATACGGGTTTGGTGAGACGTACAAGACTGCTCTTCAGGAAATGAAAGATGCCTATAAAGATACGCACTGGATTTGGTATGTGTTCCCGCAGATCCGTGGTTTAGGACTCAGCGGCACAACGGCGTTATTCTCGATAAATGATCTTAACGAAGCTAAGGATTACTATGATCATCCGGTACTCGGTGCGAGACTTAAAGAGATTACCGAGACCCTGCTCCACATCCCGACAGATGATCCGCTGGCAGTTTTCGAGGAGATCGATGCATTTAAATTACGTTCATGTATGACGCTCTTTATCCATACGACTGATGACAACGAGCTGTTTAAAAAGGTACTTGATAAATTTTATCTCAGTAACGAAGATGACAAAACACTTAAAATTCTGGGACTTTTATAAAAGGTTCCACAAAGCTTGGAATAACTGTTGAATACTGATACCTTCCGAAATGACAAATATCTTTCGGAAGGTATTTTTTTATCTGGACACCGTCCGTTTTTGCCCCATGTCGGATGCTATAATTAAGACACAGAAACGGATAAATAAATTACTTCAAATATCTTCGAATTTTCAGTTTTTCATAGTGTATAATGATAAATGAAAGAAGAATACAGGACAGAGCCAGGAGAAGATGTATATTATAAACCTGAAGAGAATTTCTTTATCGAAAAAAGGAGGCCTGTTATGCAGATTTATTCAGGATACGGATATGGACAGCCGGTTTACACAGTAAAAGATGATCAGTTTTATCAGGGATATGGTTATGGTAATCCTGTATTTACAGTGAAGTGATTGGCGGATGTTCCTGCGTTCAGTCATCGAAAAGGTACTGTCGGCTTTGTGCCGACAGTACTATGATAGTGCGCCGCAGGCGCACCACAAACTGGAGTGATATCATGAAAATGCCACGTATTATGGGGACATCGGCAAGAGGTGCACTTGATTATGTGATGAATCATTTCTGCGAACCGGGGATAACTGAATATCCGGAATATTCGGACAGTTACGCCGTTATATCCATTCAGGATACATCGAGTCAGGGGTTCGGCTTTGAATTCAGGGAGAATAAATACTGCCGCGGCGTACTGACTCTTTACTTTGATGATATTGAAAAAACGGTATCAGGACTGCATCTTCTGAATCATTCGCAGGCTCTGGAAATGATAAGATTCATCCGTGCGCATGAACACGATGTCGATACTCTTCTGATACACTGCTTTGCCGGACTTTCACGTTCTGCAGCAGTTGGCATGATAGCTCATGAGATATATGGATTACCGGTTCCGGAAAAAGAATATTACAACAGGCATGTTTATGATCTTATGAAGAGATGTCTGAAACAGATGAAGGTATCAGTGTATTCGCGAAAAGATATTGAAGCCGTAATAAAAAGCGGTAAATTCCCGGCAGATACAGCTGCCATAAGCTTTTATGATCCGCCGGAATATGCACTGAAAGGTTACGAAAAGGTCGATTACTCATCGGTAACGGACAATGTTTTCTATGTCGCCCTACCGGATATAGACTGGGATTCCTTTGGAAATGATAAAGCTGCAGTAAAGAACTTTTTTCCTGAAGCTGAAGATCTTGCAAAGTTTATTCTGAAAGCATATGACGCCGGACACTCGGTCATCTGTCAGTGCGATTACGGTCAGAGCAGAAGTGCCGGATGTGCTATGGCTATACTTGAATACTTTGATCATGCCGGAAATACGATATTTGAAGATCCGAAATATTTTCCGAACCAGCTTGTTTTCGGAAAGGTGTGTGAGGCACTGAAACGTGCTGGGAAAAAAGGTGCTGTCGGCTCCGAGCCGACAGTGCTGTGATAGTGCGCCGCAGGCGCACCGAGATAAGGAGCGGCATATGAGTTTAGAAATCAATAACGGCTTTTTATGCAGATATTATGATGACGGCAGATCCGTACTTACTATCCCGCATGGTGTAAAGAATATGGGAACAGGAGTTTTTAAATCCTGCAGGAATCTGAAGAAGGTGATCATTCCGGAGACAGTCATTTCAGTATCAGCTTTCGCATTTGCAGACTGTACGGAGCTTGAAAGTGTTGAAATACCGGAAAGTGTCGAAACTATAGGAATATCTGCTTTTGACGATACTCCGTTTTATGAGAATGATAAAAGAGATTTTGTGATCTATGGCAAAGCACTTTATCGTTATAATGGTTCCGGTACAGATATCAGGATACCTGATGGCGTTGTATCTGTTACAAACAGCGCTTTTGAAGGAAATACAATGATCAGACGTATCGTTATGCCGGACAGCGTAAAACATATTGGGCATTCGGCTTTTAAGAACTGTGAGCATCTTGCTTTAGTCACTTTTTCTGAAAATACCGTAAGGATATGTGATTCAGCTTTTGAAAACTGCAAAAGTCTTGAATCGCTTATCATCCCGGATGATGTGGTTGCGATAGGGGACTTTGCTTTTAAAGGATGCCGGAATCTCAGGAATATAAAGCTGTCGGCAGGTCTGTGCTTTATAGGTGATCAGGTGTTTTCCGGATGTGATTTTCTTTCGGATCTGAAGCTTCCGGAAGGTGCAAACCAGATATAACAGGATCTTCGATGGTCCTGAAAATTTCAGTGTACAAAGAATGAATCGTTCTAAAAAGGACAGGTGAGATATTATCAGAAAAGGTGTGTTCTGGCTTGTTAATGACGAGATACTTGCATTTCCGTTTGACGGGAAATATCCGGAAGGTACAGCAAAGTCGGGCGATACTTATAATCACAGAAAACTATGGGAGCATATCCGACCGAACGGAGCAGAGAAGGCATTTGACTACTATCCGCGCGGAAGAGTGGAAGTAGACCGGAAGGGAAGAGCTGTGATCTATTCAAGTGTGCATATAAGTACTGAGTACTTTCCGGAAATCGCGGAGATATTTGAACTTGATGAGTACACAGTACGATATGATCACAGCGAGCATTACAGGTGCGTTTATGACGGACTTTAACAGAGAAAGAGAGGAATGTATCAGCATATGGAAATATCACAAAAAGGGAGTCAGTTCACTTTTGAGAACTTTAAGGTCACACATAATAACTCGGACGCATATGAAATGACGGTAAAATTTTCTGAGAGCGGAAATAAAGCTCCGCTCTGTCTGATAGGAAGATCGGGTACCGGAAAAACACATCTGCTTTATTCGGTAAAGAACCGTATCAACGAGCTGTATCCGGATCTGAATGTTATACTTACAAGTGCCAGAGAGTTTTCTGAAGAGCTGATAGAAACGATAAAAAGCAGGAAAAGGCAGGACTTTTCAGAAAAATATATCGACTGCGATGTTTTACTGATCGATGATATTCAGTACTGCCTCGGAAAGGAATCGATAAGTGAAGAACTCGAACACTGCTTTAATGAGCGCTTTGAATCCGGAAAACCTATAATGATAACAGTATCAGAAAGGGTGAATGATCTTCCGGAAAGATTAAGAAACAGATGCTTTTTCGGTGATTACGCTTTATTAAAAAATGCAGGTTCTGATCCGATAAAGAATGAATCTGGTAAAGATACGTTTTATTCCGTGCATAACGACCTGACTGCTGTGTACGATATAGTACAAGGTTTTCTGAAAGATACTTTTATCTGGAGAACTGATTATTCTAAGAAAAAGATCATAAGGCCGGATTATTCTGAACTGTTTAAACTTATCGCTGACCGGGACCATCCTGAACTTATTGTACTGGCTTCAGATCAGGGCAGTGATCCTTCCTCTTTTGCACTTGCTCTTGCTTATGAATTTGCCGGAAGAAATAAAGCGGAAGCCGATTATTTCAGCTGGAAGAAAACAAAAGAGGAACTTGTCATGAGATTAGTTTCCAGAGAAGCTTGCGTTGATATTAACAGTCTGAAATACAATCTGCTTGAGGTCGATGAAAACCAGAGAATTTTGCGCTGTTCAGAGGAGTTTAAAAATGTTCCTCTGTTCATTGATGATAATATTCGCGACTGCGGCAAACTGGTATTTCAGAAGGTCAGAAACAGGAAAAATCACGGGCTGGTAATTGCAGATAACATGCAGATGCTTTTTTGCGGCCGCGGTGAATTGTCAGATAAAATCAGAGAATTCAAACAGCTTTCAAAAGACTGCCATGTGCCTGTTATCCTGTTGACTGAACTTAACAATTCAGATGAATACAATAAAACACCACGGTTTAAAAGTATCCGGAGGCAATTTGATATAGATGACGTAGATAAAATTATATTCCTTGATAAAGGTAATGACTGCAGTGCAATTGGTAAAGACACTGACATTACGAAAATTTCAATCATATGGAACAGAAACGGCGAAACAGGGGAGATTGAAGTGTATTCATAGTGTGCTGCAGACGTATTTTTTTCTCGTATTATTGAAATCATCTTGACAGCCGATGCGGTTTGCTGATATACTTTTATTAGCTAAAAAACGGCACGTAAGTTGACTATATCAATTTACGTGCTTGTTTATATTTATGAAAAGGAGAAATGATGATGGGAAGAAAAGATGATCTTAAAGATAAAGCTTTGAAGCATACTGAAAAAATGGTGAAACTGTACTCCGATGAAATACAGAAGAGTATTCTGGCAACGCATGTATTTGGAAACGAATTTGTGAGAGAAAAGATAACAGGAAAAAGAGCGGAGTTCGTTCTTGAAAAGTCATATACCCAGGAGAGTGTTTTAAAGCATTCTAACGGGAATAAACTTGCTGTACTTAACTTTGCCAGTTACAGACATCCCGGTGGCGGCTTTTTAAATGGAGCTATGGCACAGGAAGAGGCGCTTTGTCACGTATCGTTCTTATATAATGTACTCAGTACTTTTCCGGATTATTATGAATGGAATGAAGCCAATTATAATATGGGCTTGTATATGAACAGGGCGCTCTATTCTTCTGATGTGTACTTCTTTAATGATGACGAAAATAAGCATGTAACCGCTGATGTAATAACATGCGCAGCACCTAATCGTTCTGTGATGCTTAAAAAAGGAAGTTTAAGTGAAGAGCAGAATGAGCGTGCACTGAAGGACAGAATACGTTTCATAAGAGATATTTGTGATTCGCAGGGTGTGGAAGTATTGATCGCCGGAGCATTTGGATGCGGAGTTTTTGCCCAAAGACCGGAGAGGGTGGCGAGTCTGTTCATAGAATTGTTCAGTGATACCGTGGTAAAACAAGTCGTTTTTGCTGTACCGCCGGATAGAAATTATAACGCATTTGAAAGGGTGTTTTACAGCCGGAAAGATTGATATTGATGATACAGCCATTTCACAACAAGGAGTATGATTATAAAAATGAATACAGATGGAAACACTAAATACCAGGTTAATGTTCTTAACATTCATGGATATCACGGATCACCGGAGAATGCGGCTTTCGGTGCACTGAAGGAAAATAAATGCGAAACTGTTATATCTCCTGAAATTGATTATGATTCAGAATCGCCGAAAAGTGTACTGAACCAGCTTCGAAACTACGTTTCTGATAAGTCTGTTGATTTTATAGTCGGAACAAGTCTCGGTGGATTTTATGCAGCAGTTCTGGCAGCAGAATTTGATCTTCCGGTTATACTTATCAATCCGTGTCTCATGCCGTTTCTCTATCTTCCGCATCTTGGTTATAAAGGGGATATCAAAGCGTTTATCTCAATGTTCGGTACGCTTTCAGATTTGAACGAAGAGAATGTATGCTGTATTGTCGGAGATGCAGATGAAATAATCGACAGCCATGATATGACCGAGAGAATGTTCAGAAATGAACACTTCCGTCGTATTCCGGGAGGTAAACATTCCGGTGCTACTCTGTCTCTGAATGATTATTTTGCCGAGGTAATACCGTACTGTATTGATTTAAGAAAAAAAGAATTTTGATTAATCATTTTGATATAATAGATATATTTGCGGATAAAAGAAAAACTGTCGCCTCAGTGAGACGGCAGTTTTACAATAGTGCACCGCAGGTGCACAACCTTTTATTTATAAGTTTAGAAAAAACGAAAGCCTTAGTAAAGAACAGATGATTTTACTAAGGCATATATTTTTTTATTTTAACAACTGATATACTTTCTTATATCGTCCATAGCCTTAGGAGTTACTTTGACTTTGAAACTTTTCATAAATCAAACTCCTGCATAAGAGAAGATATTGCTTCATCAGCATCTATTCCGATTCCAGACTTTGCTTGTTCCAGAGAAGAATCAATGTGATTTAATAATGCTTCTTCGTTTTCTATGCCAAGAGGACTTTTAAAACGGTTATGAGCATCAGCTAATTCGAAAATAATTGCATGAACAGCCATTAACTGACTGTCGTTTAAATCATCCAGTAAAGCTACTGTGTCATTGTATAATGATTGATTTATTACTGCCATAACTATATCACCTCTGTGAATGATAAGGAATAATTGTACATAAAAATACTTCTAAATATATTATACGTGGCAGAAATTATTTTGTCAAGTGTTTCCAATGGGCGCTTGCTAATATTTAGTGATTATTGTGGCACAGAAAATCGCTCAGATGATTATGCTAAGTGAATTGTTTTTATTTTTTGTCTCTATCTATTGTGCTTTCAAGATGCACTTGCAGTATTTAATGCGAAGTTTGAGTTACTCAATCAAATATGCTCTTTATAACTCTCGCCGGACTTCCTACGGCTATCATGTTTTCAGGGATATCCTTTGTGACCACCGAGCCTGCACCGATCACTGCATTATCTCCGATAGTAACGCCTGCAAGAACAGTTGAATTTGATCCGATCCACACATTATTACCGATGTGAATGGGTTTCGGTATCAGGTCGTGGCGTTCGTCTGGTAGTATTCCGTGATTCAGCGTTGCAAGCACCGTATTGTGACCGATCAGCACTCCGTCACCGATATAGATGCCGCCCTGATCCTGAAATTTACAGCCGGAATTTATAAATACGTTCCTGCCGAGATGAATGTTCTTTCCGCAGTCGGTGTTGAACGGAGGAAACAGTCCGACTTCAACAGGCGCACCGATAAGCTCCGACATCAATGCGTTGATTTCGTCGGGAGTGTGGTAATGATTGTTTATCTCCATTGTGATCCGGATCGCTTCCTGACTGAGCCTGTGCATAGTCTGATGTACACCGGATTCCGCCGTGACCTGTTTTCCGCTTTTCATGAAGTCAATGAATTCTTTTGTTGTCATAGCTGTTACCTTCTCAGATATTTCTGCCCATTTCACAGGCTTCTTTCAGTTTCGGGTTATCTTTTATTTTTCCGGAATCGTTGACACCACCGCAGAACAGTGTACCGACCAGTTTTGCCTTTTCAAAGCAGTCAACCCAGCCCTCAATGCCTGAGAAAGCCCTTTCCGGAACGTGTTTCTCATTTTCGGCTGCTGTTGCAAGGGCATATACCTTACGGAAACGATAATTGGAAGAATACAGCGGATTAGCTCTGTCAAGCAGCGTTTTCAGTATACCACTCATTTCATAGTAATAGATCGGCGTTGCAAACACAAGCACATCGGCGTAAAGCATTTTCTCACGGATCGCATCTGCATCGTCGTGCATAAAGCAGCGCTGTGTTTTCTGACATGCAAGACATCCTGTACAGAAGCTGATTTTCTTGTCTCGCAGAGAAATGACCTCAACTTCATTTTCAGCCGATTTTGCACCATCTGCAAAGGAGACTGCAAGTTGTTCGGAATTTGAGCCGTTTCGCAGACTGGATGATATGATCAGTACTTTCTTCATGGTAATTCTCCTTTTACATCGTGAACGTCAGGTAATCAGAGCGGCTGATACAGCGTTCCTTTGCATGAACCTCGTCGAGCAACTCTTTTCCCCGACTCTCTTGTTGTATTCATTATAACAAAGTTTTCTGAAAATAGCCAATACCTATATTGAATACGTTGCTATGCTTTACGGTTATAGGAATGTATTCTCTATCAAAGAAATAACCTCGGTAAAGATAAATTCAGTTCTTACCGAGGTCGATTTTTCTGTTTAGTTATTTTCAACTTTAGCTATTGGGGCTTTGAGTTCATTGAGTTGTTCAGGTGAAATGTCAGAGTACTTAATGATTTTTTGCGTGCCATTCTTCTGAAAAGGTACTGTCGGCTCAGAGCCGACAGTGCTATGATAGTGCGCCGCAGGCGTACCACCTTTTTTTGAGAGGAAAGGTATGTAAGTAGTAATCTTGTTATGCAATTAATAATCGTTTGAAATCGTGATAATCTACAATAAAGTGATTGACTGTTAATGGATTGTGTGATAAAATAATAAACATAGGGATGATTCGTGATATCACGATGATTTTAATAGGGGGATTTTTATCATGAACAGGGTAATTATAAGTGTTTGTAAAATTAACAGCAGATAGAAGTTTTGTGCTTTGCAGTACAAGGTTTTTGTCTGCTGTTTTTTTATTAGAATAAATAATAATTGATATGGAGGTATTGAAAAATGGGCAATAAGCAAATTGCATGTGAAAGAGTAAATGAGTTTGTAAAAGAAAATGGAAATGAAGTTGTGAAGTCAAGCAATGAAATAAGTAATTTGATTGGTTTTGAATCAAAAGATGTAGAAGTATCTGATTTATGTTTTAATCGTAGCAACAAAAGCATGAAATGGAAAAATGGCGAAGAATTAAACAATTGTGTACGATGTTTGGTATGGATAGAAGACAAAAATGAATATAGATTAGTTGGTCCGGAATATACGTATGATGGTGAAGTTATTAGTTTTGAAAAAAGCAAAAATGAAAAACCTGTAATAATTGGCTATTGGAATAATGGAAGATTTGAGAAAAATGAAGAGAAAGAGTATAACGGAAAGCTTTTCATTGGTATTAAAGAAGAGAATATTTATGATGCGATAAAGTATATTGATGAGAATAAAGTACCTATGATAATTAAGGATCGTATTCTTATAATTAATGATAAAAAATACTCACCGAAAACTGTTATGGCGGTAGCAAATTTTATTGTTAATAACAGGAAGATTTCAACTGATTATTTTCATTCTAATACTGCTGTGAGCTATTTAGAAAAGTGTGGTTTTAGCGTTCAAAGTCATACTTCTGAAATTAATGAAGAAGAGTCAACATCTAATCAAAAAAGATTAACAGAAGAATTATCTAATGAAATATTAGAAGATATATATGTATTTGCAAGAAAAGTTTATCAAGATGAGATTACAGTTGCTAATGCAGCTGCTAAACTTGTAGATAAGCATGGCGAAGTAATTCGCAAGAAAAACTCTTATGAAAAATATATAACGTCGTGTTCCAATCTTATCAAAGGAAAAGATATTGGAAGTTCAGCTGATTCCGATATTATTTTCTTTACGATTAAGAAAATATTTGATGATTATGGAATTGATTCGGCAATGAGAGCATGTAATCTTTCTTTAAGCTATGCAGATAAAAAAAGTCAAAAATCAAAAGATAAATTACTTGAACTCAAGTCAAAATATGAGTTTTTAAAGTATGAGGCAAAATATGAGTTTTTAAAAGATGTTTTTATGAGCGAAGATCAATATGAGTCTCTAAAAAATAATCTGCTTCATAAACAAAATATAATTCTTCAAGGTGCACCTGGTGTAGGTAAAACTTTCTCTGCTACTCGCCTTGCTTATTCAATAATGGGTGAAAAAGATAAAGACAGGATAAAGGTTGTTCAGTTTCATCAGAATTATTCATACGAAGATTTCGTTCTTGGATACAAGCCATGTGGTACTTCTTTTGAATTAAAGGAAGGGGTTTTCTATGAATTTTGCAAGAAAGCAGAGAAAGATCATGATAGGGAGTACTTCTTTATTATAGATGAGATAAATCGCGGTAATATGAGTAAAATATTTGGTGAACTTCTTATGTTGATTGAAAAGGATTACCGTGGATGTAATAATAAAATTGATCTTGCGTATACAAATGAAAGTGGAATTGGTAAAGACTTTTTCGTACCTAAAAACTTGTATATTATCGGTATGATGAACACTGCTGACAGAAGTCTTGCAATGATAGACTATGCTTTAAGACGTCGGTTTAGTTTCTTTGATGTTGAACCCGGATTTAAAACTGAGCAGTTTAAAGAATATCAGAAAAAACTGAATAACGATACGTTTAATAAAGTGATTGAAGTGATATGCAAATTGAACGAGAAAATATGTGAAGATAAATCTCTCGGGGAAGGTTTTTGTATAGGTCATAGTTATTTTTGCAATTATAATGTTCCGGAACAGGGTGAAGTGAGTACAGAAACTATAATAGAAAAACGCGTTAGAAATGCAGTGACTTATGATATTTTACCTATGTTAAAAGAGTATTGGTTTGATAATAAAAGTGAGTATGATAAATGGAGAATGGAACTGAACGAGGCGTGTGAAAATGGCTAACAGCATCCTGATTAAAAATATTTATTACATGCTTGCATACGCATTTCAGTCACTGAATCCGGAAGATGATGAACTGATAAATAACGAGAATTTTGATAATGCACTCGATCTTTTTGCGTCTATCTTATCAAAAGGCATTTCTGTTCAGCTTAAACGCGGATTATATCGTGAGTATATTTATAAACAGGATGATATTTCGATTATGCATGGTAAGATAAATATTCAGGGAACTATCAAAAACAAGTTTCAACACAAGCAATTATTATCATGCGAATACGATGAATTATCAGAGAATAATATTTTGAATAGAATCATCAAGACTACATCAAGTCTTCTTATAAAAAGTGAAGATGTTAAGTCTGAATACAGAAATTTGCTTAAGCAACAGATGATGTTTTTTTCTGAAGTTGATGAAATAGATTTGTTCTCTGTCAGATGGCCTTTAATTAAGTTCCACAGGAATAATCAAAGCTACAGAATTCTCATTGGAATTTGTGAACTTATTGTTGAAGGTATGATTATGAATTCAGATGAAAATGGAGATTATAAATTATCGAAATTCAATGACGATCAGCGTATGTGCCGACTGTATGAAAAATTCCTGCTCGAATATTATAAAAAGCATTATCCGAATTTATTTGTAAGAGCTGGACAGCTACCATGGATTCTTGATGATTGTGATGACGATATGCTTCCAGTAATGCAAACCGATGTTATGATATACGATAAAAAAGAAAAGTCGTTATTGATCTTAGATGCTAAATATTATTCTCATACAACGCAGTCGAATTATGATAAACGTACTATTCATTCCGGTAATCTGTATCAGATATTCACATATGTAAAAAACAGTGATAGACGGTTTGGCGGAAAATGGGATAACGTTTCAGGTATATTATTGTATGCGAAAACTGAAGAAGAAATACAACCTGATAAAGATTATGTGATGAGCGGAAACAGGATTAGTGTTAAAACACTGGATTTGAATCAGGAGTTCCCTAAAATCAAAGAACAGCTGAATGCTATAATAGATATTTATTTTGTAAAAGATTAAAAAACGGCAGTGAGTTTATGTATCAGTGATAATTATTGCGAACGTTAAGTAATTTGAATACTCTGAAACAAAAATACTATCACCTTTCGGGAATTCTGTTTTCCGGAAGGTGATTTTTTATGTAGTCCGGAATCACACATGACATTTTTGCCCCGTCCTGTTTGCTATAATATATATACCAAGAGAAACGGATGATAATAGTGAACGTAAAAAAGATTTTTCGTTTACTATATCTTCGAATTTTCGAAAATTATGTGGTATCATAACAGTAAAGAAATCTGATCCATTTAACAGAAAAGGAGAATAACCATGAAGGTGACTGTTCTTTCAAGAGAAGCTGCTGAAAAGATGATTGCAGAAGGAATATTTCCGAAAAATGCATCAGTTATCAGTTTCTACGATCCTGCAATAAAGCGAATTGACGAAGATTACTCTCACATTGACTACAGCGGTGTCTGCAAAAATGTTTTCTACAGCGAACTTGATGATCTTGACCTTGAAGTGCTCAGAAGAAAAGGCTATACCTACGATACTTATTTTCCGGAAGCACCGGCTATAGCCGAATTTGTCTACGAAGCATATGACAGGGGAGATGATATCATTTGTCAGTGCGAATACGGACAGAGCAGAAGTGCCGGAACTGCGGCTGCAATACTTGAGTACTTTGAAAACAGTGGAATAACTATATTTACTGACTACAGATATTATCCTAACCAGGTTATCTACCACAAGATATATGACGAACTGGAAAAGTTTTCGGAAGACTTGTCTTTGATGAAAAACGAAAAATGATAATAGCCGTTACGCTGATAATAACGAATATGCAGGAGTGCTGACAAATACCAATATTTCAATTGCTTCAATTATCCTCGAATTTTCAGTTTTTCATGGTGTATAATGATATCGGAAAGAAAAATACAGGATAGTTTTTAAAGTAAACCATATGCCACCAACAGTCAGTAAAGGAGCATGATTTATGAATAACACCGATGTACAGAACATGAGCTATGATCTCATTGCTATGGGAAACAAGGACAGAAATTTTGACGATGCCAATGTTGTCAACGGATTTGTTATCAAGGAAAAGAATGAACTGGAACACTATATCGACAGGGAAGGTGTTTCAAAGGCAGTTGTACCAGACGGGATAAAAAAGATACCTCGTCATGTATTCTATGAGTGCAGATTCCTTGAATCTCTGTATATTCCGAACAGTGTGGAAGAGTTTAGAACTGATCTTATGCACTGCAATAATTTTAAGGAATTCATCGTAGAAGACGACAACCCTTATTTTACTGTTAAAGACGGTGTTCTTTACCGCAAGGATATGACGGTTCTGATATACTGCCCTAATGGTATCACAACCAGGAAATTCGTAGTTCCTGATGGGGTTATAGAAATTGAGGACGGTGCTTTTGCAGGATGTATAAATATCGAAGAAATAATACTTCCTGAATCTGTTGACGGAACAGGATATGATGCATTTATGGGCTGCAGTTCTCTTAAATCGATAAGAATGCCTGAGCATATGAGATATATGCGTGAAAACGCTTTCTTTGGCTGCACTGAACTTGCAGAGATAACTTATCCGGACGGAATAAGAGATGTCGGAGCAAATGATCTTGACTGGTGCCATTCACTTCGAAAGATAACATTCGGCAAAGACATGGAATTTCCGGACGATTTTTCTCTGGCACTTCCCGAACTTGAGGAGATCGTTGTTGATCCTGAAAATCCTTACATAACAAGTGAGGATGGCATTCTGTATGATAAGTCCAAAACGATACTTCTGTGCTGTGCTCAGGGTAAGGAAGGAGAAGTCGTAATACCTGACACTGTTACTCAGATAGGCTTTAATAAATTTTCACCTGGATTTGCTTACTGTGAGAAGATAACTAAAATAAAAGTTCCGAAAAGTGTCAGACATATTTATGTGGATGCATTTGAGGATTGTATTGCAAAAATCGAGTTTGCTGAACCGGATAAGATCGATTATTTCAAAAGCAAGGATTACATGGGAGGAGAAGAAGGTGCTAACGCAAAATACCATGTAAAAGTTCTTAACATTCATGGATATCACGGAGCACCGGAGAATGTTCCTCACAGAACACTGAAGGAACTTAAATGCGAGACGGTTGTATCTCCGGTTATTGATTATGATTCAGAATCTCCGGAAAGTGTGCTGAACCGTCTGAGATACTATGTTTCTCATAAGTTTATTGATTTTATCGTCGGAACAAGCCTTGGGGGTTTTTACGCAGCGATTCTGGCAGCGGAATTTGATCTTCCGGTAATACTTATAAATCCGTGTCTCATGCCGTTTCTCCATCTTCCGCGTCTTGGCTACAAGGGTGATATCAATGCGTTTATCTCTATGTTCGGAACACTTGCTGAGATGAACGATGAGAACGTATGCTGTATTATCGGAGATGAAGATGAAATAATCGACAGCCATGATCTGACTGAGAGAATGTTCGGAAATGAACGCTTCCGCCGTATTCCGGGAGGTAAACATTCCGGTGCGACTTTGCCGCTGAATGATTATTTTTCTGAGGTAATTTCGTACTGTGATAAATTTAAGAATAAAAAATATTTGATAAAGCATTTTGGTACGACGGATATTTTTTCGAATAAAGGTAAGGTGCAGAAACCTCAGGAAGGCGACAGTAATATCGAATAGTGTGCATCAGGTGTACAAACGATTCTGCTTATGTGGTGTTCTTTTGAAAAGGTACTGCCGCCCTGACGAGGCGGCAGTGCTATAATAGTGCACCGTCGGTGCACAACCGATATAAACGGAGTATTGAAACATCAGGTGAAAAATGTTATAATTATAAAGAAAGAAAAAACTTTTCTGATGCTTTAAAAGTCGCACAGTATTCTAACGATTAGCCGAAAGGAGTATCATAATGACAGTATATCAGGAAGCACACGACAAAATTGATCAGTTACCTGAAGAAACAGTTTACCTCTTCATTCAATTGATGGATAAAATGAACGCTGACAAAAAATATAATGCTCCAAAGTCGGTTGGTAAAGCCAGATTTTTGGAGACAGCCGGAAAGATCGATATTGACGATGAAGCTATTTCACAACTTCGTGAGGTGAGTATTATATGAAGATACTTGCTGACAGTAATGTGTTTATAGATTTTTGGAAAAATCCAAATCAGAAGATTATAGATACATTCGCAGAAGAAGATGTTGTGATTTGCGGAGTCGTAAAGAGTGAACTGCTGCATGGTGCAAGATCTGATACTGATTTAAATAAGATCAGTGATTTACTTAGCGAATTTGAAGAGCTGAATTTTGAAGAATCAGATTGGGAAAAACTTGGAGAGCAGTTGTATAAACTTCGAACCAAAGGAATAACAGTTCCATTTCAGATGATATAATAACAGTGAAAGCAATAGAAGTTCGCTTTCACTGTTTTTTGTCCCGTCATATGTGGTATAATAAAATCATCGAAAACAGAATTAAATGAGTTCAGGGAGGTAATATATATGAAAATGACATCAGCACAGGCTTCAAAGCTTCTCCGCCAGCTTAATGATGAACTCCGCACGCTTCAGGTACGCGAGGAGAATTCAAAGTCATTCTTAGCTTCACTCGGCGAGGATGTGGAATCGGTTCGTCCTTCATACGACTATGCTTCAATGCAGGAGGAGCAGATAAAGGTTGAACAGAAGATCCGCAAACTGAAGCACGCTGTAAATGTGTTCAATACAAATACGGTGATCCCGGAATACGGATTTACCATCGACGAGATGCTCGTATATCTGCCGCAGCTTCAGAAGCGTCAGAACAAGCTTTTTGCAATGAAGGATGCTCTTCCGAAGGTACGTGAAAATGTGGGATTCGGACGCGGCACAAATGTGGTTGATTACCGCTATGCAAACTACGATATCGATCTCGCCGGAAAAGACTACAAAGATCTTTCTGCCGAGATAGCAAGAGCTCAGCTTGCACTTGATACGGTAAACAGCACTGTTGAGCTGGAAGTTGATCTTTAATTCAATGTCAATGCGATCATATCGCTGACATATACGACGGTTGTTTGTTGTTATTCATACTAAGGTATCTTTCCGTTTACTGTTCGCACACCCCTTTATTTTAACAGAGTCAAAGTTTACGGTTATAGTTTTCCGTTATTTGTTATTCTGCGGGACAGGTAAGTGTTTAATGTTAAAGTATCCGTCTCGGCGCTACATGAATTCTTTGGTGTCGAACAGTAAAGAAAACTTAATCCGGCAGCGGAAGTTCGGTTTCATGCTGCCGGTTTTATTTTGATTATTTTCCGCCGGACAAATAAAGACAAGAAAAATCGGGAAAGAGATCCGTACATGTGGTAAGATATAATCACAGCAAGCGAAGGGAGAAAGAAAAATGGAGTGGATGAGAATAATAGGCGATTCGATCCAGTATATTGAGGATCATATCACGGAAGATGTAACGGCAGATGATGCGGCGAAAGCTGTGGGTGTATCACCGTTCTATTTTCAGAAGGGATTTGCAATGCTCTGCGGATTCAGCGTGGCGGAATATATCCGCAACAGAAGACTGGCTCTTGCGGGAAATGATCTACTGATATCTGACGACAAGATAATCGATATCGCCATGAAGTACGGGTATGACTCTCCGGACAGTTTTACCAAAGCATTTACAAGATTTCACGGTGTTTCGCCTTCATCTGTGCGCAAAGATGAGGTGCTGCTCAAGACCTTTGCTCCGCTGAAACTGAAGCTATCATTAGAAGGAGGATATCTCATGGATTACAAGATCATTAAGAAGGAAGCATTTACAGTTATCGCAAATGCAAAGATGTTTTCATACGAAGGTGCAAAGGAAGCTGTTCCGCAGTTCTGGCAGGAACATTATGCTGCAGGCAACGGAAAATATGTTATGGGTATGTACGGTATCAATATCGACACATCAATGAAACAGGAAGAATTTGAATACCTTATTGCAGATCCGTATGATCCGAACAGGGAAGTTCCGGAGGGCTTAGTTACAAGAACTATACCTTCATTCGACTGGGCAGTTTTCCCGTGCAAGGGTGCAATGCCGAATGCACTTCAGGATGTAAACAACAAGATCTTCACAGAATGGCTCCCTGCATTAAAGGAATATGAGTTCGCAGCCGGATACTGCGTGGAATATTACGATGATCCGACAAAGTACGAAAAGGGAACTCAGGACGAGAATTATTACTGTGAGATCTGGATCCCGGTGAAGAAAAAGTAAGTCAGAAATATCTATCTGATCGCATTTAACAGAACAGCCTTCTTACAGACAGCCAAATGTCAGTGAGAGGGCTGTTTTTCAGTCTTATACTGGGTTTTATAAGCGGTTAAATCAGAACAATATCAGGTGTGAACGACTTGATTTATTCACTTGTTATTGGTATAATAAAAGTTGATTTACGGTTATTTATTTGTACTGGAAATACATTTACTATTAACAGAGCCAGAAAAAATACAGGGCTTATATGAAAAAATCACAAATCACAGGAGGTTCACTATGGAAAGATCAGAAAAGGCAAAGGAATATTTTGCACAGAAATGTCACTGCTCTCAGGCAGTGCTTGCGTCATTTGCAGATGAATTTGGTATCACTGAAGAAATGGCACTCAGACTCGGAGCATGTTTTGGCGGCGGAATGCGTAAGGGCGAAGTCTGCGGCGCATGTACAGGCGCACTGATGGCTCTCGGACTGAAATATGGAATGACAGCTGTCGGTGATACGGAACAGCAGCTTGTTGCTGATGGATATGCAAAGCGTTTTATGACTGAGTTTGCAAAGCAGAACGGCTCATATCTCTGCCGCGAACTTCTGAAATGTGATCTTTCAAATGAAGAAGAAAGACAGTATGCAAAGGAACACGGAGTTATCAAGGCTGTCTGTCCGAAGCTTATCGAAAATGCTGTTATTATGGCTGAACAGATGATGAAAGAGTCAGAATAATCAAAGACAGTGTACGAAATATAAAAAGATCAGAAGCGAGGGAAAAATGAAGGTTTCAGATAAAGACAATCTTATTCTCATTACCAACGACGACGGAATAGATGCGCCCGGTATAAGGAAACTTGCGGAGACTGCTGCGAAATACGGTCAGGTTTATGTCATTGCGCCGGACGGGCAGAGGAGTGCGATGTCTCACAGTATCACATGCAGGGAAGCACTCAGAGTAAGAGAATATGATATGCATATCGACGGAGTGAAAGCGTATGCATGTTCGGGTACTCCGGCGGACTGCGTTCTTGTGGGAGTTAAGAAGATCCTTCCGCGAAAGCCGGATCATGTTTTTTCAGGTATCAATAACGGCTTCAATATTTCAGCGGATATACAGTATTCCGGCACGGCAGGTGCAGCTCTGGAAGGAGCGTTTCTCGGTATCCGTTCCGCTGCATTTTCGACGGGAACGCTGCCGTGTACTGAAGTGTGTGACAGATATCTGGCGGAGACAATAGAGTTCTGTCTTGACAACGTAACCGAAAAGGATCAGATCTGGAACATCAATTTTCCGGACTGCCCTTTAAGTGAATGCAAAGGGATAATGAAAAATACAAGTGTGTATACCGGACCGTTCTACGATGATACATATACCGAAGAAACATCTGAGACCGGCGAACAGATGTACCGTATCTCGACTAAGAGAATATGGGAAGCACCGGCAGGTACCGACCTCGGTGCTATCGCCGCTAATTATGTATCAATTGGTACGGTAAGCAATGTAAGATAGTTTTGTTACTTCCATATAAAAAGGTACAGGCTCCTCATTTGAGGAGCCTGTGCTATTGATAGTGCGCCGAACGGCGCACAACCTTTTTTGTGGATTAAATCAAGTGAAATATTATTCAGGAATAATAATTTTTCTATTGACAAAACAGAAAGGATATTGTATAATTCATATTAATGAAATGAATTCATATATATGAATTTCAGTGCTGATAAAACAGGAGGAGATAACAATGAGCAGAAAACTTGCAAGTGTACAGAGAGTTTTTAATATTGAAAGCATTGAAGGAGCTGACAGAATAGAACTGGCATATGTTCTTGGATGGAAATGCGTAGTGAATAAAGATACTTTTAAGCCTATGGATCTTGGAGTATATTTTGAAATAGATAGCTTTTTACCTGTCAAACCAGAGTTTGAATTTTTAAGGACTTCGAGTTACAGGAAAACTGATATTATGGGTGAAGGGTTTCGTCTGCGTACACAGAAATTCAAAGGTCAGATATCTCAGGGATTATTATTGCCGCTGAGCAAGTTCCCGGAGATACCGGCTGATGCAGAGCCGGGAATGGATGTTACGGAACTGCTTGGTGTCCGAAAATGGGAGATAGAAGAAAAAGCAACTACAGGTGGTACTGTTATAGGGACTTTACCTTACGATATTCCGCATACAGATGAAACCCGTGTTCAGGCTGAACCGGAACTGATAAAGGCATTCTCCGGACTTGAATATTACATAACAACTAAGATGGACGGTTCGTCGCATTCTATCGGAATAGATGAAAACGGATTTCATGTTACCGGACATAATTATGAGTATAAAGATGACGGAAGCAGCTCGTTTTATAATCTTGTCAAAGAACGCGGATACTGTGAAAAGATGGATGCGTTCATGAAGGAAAATAATCTTGATACACTTACTATTCAGGGAGAGTTGTGTGCACCTGGTATTCAGCAGAACAGACTGAGACTAACTAAACCAGAGTGGTATGTGTTTACTATTCGTGAAAACGGTAAAAGAGTGGGCCTCAGAAGAATGCAGGAAATATGCGATGCTTTAGGAATGAGAACTGTACCGGTTGAAGAAACTGATACCGACCTTCCTTCAAAGTATCCGACAGTTGAATCTTTGCTTTTGCGTGCAGATGGTGATTATCCGAATGGAGGAAAGAAAGAGGGGATCGTTATCAGACCAGTTGAACCGGTGTATAGTGCGCTGATTGCAGCTGATCTTTCTATGAAGGTTGTAAGCAATAAGTACCTGATGAAAAATGATGTGTGATGAAGATATTTAATAATTTTTAGAAAAAGAGGGAGAATATGGAAAACTTAATTCGTGAAAGAGTTCTTCAGGAAAAGTATCAGATAGCTCTCAGACTTATAAAAATGGGTATTCTTTCAGAAGATGATATTGCGAGAGCGACTGAACTTTCTGTGGAAGAAATAAAAACACTGATTGGTATGGAGAAAAGCAACAGTTGACAAAGATATCATAAAAAGCGTATCATATTAATAGAAGATTATTTATCAAATTAAATTTGTATGTACACGAATCTGAGTATACTATTCATGAATCGAGAGAATAATTTATGACTATCAGTGACAGAATATTTGAGAGACTAAGTCAGATTGCGATGACTCAAAAAGAATTTGCTGAACTAACCGGTATAAAGCAGAGTACCATTAGTGAATGGAAAAAGAAAAGAACCAATCCTTCATCGGATAAAATACTTGCAATATGCCGTGTTTTGGAAGTATCACCTGAATGGTTGCTTTCCGGTACTGATTCTGTGGCTGGTACAGGAGAAGAAAACGGTCATTATGTCATTAATATTCAAACACGTACCGGCCAGATGGTGGAACGTTTTAATAAACTGGATAAATCTCAGATGGACAGAGTGCTTGGCTATCTGGAGGCTCTTTCACATGAATCTGACGGCGTTCATTAACTGGGAAAATATGAATTAGATGAAAAAACAGCATGACTTAAAACGTTTTTTACGGATAAGTCATGCTGTTTGAATTTGTATTTATTCGTTGAGCAATGAGTCATTTCTCAAACTTAAACCGTGCCGTTCGGGTTGTTTTTTTATTAAAAATATGCTATTATATACAGTATAAATACATGGGAATTACGAAATATAAAGGAGATAAAAGTGTATTCAATAGAGGAATTCAGAGAAATAAATGAACCGTCAAAAATGGTCATTACTCAGCATAGCAGAAAAAGATTTGCAGAAAGAGGCATAACGATATCAGATGTTATTGATGCTATTAACAGCGGAGAAATAATTGAACAGTATCCTGAAGATTATCCTTTTCCGAGTTGTTTGATTCTTGGAAACAGTAATGAGAAGATAATTCATATTGTAGCAAGTATTGATGATGGAATAATGTATATAGTCACCGCTTATATTCCTTCTGCTGATAAGTGGGAAAATGACTGGAAAACTCGTAAGGAGGAAACAAAATGAAATGTATGAAATGCGGAAAAGCATCTTATAAGAGTACAACAACAGAAGCGTTTGAAATGGAGTTTGGATTGCTGGTTATTAGAAATATTCCTTGCTATAAATGCGATGAATGTGATGAGATTTTTTATACTGGTGATGTAGTTCAGAAAATCGAAAAAATAACTGATATGGTTAAGTCATTTATGCAGGAAGTAACTATCATTGACTATGAAAAGTCTGCATGATGATTTACTGGTGAAACAATACTTGTTTCCTATACTAAAAATGTGATTGATTAACAGGGGAGAAATACAGTGAAGAAAAAGTTTTTGATCATACTCACCGCTATGATATTCCTTCTTGGCGGGTGCGGTAAAAGTGATGAGGATAATGCAGACAGTGCTGCGGAGACTGATGTTTCAGGAAATGTGATCGAGCCTGAAACTGATGAAGAAGACGACAAGGATTCCAAGGACGATAAAAAGGATAAGAAAAGCAAAGACGACAAGGATTCAAAGGATGATAAAGATTCCGGCGAGGAAGAAAATGATGAGAGTTCAGAGGAAGAAGTAACTGAGGAACCGGTTCCGGAGCGTACATATGATGTTCAGAACGAATACTTCGGTGCGGCAGTTAAATCAGTGGAGGAAGCGGACGGCGGTGCTACTCTGACGATTGAATTTGTCAATGTCTCCGGTCAGGTATATTACAAGAGCGATGAAGAGATGAAACCGGGGGCAAGCTGGGAGAAATCCATTACTCAGCCAAAGGAGAAGTGGCTTGCGGCTGCTGAAAAAGGTACGGAAAACTGGATCCATTATGAATTTTATGATAAGGACAGCAAGTGCATTTTCAAAGGCGGAGTTGTGTTTAAGACCGATAAAAATATTGAAGTTAAAGATATGAGGGTATTTACAGAATAATTTATGTTAAGATTCATACTTGGTGAGGCAGGTTCGGGAAAGTCATCTGCCATTATTGAAAGAATAAAGACACACGCTGAAAGCGGCAGAAGGATATTTGTTATTGTTCCGGAGCAGTTTTCATTCGAGTATGAGCGTAAGATGTATAAGGAGCTCGGAAGTGCTGTGTCGAACAGTATAAATGTTCTCAGTTTTACGCGACTTGCACGTCTTGTTTTCGACACTTTCGGAAGCCGTTCCGGTGAATATGCGGATGACAGCACCAAGGCTGCACTTATGTATCTTGCACTTAAGGAGATACGTAAAAATAAATCTTTCATGTTCTTCGGCAGGCAGGCTGAAAGCAGATCGTTTATAAACGATGCCCTTGAAATAGTCGGAGATCTCAGACGTGCTTCAGTTACTGCAGACAGTCTGGCGTCACGTATAAACGGCATGGATGAAAAGCTTCGGGAAAAGGCTTCGGATATATCCATGATATATTCAGCTTATGACCGCATTCTTACTGAACGGGGATTTCGCGACAGTCTGACAGATATAACCGAGGCAGCGGCTATTGCCAATATGAACGACTTTTTTGAGGAGTCTGTCTGCTTCATCGATGAGTTTGATTCATTCAGTCCGGACGAGCTGGAAATGATAGATACCATGACCGCGGAGTGCTCGGAAATAAATATTGCCCTGTGTACACCTGAGACGGAAAAGAAGGAGAATTCTCTGTTTTCGACTGTGAACACCACATATGCAAGACTGAGAAATATAGCCGGAAAGTACAGTATCGAACAGGAGACGGCGATCCTTTCGGAAAATCTTCGTTTTAAGAACGATGCGGTAAAGAAACTGAGCGGAAGTATTTTCAGGAGAAGGTCTGCTCAGGTTCCTTCCGAAGGTGCGGTACAGATAACCGAGGCAAAGGATTTCTATAAGGAAGCGGATTTTGTCTGTTCGTACATCAGAAAACTTGTTGATGAGAATGAATGCCGCTACGGTGAGATCACAATAGCATCCCGTCAGCCGGAGGATTACGATATCATACTTAAGGCTGCACTTGAACGCTGCGGCATTCCGTACTTTTCCGATGAGGAAACTCCGGTCATGCATACATCCATAGTTATATTGATAACGTCACTTCTTGAAATGGCAGGAACGAAAAAACTTCAGAGCGACGTCCTTTTCCGTTATGCCAAGACAGGACTTACTAAGATCTCACTGACCGAAACAGCCTTACTTGAAAACTTCTGCTACAAGTGGAACGTTGACGGCAGCATGTGGGAGGAAAGCTTTGCAGAGACTGGTCTTTCAGGTACGGAAAACAATGAAGTTCTTTTAAATGCCGAGGCACTCAGACAGAGACTTGCCGATCCGGTGCTTGCTCTCCGTAAAAAGATGAAGGGAAGCACGGCAGCACAGATGTGCCGGTATATCTATGAATTCCTTGAAGGTGAAGAGATCACGAAAAATGTCTCAGGACTTATTGCAGAATACAAAAACAAAGGCCTAACCGATACAGCTTCGGAACTTGAGCGTCTCTGGAACTGTATCATGGATACCTTCAGTACGGTTGCGGAAGTGCTTGGTGATGAGGTCACAGATCCTTCTGAATTTGCTGAGCTGTTCACTCTTATCGTAAGGCAGAACAGATTCCTTGCACCGCCGCAGAAGCTGGATATCGTTTCAGTTGTATCTGCTGAAAAGGCAAGAGTCGAAGGGCAGAAAGTCATTTTTGTAATGGGAGCAAATGAAGGCATCCTTCCGTTTGCAGCAAAGTCATCAGGGCTTTTGAGCAGCACCGACAAGGAAGCTTTCGAAAAGCTCGGCATTGATCTTGGCAAGGATACAAAGCGTCTTCTTGCAGATGAAAGATTTGTGGTGTACCGTCTGTTCTCATCTGCCGCGGAACGTGTTATCATTTCCTATCCGCTTTGTGACGCACAGGGAGGAACACGTTTTCCGTCATATATCTTAAGTCAGATAGACGGCATGTATTCGGACAATATAAGAAAACCGGCTTCAGAATATGACGTGATTTTCTATTCACCGACACCAGCTGCGGCTTATCACAACTATGTTCAGGGTATGTCCGGAAATGAGCAGGAAAGAGCATCCCTGCGTGAGGCACTTCTGAATATTCCGGAGTACAGGGGCAGAATAGAGTATCTTGATTCCATTGGTAAAGACGGAGTTCACGCTGTAAGTGACAGCTCGCTTATGAGCAGACTTATGGGTGACCGGATTCAGGTATCTGCGACATCGTTTGAAGATTTCAGCGAGTGTCATTTCCGCTATTTCTGCAAATACGGACTTCACATCAGAGCCCGTGACAGAAAAGAGATGGATTTCAGAGACCTCGGAAGTCTTGTTCACAGCTGCCTCGAAAATATTCTTTCCGGATGCAGCACTAAGGATGAGTTCATATCCATGACAGATGAGGTTATTACAGATAAGATAAAGGAGTTTGCCGAAAAATACAAAGCAGAAAATCTTGCAGGTGACTTCGGCAAGAATGCAAGACTTGATTCAAAGTTTGATAAGTTTACGGAAGATACGCTTTATCTTGTCAATCATCTTAAGGAGGAGCTTGCAGCTTCGCAGTTCATGCCTGAAAAATTCGAGTTTGAGATAAATGAAGCCACAGGAGGTGAACCGTTCCGTATTACGGGACATGAAGGAACCGAGATCATCCTGAAGGGCAAGATTGACCGTGTTGACAGCTATACCGATCCTGAAACAGGCGAGAAGTTCATAAGGATCATCGATTACAAGACCGGTGTCAAAACTTTCGAACTTGAAAAGATACTCTACGGCATCGACACGCAGATGCTTCTCTATCTTTTCTCAGTCACAGCTGCAGGCGGATTTTACAGTGATTCGATACCCGCCGGAGTTCTGTATATGCCGTCGGGATCGATAGAACTCGGACGTGACAGAACAGGCGATGACGATACTGACGCCTATCTCAATAAATTCTACCGCATGAGCGGCGTAGTGCTCAAGGAACTTAAGGTGCTCCGCGCGATGGAGGAAAATATAGCCGGCATCTACATCCCTGCGAAACTCACGGCTGATGCAGTGAAGAAGGGGTCATTCGAACTCGATAAAGTAAGAAGCCGCTGCCTCACAAGACCGCAGTTCGAACGTCTTCGTACTCACATTAAGGAACTGCTTGTAAAGATGGCATCCGACCTTCTCGACGGTGACGTAAGTGCTCTGCCGCTTAGCTACGATCCGCAGAAAGATGTCTGCACATTCTGCGACTACAAGGAGATCTGCGGAAACTTCCCGCGTAAGGATCAGAGATTTGTTCCGGATGACGTGAAGAATATCGAAATGAGTATTCTTGGCGAAGACGATGATAAATAATAATGAGAACTACCTGACAAACGGGTGGTTCTTTTTTTTAAAAAACAGCTATGGTAAAGTAGCTTGAAATATGGTATAATTAAATTTGTATATATTCAAAAACGGACGGGAGGAGAAAAACATGGGCTGGACTAAGGAACAGGAAACAGCGATAGATGCCAGGGGATGTTCGCTTCTGGTATCTGCAGCTGCGGGGAGCGGAAAGACTTCGGTACTTGTCGAACGTCTTGTGCGAATTCTTTCGGACAGCGAAAACAGAGTGCCGGCAGACAGGATGATCGTTGTTACGTTTACTAAGGATGCGGCGGCCGAGATGAAACAGCGACTTACCGCGGCTCTGGCTGACCTTATTGAAAAAGATCCGGAAAACCAGTGGCTCAGCGAGCAGCAGCTTCTTCTGCAGAGTGCGAAGATATCCACTATCCATTCTTTCTGCTTTGACCTTATACGTGACAACATACATGAGCTGGAACTCACGGGAAGCTTCAGAATACTGGATGAGACAGAAGCCGGACTTATGGAAAGCAGGCTTATCTCAGAGATAGTCACGGAAAGATATGAAACGCATCCGGAGATGATGGAACTTCTCTACGATCAGTTCTGCAGCAGAAATGATACACCGATAGAGGATATCATCAAGGAGATTTGGAAATTCGTAAGCTCGATCCCATACGGCATATCATGGCTCGAAGATATCTGTAAGGGATATTCACCGGAAGGAAATACGGGGAAGATATTTAAGGAAGAGTATTTGAGATATATCTGCGGAGCGGTGCGAAATGCCTGCGAGCTATCAGATGAATGCGTGGAACTTGCGGAGTCAGATGATGTTGGCGAGAAGGCACTGGATATCCTGAGAACGGAAAACGACACAATAAAAATGATATACCGCACTGTATCCGGAAAGGACGGGACTCCGGAAGAGCGGATAGGTTCATACGAAGAACCGGCGTTTGCCACACTCAGAATGGCAAAGACGGTCTCGCCGGAAGTGAAGGACGGCATAAAGGATCTGCGTGACAGCTATAAGAAGATACTGAAGGATAAGCTTGTTTCCGCAAAGGAACTCATTGTATGTGCTGATGAGGACATTGCAATGCACTATCGGGTGCTTGAAGCTTTTACCGATATAATAAAGGAGCTGGACGAAAAGCTCTGGAAGAAGAAAGTCGAGAAAAGCAGCATAGGATTTGCAGATGCCGAATCACTGGCAGTAAAGCTTCTTTCGGTACAGAACGAGAACGGAGTACCTGTAAAGTCAAAACTCGCGGAAGAACTTTCGGAATACTACAAGGTTATAATGATCGACGAGTTTCAGGATACGAACAACAATCAGGATCTCATTTTCAGAATGCTTTCACACGGCGGAACGGCTGAGCGCCCGGGTGATGATCTTTTCATGGTTGGCGACGTAAAGCAGTCCATTTACCGTTTCCGTCTGGCCAATCCGAAGATATTTATAAACACAATGGAAAACTCGGAGGACTATACTGATAATAACGGCGGAAGAAATTCATGCATACGACTCAACCGCAATTTCAGAAGCTCCGAAGATGTTATAGAATTTGTAAACTTCATTTTCCGTTCAGTAATGAGCCGTGAAGTCGGCGAGATCGTCTATGACGACGGAGAAAAGCTTATTAAGGGCGCGGAATTCACGGAAAGAGACCGCCGTACCGTTGTGGCACTGACCGATACGGATGCTGATGAGCCGGTATCACAGGCGGAATATACAGCACGGAAAATAGCTTCCATGCTGAAAGATGGTACTCTTGTCGATGACAGAAAAGGCGGCACAAGGCCATGCACGAAAAGGGATTTCTGCATTCTTTTAAGACGAAAGAAGGATGCTGCAGATTACATCAAAGCCCTTGAAAAATACGGCATCGGTGCATACAGTGAAGAAACAGCCGGTTATCTGAGTTCAAGGGAGATAAGCGTACTTCTGAATCTCCTGCGCATTACTGACAATCCGCTTATAGACACGTCACTTGCCGCAGTTTTGATGTCTCCGCTTTTCATGTTCACTGACGATGAAATGATCATCCTGCGTCTTGAAAAAAGAACGGGACATCTCTGGAATGCGCTTCTTGCAGTGTATAACGGCGAGAACACCGAGGAGATACCTGAAAATATGAAGCAGAAGGTCTTTCATGTTATGGATACCGTTTCTGAACTCAGGATGCTTGCGGCTTCAAGAAGTCTTGTGGAATTGATACAGTATATCTACGAAAGAACGGATTTCATTTCGCTGGTGTATATGCTGGAGGATGGTGAGAAGAAGCGTGCCAATCTTCGTGCTCTGCTTGAATATGCGCGAACATATCAGCAGGCATCTGACGAGGGACTGAGCGGATTTCTGAGATATATCGACCGTACTCTTGAAATGAAAGGCGACTTTAAGCCGGGACAGACTGCTTCCACATCTGAGGACGTTGTTGCCATCAAGACCATTCATAAATCCAAGGGTCTTGAATATCCGTTCGTGTTTCTGTGTGAGACGCAGGCTCTGTTCAACAAATCAGACAGTATCAGGAAGATACAGCAAAGTTTCGACAGCGGTATAGGCTTCAGACTTCAGAAAAGACGTGAGTTCAGACGATACACGACTCTGCCGTTTGAACTTATAAACATAAGGAATACGCATGATTCTGTCAGCGAGGAAATGCGACTTCTCTATGTTGCGCTTACAAGAGCGAGAGAGCGGCTTTTCATCACGCTTGAAACCGGAAACTCTGTAAAGCAGAAACTTGCCAAATATGCAGCTTCCGCACGTAAGGCAGGAAAAATAACTCCGGAACTTGCAGCCACTGCAAACTGCATGGAGGACTGGCTGTTAATGGCACTTATTACGCATCCGGACGGCAAAATATTAAGAAAACTCAGCGGAAAGGACAGTTTCCATACTTCCGATGATAAATTTCATGTGGAATTTGAAGATGTATCTTCACTTCCTGAAACTATCGGGGAATCAGATACCGAAACGGAAGCGGCTCCCGCTGATCCGGAACTTACAGCTAAGATATCCGAACGTTTTGCCTCAGTAAAACAGACGGGCGATCTTCATGAAGCCAAGTTTGCGGTTTCGGATATCTCGAAGGATCACGAGAAGTTCGGTATAGTCCTTAAGCGTCCGGCGTTTATGAAGGAACGTACAGGCATGACCGGTACGGAACGTGGTACTGCGATCCACAGCATTCTTGAACACGCTGACTTTAAGGACCTTGAAAACGATCCGGCAGGCGAGATAAAACGTGCTGCGGAAAAAGGATTTATCACGGCGAAGCAGGCTGATGGCATTGATCCTGAGTACATAAGAGCCTTCACTTCATCGGATCTTTTCAGACGTGCAGTCTCGTCAGAACGTATGGAACGTGAGCGAAAATTCCTTGTCCGTCTCGGTGACCTGGGACTTGATGATCCGGCCTTTGAAAAGTTTAAAAACTCAGACAGTATGGTACAGGGTATCGTCGATATGTACTTTGAGGAGGACGACGGTCTGGTGCTTGTGGACTACAAGACCGACCATGTAACAGATATGTCGCAGCTTGTGGAAAACTACTCACTTCAGCTTGAAGTTTACCGTGCCGCACTTGAAAGAATCGAAAACAGGAAAGTGAAGAGCGCTGTTATCTATTCGCTTAAACTCGGGAAATATGAAGAAATTGCAAAGCACTGATTTATTCATAAATCAGTGCGGGGGAGTGGGGCGAAGCCCCGCAATGCCCTCTGCGACTGGTAATATAATAAAGAAGATAGGGGAAATATTATGGATTACAAATACAAAGCATTTATAAGTTATCGTCATCTTGAACCGGATATGCAGGCTGCTGAAAAACTTCAGAAGCTCCTTGAAGCATACAAACCTCCTAAGAACCTCGGAAAGACTAAGGAAAACTGGAGAATATTCCGTGATGTATCGGAACTCCAGTCAAGCAGTGACTTAAGTGAGGACATAGTAAACGCCATTGAGAGTTCTGAGTTCCTCATAGTCATCTGTTCGCCGAAATACAAAGAGTCAAAATGGTGTATGCAGGAACTTACGCGTTTCCGTGAACTTCATGACAACACCAACAAGAACATAATAACGCTTCTTGTAAGCGGTGATCCTCATGAAGCCTTTCCGGAGGAACTTACCTACACCGAAATGACCACTACAGACGAAAAGGGCGAGGAAGTCAAGGTAAAGGTCGAAGTTGAGCCTCTTGCTGCAAATATAAAGGCGGATTCACTGAAGGAATCCATGAAGAAGCTTGATACCGAGTATCTTCGTATAGCAGCTCCGCTTCTGGAATGCGATTTCAACGATCTGTACCAGCGTGAAAGACGCCGTGAGGCTGCCCGCAGAAGAAGAATATTCGGCGTGGTATCCGGTGTGCTTTCGCTTATCACGGTTATCAGTGTTGCATCTGCTGTGACCATAAACGGAAAAAATGTTGAGATAAACAAGCAGAACACTCAGATCAAGGAACAGAACGCGCAGATCGAGCAGAAAAACAAGGACCTTCTTATCGAGAATGCGGGACATCTTGCTTCTGAATCAGAAAATCTTTTCAAGGAAAGCAATCTTGTTGCAGCTGTTCAGAAGGCGGTTGAAGCCCTTCCTTCCGACGGCGAAGACAAGCCTGTAATACCTGAGGCGGAATACGCTCTTTCCCGTGAACTCGGTGTGTTCAGACATAAACAGATAATGCCGCGCCTTGCACTGAAGCATGAGTGTACAGTTGAAAAACTGTCCTTTATGGGCGGCGGAAAGACAATAGTTTCACAGGACGCCACCGGCGTATATTTCTGGAATCCTGAGACAGGCGAACTTATTAAGAAGATCGCGGTTGATGACGGAGAATTCGGTTCTTCCACAAACAGCAGTTCAAACAAGTATACGCTGTACTTCGATACTGAAGGTGACACCAGCGGAACAAGATACGAATATGCGGGAGCTCCGTCAAGCACCACAAGTGAGTCGAGTCCGGTGTTCAACAGAATTTATGCCGGATTTGAACATGTGCCGTCCGACGATGAGCCGGGCACAGGCGGAGACGTTTATCTCTACAATTCCGACAACACATTGTGGAGGATAGACGGAGCTACCGGCGAAGTAAAATGGAAAGCAGATCCTGCTGAAAATGCCTATGAATACAAGGATACAGTTTTTGACGAGAAATATGTAATACGTCTTTACCGCAATAAAACTGTTATGGCCACCGGAGTGGAATTCGTGGGAAATGAGTCCTATGCTGAACTTATCAATCGTGAAACAGGAAAGGTAGAAGACACGGTAAAGATAACGGCTACTTCCGGAGAATCTTTCGGATTTGTTTTCAGCAATGACATTCTGGCTGTAAGAGACGGAAAGATGTATATTTACTCGGATGAGGACGGCATGCTGAAGGTATACGAGATAAAGGATCACGCTCTCGTTTCAGTAAATGAGTTTAAAGCTGAGGGCGTTTCAGACGGTGGTATAAACAGAGTGGATATGAAGTTTGTGAAAGATGAGCCGGTGGTGGCATCATGCAGTATCATGGCTTATCAGACTGAAACTCTGTTCATGCGCTACGACAAGGATCTGAAGACACAGAAATGGCGTACATCGGTACCGGTAAACTACGATACTACCGGAAAAATGTATTTAATGCCTGCTGCCGATACGGGATATGCACATGATGTGCTTGCTGTTTCCACAAAGCTTTCTCTTTCCTTCATTGACTACGAGACAGGTGCGCTTATAAAGTCTATAAAATATGACTGTGAATCAACTTACACATCATTCAGCAAACGCGGATTTGCTCAACTTATACTTGAAAGCGGCGAGGAATACCTTGTGGCTTTAGGCAACTATACATCCGGTGACAGTTCGACTGATGCAGTTTACAGAGTACAGGATCTTGAGTCCTCCGTACTTCTCAGCAGCTACAGCCGCTGTAAATATGTTACCGCCGGTGACTATTCAAACACCGCATATATACGCTATGATGGTCAGAATCCTGACTATACTGATATAGATCCGGGTGAGTATATGTATTCGAAAAAGGTGCTTGCTGTTGACGAAACAGGTACATATTCAGTGATAACTTCAACATATTATCCGGACGGTAAATACAATTCAACAGTCAATCATCTGTTCATCTACACTACTTCGCAGAACGGCGAGGTCTCAGGAACTGAAGTTAAGGAACTTGAAGGGTATGATATAAACAGTGCGGGATTTGCCGGAAAAGAAAAGGTCATAGTATCTGCTGTTCCGAAAAGCGGTGCCTCATCTGACGATGAATTCTACAGCATCGATGTAAAGAGCGGAAAGGCTGAAAAGATCGCTGATGCACTCTCAGCGGGCGGCAGCAAAGTAAAGTTTGTTCCTTCCGGAAATGGAGTTTTCTATCTGTCAGACACACGAAGAAATATTACTTACATAAATGCTGAAGGAAAAGTTACATCCTGGGAGAAGAAGAAAGAAAGTGCTGTTGTTCCGGAACGCAAGGTAATTGAGGACAAGTATGCCGTTTGTGATACCAGAGCCGCATTCCTTGCTGAAGAGAACTCTGAGGGCGAAAAGGCTATTGAGGTTTTCTCATTTGACTCGGAAAAGAGCGTAAAGCTTAAGATTGATCTTTCATCTGATGAAGGTCTTGCAGTGCAGCGTATCTTCTGGCAGAACAGCAATACGGTGGGTGTGTTCCTAAACAACCGTACAGTTTCATTCTTTGATGCTGAGTCAGGTGAGTCTGGCGCGACAGTATCGCTGGTAGGCACAAGTCAGGAACCGGTATCCGTTGTTCCTGTAAGTGATGATAATTTCGCTGTGCTCTGCCGTGATTCGCATATCTACGAGATGAACACAGACGGATTTACAGGCAGAAGCTGCCGTCTGGAATTTGCCGACGAAATTAATAACAATATCCGTGAATACGACAGCTCAAATGCAGGTAAGCTGGAAGTGATGAATTCATCGGAATCTTTCCGCAAATATGTGGTATGGGACGAAGACGAAGCGTGGCTCCTTGACACTGATCATTTTGCAGTGCGTTACAGAATAGATGACTTTGCTGCAGCCGGCGGAGAATATGTATTCATAAGCGATAAGATAAACAACAAGGCAGGATTTTTCCCGGTTTATTCTACAGATCGTCTTCTCAGAACTGCAGACAGTTTTCTGTCAGCTCTTGATTAAGGCATGAAAGGACAGAAAGATGAAGAATAACAAAACAAATACCAACCGTCTGATATTCCTGCTGGCAGCGGTATCATTTCTTATTGCGACAATTGAAGGCGCGATATACTACGAAAGCTATGCGCCGTTTTTCAGGATCCTTCTTGTTCTGCAGAACAGTATAAATGCTTTCGGTTTCAAGGCAACTGTAACCCTTAAAGATGCGTTTGCATATATGAAGGATAATACTTCAGTCTTTAACAGGAGCATTGCCTATGCATACGGTATCGCTGTTTTCACAGCTCCGTACTGTACGCTTTCTTTCATATATAAATTTCTGGAACGTCTGCTTCAGTTTATAGTATTTTTCCGCAGAAATAAAAAATGCCGTCACATAGTTGTTTTCGGATATAACGATGATGTGCGTGCCATGCTTAAAAACGGTGTTTCAGATAAGAAAAAAACCTGTGTGCACATCGTTTCCGCTGAAAAACTGAGCGGTGAGGAAGTGTACGGACTCAATAAACATGGCTATGCGGTTCACTGTGCTGATCTGCTGAAGGCTGATGAATCGGATATACCTTCTCTTGTTTCAAAGATGTTTCTTGAAAAGGCTGAAAATATCATTCTTTTTGAAAAATCATCGGTACGTAATTTTTCACTTCTGCAGCTGTTCCGTCTCAACGAGAAGGACAGCGAATACAGAATAATGCTTTCACCTGGTGCGAAGGTATCCTGCAGATGTGAGGAAGAGGGCATAAGCAGACTTATCTCGTCCTATTACAACAGCACTGCAGGTTCGGACGCTTACTTTGATCTTGAGATAATAGGCCTTCCGGAAATGCAGGCACGAAAGATGTATTCCGACTGCCCGCTGCACACAGTCTACAGAGATACAGATACTCCGCTTAAGGACTGGACTGTTCATCTTCTGGTTGCAGGACTTGGCAAACTCGGTGAGGAGGCTGTGCTTCAGGCTATGAATCTCGGCGTGGTGCATGAGCAGAATCATATCATCATCGATGTGTTCGATAACAGTATAGCTTCAAGAAAAGCAGTATTTCTCAACCAGTTCAGCCGTGACAGCTTTGACATGACTGATGACCGTGTAGTACTGAAAAGCGATGTGGCTGACGGTGTTCTGGAGATCAATTTCTTTGAAGTGAATGTAACTCATATTGATTTCTACGATACTGTCCGTGAAAGAGCTGAAAAAGAGCCGTACACCTATGCGGTTATCGCTCTTGAAGATACTGACCTTGCAGTAAACTGTGCGATACAGCTTGAAGAACTGTTTGCAGAGAAAGGTGTCAGAATACCGATACTCATGCGTCTGGACAATGACCGCCGTCTTGCGGAATATATCGCAGATGATGCAGGCGCACTCACAGATGTAAGACTCATCGACGGCAGAAGCTCAGTTATCACTCTTGATATGATAACAGGACGTTCAATTGACCGCATAGCAAAGGATTACAACCACTTCTACAACAATATCGCTCTTATTACCGCAAACGAAGCAGGTGCTGCAGACAATTCCGATGAGGATCCTGAAAATGAGTGGAACAGACTTAGACTGTTCAGACGTTCATCCAGCAAGGCAGCTGCTTATCACGATGAAGTTAAGAACGATGTGATACCGAAACTTGCAGCCGAAAACGGAGCTCCGCTTCCGGAAAAGCTTGAAGAACTTATCGGCAGTAACGGTACGCTTATGAAATACAACGGCTCGGCATGGCAGATGAATGGTTCAGAGGAAGAACTTCTCGAAGAAATGAAGAAGGACGGCTTTGCTTATGAGCTTGCTTCACTTGAACACCGCCGCTGGTGCTGCTATATGGCTTCGGTCGGCTGGAGAGCCGGGGAGCGCAGTGATAAATTCCGCAGAAATCCGTGCCTTGTAACTCAGCAGAAGCTGATGGAGACAAGACCTGAAATGTGCAAGTACGATCTTATGTCGCTGATGGCACGCTACAGAAAATATGCACAGGGAAAGAAATAAGAAGACAGAAACAAATGAACTGATCTGTTCAGTTTTATTCTAAGGAAAGGGGCTGTTAAAAAACAGCCCCTTTATTTTATGCAGGATAATTTCAGGTTTCAGTTATCATGGACAGGTACTGCTTTCTGGTCAGTTCTGTGATTTCATCTGTCTTTTCTTCTCGTACATCCGGTTGTCAGCAATATGTTCGGCTTTTTCCGGATCACCGTCGGAAAGATCATATTCCGCCATGCCGTAAGCTATCATAAGCGGTACCGGTGAATTTCCGGTCTCATTGTAAATCTTCTGTTCTTCAGTGAATTTTGCTATTCCGTTTTCATAGTCGCTCATCTGGTTTTTACCATCGAGAACAGCGAAAAACTCATCACCGCCAACACGAAAACATCGTCCTGAACTGCCGAAACAGCTGTTTATGATATCTGCTGCCGCGGTAATAAAACGGTCGCCTTCAGCGTGTCCGTAGTTATCATTTACTTTCTTCAGGTTATTTACATCGAAATGTATGAAAATACATTTTCCTTCCTTCTTTTCACGAAGGCTGTTTTCGAAAGCACTGAAAGCTGCTCTTGATCCTATTCCTGTGAGCGGATCTTCCATAGCAAGTTTTTTCATAAGTTCCGCCTGTCTGCTTGATACACGAAGGTTAACGAGCTTTCGGAATTCATAAACAGAAAGAATCATGATGAACAGAAACAGACCGATCCTTGACATCAGCGTAACAGATGGTGAATGGAAAATGTAATAACGCATGATATCGAGAAAAGCACAGACCGCAACTGCAAGGAAAGCAGTGATTATGTATCTGGTATTTTTTAAGACCACATGTTTTTTCTTAACTGCACCAATGAAGATATAAGCAATGGCGATCATGCTGGTAAAAATAATTGAGTGAGTGAAAATAAGAAAATTGCTGTAATCTGCAATGTTCAGACAGGTGAGTACGATCGAAAGAATAAAATTTAAAAGTGTCAGAGCAATACCTGTATGTACCAGCGGATTCTTCTGACTCTTTGTCAGTGAAGCAGTATAGACCCAGACCGGCACAGGAATGAGTTCCATTGCTGCATAATCCATTACTCTGATAAGAAGCGGATCTGGTGAAATAATGTGAAGTATTCTTATCTGGGAATGACACCACACGGTAAAAAGGATGGTAATTACACCAAGACACATGGATTCAACCATATCTTTATTGGTACGAAGTGCAACTGTACCGGCAGTAAAAAGGATTATGCCTATCAGAAATGTTGCCGCACAGATACAGAATGCCGGCAGATGTGCCTTGGCGAGTTCATGGATGTATCCGGCGGAATCCTGAAGAGCAATCTCGTGAAAGCCATCCCATCTGTCATCTTTAAGCGAAACGACGTCGATACGTATTTCAGTGGTACCTGCCGGAACCAGCACAGTATGTATGCTGTCACCGTAGCATTTACCGTAAAGCCCGCCTATCTTCGGATGAAACGAATAAATATTTACACCGTCAGCAAGAATATCGAAAAATATATTATGACTCCTGAAACAAAGTGAACGGCTGTCTGTGTGCGGTGAACTGAAACTGTAGAAAACCGAGCCTTCCCTGTTTTCATTATAGTGTATATCTCCGCCAATTGATACGGGTGAGCCGTCAGCGTAATGCCAGGCGTCTTTTATATCCAAAGCAGCATTCTGTCTCCACTCATCATGTCTGACTGCAAAGATAAGCAGTATGACTATAAGCATAGCCACCCCTGAAAACAGAACTGCAAATTTCTGATATCGCAGCACTTTTTATACCTCCAATGATCATTATAGCCGGACTGGCCGGTAATATCACCTGTGGTATGCAATGATGCGTGCATACCGGTAAATGTAACCGCCAGTAAATATGTTGTTTACTATAATAATATCATAATCTGATTTGTTAATCAACGTAAAAACAATATTTCTTTATAATATACGTACCGGAGCACACTGTAAAAACGATTTTATCTGTAAGAATTTGCATTGAAAATAAAGCGTTAAAATGATATAATCATAATGTTTAAATGCCCATATGGGAAATCAGCAACGGAGGGAAACTTAATGGGAAAGATTTACTGCCTTATTGGAAAAAGCGGATCCGGAAAGGATACTGCCTTCAATGAACTTATGAACAAAAACATACCTGATCTCGAGCGCGTGGTCACTTACACCACCAGACCTATAAGAACGGGTGAGACCGATGGTGTTGAATACCATTTCGTTGACGAGGCAAAGCTTCACGAACTGGAAAGTGCGGGGGAAGTCATCGAAAGGCGTACTTACCATACGGTTCACGGTGACTGGAACTATTTTACCTGCACTATTGACATATCAGGAAAGACAGATCACATAATCATCTGTACGCCGGATGTTATTGACAAACTCTACGAAAAATACGACAAAAGTGACATAGTGGTGTTTTACCTGGAAATGGATAACGGTGAGCGCCTGAAAAGATGCATTGACCGTGAATCACGCCAGAAAGCGCCTGATTACAGCGAAGTGTGCAGACGTTTCCTTGCAGATGAGGCAGATTTCTACAAAGGACGCTCGGAGAAATATGGAAATCTCCATCGTATAGATGCCTCACAGAATGTCGGAGAAGTCGTAAAATGTATTGAAAATCTGATTGACAAGTACCGCGTATAAGTGGTAAAATAAATAGTGTGTGTGAGTGAACACCTAAAAGTTCACTACAGCGGATACATCGCACCGCAGAAGATGTTTCCGGACACAAAGACTATTTTCAGGCTGCGGAGAAACGGAGTAAATTAATGGGACTTACATTAACTGAAAAGATCCTCAAAAATCATATCGTTGACGGTGAAATGATCAAGGGTAGCGAGATCGGTATCCGTATTGACCAGACACTTACACAGGACGCTACAGGAACAATGGCTTACCTCGAATTTGAAGCTATCGGTGTTCCGCGAGTAAAGACAGAACGTTCTGTTGCATACATCGACCACAATACTCTCCAGAACGGCTTTGAAAATGCTGATGACCACAGATTTATCGGAAGCGTAGCAAAGAAGCACGGCATTTATTTCTCAAGACCAGGTAACGGTATCTGCCATCAGGTACACCTCGAAAGATTTGGTATCCCTGGCAAGACTCTTATCGGTTCAGACAGCCACACACCTACAGGCGGCGGTATCGGTATGATCGCCATCGGTGCAGGCGGACTTGACGTTGCTGTTGCTATGGGCGGCGGTGCTTACTACATCACATGCCCTAAGGTCGTGAAGGTAGAACTCACAGGCAAGCTCAGCCCATGGGTTGCTGCAAAGGACGTTATTCTCGAAGTTCTCAGAATCATGTCTGTTAAGGGCGGCGTAGGCAAGGTCATCGAATACTGCGGCGAAGGTGTTAAGACACTTTCAGTTCCGGAAAGAGCTACAATCACAAACATGGGTGCTGAACTCGGCGCTACAACATCAATTTTCCCTTCAGACGAAGTTACAAAGCAGTTCCTCAGAGCACAGGGCCGTGAAGAAGTATGGGTTCCGCTTGCTGCTGATGAAGATGCTGTTTATGATGAAGAAATAAAGATCAATCTCTCAGAACTCGCTCCTCTCGCTGCATGTCCTCACATGCCAGATAACGTTAAGAGCGTTAAGGAGATCGGCAACATCAAGATCGATCAGGTTTGTATCGGTTCATGCACAAACTCATCACTCCTCGATATGATGAAGGTTGCTCACATACTCAAGGGTAAGACAGTTCACCCTGACGTTTCACTTTCTATCGCTCCTGGTTCAAAGCAGGTGCTCAACATGCTCGCACAGAACGGTCTCCTTTCAATCATGATCGATGCCGGTGCAAGAATTCTCGAAAGTGCATGCGGTCCATGTATCGGTATGGGTCAATCACCTAACTCAAAGGGTATCTCACTCAGAACATTCAACAGAAACTTCCTCGGACGTTCAGGAACAAAGGACGGACAGATCTACCTCGTATCTCCTGAAATGGCTGCTATCTCAGCAATTACAGGTGTTCTCACAGATCCAAGAGACATTGGCGAAATGCCTGATTTTAAACTTCCTGAAAAGTTCGTTATCAACGACAACATGATCGTACCTCCTGTTGATGAAAAGGATATGGACAGCGTTGAGATCCTCCGCGGACCAAACATCAAGCCTTATCCGGAAACTGCTCCGCTCGTTAAGGACATCCAGTGCAAGGTATCACTCAAGGTAGAGGACAACATCACTACAGACCACATCATGCCTGCAGGTGCTAAGATCCTTCCTCTCCGTTCAAATATTCCGGCTATTTCACAGCACTGCTTCACAGTATGTGATGAAAAGTTCCCTGAAAGAGCAAAGAGCCTCGGTCAGTCGATCATCGTAGGCGGCGCTAACTACGGTCAGGGTTCATCAAGAGAACACGCAGCTCTTGCTCCTCTCTACCTCGGAATCAAGGCAGTTCTCGTTAAGAGCTTCGCAAGAATCCACAGAGCTAACCTCATCAACGCTGGTATTCTTCCGCTCACATTCGTAAACGAAGCAGACTACGACAAGATAAACGAAGGCGACGATATCGAGATCATTAACGTTCGTGCAGATATCGAAGCAAATAAGACAGAACTCACAGTAGTAAACAAGACAACTGGCGCAAGCATCCCTGTTCTCTGCGAACTCACAGGACGTACAAAGGATATCATCCTTGCCGGTGGTCTCCTCGACTACACAAGAGAGAACTTAAAGTAATTTAAGGTTTACGGGGATTATTTACTATCGTATTTTATCTGATCACTGGTCTTGCTCATTTAAGATCCCGTGATCAGGTATTATAACTATTAATATCAAAACAGGAGGATACTTCAATGGCAAAGATTCAGATGAAAACCCCGCTTGTCGAAATGGACTGCGACGAAATGACAAGGATCCTCTGGCAGTGGATCAAGGATATTCTCATCCTTCCTTATGTAGATCTCAAGTCAGAGTATTACGATCTTGGTCTTAAGTACAGAAATGAGACAAACGACAAGGTTACAGTTGACAGTGCTGAAGCTACAAAGAAGTACGGCGTTGCAGTTAAGTGTGCAACAATCACACCAAACGCTGCAAGAATGACAGAATACGACCTTAAGGAAATGTGGAAGTCACCTAACGGTACTATCCGTGCAATTCTCGACGGTACAGTATTCAGAACACCTATTCTCGTAAAGGGTGTTACACCTTACATCCCGACATGGACACAGCCAATCACAATTGCCCGTCATGCATACGGTGATGTTTACAAGAACACAGAAATGCAGGTTAAGAAGGGCTCAAAGGCTGAACTCGTTGTTACAGATGCTGAAGGCAACGAAACAAGACAGGAGATCTTTGATTTCAAGGATACAGACGGTATCATTCAGGGCCTTCACAACAAGGATAACAGTATCAGAGGCTTTGCAAGAGCATGCTTCAACTACGGTCTTGATCTTAAGCAGGACGTATGGTTCGCTTCAAAGGATACAATTTCAAAGAAGTATGACCACCGCTTCAAGGATATTTTCCAGGAAGTATTCGATGCTGAATACAAGGAAAAGTTCGAAGCACTCGGAATCGAATATTTCTACACACTCATCGACGACGCTGTTGCCCGTGTAATCCGTTCAAACGGCGGTTATATCTGGGCTTGCAAGAACTATGACGGTGACGTTATGTCAGACATGGTTTCTACAGCTTACGGCAGCCTTGCAATGATGACTTCAGTACTCGTTTCACCAGACGGTATCTACGAATACGAAGCAGCTCACGGTACAGTTCAGAGACACTACTACAAGTACCTCAAGGGCGAAACAACATCAACAAACTCTGTTGCTACTATCTTCGCATGGAGCGGCGCTCTCAGAAAGAGAGGAGAACTCGACAATACTCCTGAACTCTGCGCATTCGCTGACAAGCTTGAAAAGGCTACAATCCAGACAATCGAAGAAGGCGTAATGACAGGTGACCTTTATCTTATTTCTAAGCTCGAAAACAAGAAGAAGGTTGACTCTGAAGAATTCCTCAAGGAAATCGGCAAGAGACTCGACGCTATGGTTTGATAGCTGAATAGATTCTTTATTTAATAATAAAAAAGAGACAGTTCCGTTTTTTTAACGGAGCTGTCTTTTTGATTTTATGAAGTAAGATTTTAAATACCACTTGATTTTTTTCTGATTTTAGTGTATCATACAAATAAGAAAGCTTATATTTCTAAAACGTATGAAAGGAGAATATGCTATGAGAGGCTATGAGCGTGTATATGAGTATTTAAAAAATCTTTATGGTCTGAATGAACCTATTTTTCTGTCTGAGATAGATATTCCTGAAATTAGCGGCGCTTCACTAAGACAGCAGATGAAGAAATTGACAACAGACGGCATGATAAAAAGATTTGATACCGGAATTTATTATCTTCCTGAAAAATCTATTTTTCGTTCCGGTTCTACGTTATCGGTTAATGATGTGATAAACAAGAAATATCTTATGGATGGTACAGAACAGTGCGGCTATATGAGTGGAATAATGTTCGCAAATCTTCTTGGATTAACAACTCAGCTTCCTGGAATGTACGAAATATATACCAATAAGGCAACTACTGATTATCGTGAAACTAAGCTTGTAAATATCCGGGTAATAATAAAAAGACCTTATGTAGTGGTCAATAAGGAGAATGCAGCAGTTCTGCAGTTTCTTGATCTTCTTAAGGAAGTAGTTGATATTTCCGAAGTGGAAGGGGAAGAACTGAAAAACAAACTGCTCGGCTATATGAAGAAAAAAGAAATCAAATTCGAAGACATGAAGCCGTATCTGTCGTTTTATCCGGAACGGATTTATAAAAATATGTTTGAGGTGGGACTGCTGAATGGCGTATCTGCATGATAATAAAGCTGAATTTCTAAAAGCAGTTAATATAGCTGCAGAAAGATATAGTCTATATCCTTCAGTAGTTGAAAAAGATTATTACGTTACAATGATTTTGAGGAACCTTTCTGAAAAACTTGGGTATATTGTTTTCAAAGGCGGAACGTCGCTTTCAAAATGTCATAAGGTAATAAAGAGATTTTCGGAAGATATCGATATTACCATAGACGCAAAGTTATCTCAAGGGCAGATGAAAAAACTCAAAGAGGCGATAAAATCAACTGCTGAGGAATACGGATTAACTATACCGAACATAGATGAAACAAGAAGCAGACGAAGTTATAACCGATATATTCTTGAATACAAATCGGTAATAGAGGAATATGATGAAACAGTTCAGACTGCAGTATTACTTGAAACTTCTTTTGCGGAAGTCTCATTTCCGACAGTTATTCTTCCTGTTCACAGTTATATCGGAGATATGATGAAGGAGGAAGCACCTGAAGAAATAGAAAACTTCAGACTTGATAAGTTTGAAATGAAAGTTCAGGGACTTGACCGAACACTTGCAGACAAGGTATTTGCTTTATGTGATTATTACCTTCAGAAACGTGTACGCAAGCATTCCCGACATATTTATGATATATACAAACTATTAAACTATGTACCGCTTAATGATGAATTCAAAACACTTGTAAATGAAGTACGACAGGTGAGAGCACAGACAAGTATCTGTCCTTCGGCACAGAATGGCGTTAATATACCTGAAATGCTGTGGTTCATTATTGAAAATAACATTTACAGGGAAGACTACAATACGATAACAACCCGAATTCTTGAAGAAAATATTTCTTATGAAACAGCGGTTGAAGCACTGAAGACAATAGCGGTTTCAGAAATGTTTGAATAATTGTTTCGTATTTTTTATTGTCCTGAAAATGAAACAGTGGTTATGGTATAATAAAATATAATGACTATGCGTATTAGTAAGTTGTTTTAGAAATAGATATTTTTAGATTAGCTAATAGTATTCAAAGGTATGTAAATCGGAGAAGGGATTAATATGTGGTGAGGGAAATGTACATGGCTGTATAATTGATATCGATTATTATAATCATCTTTATCTTAATCCTTTTGACGGAAAATTAACTGCATATTGGGCTGCAAATAAAATTGAAAAGATAATTTATCCCGGAATAAAGTCGCTTATAAGATACAGAAAACCAGAACTAAAAATTAAGCTTGATGAAGCAATGAAGGATGGTAAGTTACCTATATTAAAGAACAGCATTTCAAAAAGTAAAAAGAAGAATGAGGTAGAATTATTTAATATACCTAAAATAGTTCTAGAAACTGATGTGTATGAGCCTTCGGGAATGATGAGAGCAATTCAGTACATTTTTGATAATAACGTTGTCCGCGTATGGAATGATGAAATATTAAAACTTGATGATGGTATTCCGGAACTTCCAGTCTCAGATGATGATTATTTCTACAGTAAATCTAACACAGATCATCTGGAGCGTTCACTGGCTCAACTGGAGAGATACACAGAAGATAAGGATGAAGAATAAAATTTTGGCATACCGATGAGGTATGCCAAATTCAATTGTGTGCTGCAGGCACACCACCATTTACGAGACCAGCGAACGCCCCGCGTTCGCTGGTCGGTTAATATCACTGCTCCCATATCTCAGTAGGTTCAGCCTCATAAACCAGAATCATAGCATCATACATATCATCCGGTGCATAGTTCAGCTGATAGAATGGTTTTACAAGTTTGATCATCAGGTTGTACTGTTCGCCGAGTGAGCCGGTTTTCATCTGATTGTGGACCTTATCGTACAGAGGATCACTTTCAGTAATCTCACTGAAATCGAGATAGCACATATTATCGTCGGTGTACTTTATCTGATAGGCGAGGGGATCGTCGGAGCAGAATTTGTGGACTTCTCTGCCGTTTTTGCCCGGAAGATTATCTTTTGTGATGTAGAAGTCGGTGCCGATAGCGAAATATCCGTCGCCGAGTTCATCGTGAAGGAATTTTCCGAGGAAAGTAACTGCTGAAGACTGGTTCTTGGTCATGTGTCCGTTGTGAGATGCGAGCATGAGGCGACTGTTGTAATTGATCTCTTCATTTTCAAGTGCCCATAACGTGTTATCCTTCATGCATGTATCGCGGTATTTGTGTGAAAAGCTCTTTTTCTCGCGGTATTCCAAGTAGTTAGTCAGTGCGTCAAATGCACGGCGGGCAGTGGCGAACTTTTCTTTACTTGTTGCTGTTTCATATGCATTCTGATTTTCATCCATATCTGAGGAAGTTTCAGTGATAAACGTAATGATCTTATCATAATCACTTTTATTGTAAGCATCTTCCTCACTGCCAAACAGTTCATCGAGTTTGGAAGATATTTCAGATGCTTTTTCAGGAGCGGCAAGTGAGTAGAAATTCTTTATTACCTGTACAGCACACATATCGTTCTGAATGTCAGCTCCGTAAATACGTACCTTATCATTCTCAGATGCCTTGTCGTTATACTCGCGCATCCATTTGATGAGTTCGCACATTTCATCTGTACGGTAAATACGGTATCCGAGCTTTCGTGTGATATCTTCGGCATTGCCTTCACCGCCGTTTATATATTCATTCGCAAGAGCGCATCCGCCGAAATCGCCTTCAAGTATGAGCCCGCGGACATTGGTGGTCTCGACCAGAGTTCTGAACACGGAGAGCTTAAGCTCCTGAAATTCCTTGTTTCCGTGTGTTGCTTCGCCGAGTGCAATGATCCTTGCATTATCAGGTACGGTAAGTGTTTCAACAGCTTTTACTGTGTTACCGAAACTTTCTATCTTAGCCGGCTTGAAATGGCTCTGTGTAGCTCCGAAACCGGCACAAAGTGCGAGAGTGATCACTGATGTTATTATAAGACCTGCTTTTTTCATTTTAATTATGTCCTTTCAGTTTCCTTATGTATAAGTTTCAGTCTGTTCGTTTGACTGCAATATTATTATAACGCAAGCAAAGCCGGATGTCTTGTTTTTAGTATTACTTAACCTTACAATTCTGTAACTTAGCAATATTCGGGAAGGATCATAAAGTGTAGAGATAACAGGAAAGTATAGTAAACGAAAAAGCGAACGCTTTAATAATGCGTTCGCTGCTGTCATCATTATAATCTTGTAAGTATCACCGCTGCTGCAATAACTGTACCTACTCCAAGAAGAAATCCGAGGGTACATGTGGTGCAGGAAAATTTATCGAAAACGAATTTCTTATTCCTTGAAAGCAGAACATGACACGGTTTGTCTGTACGGTAGAATTTGTCCTGCATAAAGCCTTCTTCCGGGAAGATGTTCGGATAAACTTCTCCGTCTATTTTGTACCAGGCAACGTTGAACCGGCTTTTCGGGCTTTTGTCGATATGTGAAAACACAGCTTCGCGTTTCTTTGAAAGTATCATGATCACAAAAAACACGCTGAGCATTATTATGGTTACGACATAGGCAAGTGCGATAAGAGCGACTGCCGCAAAAACAAGATAGATCTTTTTCACCCCGAGAACAAGGCACAGAACAACGATCACAGCAAGAATAAGCAGTATTTCCACGATGATCCCCCTATATCTCTGTAAATCCCTTTTAAGACGTTTGTTAATGAAACACTGATCACGCTGGAGTTCCGGTTTCGCCACGGACCATCGCGTATTAAAAGATTGATCAGCCTTTACTTATTTCTGTTTCTCTATCAGTTTCAGTGATTCCTCATGAAGACGTGAATTTTCTTTCATGAGTTCCGTTTCTATCCGGCTCGGTGCTTCAGAGTCCGGAAAAAGTGTTCTTATTCCGCGGATAAAACCGTGGATATAGATTATCATGCTTGTATAAAGGACTTCCACGTCGGCAGATTCAGCGCCTTTTGCATTTCTGTAGACCGTGTACTGCCTCTGAAGATATCTGGTCATATCCTCGGTGATAGTGTGCTCCTTAACTGTTGTCATAAAGACCCCTCCTGTTTCTACATCATATCTCTTATACTATAGTACCTCTATAGATTTATATAAGTCATTATATCATTTATCAGACATAAATGCAATTGTTTTGTGCATAAAAAATATGAAAAAGTGCGTATCAACAAGTGGTACGCACTTTTTATATTGAATGGATGAATTGATTTGGATCAGAATGATTTAGAAGTCAGGATCATGAAAATATATTCTTAAGCTTGATAAGATCGATGATAGAAATTTTGCCGTCGCCGTTTAAGTCGGCATTCCTGATGTTTTCTGACTTGATAGTAGATGAGCCGATAAGATGCTTCATAACAAGAGTGATATCAGCTGTATTTACAACGCCGTTACCGTCTGCATCTCCTGCTGTTACTTCAGGTACCTGAGTAGGTTCCGGTGAAGTTGTCGGACTTGGAGAAGGACTTGGCGATGGTGATGGCGATGGGCTTGGTGACGGACTTGGACTTGGCGATGGTGAAGGTGATGGTGATGGAGAAGGACTTGGTGAAGGTGATGGTGACGGGCTTGGAGAAGGTTCTGTAGTCTGTGCTGCACCAACAGGGAAGATGTGTCCGATGAAATTGTAGAACAGTGGTGTACCTACTGAAGCGTCGTGACCTGCACCTGCCTTTTCAAACCAGATGTTATCAACGCCGTTCTTGTCATAGAGTTCGTGATACTGCTTAGGGAATGTACCAACGACTGTATCATTTGTACCGCCGCCTATCATGAGGAGATAAGGTGTAGTAGCAAACTTGAATTCTGATTCAGTCATGCTGCCGCGGTGGTTAAGGAACATATCCTTTGCAGGAACGATACCAGGAGCCGGTGATGAAGCGGCTACGTAACCGATCTTGTCACAAGCCTTCATACCAATGTAGAGTGATTCTCTGCCGCCCATTGAGAAACCGCAGATAGCTGTGTTTTCTCTGCCTTCAGCTACTGAGTAATGTTCAGACATGTAAGGCATAAGGCTTTCAGTGAGATCATAGAGGAAGTCATCGTAGTAGTCCATATCCTGTTGGGTGATACCGCCAGGTCTTTCGTTAGGACCTGTGTACATCTGTGTGAATACGATGATGAATGGCTGAACCTGACCCTTCTTTATAAAGTATGAAGCCATCTCGCAGATGCCCCATCCCTTTGTAAGGTCGTCTTCACCGCCCATTACACCGTGGTTTACGTAAAGGACAGGATATTTTTTTCCTTCTGTATAGCCTTCAGGAAGCCATACATTTGCTGGTTTCTGTCTACCGGCCTTCTTTGACTGATAATGGATCTTTGACAGTTTACCAGTGTCGGAAGCTTTAGCTTCACCAGGAACGTTTTCTGTGAATTCGGCCTTTGCCTTCGCCTGAATTTCAGAAAGGCTGCCCGAGTTTGTATTAGGGTTTGAGCCTGGAGCAGAACTTGGCTGTTCCCAAGGATTCTGCTGTCCCCAAGGATTCTGAGGATTCTGTGAAGGGGACGGTGATGGTGAAGGGTCTGTATTTGTTTTGCTGCCGGTCTCACCGATAGTGAGCTTTGTTACGTTAGCCTTACCGCTGCTCTCCCAGCCTTCAACATTGAGAGCAACTTCTGTAAGGTTACCAATGTTCCATCCTGCGTCTGCCCATGCCTTGAAGTGATCTGATACTGTGATGGTACCTGATGTTCTCTTTGACTTACGAACGCTGAAGTACTGCTTGAATGTTTCGGTAGTACCGAGGATAGTAGGACCTGTGTGGTCAAGCTGGAAGATCTCGTATTCAGCACCATCGATAGTAACTGTCTTGCTGGCACCGTTTGGTTTAGGGCACCAGTTAACCCAGTCCTCGATGATGTAGTATTCTACGAGAGGATTCTTCATCCAGCCATATACGCAGAGTCTTGAGTTACCCTGTGAGCTTGCTGAATATTCAGCAGCATAGTCCATTACGATCGGACCGTATTCCGTAGCTTTCTTTGTTGCGTCATAGTTTCTGCCTCGGCGGGCAAGGAAGTTACCTCTTGAAACCTGAGCACTCCATTCTGTGCTGAATGTACCGCCGCTTCCAAGTGTCATGGAACCGCTTCCGCCTGTCTGGTCAAGCCAGATCTCGTAGCTGTAGCCGTCAACGTTGTCAGCCTTGTACTGTGTCTTCTGACCGTTGCCTACAGAGAATTTTTGTCCGACCTGATCCGCAGCTTTAACTGTCAGTATATTTTTTACACTGAGAAGTTCTGGCGATGCTGCGATTGACATTAACATTGATAATGCGATGAAACCACATGCGATCTTTTTTGTGTGTTTCATTATACCACCTCTTTCTGTGTCCTAAGTATACAACTTTTTAATATATGTGTCAAGTTCAATAATAAACTTGTGACATAGAGCTTAACATTGTACAACATTCACAAACGAACGACACTTCGACAGACAAGTGTAGAATTTTAACAGATGGGTATATATGCAGAGTGACGGTAAAATGCGATGATTTATTGATGTAAATTTAATATATATAAGTAATAAGCCAATGACGTAGTTTTGACATGCTTTTGACAAACTTAAACCTTCCTAAATGTGATTAAATCATGAAAGTTAAGTGACGAATTAAGTAAATAATTATCACTATTGAGTAAAAATAATACTAATGACAGCAAGATTTTGCTGTCATTACCGGCTCAGAAAGCGATTAGTACACATTTACCATAAAAATGATTAAAGCTACAATAAATGACAAAAGGAAAAGCCAGTCTATATTAAATACAGACTGGCTTTTCGCGCAGGATTGAATTGGATCAAATAAGTTTATTTTTTAATTTGATAAGGTCGATGATTGAAATTGCACCGTCGCCGTTCATATCGGCTGCCTTAAGAGCGTCTCCTGTGAGCTTTGAAGAACCAATGATGTGCTTCATAACTGTAACAAGATCGTTTGTTGTAAGAGCGCCGTTCATGTCAGCATCACCTGCTGTATAACCTGCATCAGGAGCTGTATTGATCACCGGATCCTTCGAAGGAGCTACTGAAGGTGATGGGCTCGGTGAAGGTGAAGGACTTGGTGAAGGTGATGGGCTCGGTGATGGAGAAGGGCTCGGTGATGGAGAAGGGCTAGGTGAAGGTGATGGCGATGGAGACGGGCTTGGTGACGGAGAAGGACTTGGTGAAGGTTCTGTCTTCTGAGTTGAACCTGAAGGAACAGTAACTGCCATTACAGATTCATAAGCCTTCTTCGGCTGATAACCCTGACTGAAGAGGAGAGGGCTGTTCTGTCTTCTCCAGCTGATGCTGTCGTTTGTACCCCATACTGTAACAGCAGGGATCTGATCAGCGTGGTCAGCTGCCATCTGGAATACATCAGCAAAGAGCTTAGCCTGTGAATCCCAGTCATTATTTGTTGTGATATCGAGCTCAGTGATCTGAACTTCAAGACCTGTGCTTAAGAACTTTTCAAGAGCTGTCTTGTAAACCTGAGCACTTGGATAGCTGATATCAAGGTGTGACTGCATTCCGATACCATCGATAACGCCGAGTTCCTTGAGCTTCATAGCGATGCTGTAGATATCGTTTGTCTTTGCAGGCATGTATTCGTTATAGTCGTTGATGTAAAGTTTGCATCCCTTAGGAGCATACTTTCTTGCATATGTAAATGCGTTGATGATAAATTCATCGCTGTTGTCGCCGTAAATTCTGGTCCAGCCTGAGTTGCTGCCAGGACGGAGTCCGCCGCCGTCATTTACGAAGAGCTCGTTACATACGTCGTAAGCGTAAACATCAAGGTTAGGATATTCCTTAGCGAGGAGTTCAAATGTATCCTTGATGAAGTTTTCAAGACGCTGGTTCATGATGTCCTTTGAAACATCCTGTCCGCCCTGCTGGAAGTTCTGCTTGAAGAACCAGTCAGGTGTCTGGCTGTACCAAACGAATGTATGACCTCTGAGAGCAATACCGTTCTGTTCACAGAACTTAAGTGTCTGAGCTGCTCTCTGGAGTGAAACCTTAGCTCTTGTATTGTCAGAACCAGGTGAGAGAAG
>JAFRUS010000004.1 GCA_017438745.1 Oscillospiraceae bacterium | reverse complement strand
ATCCCACTTGATGAGAAAAATAAGATAGTTCCGATAAGGTGTATTTGATAATTGATTTGCTTCAGTTAATGTGGTACAATAGAATTATTAAATTCAGAAGATTATATTAAACGAAAGCTTTACACATGGTATCATAAACGTAAAACACGCTTATGGTACCATTTTGCATTGACAATGGTGTTTATTATATGCTATAATCTATACAAATAAGGAATTAAACTCCCGAAATGTATAGAAATCAGGTGCTGATATGTATAAAAAAAGAGCAATTGAAGATAAAATTGAATATATGTCTAAGCATTTTCCTGTAGTGCTTGTCTGCGGGGCAAGGCAGATAGGAAAAACTACTGTACTTAAGCATTTTGCGGATAAAAAAGGCGGAATAAACTATGTTACGCTTGATTATCCGAGGGTAAGACAGCTCGCAAAGGAAGACCCGGAACTGTTTCTTCAGCAGTATCCGGCGCCGCTTATAATCGATGAAATTCAGTATGCACCGGAATTGTTTCCGTATATCAAGATCAGGGTGGATGAAGCACAGGAAAAAGGAATGTATTATCTCACCGGTTCGCAGATGTTTCACATGATGAACAGTGTAAGCGAATCATTGTCCGGAAGAGCAGGGATCCTTTCGATGTATTCAATGTCCAGAGCTGAAACAGAGGATTATGAAAGCGTTCCGTTTCTGCCTTCTTCAGTAAAGAATATCAGTTCTCAGGACAATATACGTTCTGTTTTTGAAATGATATTGCGCGGAAGTATGCCTGCTATGGTAACGGATCCGGAACTTGATCCTGAGAATTATTACGGTTCCTATATGCAGACATATATTGAACGTGATATCCGTTATCTTATCAATGTAAAAGATGAAGGTAAATTTCTTAAGTTTATTTCGTGTGCTGCAGCAAGAACGGGGCAGGAAGTGAACGTCGATGATATTTCAAAAGACGTTGGTATAGACAGAAAAACAGCTGATCAGTGGCTGTCTGTTCTTGTTTCATCTGGTCTTGTTTTTCTGCTGAATCCTTATTCGGGAAATACTGTAAAGCGCATAGTTAAGCGTCCAAAGCTTTATTTTATGGACACAGGACTTGCGTGCTACCTCAGTATGTGGAACAATCCTCATGCACTTGAAATTTCGTCGATGGGCGGAGCGATGTTTGAAACATTTGTTATATCCGAGATAATCAAGGGATATGTAAATGCCGGTATCGATGTCCGAAGCAGACTGTTTTACTATCGCGACAACAATGGCCGCGAGATAGATCTGATGATACTTGAAAACGGAAAAATCTATCCGGTTGAAATTAAGAAGAGTGCAGATCCCGGAAAAGGTGCTCTGAAGAATTTCACTGTTCTTGATTCACTTCCGGAAGAGATTGGTGAAGGTGCGGTGATCTGCATGTCACCGATGGTGATCCCACTTGATGAGAAAAATAAGATAGTTCCGATAAGGTGTATTTGATAATTGATTTGCTTCAGTTAATGTGGTACAATAGAATT
>JAFRUS010000013.1 GCA_017438745.1 Oscillospiraceae bacterium | reverse complement strand
CTGTGCTGTGCTGTTAACGCATTATACGTCTTGAACATAACTATGTCAACCCCTTTTTATGCAGATAATGAATTAAAATCTGCAAAATCCCTCATAATAATCAATGGGTATCATTAGTTACGCTGCTTTCCTGTAACCCCTTACTTTGCAGCATTCTGATATCCCATATTCCCTTAATTTCAGCATTTTATGTCTTTGCATACAACTGCTGATCGTATCAAACAACTTTATTACCCTGCTTCGTTGTTTAATATGTCTATAATTATAGTCCCAGACTATTAAAAAGTCAACCATTTCTCAATATTTCGTGTATTTGTTCAATGCAATGAGGTTGTGTTTTGTTTAATTTAACGGAGAAAGTCTGCGTTTTAACTAAATAAAACGGCGTTCCATACAGAGCGCCGTTATACATTGTAAATATGAAGCGTGCGCCGGCAGGCGCACTATCAATAGCACCGGCACGTCGTTAGACGGGACGGTACCTTTGTGCGCTCGGCAGCGCACAAAGATTATTATGCGTTGCCCGCATCATTTTCATCCGGAATATCCACCTGATTCATCTTGAGCAGCTTGGACACGCCGTTCTGCTGCATTGTAACGCCGTAGAGGACGTTGGCAAGTTCCATTGTACCTCTTCTGTGGGTTACGAGGATGAACTGCGTCGTGCTTACGAAATTCTTGAGGTAGAATGCGTACTTACGTACGTTTACTTCGTCGAGGGCCGCGTCGATCTCGTCGAGGATACAGAACGGGGCCGGTCTTATCTTCAGGATAGCGAAGTAGATGGCGATGGCAACGAAAGCCTGCTCACCACCGGAGAGCGAGATAAGGTTCTTGATGACCTTTCCCGGAGGGGCTACCTTTATCTCGATACCGGATTCAAGAATGTTGTCCGGATCGGTCAGTTCAAGATCAGCCTTGCCGCCGCCGAACAGATCCACGAAGATCTCCTTGAAGTTCTTGTTGATAAGTGCGAAGTTCTCGGCAAATATCCTCTGCATGTCAGATGTGAGTTCCTCGATGAGTTTTTCAAGCTCACGCTTGGAATTCTCAACATCCTTAAGCTGTGCCGAAAGGAATTCGTAACGTTCGGAAACTTCCTTGTATTCCTCAATAGCCGCAACGTTGATGCTGCCGAGTGCCTTGATGGAATTACGCACTTCGCCGAGTCTTTTCTGAGCCTGTCCAATATTTTCAATCTTTTCAGCCTGGTTTTCCGCCTCAGTACGTGTAAGCTCGTAGTTCTCCCACAGACGTGTGATTATGCTGTCGTAATCCCTCTGTGTATTTACCTTCTTTTCCTCGAACCTCGACATCTCACGTGAAAGACGTTCCTTGTCCTCGCCGAGTTTCTTTAAACCGGCACGCTTCTCGGAAATAGCAGCTTCGTATTTGTCATGCTGTTCGCCGGATGCCGTTATGCAGTTTCTGTACACTTCAGTCTGTCCGGCAGCCTTTTCAAGCAAAGCACGGTTTTTTTCTATTTCAGCCCTCTTTTCAGATATGGTCTTCTCATGACCGGCTATCTGGTTTTCAAGCTCTTTTGCACTCTGGTTCAGATTTCCTGCATCAGCTTCACAGTGACTTATCTCCAGCTTTATGGATTCGCAGTTTTTCTCCGCTTCCATGCAGCGGATCTTCAGTTCATACAGATGATCGGAAAGCTGTTTTCTCTTTTCCGCCAGTCCTTCCTTAAGGCTCTGGTGGGAATCGACCTCGCTCTGCGCTCTTTCAAGTTCCTCAGTGATCTTTTCAAGCTCCTCAGATGCCGATTTGAACTGCTCTTCCGCTTCCGCGATGTTCTTTTCGAGTCTGCGTCTGTTTTCAGAATAGTTCCTGTTCTGCTGTTCAGACTGAGCCAGGATAGATTCAAGGCTCTTTATCTCTGAACGGAATGTCAGTTTGTCTTCATTTAATTTCTGCTTTGTATCGTTTTCAGCTTCTATGTCAAGACGGAGTTTTTCTGCTTCCGCTCTGACTTTCTGAGCTTCATCTCTCACCTTTGAAACGGAGCCTTCGAGTTCCTTTATTTTTCCGGCAAGTTCATTTATCTCATTCTTTCTCGAAAGAATACCGCCCGACTGAACAGCCGAACCGCCTGTGAATGAACCGCCTGCGTTGATCACCTGACCGTCAAGTGTAACAATGCGGAACCTGTAGGAATACTTCTTGGCAATAACCGAAGCGTAGTCGATATCCTCAGCAATAACAGTTCTTCCGAGGAGATTGCTCATGATATTCTTAAAATCAGGATCAGTTTCAACGATCTCGTCACCGAGCGCTACAAATCCGTCCTCGTTTCTTACGCCGTTTTCACGGAAATCATACGGCTTTACCGATGTGACCGGCAGGAAAGTAGCACGGCCCTTTTTCAGTTCCTTAAGCAGAGCGATACATCTCTTGGCCGTGTCTTCATTCTTTACGATAATGTTCTGAAGAGCACCGCCAAGTGCTGTTTCTATCGCCGTGGTATATTCATCATCAACAGTTATCAGCTGTGACACCGTACCGTAAATACCTGTAATACGCTGGTTTTTCTGAGCCTTAAGTATTTCCTTTACGCTGTAGTTGAGACCCTCCATGCTGTTTTCCATATCGCTTAAGAGTTTCTCACGCTGCTGTTTTTCCCTCAGTTCAAGTGTAAGGTCATCAAACTGCTGTTTTCTCTCGTCAAACGCAGTCTTTTTCTTCTTGTACATCATCGAAAGACCGGCAAGTCTGTTTTCGCTTTCCTTCTCCCGCTCCTCGATGGTATCAAGGGTCTCCTTCGCTGTACGCAGATCTTCCTCATATCCTGCAAGAGTCTTTGCAAGTTCTTCATTCTGTGAGTCAAGTTCAGCAAGCTGGCCGCCGAACTCATCACGTCTTGATGAGGCTGATGCTATAGTGAACTTAAGGTCATTCTGTTTTCTGTACATCGCAGTAAGCTTTGATTCACGGTCTCCGGATTCCTTCTCCGCTCTTCCCGCTTCCTCTTCGATCTCCTTGAAGCTCTTTTCAGCGGCACGAAGTTCATCTTCCGTATCGTGTATCTTCTGCTCACCTTCGGCAAGCTTTCTTTTGAGCGCTTCCATCTTTTCGGCAACAGCCTTTTTCGCATTTTCTTCGTTTTCCTGCTGCCTTCTTACAGAAGCTATCATCTCCTCGCTGTGACGTATATCATTTTCGCACACAGCAATTCCGGAACGGTAATCTGACGATTCACGCTCCACATCAAGTATGAGCTGCTTGTACTCATCTATCTTCAGCGTGATCTCACGCATCTTGTCATACGCTTCACTGATGCTCTGTTCCTCACGCTCTTCCTGACTTACGATATTTTCGTACTGAGCAGTGTAGATAAGAGAGTTCTCCTCTATTTTCTTAAGCGCATCTCCCAGTTCTTCAAGGTCGTGTATCCAGAGTGAAAGTTCAAGTTTCTTTCTTTCATCAGCCAGAACAAGAAATTTCTCAGCCTTTTCAGACTGCTTTTTCAAAGGCCCTACACGGTCTTCGAGTTCGGAAAGAATATCCGTGAGACGGTTAAGGTTATCCTGAGCCTGTGTGAGCCTGCGCTCTGCCTCCGCCTTTTTGTAGCGGAATTTTGATATGCCGGCCGCCTCTTCAAAAATATCACGGCGTTCCGTACTTCTGGCACCGACGATCTCGGCAATTCGGCCCTGTCCGATTATGGAGTAGCCGTCACGTCCGAGACCCGTATCCATGAACAGTTCATTGATATCCTTGAGTCTGACTGTTTTACCGTTTATTTTGTATTCGCTGTCACCGTTGCGGTAGATCTTTCGTGTAACGGCAACTTCACTGTCATCTGTACCGAGTTCGCCGGTGCTGTTGTCTATCGTAAGTGTAACAGACGCAAAACCGGCCGGTTTTCTCGCTGTAGTACCGGAAAAAATAACATCTTCCATCTTGTTGCCGCGAAGCGTCTTGGTGGACTGCTCCCCGAGCACCCATCTTACCGCGTCACCAATATTACTTTTTCCGCTGCCGTTAGGCCCTACTACACCTGTAAGTCCCTTGTCGAATGAAAGTACGACTTTATCCGGAAAGGACTTGAAACCGTGAAGTTCAAGTGATTTTAAATACATTTATTTCTTCCCTCTGGTCTGAAGGAACGATCTTTATTCTGATCCCCTTCTGACTGAAATATTCAATGTTTGAACGTTTCTGTCCGGTCACCTTGCTTACGAGCTCAGGTCTGACCCCGATCCTGTACTCCCCTTCACAGCAAAGCATTCCGTCAAGAATGTTTCTGTATTTCCGGCTTTCACACAATTCTCTGAATGCAGGATGATAATATCCGCCGGTCATTTCCCCTTCGACCGTTTCAGATGCGTGAAGTCCGCATTTTATGATCCTTATACCTGCCGCCTCAAAACGCTCCATGTATCCGCAGCAGTATCCCACCATCTCGTCAAGACTGTAAGTCCTGTACTCACCGGATCTGTACAGTTCCGCAAGCTTCGTTCCCTCAAGTATGACTGTCGGGTAAATTCTTACGGTATCCGGCTTAATGGCTATGATCCTGTCTGCCGTCATGCTGTCCCTTTCAGGAGACGAACCGTAGAGTCCGGTCATCATCTGGTGGCCCAGTTCAAAACCGTATTGTCTTATGAGTTCAGATGCCTTTACCACATCTTCGGAACTGTGTCCGCGTTCGTTGAGACGAAGCACCTCATCGTCCATGCTCTGACATCCGAGTTCAATGGCAGTAACACCGTAATGCTTAAGATTTTCGAGAATGTTTTCATCAATGCAGTCCGGTCTTGTTGAAACACGTATACCGCCGAAACCGTCCTCACCTAAAAACTCTTTAACACTTTCAAGAAGTTCATTACGATAGTCCTCCGGAACAGCAGTAAAGCTTCCTCCGAAAAAAGCTATCTCGCAGTTTTTCCTGTCCTTGATGTATGAAAGTGCCTCAAGGCAGGTCTTCCTCACCTCTTCACCCGTCGGCGGTTTCATCGCACCGCTTATGGTATGCTGGTTGCAGAAACTGCACATGTGCGGACATCCGGTATGAGGAATAAATATTGAAATATTACTGTGCTTCATTGTAGCCCATGAGCTTAAGCGCTTCCTTGGCAGCCATCTGCTCTGCTTCCTTCTTGCTGCGTCCGACACCCACACCGATCACGTTTGAATTAAGGCATACATTTACCGTAAACGCCTTGTTATGATCAGGACCTGTCTGGTCAGCTATAACGTACTCGACCTTTTCCTCAGGATTCTGCTGGATAACTTCCTGAAGAATAGTCTTGTAGTCACTGAACGCTGCGTTCTTCTGTGCTTCAAGATCTTCCGGAATGAATCTGAGAATATGTGTTCTTGCAGCTTCAAGTCCTCCGTCAAGGAATATTGCCGCAATAAGCGCTTCGAAAGCATCGGCAAGTATAGACGCTCTTTCACGTCCGCCTGTATTCTCCTCACCTTTTCCAAGAAGAAGATACTTTCCGAGATTGATCTTCTGTGCAAATATGTGAAGAGATTTTTCGCATACCAGCGAAGCTCTTATCTTTGTGAGTTCGCCTTCAGGAAGATGCGAAAAATGTTCGAAAAGATACTGTGATACAACGATGGAAAGAACACTGTCGCCTAAGAACTCAAGACGTTCATTGCTGCGGCGGTTCCTTCTGCATTCGTTTGCGTATGATGAATGGGAAAGAGCTTCATGAAGAAGCTTTTTATCCTTAAAAGTGTATTTTATACTTTCTTCAAGTTCGGTCAAGTCACTCTGCTCCCTTCTGCATTTCAAGATAAGAGGAGATTCTTTCTGAAACTCCTGTTTCAACGCACTCCTTAGCCTGGCGGATAGCATTGTAGAACGCCTTGCCGTCTGAGCTTCCGTGTGCTTTTATAACTGTACCTGAAATACCCATGAGAACCGCACCGCCGACTTCGGAATAGTCCATTTTCTTTTTGAAGTCATTTACCTGATCCATAAGAAGACCGGCAGCAAGCTTGGTCTTTAAGTTCTTCGTGAGCATTCCCTTAAGAGTCTTTGCAAAATAAAGTCCCATGCCCTCGTAAAGTTTCAGAGCTATGTTGCCTGTGTAGCCGTCAGCAACGAGAACATCGCACTTCGAGAACGGCATGTCACGGGCTTCGATGTTTCCGACAAAGTTTACCGGAGACTTTTCAAGAAGTTTGTATGTCTCGATCTCGAGTTCACGGCCCTTTGTTTCTTCTGCACCAATATTCAGAAGTCCTACTCTCGGTTCCTTTATGCCCATTACCTTTTCCATGTAGGCTGAACCCATGAGACCGAACTGAACAAGTGCTTCCGGACGGCATTCTGTATTTGCACCGCCGTCAAGGAGCATGAAGTATCCGTCCTTTGCCGGCATGATAGGAGCAAGCGCTGCGCGCTTTACGCCCTTGAGTCGCTTGGCAATGAATGTGGCACCTACAACAAGTGCGCCTGTGCTTCCGGCACTTACAAAAGCATCGCCCTTTCCGTCATGGAGAAGTCCGAGACCAACAGCCATTGAGCTGTTCTTTCCGCTCTTGATGATCTCGGTAGGTTCCTCGTGTATGTCGAAAACTGTATCAGCATGAACAACATCGATACCTGTAAGTACGAGGTTATGCTTTTCAGCTGCTTCGTTTATAAGCTTTTCATCACCTACGAGTGTTATCTTTACACCGAGGTTCTGAACCGCAAGTATGCTTCCTTCGATGACCGCATCTGGGGCATTGTCACCGCCGAATGCATCTACTATTACATTTATCATATTAAAAAATCAAACTCCTGATCACATTTCTGTTGCTGCCATGAGCTCTTCCATCTTTTCAAGAGCCCTGTCTGCGTACATCTGATACTTTTTCTTCTTGTCCTTTATACGCTCAGGCAGTTCCGGAAGAATTCCCATGTTTGAGCCCATAGGCTGGAAGTTTCCGTCGTTAAAGCTGTCGCTTATGTAAAGTGAAAGCGCACCGGTCATTGTTTCACGCGGCATGACGAATTCACTCTTTCCTGTAAGCTTTCTGGCAAGATTAAGTCCTGCCATTATTCCGCTGGCAGCTGATTCGACGTAGCCTTCCACGCCTGTTATCTGTCCTGCGAAATACAGTCCCGGAATATCACGCATCTCGAAAGTTGGCTTTAAAAGCTTAGGACTGTTTATAAATGAGTTTCTGTGCATTACACCGTAACGGACAAATTCAGCATCCTTAAGTCCCGGTATAAGCGAGAACACTCTTTTCTGCTCGCCGAATTTAAGATTGGTCTGGAATCCCACAAGGTTGTACATCGTACCTTCACGGTTTTCCTTACGGAGCTGAACGACTGCCCACGGGCGCTTTCCCGTACGCTTGTCGGTAAGTCCCACCGGCTTCAGAGGGCCGAAACGCATGGTATCCGGACCGCGCTTTGCAAGGACCTCGACCGGCATGCAGCCTTCGTAAACCTTGAAGGATTCACGGTCGAATTCCTTGAGCGGAGCTGATTCAGCATTTATTAGTTCGTTATAGAAGATATCGTACTCTTCCTTTGTCATAGGACAGTTTATGTAATCCGCATCGCCCTTGTCATAGCGTGATGCGAAGAAAACAATATCCGTATCAAGGCTGTCAAACGTAACTATAGGAGCAGCCGCATCAAAAAAGCTTAAGTAGTTTCCGCACTTCTCCGCAATGGAATCTGCAAGTGTCCCGGAAGTAAGAGGACCGGTAGCGATTATTACATCGCCCTCCGGAACGGATGTCACTTCCTCGGAAATAACCTTTATAAACGGATGTTCCTTTATTTTCTGTGTAACAAGGTCGGAAAACTTTGTTCTGTCAACGGCAAGCGCCCCGCCTGCTTCAACAGATGTCTCCTCGGCACACGGAACGATCAGTGAACCAAGTCTTCGCATTTCCTCCTTGAGAAGGCCGCAGGCGGAATCGACTCTTGCAGCCTTGAGGGAATTTGAGCACACAAGCTCAGCCATACCCTCATAATGATGAGCCGGAGAAAACTTCACCGGCTTCATCTCATAAAGTTCAGTTTCGATACCGGCATTCGCAAGCTGCCAGGCTGCTTCACAGCCGGCAAGTCCTGCACCTATTACCTTTACCGCCATTACAGACCTCTCTCGTAACCGCATCCCGGTTTTTCACAGAGTATCTTGCCGGCTCTTCCGCCCTTCTTGAACAGGGTGGATCCGCACTTAGGGCATGTATCCTCGATAGGTGTGTTCCATGTCATGAAATTACACTCAGGATACTTTTCGCAGCCGAAGAAGTTTCTGCCCTTCTTTGACTTCTGCGCAATAACGGTGTTTCCGCAGAGCGGACAAACGCCCTTGGTAGCCTGAACTATCTTCTTTGTATTTGTACATTCAGGGAAACCAGGACATGCAAGGAACTTGCCGAAACGACCAATCTTGATGACCATGTTTCTTCCGCACTGGTCGCAGACAACGTCTGTCTCCTCGCTCGGAATCTTTACTCTCTTGCCTTCCATTGCAACTTCGGCCTTTGCAAGAGTAGCGTCGAAATCCTTGTAGAAGTCCTTCAGTGTGGCCTTCCAGTCCTTTTCACCGCGTTCAACATCGTCGAGGTTGGTTTCCATGCTTGCAGTGAATTTTGCATTTACTATGTTAGCGAAGTGGTCCTTCATGAGTTCCGTGGTAACTTCGCCTAAAACTGTCGGTTTGAGCTGCTTGCCGTCACGTTCAACGTACATACGTGATGTGATAGTTGTGATAGTCGGAGCATATGTACTCGGACGACCAATACCGTTTTCTTCAAGAGTCTTGATAAGTGTAGCTTCAGTATATCTTGAAGGAGGCTGTGTGAAATGCTGGTTTCCGAGAAGTGACTTTACCTTGAGAACATCGCCTTCTTCAAGCGGCGGAAGTTCCTTGTTCTCCTCTTCGTCAGCAGATGTATCCTTTGATTCAACGTGAACCACTGAGAATCCCTTGAACTTAACTGAATAGCCTGATGCTGTGAAAGTGCAGTTTCCGGCATTTATTTCAGCTGAAACTGTATCAAGAAGTGCATTTGCCATCTGGCTTGCAATGAATCTCTCCCAGATAAGCTTGTAGATCTTGTACTGATCAGTAGTAAGGCTGTTCTTTACACGTTCAGGATCAAGTTCCGGCATTGAAGGTCTGATAGCTTCATGCGCGTCCTGAGCATTTTTCTTGGATTTGTATTCACGAGGTGACGGCGGCAGATATTCCTCGCCGTACTTGTTCTTTATATATTCGGCAGCAGCCTGCTTTGCTTCTTCGGAAACACGGAGCGAGTCTGTTCTCATGTAGGTGATAAGACCAACAAGGCCGAGTTCTTCTATTTCAATACCTTCATAAAGTTCCTGGGCAGCCTTCATTGTTCTTCTCGCCTGGAATCCCATACGGCGTGAAGCTTCCTGCTGAAGTGTCGAAGTGATATACGGCGGAGCAGGCTGTCTCTTGGTAACTCTTTTCTTTACCTTTGTAACCTTGAACTCTTCATTTTCAAGTGTTGAAAGAATGCTGTTCGTCTCGGACTCGTTCTTTAAATCCACCTTCTTTGTATCGATGGAAGCGAGCTTTGCAGAGAATACCTTTCTGCTTGACGGCGCTGTAAACTTTCCGTCAATGCTCCAGTATTCCTGTGTAACGAACTTTCTTATCTCGTTTTCACGGTCAACAACAAGGCTTACAGCAACAGACTGAACACGTCCTGCTGAAAGTCCGCGCTTTACCTTTCTCCATAGGAACGGACTGAGCTTGTAGCCGAGAATACGGTCAAGTATTCTTCTTGCCTGCTGTGCATTTACAAGATCAATATTGATCTTATGCGGATTGCTCATACCGCTCTGTACACCGAACTTTGTGATCTCGTTGAACGCAACTCTGTTGTCCGTGTTCAGATCAAGATCAAGCATCTGCGCTATATGCCATGATATAGCTTCACCCTCGCGGTCCGGGTCAGTTGCGAGATATATCTTGTCGCACTTTTTTGCGTACTTCTTTAATTCCTTTATAACATCCTCTTTACCCTTCATGTCAGTGTAAATAGGCTCAAAATCATTTTCAAGATCAACACCGATCTTTGACTTCGGAAGATCTCTTATATGTCCCATGGACGCGATTACTTCGTAACCTGGTCCCAAATACTTCTTTATAGTCTTTGCCTTTGCAGGAGACTCTACAATTACAAGATCAGACATTTCTTTCTCCTTTTTTCTCTGTAGGTAGACAACTGTAATATACAATTATATAGTATATATGATTTATTTTGATTTGTCAAAAGTTTTTTTATGATCTCAGGGTATAAATGTTTCCCGGCAGAGATGCCACAAATCCGGAGATCTCCAGATCAGTAAGCTCGGTAAGCAGATCAGGCATATCAATTCCGGACTTTTCACAAAGCTCGTCAACATGGTGATCATGCTTCAGAAGCAGCTTGACAATTGTCTTCTGAGTCGCTGAAAGTGATGAAAGATCAAACTTCGGAGTTTTCTCTTTCTTAACGGTGCTCTTTCTGCTTTTCTTCGGTTCCTTTTCCGCAGAGCCCGTTTCAGTTCCCCTCGGAGAACTGAATTCATCAGACGGTTTTACCGGTGAAAGCCTGTGTGAATAGTTGGTACAGTATTCATAGATTATGTCGAGATGACTGAATACCGGAAATGCTCCGTCACGCAGGTATTTGACAACGCCTTCAAAATTCCTGTCAAAAATGTCGTGAGGCGGCAGACAGAAAACGTCTCTTTCCTGTTCGATGGCCGATTCTGCAGTTATCAGCGCTCCGCTGTGGAGCGGTGCTTCAGCCACAAAAATTCCGAGTGAAATACCGGAGATTATCCTGTTTCTTAAAGGAAAATTCTTTCCCAGCGGAGGTGTTCCCGGTGGATATTCTGAAATAAACACGCCGTTTTCCGCAATGACTTCGTAAATGTCTTCATTGTCCTTCGGATAGATAACATCCACTCCGCAGCCAAGCACCGCGACAGTCTTTCCGCCTGCAGACAGTGCTCCCCTGTGGGCAGCAGAATCGATTCCGGACGCAAATCCGCTGACTATCGTAAATCCTATCTTTGCAAGTTCCGCCGATATCTTTCCGGATGCAGTTCTTCCGTACGCCGAAGGATATCTCGTTCCGACCACGCCTAAAGTAAGTTCGTCGTTAAGGCAGGAAAGATCACCGTAGGCATAAAGCACTGCCGGCGGATCGTAAATCGTTTTCAGTTTTGACGGATAATCTTCGTCATCAGGTGTAAGGATAAAAATATCCTTTTTTTCACACTCTTCAATAACAGACTCCGCCTTTTCCTTCGTCCATATCGAAAACTGCTTCTGCTCATACGGCTTAAGCGGTATCTTTGCCTCCCATGCCGCACGGTAGACCTCTGCAGGACCGCCGTAACGGTGGATAAGTTCCCTGAGTTCATGCGAAGCCGGTCCGAAAATGCCGGCAAGCATGATCCAATACTGTTTTTCTGTCATATAACTCCTCTTTTTTTCCGTCCGTACTTAAGTAAGAAACAGTATCACTGATGCTTACTGTTTCCGGACATTTCCCACATAAAAATACCGGTAGCCATTGCGGCATTCAGCGAATTTATGTGACCCGACATTCTGATAGTTGCTCTGACTGTACACCGTGATGAAATTTCAGCCGGAAGACCGTTGCCTTCGTTTCCGATAAATACGGCACAACCGCCGTCAAATCTGATAGTTCTCAGATCTTCGGCATCCTTGTCAATGACAGCCGCATAGCTCTTTATCCCGTTCTTTTCAAGGCACGAGAACAGTTCATCCGTGTCACGGCTTTCAAATATCTTCATGCGGAACGCTGACCCCATTGTGGACCTTATTACCTTCGGGCTGTAAAGTTCACAGCTTTCGGAAAGAATAACTCCGTCCATTCCCACTGCATCTGCAGTTCTTATAATCATCCCCAGATTCCCCGGATCCTGAAGTCCGTGAAGGACAACATATTTTCCGTTCTTTACGATCTCTTTTTCAAGAGAACGCGCAGGCGGCATTTCGCAAATTGCAAAAACTCCCTGCGGCTTTTCCGTACATGAAATCTTTATTCCAAGCTCATTTGAAATAATCAGGATCTTCACTTCTTTCAAATCAACCTGGGATAGCTCATCAGCATATTTTCCGTAAGCGTCTTCCGTAAAAAAGAGCTGTTTTACCGGAGCTTTTTCACTGATCGCATCTTCAATGAGACGAAACCCTTCAAGTACATAAAGTCTCAGGTTTCTTCTCTCTTTCTTTGATGACGAAAGCTTCATGTAGAGTTTAACTGACGGATTGTCCTTTGAAGTAATTACAGTCAAAACAACACCACTTTCAATTAAAAAACACTGTTTTTTTATTTCCTTAAAAACTAAGAAAACACGCTCAATATAAGAATAATGAGCGTGTTGTGATCGAATTAAAGAGCAGCCTTTGCCTTTTCAGCAATTGCTGTGAAGCCGTCAGGATCGTTGATTGCGATTTCTGAGAGCATCTTTCTGTTTAATGTGATGTCAGCCTTCTTAAGACCGTTCATGAGTGTTGAGTAGTTCATGCCGTTCATCTTAGCAGCTGCACTGATTCTTGTGATCCAGAGCTGTCTGAAGTTTCTCTTCTTCTGCTTACGTCCAACGTATGCATAGTTGCCTGACTTCATTACGGCCTGTTTAGCCATCTTGAAGTGTTTGCTCTTAGCTCCCCAGTAGCCCTTAGCAAGCTTGAGAGTCTTGTTTCTTCTCTTACGAGTCATCATCGCACCCTTAACACGTGCCATATATTTCTACCTCCGATTATTTGATTATGATAGTTTCTGAATTTTCCGAAAAAGAACAGCTTATGCGTATGGCATTAACTGCTTGAGAGCGCCCATGTTTGTTGAGTCAGCTACGCCTGAAGCACGGTTGCTTCTCTTTCTCTTAGTATCCTTCTGAGTTAATCTGTGTCTTCTGTTTGTCTTCTGATACTTGAACTTGCCTGTACCAGTAACCTTAAAACGCTTCTTGGCTCCTGAGTGAGTTTTAACCTTAACCTTAGCCATCTTTATATCCTCCTTAATTACTTATTCGTCTTTGGTGAAATGAACATAACAAGGCTACGTCCTTCCATCTTTGCCGGCTTTTCAACAACGCCAACCTCCAGACAAGCTTCCTTGAAACGCTCAAGCAATTCTCCACCGAGTTCCGGATGAGCGATAGCTCTTTTACGGAAACGTACCGAAGCCTTAACCTTATCGCCTGACTTCAGGAATTTACATGCCTGATTTACCTTGGTATTGAAATCGTTAGTATCGATATTTGAGAACATTCTGATCTCTTTTATTTCAACTATCTTCTGGTTCTTTCTTGCTTCCTTCTCACGCTTAGCCTGTTCAAAACAGTACTTGCCGTAATCCATGATTTTGCATACAGGCGGTGTTGCCTGCGGAGCGATCTTTACCAGATCCAGATTCCTTTCATAAGCTATCTCCAGCGCTTCTGCCGCTGAAAGCATTCCAAGCTGTTCACCGTCATTACCAATGACACGAAGCTCTTTATCGCGAATCTCTTCGTTTATCTGCAGTTCCTTGTTGCTAATCGTCAGCACCTCCAAGACTATAATAAATTTTAATAAAAAAATGAGTACAGACACACGTCAGTACTCATACTTAAAAATCTTTTTAAAGTATTTACCGGTTCGATATCAGCGACCAACCGGTGAGAACTGAGGTTCTGCTTTGTTTTACTTATCTATTATACAACGTTCTTTTTCCCTTGTCAAGGGATTTTTCAAATATTTTTATAAAATCTGCGAGTCGGCCGAAAGTTTAAAAACTTCTGAGTCATCATGCTCCAAGATATTCAATTAACGGTTCAAGATATTTCTGGTCTGCAATATCAAAAGACTTCGAGATAAGCTCACCGTACTCCTGCGTTTCCGGCTTTTTCTTAAGCATTGCCGCATATGCCTTCATAAGAAGTCTGCCACCCGTCTTGAGCTTTTCATAGTTAAGTCCTCCCGGCAGATAGAAAGCACTTATGTATTTCTTCTGCTCACTGTCAAGCAGTCTGTCAAGTGCATTTTTCATGTTCTGGTCCCCCGCCTTTGCTGCACCTACGCAGAAAACAGCGAGTTTTTTACCCTTCCATTTCGGAGCCTTTTTTAGAAACCAGTCCGAGTGCACTACCTTTCCGGCATTTGCCCAGCCACCGTAAACGATCGTGTCATAAGACGAAAAACGTTCGTCCGGCGCATTTTTCACTTCGTTTATATCAACTGCCTCGCCGCCGAGTTTTTCAGCAAGCCATCCGGCATAGCGTTTTGTGAAACCTGTCTGTGAAGTATAAATAACAAGTGCTTTCATTATTCATTTCCTTTCATTTCAGCTTTAGTGTCTTTCATAAGATAAACGTTTATTTCAAGGCCTATGAGTATAAGATAGATGCATCCGTAAAGCCAGAACATCGCACCGATTAGCGTCGCAAGGCTTCCGTACATATTTTCAAATCCGCGCGAGCATCTTAAGTAGTAGGAAAACAGTGCCGAGTAAAGATGCCATCCCACCGAACTTACCAGTGCTCCCGGCAAAAGTGAAAGTATGCGGACCCTTTTGCCCGTAAATCTGCTGCTTCTTCTCCACCCTGGCGTGAACCTGTAGGATATCGTAAACAGTAGTCCGAAACCGGCAAGCATGATGACCTTTCGGAACGTCACAACAAACAGGACGAAATCACCGTGGAAACTGATGTGCTTTTCGAGCAGTTCTTCAAGCATCTGTCCGAATACACCGAGTGCAAGTGCAGCAAGGATCACGGTCATAAGCAGGACCGCATTGATCGTGCCGAGCACCCTTAACCAGAAATAATTATGTTTTTTCGAAGCTCCGACAACGACATCCATCCCGCTCTTAAGCGCCATGAACCCTTTGCCCGCCGTCCACAGTATAACAAGTGCGGAAAGCGAAACTGTAAGGGCCGTCTTGCCGTACACCTCGGAAATAATATTTACCATTATCGAATGCATTTCCGCAGGAATAACGTCTGCAAGCATATCAGTCAGCTGATCACGGGTCAGATTGGTGTATCTGAGCAGTGACATAAGCAGCATTACCAGCGGAAAAAATGACAGTATAAAAAAGTATGCCGCACTGGCCGCAAATGAGCCGATGTTGTCATCACTCATCATGTCGCAGAAGCCTTTTACCTTCTGTGCGATCCTTAACGGCTTTTTCATCCCCTTCAAAACTTATCCTCCAGATACATTTTTAGAAAAGCGCTGATTAAGTCGGCAATATGGCTTCGCCGGATTGCCTGAGTGGAGAGATTACGGGGCTTCGCCCCGTGCCCCACACTGATCTGTTCATAAATCAGCGTTTCCTTAGTGCTTGCGCAGATCGACTTTCTTACCATTCGGAGTCTGCACGCTGCGAGATTTGCGTCCTTCTTTTGTAAGGCATATCACCTTTCGTTCATCCGACGCAGGAATATCATCACTGCGGTCATAAACAGGATACGCAACTCTTTCGTATCCGCCCGTGATCTCCTCAGGAGTTCTGGTTTCGATCTCCGGCATCTGAGCCGTATACATCTGTCCGGTGGCAGGATTTGCAGACTTCTGTCCCGGAGCAGGATTTATAAGCGGCAGAGCCGCACCAAATATCTCATTGTTTACAAGGCTGAAATTTCTGTCGAGTTCTCTTTTCAGATCCATCTGTTTCAGCGTGCGAAGATGTATTTCAGAATCCAGCATCTTAAGATCACCCTCAAGCTGATGGCATGTCTGCCGGTCAAGTCTCTGACCGCGTCCGCTTCCGGTGAGAAAATCGCCAATAACGAACGGAAGTGACAGCACCTTGCAGACCACAATAGCTGCTGCTTTCGGACCGAAAAGAAAATTAAGGCCGCTCACGGTCATGATTGCAAAAAACAGAAAAACCATAAGGAAATTCGGCGATGACGACGTTCCGAGCGAAAGCAGAAAAAACATGAAGAATACTACAAATGAAAGCTGGCTTATCTGCTTCAGCCTCTCACATGATGTGGCATCCGCCTCAACACGTTCTGAAACATCAATAAACCTTGAGATCTTCTTTTCAATATTTGTAGGCTGACGGCGTCCGCTGTTAAGCTGTCTTTTGACATTCTCAGCCTGTGACTGTAAAGCAAGCAGTTCTTTTCTTGCTGCATCATTTTTATTACAGAAATCAACAACATGACTGTTGCTCATGATTTTTGTCTCGAGCATCTGTTTTTTCATGCTGACGCATCTTCTGTCAAGTTCAAGTTTAAGCGCGAAAAATTCGTCCTCCGAAAGTCTCTGCTCCACCTTGCTCTTTACAGCCAGCGGAGAACTGATTCCTCTTCTCATCCCGTCATTGAACCCTTCGGCAAACCCGTAGCAGGTCACCGTTACTTCATAATCATCCGTCCGGTGATTATATTCCGCCGAAATCGTAAAAACGGTATTCGGCTCAATAGTGAATATTTCATTTCTCCTGTTTCTGAATTCAAGGAATTTTTCAGCCTTCCAGTATATATCTGTCTCAAGAAGGTCTCCCTTATTCGTTGTTCTCTGGTATACCATAGTTATCCCCCTTCCAGAAAATCTGTTTCTTTTGTTCTCCGTATATTATACCATAAAAACAGGGTAAATGTCCATATATTACAGTAAAGGCTCAGATACGTTACCGGACATATCTGAGCCTTGTTTTTTATTTTGGAAACTGTTTATGAGCTGATCAGTAATGCAAAAACTTCGGAATGCCGTCGAAAATGTGGCAGATCTGCTTGGCACCGCCGCTTAGTTTTATGAGTTCTTCAACGCCTTTCTGGCGGAGAAAATCGAGTTCGGCTGCGGATATCGGGATCATCCAGAGGGTGTTGACTCTGCCGCCGGCAAGTCCCGGCCATTCTGGGCTTTCCATGCCTTCTATATATACCGGATTGACGAACAGTATCGCTGCAAATCCGCCTATATTCGTGAAATCGAGTGTGTGTCCGTGCCAGAGGAAACTGCGTTCATCCCACGGGATATCTGCAACATCCTTCATTACCATTGCCATAAGTTCAAGAAGCTGAAGATGACGTTCAACGGTAGCAAATCCTAGTTCCGTGCGGCTCTGGTCACTGCAGTTGTTGCCGAATGCGTGAGCGATACGCGGCATTGCGTACTGGCTCATTCCGAGGGTGAAGTTGAATATCATATTTTTTCTCTGACCCTGAACGAGTGATCTGTACGGGAATCTTTCCTTGCCTGCAGGCGAGCACTGGGTGTGCGGACATCCGAAGAACTTATCCACAGCTGCAAGCTGAGCCTGTTTATAATTCTCCCATACGCTTTCATCACCGGCAGTTTCCCAGAACTTTTTATTTTCGTTTATAATGTTCTCAAGATCCGGTCCTTCCGGCATTCCCCATGCGTAGCGGGTCTGACCCTTTGCGAATATCGAAAACCCCGGAAAATCGTAAAGTCCGGCGATTGGAGGAATAACTGCTATAAGCTTTTTGCCGTAGTATATCGCTGCTGCATCACCTGTGTCGAACCAGACACAGCGGAGTATTGCAGGATTAAGCTCCATGCCGCCCTGAGGCTGAAGTTCAGAAACGTTTTCCTTTCCGAGTACAGGGCCTTCTCCCCTGTCAAGGCCGCTTAAATCGAGTTCATCCGGAGTTTCACAGCGATTGCATATCCAGAGCATGTTAAGCACTTTGGCACCGTATTCCGGTGAACAGAAAAAATAAAGATAGTATGCGTTCTTTTCAGCTGATATCACCGCATCGATATGACAAACCGGTGATTTTGATTCAAATATGGAATTCATGTTTTCCCGTCTCCCTGTAAAAATATTTGAAATTATTATAACATATAAAACCAGCTAGCGCAACACAATAACGGCTGTTCTCTTTTTTCTGCCGCCCCGCTCCGTGAATATTGACAAAAAAAGTTCTATAATTTCAGTTTTTTGTGACTTCTATTGCAAATTTTCGTTGTTCGTGGTATAATTTTTTTATAAAATCAATATAAAAAAGGAAAATGAGGTTTAATTGAAATGCTTAATATAATGACTAAGAAAAAAGATATGCGTGCACTTGCTGCAGCGCGTGAAGTAAAGCTCAGACATCTGTTCTTCGAACTTACTATGCGATGCAACGAGCACTGTCTGCACTGCGGAAGCAGATGCGGTGACGTTAAGGCAGATGAGATGACACCTGCTCAGTACCACGAAGTAATGAAGCAGATCGCTGAGGATTTCGATACAAAATCATTCACACTCTGCATTACAGGCGGCGAACCGCTTATCAGAACTGACTTTTTCGATATAATGGACGACGCAAACAAGCAGGGATTCCTCTGGGGCATGACCTCAAACGGCATCCTTATCACACCGGAAGTCGCAAAGGATCTTAAAAGAACCGGCATGAGAACAATCTCCATAAGCATAGACGGTACTGAAGCAACACATGACGCATTCAGACAGACACCGGGCGGATGGAAGAGAGCCATGGAAGGTGTTCAGAACCTTATCGACGTCGGCGGATTCCAGCACATTCAGATAACAACAGTCGTTACTCACCAGAACATCGGCCAGCTTGACGAGCTGTACCGTATTTTCAACGACATGGACATAGATTCCTGGAGAATCGTAAACATCGATCCGATAGGAAGAGCAAACGAACATCCTGAACTCCTTATGACAAATGAGGACATCGTTCACATGTTCGAATATATCAGAAACATGAGGATCAAGGGCGAGCCTGTTACCTACGGATGTGAGCACTACCTCGGAATGGACTATGAACGCGAGGTACGTGACTGGTATTTCCGCTGCGAAGCAGGATACGGAGTGGCAAGTATAATGTCAAACGGTGACATAACCGCCTGTCTTGATATTGAACGCCGTCCGGAATTCATCATGGGCAACATTTTCAAAGATCGTTTCAAAGACGTCTGGGAAAACAAATTTGAGATATTCAGAAAAGGCCTCACCTGCGGAGACTGCGAAAAGTGCGGTGAATTTGAATTCTGCAAGGGCGGAGCATATCACACCTGGAACTTTGATGAAAACAGACCTAACGTATGCTTCAAGGATGTCCTTTTCTGATACATAAAAATCTTTTTGACTTTTACTGTAATTTCCGGAAAGTTTCCAACGGAGGGGTAGTATGAAAAAAGTTACTGCGATCACCAGTCTGGCTGCTGTTTTCGCATTCTACGGTCTTATTTACGACGGTATGTGTGACACATCCAGCGAAAGACTTGTATATACTGAACACATCAGCTATCGGGAAGGCGAGGAAGAAACGCTGACTGCAGCATCATTTCTCGATGCCATTGACGTTGCAATGGCAGAAAACGAGACAAGTCCTGAAACAACGGATTTTCCTTCCGAATTCAGTCTGACTGATCTCGGTATCATCACAAAAGTTAAAACGCAGGGTGACTACGGCACTTGCTGGGCAATAGCAGCCACCGATTCCATTGAGACTCAGCTTATAGAAAACGGAATAAATAATAACCCCGATCTTTCGGAATGGCACATGGCCTATTTTGCCTACCGCGGATACAAGCCTCTTATGTCTACCGAGGAAAATGTATTCAACACCGGAGGCACCAACACCATAGCCGCTGCTACGCTTTCACGCTGGCAGGGCATGATAACTGAGGACAAGGCTCCGTACGGAACGATGCAGAGCATGGAACCATACATGCAGTACTCATCAGACTACAAGGTAACGGATGTACTGAATGTTCACCCTCTCATGTCCACTCACGTAAAGCATTCCGTGAATTTCATGAAAGAACTCATATATAATCACAACGCAGTGGCAGCAGCCATCTACAGCCGTCCGGAATATTACAACGAATTTACTCACGCACACTACGTTGACGAAGATGGTGCAGGTATCGACCACGCCATCCTCATTGTCGGCTGGGACGACAACTACCCTAAGGAAAACTTCCGCAGCGACCGAAGTAAGCCTGAACACAACGGTGCATGGCTTGCAAAGAACAGCTGGGGCGAAGACTGGGGAGACAACGGCTACTTCTGGATCTCGTACGAAGACAAGAGTTTCTGTGAAGCAGGATGCTACTACAGCGTTCCGGCTGACACCTACTCGACCAACTACCAGTACGATGAAGCCGGATGGTGCGTATCGATATCAGCCGATGCAAACCAGAAAAATCTTTCAGGTTACATGGCAAACACTTTCACAGCTGAAAACGATGATCCGATAACAGCGGTGGCATTCTACACCACCGAAGATGATGCCGATTATGAGATATCTGTCTACACAGGCACAGATCCTTCATCACGTTCATACTCACCTGTAAACGGCACTCTCGCGTCATACACCACCGGATCACAGCGTTACACCGGATACCACACCGTTAATCTTGAAATTCCGGTAAGTGTAAAGCAGGGAGACAGCTTTTCGGTTGTAGTAAAACTTACAAATCACGAATCACCTTACTGTATTCCAATGGAGGCTTCAGCAGCTACAGTTTCAGCCGGATTCTTCTCATCACGAACATATCTGTTCCACACATTCGCTGAAAACGAAACTGACAACAGCTACATAAGCCTTGACGGACAAACATGGTATCTTACCACAAACAAGCGCTACTCATACAGCTATCCTGAGTATCTCGGACTTTCCGCTCCGCTGAAAAAACTCAGATCAATAGTTTTAGGCAACACATGCCTGAAGGCATTCTCATCTCCGGCAGATTCAGTGACCGTTCCTGAGGATCCTGATCCGCCTGTGGTGACCGAACCGGCAGTTACAACCACAGAGCCACAGGTCACTGAAGCGATAACAGAATCTGTAACAGAACCAGCACCGGTCACAACTCCGGCAGTTACCAGTGAACCTCCGGTCACATCTTCACCGGCAGTAACAGAAGCTCCTCCTCTCGAAGAGGACATATTTGATATTAACAAGGACGGAAAAGTAAATTCAAAGGATCTCCAGTATCTTATTGAACGCTTATACGGAACGCGCTCCGGAAGATACAGCACAGATCTTAATGAAGACGGAAAAACAAACATTATTGACCTTATTCTTATGAAAGAACGTCTTACAGGTACCAAACTGAGCATAGACACTTCCAACTGATCCAGCACTAATTCGCAAAAACTTGCATACGAACATCCGCAGTCAGTACTATCCCCGTTAAAGGACTAACCGGGAGGAAAAAACATAATGAACAGGAAAATAATCAGATCCGATGGCAGTGTACGCAATCTGAGGATCGGCGTGGTCGTCACCATGACATGCATCACAATGATCCTTTCCATTGCCGGCATGCTGTTTCTGGCATTGAACCAGCACGCAACATCATCGGAATACAGTCAGATGATCGACAATGATCTTCGCAACAGAGAGAATCTGACAAAAATAAGCAAAGATCTTTACAATCACGAAGAGATGATATTTCAGTACATCATTTCTGACAATATCACCTGGACACGCAGCACAGTCAGGGAAGAAGCTGCTGAACTCGAAACCGAACTTGAGAACAATCTTGACGAATTCGGGAAAAATGTCAGTGGAACAGAGTACGAACAGTATTACCGCTTGATAGATCTCGGTATGAAAGAATATCTTGAAAGCGTTGTAAAAGTAATGGAATTTGCTGATTCAGGAAATATCCAGGAGGCAAATTTCTACATGAACAGCTGCCTTAACAAGTATATTTTCAAAATCAACAACACCATAAGCGATTACGAAAAGCTTATGACCGAAGATATTGAAGAAACACGTATCAGTATGCAGCACAAAACTGCGCAGGCAAGCCAGACGACCGTTGTCGGCATTCCTCTGGTGGTGCTGTTTTCTATCGTCTCAATGCTTACCTGCGGAAAAATATCAAAGAAGCTTTTAACCAAAGATTCGCTCACTTGTGCGGACAACTTTGAATGCTTTCAGAAGATCTGCGGCAAACTTGTGAAAAAGGGACATTTCGCAAACTACACCTGCGTTTTCTGCAACATCAAGGACTTCCGTTTCTACAACAGCAAATTCGGATACAAGACCGGTGACCAGGTTCTCATCGACTTAGCCCAGCATATAAAGAGTTTTCTTGTAAAAGGCGAATACTTCTCCAGAGACGGCGGCGACAGCTTTTCGCTGCTGATCTTCAGTGAACGTGAGGATCAGTTCATATCTCATATGAAAGATATAAGCCTTAATATTCTCGGCCGGGAAAACATGATTGAAGTCTACTGCGGTCTGTACAGCATCCGGAAAGATGATGTACCGGGCGACGCCTTTGCCTCATGTACACTTGCACTCAGCACTGCACGCGAAAATACCAGCGAAGCATTTATCCGGTACGAGCCTCAGATGTTCACGGAAATGGACTCACGCATGGATACCCTTTACCTATGCAATCAGGGACTTAAAAACGGCGAGTTTATTGTCTACTACCAGCCTAAGGTAAACATTGAAACCAATACTCTGTGCGGCTGCGAAGCGCTTGTACGCTGGCTGCACGACGGAAAGCTCATACCTCCTGTAAAATTCATCGGCCTGCTTGAGGAAAAAGGAAATATAAACGCCCTTGACTTCTACGTTTTCAGACGGGTCTGCAGCGATATTTCCGAATGGCTGAAAAAAGGTATCGAACCGGTCCGTGTCTCATCCAACTTCTCAAAGCTTCATCTGAAAGATCCGCACTTTGCTGACAAGATCATGAACGTCATAAACGAATATGGAATAGATCCGAAATATGTTGAGATCGAGCTTACTGAATCTTCAGCATATGATGATTTCAACTCTCTTGCAGAATTCGTCAAAAATATGAAGGAACAGGGCATCTTCACTTCGATGGACGACTTCGGTACCGGATATTCCTCACTTTCAATGCTGCGTGACCTTGACGTGGATGTCATCAAGATAGACAAGTCATTCATCGACGATCTTGAAAAAGCAGATAATCCTAACAAGAAGATGATAGGAAACATAGTCCGCATGATCCACGACCTCGACCGCGAGGTCATCTGTGAAGGTATCGAAACCAAAGAACAGGTCGAATTTCTTAAGAAGATCAACTGTTTCGCCGCCCAGGGTTATCTTTACGACACCCCGCTGCCGCACGACGAATTTGAAAAACGTCTCAACGATCCTGTTTATCATAACAAATAATAAAAATATCCGGTACTTAAGACCGGATATTTTTTATACTTTAAACTGCTTGTAAAAGCTATGTCGTTATGATATAATTAAAGTTGGTCACTGCAATGTCAGTGTTTAATATCAAATAATACAAGAGGTAAACAATATGGCTACTTTTCCGCTTACAATGGATAAACACATAATATTCTGCATTATAGGATTTGTTTTCTTTATTCTGCAGTTTTTCAGACAGGGTTTTAAATATCAGATCATTTCAGCATTTGCAATCGCAGGCACACTTCTTCTCTATATCAACGACTCTTCAGCCTGGCGTTACGGTGTCGGTGCTCTTGAGCTTGTACTCGTAATCCTGATCTTTACAGTAATGACAATCGAAAAGAAAAAAGAAGAGCAGAAGATGCTTGCAGCAAAGCAAGCCGAAGAACTCGCTGCAGCAGAAGGAGCAATGCAGGCAGCCGGAGATGAAAACCATGAATAAGGCAGTAGTTCTTGACTGGGATACAGTTTCCACCGGAGACATTGCAAAGGAAGAGATCTTCTCACCCGGTGAAATGACTTTCTACGGACTTACAAAGCCGGAGAAAACAGCAGAGCGTATAGGCGACAGCGAGATCGTACTCTGCAACAAGGTTCTAATCACCGACGAGATAATGAAAGCCTGCCCGAACATTAAATACATCGGTCTGTTCGCTACAGGCTTCAACAACATAGATATTAAGGCTGCAAAAGATCGCGGAATAACAGTCTGCAACGCCGGTTCATATTCAACTGACGCAGTAGCACAGCACACATTCGCTCTCATCCTGCAGCATTACAGTAAGGTTTCAATGTACCGCGAGTACACTGAAAGCGGTAAATGGATCACATCACCTACCTTCTCTGCATTCCCTTATCCTATGTACGAACTCGCAGGCAAAACACTTGCAGTTGTCGGATTCGGAAGCATTGGCAAAGCTGTTGCAAAGATAGCAGATGCATTCGGAATGAATGTCATCGTAAACACCAGAACAAAGCCGGAGAACAGCAGGTTTGAAGTGGTTAGCATAGATGACGCTTTCAGACGCGCTGACATAATCACCTTCCACTGTCCTCTCACTGAGGCAACCAAAGGTGCTATAAGCCGCGAGCGCATCGCACTCATGAAGAAAGATGCCATCATCATAAACACTTCAAGAGGTCCTGTGGCAGATGAACAGGCTCTTGCAGATGCACTTAATTCCGGTAAAATAGCCGGTGCAGGACTTGACGTCCTCGAATACGAACCGATGAGAAAGGACTGCCCTCTTATCGGCGCAAAGAACTGCATCATCACTCCGCACGTTGCCTGGGCTCCTCTTGAAACAAGAAGAAGACTCATCGGCATCGTAAACCAGAACATAAAATCATTTTTAAACGGCACACCTGAAAACGTCGTAAATTCTTGAAAGGAATGTGTAATTGCGCATGGAACATATTTCAGATAAAAAGCGAATCGTCATTAAACTCGGAACTTCAACCCTTGCCCACAGCACAGGAAAGCTCAACATCAGAAAAATGACTTCGCTGGTACGCGTACTGGCAGACCTTCAGAACTCCGGCAAAGAACTCGTTATAGTTTCTTCCGGTGCCATCGGACTCGGAGTCGGAAAGCTCGGACTTAAGTCCCGTCCATCCGACACGCCTTCAAAACAGGCATGCGCTGCTGTAGGTCAGTGTGAACTGATGTACATGTACGACAATCTCTTTGACGAATACGGCATAACAGTAGCTCAGATACTGCTTACCAAGACAATACTCGAAAAGAACAACGTTGTAAATACTTTTGAAAAGCTTATTTCAATGGGTGTTGTTCCGATCGTAAACGAAAACGACACTGTAGCCATCGATGAACTTGAACTTGAGATCGGCGAAAACGATTCTCTTTCAGCAATGGTAGCGAATCTCGCAAGAGCAGATCTTCTTATAATTCTTTCCGACATCGACGGTCTGTTCAGTTCAGACCCGCATACGGACAAGACTGCAAAGCTTATTCCTGTAGTTGAAAAGATAGATCACCACATCGAAGAGATCGCAGGAGGTGCAGGTTCATCACTCGGTACAGGCGGTATGGCAACCAAGATAAATGCCGCAAAAATAGCGACAGAATCAGGTATTGACATGGTCATCATGAACGGCAAGAATCCAGAAATGCTCTATGATCTTTTTGAAGATATTCCTGTAGGCACGCTTTTTAAAGCTAACAAATAAAAGCTAAGGAAACACTGATCAAATCGGAAATCCGGCTTCGCCGTATTTCCGGAGAGGATAGAGTACGGGGCTTCGCCCCGTACCCCACGCTGGTTTATGAATAAATCAGCGCTTCCCTAAGCACTTTATAGCTGAACCACAAAAAAGCTTCCGTTTTTACGCGGAAGCTTTTATTTTTGTTATTTCTGGCTTTCAAGCATTTTTTCGAATTCCTCACGCGGAACCGGTTTTGAATAATAGTAGCCCTGAAGCATAGTGGTGTCGAGATCTTTTATCATGTCTGCGACCCTTTCACTTTCAACGCCTTCAACTATTGCATTGCACTTAAGCTTTCTGCACATTGAAAGCAGGCTGTCTATGATGACGTAGTCAATATCATGTCCCGGATCAGCAAGTTCCCTTACGAATGAATGTTCTATCTTTATAATGCTTGCCGGAAGGTTTCTGAGCATTTCAAGTGAAGCATAAGCGGTGCCGAAGTCATCAAGTGCGACTTTGTAACCTTCATTTTTAAGCTTTCTGAATATTTCAGCGAGTTCTTCTGACTTTTCAACCTTGCAGCTTTCGGTAAGTTCAACTATCATGCTGGACGGATCGACACCGTACTTTGTAACTGCATCCATCAGATTTTCAATAAATCTGTCAGCGACAAACTGCTGGTAGGAAACGTTGAAGCTTACTATAATTCCGGGATAGTCCCTGTTCCAGATACTCTGCTGCTTTACAGCCTGCTCCATTACCCATCTGCCGACCGGAATGATGTTGCCGTCGTCTTCAAGTATTTTGATAAATTCACCCGGATAGGAGTCTTTTATGGTTTCGCCTTTCCATCTGAGCAGAGCCTCACATCCGATTATCCTGTTTCTTTCGCCGTCAACAATAGGCTGAAAATACAGAGTAAAGCCATTGAAATTATCCTTAATACTCTGCTTGAGTTCTTCTCTGAGTTTCTGAAGACGCATCTGACTGTCAGCTATCGTCTTGGAGAATATAAGAAGTTCACCGCGTCTTGTACCCTTGCAGTATTCAAGAGAATGTTCCGCGTTGCTGAGCAGATCTTCCTTTTCTGTACCGTCGGCCGGGAAAGCGCTTGCACCGGCAGTTACTGACAGATGAATCTTTCTGCTGTCCTCAAGCTCGATCTCCCCGGCAGAATCCTTAATACATTCAAAAAACTCCTGAAGAGTTTCACCGGATATATTTTCAGTGATCACAAGGAATTCATCGCCGCTCATGCGGAAAAGTTTAGCATCAGGCTCACACAGCTTCCTGATTTTTTTCGCAAATTCAACAAGCACACGGTCACCGACATGATAACCGTAATTGCTGACTACTTTTCTGAACTGATCAATACCAATGAGAAGAAGATAACCGTTCTTCCCTTTAAAATCGTAATTATAAAAATCAAAAATTGTAGGCAGTCCGGTTACGGAATCATATTTGTTCTGATTGTCAAGTCTTGTCATAAGCCCGGCAAAAATTACAGGAACACCATTTTCCCTGATCACACTGCCCTTACATTCGATCCATACATATTCTCCGTAACGGTTTTTCAGACGATACTGATAGCTGTGCCTGTCACGCTTGCCAGTAAGCACTTCTGCCAGATCCGAGAAATATCCTTCCTGGTCTTCAGGATGGATATTTTCCTGCAGAAACGGTATCACATTTGTCATATATTCATTGGGAAAATTAAAATATTCAACCGAATTCTTTGACCATCTGCTCAGTCCGCTCTGCAGATCGGTAACATAAACGTATACGTTATCAGATGAAGAGGCAAATGCCTCAAACAATTTATCATTCAGAAATTTACTATCCACTGCTACCCCTCCCTGTATCATAATAATCGTACATATAATTTTTTGTATAATTCGTTAAAAATTATTTCGAATTATCAGTGTTAGTAATAACAATATACCCCTGTTTGTTTAATTATACATTATTTTCATCACAAAATCAAGTCAACTGTACAAAAAAGAAGCACATATTCTGATTTTTTTATCAGAATATGTGCACAGATAAAAAATTACAGCTAACGGAAAATCATTTACCGTTAGCTGAATATCTGTTTTATACGATCAGACTGATGCCTGATTAAGCGCCATACTTAGCTGTTGATACAGGAACACCAACGCCCATTGTAGATGTAACTACGCAAGACTTGAGGTATGTACCCTTAGCAGCTGCTGGCTTAGCCTTAACGATAGCTTCGATAAGTGTTGTGAAGTTAGCGTCGAGCTTTTCAGCACCGAATGAAGCCTTACCGATCGGGCAGTGGATGATGTTTGTCTTGTCGAGACGGTATTCGATCTTACCAGCCTTAGCTTCTGTAACAGCCTTAGCTACGTCTGGAGTAACTGTACCAGCCTTCGGGTTTGGCATGAGACCTCTTGGGCCGAGAACCTTACCGAGACGACCAACGAGACCCATCATGTCAGGTGATGCGATAACTACGTCGAAATCCATCCAGTTTTCCTTAACGATCTTGTCAACGAGATCCTGTCCGCCTACGTATTCAGCACCAGCACCCTTAGCTGCTTCGTACTTGTCTTCCTTACAGAATACGCAAACTCTTACCTTCTTACCTGTACCGTTCGGAAGTACAACAGCACCACGAACCTGCTGGTCAGCATGTCTTGAGTCAACGCCGAGACGTACATGTACTTCAACAGTTTCATCAAACTTAGCCTTTGCGTTCTTGCAAACTAAGTCGAGAGCTTCTGCAGAATCATAAAATTTATCAGCTTCGATAGTCTTTACACTATCATTATACTTCTTGCCGTGTTTCATTATTTATCCTCCTATAAAGTGGTAATACCAAAACGCTTATACGCAGTTTCAGTTAGCGGAAAGTTTCCTCCCACCATTAGATAACGTACGAATATTCTTATGTTTTAAAGTTTACTAAAATCAGTCTTCAACTGTAACGCCCATTGAACGAGCTGTACCAGCGATCATGCTCATAGCTGTTTCGATTGTAGCAGCGTTGAGGTCAGGCATCTTTGTTTCAGCGATCTTTCTGATCTGATCCTTAGTGATCTTAGCTACCTTTGTCTTGTTAGGTACGCCAGAACCGCTTTCGATTCCGCAAGCCTTCTTGATAAGAACTGCAGCCGGCGGTGTCTTTGTGATGAATGAGAATGTACGGTCAGCATAAACTGTGATTACAACAGGGATGATAAGACCGATATCATTCTTAGTTCTTTCATTGAATTCCTTTGTAAAAGCCATGATGTTAACACCGTGCTGACCTAAAGCAGGACCAACCGGTGGAGCAGGTGTTGCCTTACCTGCAGCGATCTGTAATTTAATATAGCCAACGACTTTCTGTGCCATGGTTTATTGCACCTCCATAAAGTGGTCACGAACGAGGCAATGATCATTAATATTTTGCCTCTCCCACACTGACTGTTGCTTCAGCCAGTTTTAAAAAAATACGTTTACTTTTGATTATTAAATATCTTCCAGCCTGATAACCTGTGTAAGGCTCAGTGTAGCTGGAGTTTCACGGCCGAACATTGAAACGAGAACGTCAACAGTACCATTGTCAACATCGACCTTCTGTACCACACCAACGAATCCGTCCATTGCAGTACCTGATACACGAACGCTGTCTCCGGCAGAAATGTTGACCTCAACCGCTGGTGTATCAAGTGAAACACCAAGTGCTTCAACTTCCTTTTCAGAAAGCGGTGTAGGTTCTGATGCAGGACCAACGAATCCTGTAACACCTCGTGTACTCTTTACTATGTACCATGATTCATCTGTGTATACCATTTTCAGCAGAACATAACCTGGAAATGTTTTTCTTTCCACTTCTTTTGTCTTGCCGTCAGTAATTTCTGTTACCTTTTCTGTAGGTACTCTTACCTCAAGGATCAGGTCGTGAAGCTTTCTGTTTTCAACAACTTTTTCGATGTTCTGTTTTACCTTGTTCTCATAACCCGAATAAGTGTGAATAACATACCATTTTGCTGCTTCTGACATGCAAAATTACCTCCTTGCATTTAGACTGTAACTGCTTATTTGTTTAAGAACATCTTCAGAGCCCATCCGCCGATAGTATCGAATGCGCCTACAAAGATCCCGATAAGAAGGATAGTCACGAGAACAACTGTTGTGTTGTTGATGACCTGCTTCTTTGTTGGCCATACGACCTTCTTGAATTCGCTCTTAAGGTCTTTGAAGTATTTAGCAACCGAGTTAGGCTGCTTCTTCTGATTTTTGGCAGAAGACTTTGCCGGAGTTTTTTCCTTTTTCTTTTCAGATTTTAAATCTTCCTTTGCCATGAGCAACCTCCGGAATTACTTTGTTTCCCTGTGCAGAGTATGCTTTCTGCAGAACTTGCAGTACTTGTTCATTTCAATTCTGTCAGGGTCGTTCTTCTTGTTCTTCTTTGTTGCGTAATTACGCTGCTTGCATTCTGTACAAGCTAATGTTACCTTAACTCTCACGTGTCGGCACCTCCTGAATGTAATTATTCTTCAAACGCAGTTTTTCGGTCATTTGCAGACCAGAACTGCACGGCCTCCCTCTGTTAAACTGAGTGTGATTTTCTGCAAAAGAGCAAAAAAATGCACCTCACAAAGAGGTACTTATATTTTACCATGTTTCACGCCTAAAGTCAACAACTTTTTTTGCTTTCAAATATTTTCTTATAATTCCCTCAAATGTATTTACAAACTAATTTAAATGGTGTAAAATAGTATTTAGATATTCTATATGGTGGTGAAGGAAAATCAATACAGATAAGAAAATATACTATTCAGTATGCTGTACTCTCGCTCTGCTTCTTGCAGTAATAATGATATACCGTGAGATACCTAAAGGACACGATGATCAAAAAACAGTAAAAGACAGGCTTATACCCGAAGCCGTCACAATGATTACGGAAGCTGCAGTCCCTGCGGAGACCGCAGTCGAAGTTTCGTCTGAAGACTGGTCAGAAGTCACACTCTCTTCTGAAAACTCAGGCACATCCGGCACCGGTGAAGTTTCCGGAAGTCTTATAAATATAAACACTGCTGACAAGGCAGAACTTATGACTCTAAGCGGCATCGGTGAAAAGAAAGCGATGAGTATAATAGAATACCGCACTGAGAACGGTCCGTTTTCAGATATCTCGGAACTTGCACTGGTTTCCGGCATAGGAAAGAAAACAGTGGAATCGATTGCTCCTTATATTACTATATAGTATATCGTTACCGAAAGCTAACCATACAACTATAATTATTTGAGTTTTCGACAATAATTTGTCTTTATTTGCGGTCATTTTATTATAATAAGATAATTGACAAATACCTTCTATCAATGATATACTTTTATTATAGTTGATTATGCATAAAAACCGGGGATGTTTTTTAGCATATACATTCGTTTCAGGGAACGTGGAAAAGGTCTGAGATCCGCGAAAAATCGTATTTTTCTGCGGCACGGTCATCCCGGTGTGCTTTATGATCATTGACCGGATCAGCACGGCCCTGTTTTTACTTTCATTTTTATTTCATTTTCTGAAAGGGTATGGTCAAATGTCTATGAATTCTTCAAATGTTGCGGTTTTCAATCCTGAAACAAGTGTTGCCCCTCTTGGTCTCATCGCTATGAACGGTGCCGATGAACTCGGCGACAAGATCAACAGCTATCTTGTTGAATGGGCTAAGCAGAGCGGCCTTGACAAGGACGGCTTCCTTATTGAAAGCCAGTGCCCGCGTTTCGCTTCAGGCGACGGCAAGGGTCTCATCAAGTCAACAGTACGCGGCAAGGATCTTTTCATTATCGTTGACGTAAACAACTACAGCTGCAAGTACAAGATGTTCGGTCAGGAAAACTTCATGTCACCTGACGATCACTATCAGGATCTCAAAAGAATCATTCAGGCTGCCAGCGGCAAGGCACACAGAATTAACGTAATTATGCCTATCCTCTACGGCGGCAGACAGCACAGAAGAAACTACCGTGAATCTCTTGACTGTGCATGGGCACTTCAGGAACTCCAGAGCATGGGCGTTTCAAACATCGTAACATTTGATGCTCACGATCCTAGAGTACACAACGCTATCCCGCTCATGGGCTTTGACAACGTAATGCCTACATACCAGGTTCTCAAGACAATGTACAAGAACATTCCTAACCTTCACATCACAAAGGACAACTTCATGATCGTAAGCCCTGACGAAGGTGCCCTCAACAGAAACATGTACTATGCTTCAGTTCTCGGCGTTGAACTCGGTATGTTCTACAAGAGACGTGACTACTCAAGAATCGAAAACGGAAGAAACCCTATCGTAGCTCACGAATACCTCGGAAGAGACGTTGAAGGCATGGACATCTTCGTTGCCGATGACATCATCTCATCAGGCCAGTCAGTTCTCGACATCGCATACCAGCTCAAGGAAAAGAAAGCAAACAAGATTTATGCTTACGCAACATACGGACTCTTCACAGACGGTCTTGAAAAGTTTGATAAAGCTTACGAAGACGGCTATATCAACGGCATCCTCGGTACAAATCTTACATACAGAACACCTGAACTTCTCAAGAGAGAATGGTTCATGGAAGTTGACGTTTCAAAGTACATCGCTTACTTCATCTCAGCTATCAACCACGACATCTCTATCAGCAACGTCATCGATCCACACGAAAAGATCAAGCAGCTCCTCGAGAAGTACAACCACTGATAAACCATACCGGAAAAATTCATGCCTTCGCATCACCTCAGATGCGAAGGCATTTTTGTTGCTTTAGAGTAAGCATAGATTGCGTATCTGTAAAGCAATATAGATGAATTAATAATATCGAATGATGACTCCCCTGTAAGATCCCCATTCAAACGTTCCATAAAAAACAAAGAAGGCTGTGCGAATGCACAGCCTTCTCGTTATGTGAAAAGAAATAATTTTTAAAATTACTTGATTTCGATTGTAGCGCCAGCAGCTTCGAGCTTAGCCTTGATGTCTTCAGCGTCAGCCTTAGAAGCGCCTTCCTTAACAGCCTTTGGAAGTCCTTCAACGAATTCCTTAGATTCCTTAAGGCCAAGACCCATAACGTCCTTGATAACCTTGATAACGTTCATCTTGCTGTCGCCGAATGATGTCATTACAACGTCGAATTCAGTCTTTTCAGCAGCACCTGCAGCAGCACCGCCAGCAGCTGGAGCAGCAGCAACAGCAGCTGTTACGCCAAATTCTTCCTGAATAGCGTCAACTAATTCAGCGAGCTCTAATACTGTAAGAGCCTTGATATCTTCAATAAATTTCATTGTCTTTTCTGAAGCCATGATAATATTCTCCTTAAACTAAATTTTTAAAAAATGTTATGCAGCAATATGATTAAGCTGCTTCTCCGTCCTTTTCAGATACTGCCTTAAGAAGCGCAGCGAGCTTCTGGATAGGACCCTGGAGTGAACCAACGAGCTGAGCGAGAAGTACTTCTCTTGATGGGATCTTTGAAAGAGCCATAACGCCTGCTTCGTCGTAGATGTCTGAGCCGATGTAACCAGCCTTAACCTTGAACTTGCCTTCTGAAGCATCTGCATACTTGCCAAGGATTCTTGCCGGAGCAGTCTGATCCTCAGCTGAGAGAGCGATAGCTGTTGTGCCTTCGAGTACGTTGTCGAGACCTTCAACACCTGCTTCCTTTAATGCAAAGCGAAGAATTGAGTTCTTTTCTACAAAGTAATTTACGCCAGCTTCACGGAGTTCCTTACGGAGCTTAGTGTCTTCTTCAACAGTGATACCCTTGTAGTCAACGATAACACCTGCACAAGAATTCTTGAGAAGTTCTGCAACTTCTGCAACTCTGGCCTTCTTACCTGCTAAAATCTGTTCACTTGCCATTAATTTCACCTCCGAAGATATGATAATCGTATCAAAGAGAGGGCAATAAAAAACCTTCCTCATAAAATACGAGAAAGGTGTAGATTACATGTAGTAATTAATCGCCACATTCCTCGGCTGGACTTACGGTGCATGACCACCAGCTGTCTTTAGAATACGATCGTCATGAGCGAAAACTCACAACATTAATTATTCTACCACATTATTTTTTAATTGTCAATAGTGATTTGAATTTTTTTATTTATTATTTTTTGATAATTCTGCCGGCGCCGTCTTTGAATGTGCCGCTTGCTATCTGGATGACATCAACAAGTGTACCGAATCCGCAGAGACCGCCTGTGCAGAGCCAGAGCAGACCTGACAGAGGCTTTCCTACGTAGAAACGGTGTATGCCTGCAATTCCGAAAAATCCGAGAGCCGCAAGCAGAACTGATGTTGACTTTGATTTGTCACTTTCGTTAAAGTCAAATGATCCGAAATTATTGTTTACATTAACAACAGGCTGATCCATGGACCTGTTCATGTTCATACCGGCACCTCTGATCTCCTCGACCTGACGACCGCAGTGAGTGCATATAACAGCATCTGCCGGGATTCTTTCACCGCAGAACTTACAGAACTTCATCGGCTGGTTGTTTACCTGCTGATTCATCTGGTTGTTCATCTGATTATTCATCTGAGGACCGGCGTTCATCTGATTCATCTGAGGTACAGGGGGCTGAGTGATCTGCGGAACAGGCTGCGGCACGTTCTGTACAGGTGCTTCGTAATTATAGTAACGGTTAAGATCGTCGTTAGGATTCTGGTACTGTGTCTGAGCCGGATAATTCTGCTGTGCAGGCTGAACTCCGTAATTGTTTCTTGCCGGCATAGGATCATCGTACTGAGGCATCATCTGCTGAGGCTGCTGATAATCCTGACGATTTCTGTACTCTTCACGCTCCAGATTATTCTGATTTGTATTATTATTATAAACCGGGTAGGCTTCTCTGACATGAGATCTTCCTGATTCTTTAGTTAAATTTATGCTTTTTCTCTCTGTATTATTCTCGTCCATCCGTTTTACAGTCCTTTCAGTATAGATTCTACATAGGAATATTATACAATAAATCCGGAGTGTATTTATTAACAAATTATGAACAACACATTAATATTATATTAATGTTAAGGAGAAGATAAATAAATATTGCTGTTGTATTTCACAGGCATATATGGTATAATAATTGGGAATGTGCAGACACGAAAGGAGAAAAACTATCATGAAAATTGTAGTCATGTCAGATTCGCACAGACTCTTCAGTTCCATACAGAGAATAATCGAAGCACAGCCTGATGCCGATATGTACATACATTTAGGCGACGCCGAAGGCAGTATGGATATGGCTCACATCATCTATCCTGATAAAAAATTCTTCTGCGTCCGCGGCAACTGTGACACAGACATCAGTCTTTCGGCAGACCTTGTCATTCCCGTTGACGAAAAGCACAGTATTTTCGCAACTCACGGTCACAGATACGGCGTACACTACTCCACAAAGGAACTCGTGGAGGCAGCAAAAAAGAACGGCTGCGACATTGCGTGCTACGGTCACACTCACAAGACAGACAACACGTATTCAGACGGAATGTACATTCTTAATCCGGGCAGCTGCACATGTCCCCGTGACTGCATGCAGCGAACATATGCCGTCATCGAGACCGGCGACCACGGTGTTTTCATAAACATCGTACCGCTTAAATAACTTACGGATAATATGAAAAAAACAAAACATTCTTATCTTCGTGTATTCTTCCTCGCCTTTTTCATGTTCAGCCTGATCATCATTCCTGATCTTGTGTACAACAAAGGCTATCTTGTTTTTTACGGAGATTTCAATTCAGAACAGCTCCCCTTCATTAAACACATGCATGAATGTGTTTCTTCCGGGAACATTCTGTGGGACTGGGGCACTGATCTCGGAAGCGACTTCATAAACTCCTATTCATTCTATCTTCTCGGAAGTCCGTTTTTCTGGCTCATGACACTGATACCGACGAAATTCGTGCTGTATTCAGTCCCGTGGGTACTGTCGCTTAAGTACGCTTTTGCGGCACTCACATCCTACGCATATATCAGGAGATTCACCGTCCGTGACAGTTCAGCTGTTATCGGATGTCTGCTGTACGCTTTCTCCGGATTTCAGGCGTACAACATCTTCTTTAATCATTTTCACGATGTGACCGCCCTCTTCCCTCTTATGCTCATTGCAATGGAAGAGCACGTCACCAATAACAGAAGAGGATTTTTCGCTTTAACTGTCACACTCATGGCGATGACGAATTACTTCTTCTTCGCAGGTCAGGCTGTATTCCTTGTGATCTACTTCATTTTAAGATCACGCTGCTGCGATTTCCGCGTAAGACCGGCAAAATTCTTCACGCTGGCTGCCGAAGCAGTCCTCGGAACGGCAATGGCTTCTGTCCTGCTTGTTCCTGCCGCTCTTTCGGTACTCAGCAACTACCGCGTATCAAAGCATCTTTACGGCATGGATATGCTCGCATACGGCGACCGCACAAGAGTATGGCGCGTGATTCAGAGTTTCTTCATGATACCTGATTCACCGGCACGTCCTAATCTGTTCAGCGAAGGTAAATCCAAATGGTCATCCATCGCCGGATATCTGCCGCTTTTCTCAATGGCAGCAGTGCTTTCCTTCCTGCGTTACAGACCGGATTCATGGAAATCAAAGCTTATAAAAGTATGCATCATCTGCGCCTTTGTTCCGGTGCTCAATTCAGCATTCTACATGTTCAACGCCGAATACTACGCAAGATGGTTCTACATGCCTGTACTCATCATGGCGCTTGTCACCGCTCAGGTATTTGAGCGCTCAGATATAAAAACAAAAGCCGGATTCCGGATATGCACGCTCATGCTGCTTGCTTTCCTCATTATCTCATTGCTCCCTTCAAAGGAAAAGGATGAAGTAAAATGGATGGCATTCGGCAGCCACAGGATCTATCTGTACATGTCACTTGGACTTACAGGACTTTTCCTTGCAGGCGCAGGATATGTTTTTTTCTTAAAAAGCATCAGAAGATCCTACATCAAAAAAGGTGTCATATTTACCGCGCTGGCCGCATTTATCACCACTGCTGCAGTATTTTACTATGGAATATATGACGGACCTTATCCGGACCGCTATATTGCCGCTTCAATAAATGACACTTCATCTTCGGTTACTGAAAATGAAGAAGGATTTTTCAGAACTGATATTTCAGAAAGCGCTGACAACTATCCTATGTTCTGGGGACTTTCGTCAATGCGCTGCTTCCAGAGCACAGTCTCGCCTTCGGTCATTGACTTCTACAATACCGTCGGCATCAAAAGAGATGTTGCATCACGCGCCGATACTTCATACTACGCTTTACGCGGACTTCTTTCGGTAAAATATTACTTTAACCAGTATGAATACGGCACAGTAAAGGAAGCGAAGCCTATTTCAATGCCTGGTTTTAAAAAGATATCATCCGGCGTTAATTTCGCAGTCTACGAAAACACGGAATTCGTTCCGGTCGGATTTGCCTATGACTCATACATGACCGAAGAGGACTTCGGAAAAGTTTACGGCATTTCAAAGGCAAATGCACTCATGCATTCAGTTCTTCTTTCCGACGAACAGGTCGAAAGGCTTGGCAGTTTACTTGAGAAATGCCAGATAAAATCGGTAACTTTCAATCAAAGCACCTACCTTGAAGACTGCCGTCTGCGCAGGGAAAATTCCTGCACTGACTTTAAGACATCTACCCGCGGATTTGAAGCCGCATTCGAAACGGATAAAGAGACTCTGCTGTTTTTCAGCGTTCCTTATGACAAAGGATTCACAGCATATGTAAACGGCAGAAAAACCGATATCGAAAAGGTAAACGGCGGATTTATGGCAATAGTCGTACCTGCAGGAAAGAACGAGATAGTCTTTGACTACTTCACATACGGTCTGCGCGAAGGAATAATGATCTCGGCGGCATCTGCAGGCATTTACATAATTTACTGCATAGTATTCTTCTTTATACATCTCGCTTCACGGATAAAGAGCAGAAAGTTTAAGAACTACACTCCGGAGATCGCACCGGATGATGAAAGTGCCCCGGTATATTCCGAAGGAAGCGAAATAGATATCCCATTACAGGAGGAAAAGTAATGCATCTTGAAGAGAAAACCAAAGACAGCGCCATTGTTTACGATGGCAGGATCTTTAAAATAAAAAGAGACAATGCTCTCCTCGAAGACGGCAGCACTGCCGTCAGAGAATTCGTGGTACACTACGGAGGCGTGTGCATCCTTCCGGTAAATGACGACGGTACGATACTTCTGGTAAAGCAGTACCGCTACCCTCTTGGCAAAGTCACACTGGAAGTTCCGGCCGGCAAGCTTGAAAAGGGCGAAGACCATTTTGAAGCTGGAAAACGTGAACTTCTTGAAGAAACAGGTACCACAGCAGGAACGTTTGAATATCTCGGTGAGATAGCCCCTATTCCGGCGTACACCACCGAAATAATACACATGTATCTTGCAAAGGGTCTTACATTCTCTGCCCCGGATCCGGACGACGACGAATTCCTCGACGTTGTTAGGATCCCGTTTGAAGAAGCACTTGAAATGGTCCTCGACGGCAGGATAACAGATTCAAAGACAATGATAATCATAATGAAAGCTGCACTGATGAAAAATTCAGGTAAATAATACAAAGGAATGATAAAAGTGAACACAGAAATTTTAGAAGGAAAAAAGCATATACATTTTATTGGCATAGGCGGTTCAGGCATGTATCCGCTGGCACAGATACTCCACGCAAAGGGCTACTATCTCACAGGATCAGACAACAATGAGACAGAAACTCTTGATGCTGTAAGAAAGATGGGCATTCCGGTATATCTCGGGCAGCGTGCTGAAAACATCGAAGGCGCAGACCTTATCGTACACACAGCTGCTATCATGGCGGACAACCCGGAACTTATCGCTTCAAAGGCAAGCGGTGTGCCGGTACTTGAAAGAAGCGAACTTCTCGGAATAGTTACAAGCTGGTATGAAAACGCCATCTGCGTTTCAGGTACTCACGGCAAGACAACTACAACTTCAATGATCACACAGATACTCCACACACAGGGCATCGACATCTCCGCATTTATCGGCGGCAAACTCCCTTGCATCGGCGGAAGCGGCAAGGCTGGAAGCAGTGAGATACTCGTATGTGAAGCATGTGAGTTCGTTGATACTTTCCTTAAGCTCTATCCGGATACATCAGTTATCCTCAACATCGATGCCGATCATCTTGACTACTTCGGCACACTCGACAACATTATCGCATCATTCAGAAAATTCGCTGAAAAGACAACAAAGACTCTCATTGTAAATGCTGACGACGCAAACACAATGAAGGCTATAGACGGAATAGAAAACAAGAACATCATCACATTCGGTACTTCAGCTTCATGTGACTACTACCCTGCAAATGTAAGCAGACAGAGCGGTACACAGGCAACCTACGAACTTATGCATAAGGGTGAAAAGCTCTGTGACGTAACTATCAACGTTCCTGGTGAACACAACATCTTAAACTCTGTTGCTGCCGCAGCCGCTGCTCACAGTGCCGGCGCTTCACCTGAATTCATCGCAAAGGGCCTTGAAGAATTCGGCGGTGCAAAGAGAAGGTTTGAAATAATCGGAAAGAAGAACGACATAACAGTAGCTGATGACTATGCACATCATCCGGCTGAACTCACAGTCACACTGAAGGCTGCAATGCAGATGGGATACAAGAACGTATGGGCAGTTTTCCAGCCGTTCACATTCTCAAGAACATCAATGCTTCTTGATGATTTCGCTGCGGCTCTTTCCATCCCTGACAAGGTAGTTCTCACAAACATCATGGGTTCACGCGAAAAGAACACATACAACATCTTCACAAAGGATCTTGCTGACAAGATCGACGGATGCATCTACTTTGACAAGGACAAGAAGGCTGTTCAGACAAATGAATGCAAGCAGGCTGACTTTGACACCGTAACTGATTATCTCTGTGAACATGCAGGTCCCGGAGACCTTATCATCACATTAGGATGCGGCGATGTTTACAAGGTAGCAAAGGCTGTTTACAACAAGCTTAAGTAATGATAAAAATACGGGGATCCGCCCCGTTCCGCTGCGCTGATTTTTCATAAATCAGCGCTTCCTTAAGTAAACACTTGAAGATCACCGACTGAAAGGACGTTTCTCTATGAATAATTACTCAGAATCTGATATTATCAGCTTTGTAAATGAAAACGACGTACAGTTTATAAGGCTCGCTTTCGTTGACTTTTTCGGAAACCTGAAGAACCTTGCAATCATGCCTTCCGAGCTCCACACAGCACTTACTGTCGGAATGCCGCTTGATCCTTCTGTTTTCTACGGAGTCAACGATTACTCCCACGGAGACTTTTATCTGATCCCGGATCCTGCAACTCTTGCAGTCCTTCCGTGGAGACCGAGAGCAGGACGCGTTGTACGTTTCCTCTGTCATCTGAAAAAACATGACGGATCTCCTTTCAAGGGCGATATTCGTATGCGTCTCCGCAACACTGCCGACAAACTCGAAGTGAGCGGTTATAACTGCAACGTCGGAACAGAAGCGCAGTTCTATCTTTTCGAACTCGGTGATGACGGAAAGCCTACAAAAAAGCCTCACGACGACGCAGGATATCTTGACGTATCTCCTCTTGACCACGGCGAAAACATCAGACGTGAGATCTGCCTTTCAATCGATGAAATGGAGATCAAGCCAGAAACTTCACGCCATCTCCACGGTCACGGCCAGAACGAGATTACATTCAAGTCAGGCAGCATTCTCGCTGCAGCTGACAACACACTTAACTTCAAGACTGCAGTACGCTCTATCGCTTCACAGAACGGTCTGCACGCATCCTTCATGGCATATCCGCTTCGTGACCAGCCGAGAAGCTCTTTCTTCATCAATCTTTCGATAGAAAAGAACGGTGCGAACATTTTCAAAACAGAAAACGGAACAGTTTCAGGTGACGGCGCCCACTTCATTGCAGGTATTCTTTCACACTTACGTGAGATCTCAGTTTTCCTCGGCCCTACAACAAATTCTTATTTCAGAAACGGACTTGCTGAGGAACACCAGACAATCAACTGGGCACTCGAAAGACGTGACGCAGCCCTCAGGATCATCAACAGCTGCAACGCAGGCGAAAAACTGGAGATCCGTTCAGCCGATCCTTCATGTAATATACACATGGTACTCGACCTCATTTTAAAGGCAGGTCTTGAAGGTATCGAGAAGAATCTTCCTCTTCCGGAAGCAGGTACTTCATGCGGTGATCTTCCTGAATCACTGAGCGAAGCAGTTGAAGCGGCAAAGAACAGTGAATTTATAAAGAACAGTCTTTCAGATCTTGAATTCAGGCAGGTATTCGAAAGATTCGACGCGCGCATCAGCAGCTTCAACGATGCAAGCAACAAGGAAGAAAATGAGTACAACGAATATTTCTACATCATATGATCGGGCAGTCTGAGAACGGAAGGTGTGATTCTTTGGACAAAACCCTTATAATAAGCGGTTCCGAACAGGCGGCCACTCTGCTTACGAATCTGATGAAGTCATACTGCAGCAGTCAGATAACCGTAGCATCAAGCGGAAACGAGGCACGCCGTCTTATAAACCGCACAGAATTCGACATTGCAATAATCAGTACTCCTCTTCCGGATGAATTCGGAAGCGACCTTGCAGCTGCAATATCAGAACGCTCCAGCACAGGTGTTCTGCTCATATGCAAAGCAGACATCGCTGATGAATTATCGGAAAAACTTGAAGTATGCGGCGTATGCGTACTTGCAAAGCCACTCAATAAAACTCTTTTCTATCATACCCTCAAAATGCTCCAGGCCACAAGAGCGCGTATGATGAACGTAATGAAGGAATACAGCAAGCTTCAGACCAAAATAGAAGAAGCAAGACTTGTAAACAGAGCAAAATGTATTCTTATCCAGTACTTAAAGCTCACTGAACCACAGGCCCACAGATATATCGAAAAACAGGCCATGGATCAGCGTCTTTCAAAAACGGAAGTAGCTCAGAATATTCTGAAAACATATGAACAGTAATATGTCACCACATATTTCCTCTTGATTTTCTAAAATTTATATGTTATGATATTATATGATATGACATCATTATCACGAAAGGAAAATGTAAAAATGAAAATATTATGGGCATCCAAAAACAGAATGACAACTGACCAGTACAGCAGCCTCACCAAAATATACGACAATCCTAAAATAGTTCGTGCTGAAAATAACATCACTGATGTAAATGAACTTCTCAGCTACGAACCTGATGTTTTTGCTGTTGTATTACCTACAGATACTTTAGCTGAACTTGTCAGCCGTACATCAAAAGACGTTATACGTCCGGTTGAAAAGAAGGTTCGTCCTGACGGAACTGTGATCCCTCCTGAGGAAGAAGCTGCAGCAACTGATTATACTATCAAACACTTCGGCTTTGAAAAGGTCCTCAAAATTGAAATCAAGACTAAGATGCTTTAATTTTTGAAATTATAATCTTAAACAAACAGAAGGCAGTCACTCACATAAAACGTGAATGACTGCCTTCTGTTTTTATAGGATAAAATCAGCAATCCGGCTTCGCCGGATTG
>JAFRUS010000003.1 GCA_017438745.1 Oscillospiraceae bacterium | reverse complement strand
CCGGCTTTTCTTCTTCTGCCTTCTCTTCCTTTTCAGGCTTTGCCGGCTTTTCTTCTTCTGCCTTCTCTTCCTTTTCAGGCTTTGCCGGCTTTTCTTCTTCTGCCTTCTCTTCCTTTTCAGGCTTTGCTTCACCGTCTGCAGGTGCAGGAGGAGCTGGCTTTTCTTCATCTTCAGGCTTTACTTCTTCAGCTGGTGCAGGAGGAGCCGGCTTTTCAGCTTCTTCAGCCTTTTCTTCAGGCTTAACTTCTTCTGCCGGTGCAGGAGGAGCTGGCTTCTCTGCTTCTTCAGCCTTTGCTTCTTCAGCTGCAGGAGCTGCTGTTGTTGTAACTTCAGCTTCCTTAACTGCTTCTTCTTCAACAGCCTGAGCTGAAACTGCAGCGATGTTTGCTGCTGCCATAACGAGAGCTGAGATACCTGCGATGATCTTGTTTGACTTCATAATAAATTACTTCCTTTCATTTCTTAAATATTCCTTATGGATATGTGGGGTATAATGCTGCACTGCATTTTTACCGTGCAGCAGTTCCATTTTTCGTTTGCTGATAATTAGATGCATCAGAATAAACAAAGGTTCCCGAAAAATAAAAAAAAATTTATTTCTTTTTACCTTAACAGGATTTTATTTCGCCAATCCACGTAAACAGGCGGGTTACAGCTCCAAAATTTTTTCAGTACCATTTCAGAAAAAAATTACAGGTCAGAATACACATATATATGAGTGCTATTTTCCGCAAGATTTTTATTGATTTTTCTTTTCGGAAAGTGTATAATTTTATTGAACAAATAAAGCGTAAACACACATACAAAAGAAAACGTTTACGCAGAATATTCTATTTTCTATGTAACGGAGGAATTTATGAAATTAAAAACAGTAATTCCCGCTGCCGTATCAGGCGTGATGCTTCTGTCTGCCCTTTCGTGGCCGGCAGCAGGTGCTGCGCGAAGCCGCGTGTCGGTGCATGATCCTTCGGTTGTAAGAGATCCCGCAACAGGCACGTACTATGTTTTCGGTTCGCACATCGATGCGGCCAAGACCACCGATCTTCAGAACTGGACGCTGTTCACCAACGGCTACAAAACTCCGGGCAACACTGAATTCGGCGATCTTTCCGGAAACCTGAAAAAGGCTTTTGACTGGTGCGGCGAAGACCTTGAAGACTGCAAAGGCGGATATGCAGTATGGGCGCCGGATGTCGTCTGGAATCCTGATTACGTGAATTCAGACGGATCGAAAGGTGCATATGTGATGTACTTCTGCACATCGTCAACCTACATGCGCTCAGTCATCTGCTTTGCGACTTCAAAAACCATCGAAGGCCCGTACACCTTCGGCGACACGCTTATCTACTCCGGATTTACGGAAAACGACAGCTTTGCAACAAGCAATACCAAAAACGTAAACCGGAAGTACACTTCAACCAATATAGATGAGCTTATCGCATCAGGTGAAGTGACCTTTAACCAGAGCTGGTTCAACAAATCAAACTTCAACAATCAGCTCTTCCCTAACGCCATCGACCCGACTATATACTACGGCACCGATGGTAAGATGTACATGTGCTACGGCTCATGGTCAGGCGGAATTTTCACTCTTGAAATTGATCCGAAAACGGGTAAATGCATCCATCCGAAATCAGGCAAGACTGAAGACGGAAGGATGGTCGACAGCTACTTCGGAACAAAGATCTCCGGCGGATACGGAAAATCCGGCGAAGGTCCGTTCATCGAGTACAACTCCGATACCGGATTCTATTATCTGTGGGTGACCTACGGCGGACTTACTGCCAAGGGCGGCTACAACATGAGAGTATTCCGATCGACAAACCCGACAGGACCGTTTACCGATCCTTCAGGAAAGAACGCGGTACTTGATTCATCTTCAAACCTTGATTCCATTGGTCTCAAGGTCATGGGCAACCACAAATTCAGTACAAACGACACAGCCTACATGGCACCTGGCCACAACTCTGTTCTCCGCGATGACGACGGAAAATGGTATCTTGTAAATCACACAAGATTCAATTCCGGTTCCGAATATCACGAAGTACGTGTTCACTCCATGCAGTTCAACGCTGAAGGATGGCCGGTAGTGGCGCCGAATGAATACAGTGGTGACGAAATAGACGAAGGCGGTTACAATGCATCAGATATCGCCGGAACCTATGAATTTATTAATCACGGAAACGACACGGGTTCAAAAATATATGAATCTGTAAACATAACGCTTACCGAAGACGGAAAAATCACCGGCGCCCTGACAGGCACCTGGTCTGAAGCGAAAGACTCCGCCGATGCCACCATAATAGTGGGTGGTCGTCTTTACAGCGGCAAATTCCTTGCTGCAAAAGACGAAAAAGGCAGAAAAATCATGTCTTTCACCGCCGTCGGCAACAACAATCAGACTGTCTGGGGCAACAAAACCACTGAGTTTACAGGAACTCCGAGACAGATAACAAAGGAAAAACTCCCTGCCGAAGATCCGGCTGTAATGGACACATCCATGTCCTACACCTTCACAAACAGATACAGCGGATTTGTGGCAGACATCATCAACGGCGTGATGGAGGAAGGCTCCAACGTCCGCCAGTGGGAAAACAACGGCGAAAAGTGCCAGCGCTGGATACTGAATAAATCTTCAGAACATCCGGGATACTACTACATTATTTCCGAAAGCGACACTAAATTCGCACTCCGCTGTGCCGGCAAAGAAGACGGCGGAAACATTGAGCTTGCGTCATTCAATGCTGAAGATACATCACAGCTCTTTAAGTTTTCCAGAAATGAAAACGGCACATACATGATATCTACATTCGCATCAGGCGGAACAAAATTCATGGAAGTTGCAGGAGCCAGTGCCGAATACGGTGCCAACATCGCGCAGTGTGGTCCTACAAATAATTTCTGCCAGCAGTGGATACTCACAGCAGCAGGCGAACTGCCGGCTGATTACGTCCCGCCGGTCGAAACCACACCACCAGCCGAGACCACTCCGTCGGTCGAACCTACACCGCAGGTGGAATACACCCCAGCTGACATAAACGATGACGGAACAGTAAACATTATCGATCTTATACTTCTCAAAAATATTCTGAACGGCGCATCCGCCGACGAACGTGAACAGCTTGCCGCCGACGTAAACAGCGACGACGTAGTGAACACAGCTGATCTTACAACTATTATCTCTATTCTGATGGGTAAGGATTGATGATATAAAACAGCAAAGCCATAACACTAAGGAAATACCTTATGTGTTATGGCTTTGTTTTTCTTTATTTTATGTTACGAAGAATCAATCCTTTTCAAACGCCTTTGCGATCAGGTTTTTAAGTCCTGTTCTGATCACGTTCTCCCTTCCGGTCTTGCGACAGTATTCGTTGATGCCGGCATAAAAGATGAGGAATACACCAGCTGTGAGGAGATATACCCACCATGCAAGTGATGCCCAGAAGTCTTTTGTCATGTAGAAGGTAAGGATAATAAGCGTTATGGTACCGAGTTTGCTCCACTTTTTCTGTCCTGTAATAAATCCTATGAGAATAAAAGCGATACATGCAAGGCCTATGAACAGAGCGTGTGAAAGCTCACCCTGAGCAATTGCGTTTACGGCAAGCACGCCAATACCGACACATGCATGAACATACATTACAGTACCGAGTGTTTCTCTTTCATTTTCGTTTCTCCAGATCCTGTAGAGGAAAATATACGGAATAAACGAACAGAGAACATAATATTCAACCTGGAACCAGTCTGTAACCGGTACAATATTCTGCGCTGCCACGGCATATCCAAATATGCACGCTGCTGCTGACCACATGATCTTTGAAGTATTGTCACTGTATGCAAATCCGCTTACGAGGAAGTACGCTGCAAATACGAGTTCGAAAACCATCACCCAGTGTCCTGTGCTGTACGGTGTGTACATTACAAATGTTATGAATGTGATAAGCACGGATGAGCTTACGAGAGCCCTGGTCATTATGCGGTCGAATCTTCCGGCGAGTATACCGGCAACCATTACAAATGCCATTACTGCAAATGCAGTAAGATACATCGGGAAATATGCACCGTCGTACAGTGCCGGATTAGAATCTGCAAATATATGACTGTCTGCCATCATATAAGCGAAGATCTGGAAATGTACAGATACAGCTACTGTATAAACGGCTGTTCTGACCTTCTCCATTCCAAGACTTGATATTACTGCTGCAAATGCAAATGCCGTCATCGAAATCAGAAGTGCAAGCAGCTTTTTCATATCTTCAGGATCACCGACTGCCGTAACAAGCGGGATAAGTGCAGAATAGACTGCAAATACCACTGAAGCAGGCTTAAACTGTACGTTCTTTCTGCCAAGGATAAGCGATGCAGGGAAGAGAACTGAGACGATAAATGAAAGTATAAGAGCCATATAATCATCTGCGTTCATCAGGAAAAGGATCTGAGCGAAAAGCGGTACGCTCATTACAGATGCACCGATCGTCTTGTAGTTCGTGTTTTTAAATACCGCCGCAGCGATGATCATAAGAAGAAGTATCACGCATCCTGCAGCGCTGCCGTCTTCAAAATTACACATTGAAACTGTAAAGAGCAGGCAGAGTAAAACAGCCTGTGAAAAATCTGAACGGAACTTTGGAATAAAGGTGTATATCACCATCGCAGGTATGCAGAGAAGTACAGTTACTAAGAATGCAGTACTGTAACCAGCCCATCCGTATTTGTCTGAAAGAATATCGGATACAAGCTGTGAAAAGATAAAATACTCTACGACTGAAGCTATATTGAAAAAATTCTTATACGATGTCTTTTCTGTAAGCGTCTGCATGTAAAGTGTAATCGCAAAAAGGAAGGCAACTGCTGCAGCCGCTTCAGCCGTACTTCCGTCGGCAGCTGAACATATGATCGAGATAAGTGCAAAGATAAATGCATTCAATTTTGAGAACATGCTATACACATCTGTGTAAACAAACGGTATCTCAAATCTGTTAAGCATTTCAGGTTTTATTATAAGAAGAACTGTTGAATATATCGCTGCTATAATAAAGAACACCGCAAATACAAACGGTTCGGAAGCTGCGAAAAATGCAAATGCACATACAGCCGCCGAGATAAACAGCATGGTGAAGAATGCTGAAATATTATTTCTGTACTTCCATGTTATGAGTCCGCAGGACAGTGAACAGGATAAAAATACGGACATGAGTGCAAGCATTTTTCCATCACCGGAAAATGAAAGCCATTCACCGAATATCTCAAAGAAAAACATTGAAACGCATGTAATAGGAACAAATAAAGTACCAAGTGTGAAAAATCCCTTTGATGTGGTGTCGAGTCCGAGCGTCTTTTCCGCAAATCCGGAAACACCGAAAAACATTAATGTTACAAGTATGATAAGGAAGATCTTGAAACCTTCACTGATCAGTGACCAGTTGGTAGTAACAAATATAAGTCCTGCAAGAAGCACCATTGAAACACCGGTGATAAGTAATCCGGAAACATTCTTCGCCTTCCTGTCTTCGGCAGTATTTCTTTCCGGCAGATTCGGAGTTCCTTCAGACTGTGAAGAACTGACTTTCGGAGTAGACAGAACAGTCGGTCCGTTATCAGTTACTGTATAATTTACCGCCGGTATAGCAGACAGATTTTCAGTCTGCAGACCATCTTCACTGACTGGATCCGCCGCCTTAAGTTCAGGGACATCACCCATGATTCCGGCAACATCTTCTGTGCCTGACTCAATAGATCCGTTGTTTATACGTTCGGCAAACTCTGCCGCTTTCGAAATATCAACGGATTCAGGCGCAGCACTTTCAGCTTTCGCATTGATAGCTGAAACATCCGTACCGTTCTGCGTCAGACGGTCCAGTTCACCCTGAAGTGCCTTGATCTTCTCTTTAAGTTTTTTATTTTCGGAATTACTGCCGATCAGCAGCGGTATTCCTATAAACGGATATATCACCCACGCTATCGCGATCAGTATAAGCGCACTCATAAATAATCACTCTCCCTGATATCTTAAGCCGGAGACTTACGGGGATTCTCCCCGGTCCCTCACGCTGGTTTATGAACCAATCAGCGTTTCACTGATTTATTTCATGTTTCTATTATAACCGAAATGAGAAAAAATTAAAATATGTCACATGTAATATTTTTATGTGTCACTTGTCACTCTCTTAAATTACAAATGTCATAAAAAAACCGGCATATGAGCTGCAAACATACTCATATGCCGGTAAAAGTGTTTTTCAGCGAAAGCCCGAACCAAAAAGCTTTCACTATTATTTAAATTCTCGCTTCATTTTTTCCACAGATTCGATCACACGATCGCACCAGCTGTCAAACTCATTGTCATCAGTCTGCAGCTCAGGATGTGCGAGTATATGCTCTACTGTGGAACGAATACCGTCTCTTGCACTGACTTCGCACCTGAAATCAGGTACCAGTGCCTTTACCTTTGAATTGTCAAACACCACTGAACAGGACTTATCACCAATAAGGCTTCCCGTAAAGTCGTATTCGCTGCCGAGAGTCGCCAGAGTCTCTGATGCAACATAATACGGTTTCAGTTCCACCCCAAGTGCTTCAGCAATGCAGCTGTAGATCGCATTCCAGCTGACACTGTCTTCAGTCGTGATATGAAAAGCCTCGCCTATAGCTTTTTCATTTCCGATAAGTCCTGCATAAGCCTTTGCAAAGTCGCTGTTATGAGTTATGGCCCACAGAGATGTTCCGTCACCGTGTATAATAACAGGTCTGCCCTCTTTAATTCTCTTTACGACCTGCCAGCTTCCGCCTTTGCCGTGGACACCCAGCGGCACGCTTCGCTCATCATACGTGTGACTTGGTCGAACGATCGTAACAGGGAAGCCGTCTTTCCGGTATCTTTCCATAAGATAATCTTCGCACGCCTTTTTATTTCTTGAATATTCCCAGTACGGGTTCTCTAACGGCGTTTCTTCTGTTATCACATGCCCCTCAGGAGGCTTCTGATAAGCAGAAGCAGAGCTTATGTAGATAAACTGCTTTGTCCTGCCTTTGAAGATCCTGTAATCACGTTCAAGCTGTTCCGGAACAAATCCTATAAACTCACCCACTGAATCAAAGGTCATGTCCCCAAGCTTTTTTACAGTATCTTCTTCGTTGCTTATATCAGCAACTATCGTTCTTACGTTTGCCGGAAGATCGGAATTCCTGTTCCCGCGGTTCAGAAGATACAGCTCATGACCCTGTTCAGCCAGAAGTCGTGTTATCGCCATGCTGATAGTTCCTGTTCCGCCGATAAATAGAATTTTCATACGATTTATCCTCCCTTAACAGCTGTGCCTTTTCCGGCTCACCCTGATATATATATTAGCATGTCACACTCTCTGGCGCAATGGATAAAGGCTACTTTTAGAGATTTGTTCTATTTTTCAGTACGAAAATTATATTTTCAGAAAAATGCTTTTTTAATGGCAATATAATTGTTTTCAGGCAAAACAAAAAATCCGTACACCAAACGATGTACGGATCTTACTTTGGCTCCCCCGACTGGACTTGAACCAGTGACACCCTGATTAACAGTCAGGTGCTACTACCGACTGAGCTACGGAGGAATATTTGTGCCGGCGTCTATCTAT
>JAFRUS010000012.1 GCA_017438745.1 Oscillospiraceae bacterium | reverse complement strand
CACAAAAGATATATCATTTCGTACATTGATAAACAGCACATCTTTCAGAGTGTTGATAGTCACATCATTGACATCAGTATAATCCGAACCGTTGACTGCATTGTAAAGAGCAAGTGAAAAATGCTTGTATTCTTCACTGCCGAAAATAAAGCAGAAAAGCGAATCTTTGTAATCACGCTTTCCCTTTACCACATCATCGATAATTCTTTCTGAAGTTCCAGCGTAAATGCCGTTCTCCTCCGGCTTGTTACTGTTAATGTTTTTCTTCATAATTGCCCTCTCTTAAATTATAAAATATTTTTGCATTTAATGCAACACCAATATCTTATCATAATTATCTTATTTTGTCAATAGTGTATTTTAATGTCATAGGAGATAAGAACATTTATGGCTATACAGTTTAAGTATATATGTGTAAATCCTTTTTGTGTTATAAAGCAGATAAGCAGCACTGGAAGTATGAATCAAAATACGCGGTCGATAAGCTGATCTGAAAATGTGGCGCCTTCGGCGCAATTTTACAAAACGAGCTGACCAGCTCGTTTTTTCTATAGCAGTCTTCGGCCCGAAGGGGTGAAGACTACCATTATACAGAGCAAACGGGAGCACCGGATTTTGATTTACCGGTACTCCCGCTGATTTTATTTTATGCGGTTAGCTGCCTCCGGCAGCCCATTATAGTATCTTGCAGCAAAGCTGCATAATGCCTTTTACTTTCTTAACTTAACAGCAAATTGTAAAGTGCAAGAGCATCAACTTTAGTAACAATTTTATTATTGTTAAGATCAAACTTTGCAAGTTGAGTTGCACTTACTTCAAGATTTCCTCCAAGAAAATTATTCATGCATACCATATCTGCTGAATTAACTACCCCATCATTATTTACGTCTCCATATACTGATGTAACTGCACTTACCCCAGTAATACCACTCATTGAAAGTGCTGATACCAATAAAGAAACTGTAACAACTCTTTTTAGTAATTTCATTTACATATCATCTCCTCAAATAATCACTATTTTACAACACCAGACAGGAACTGTTTAAATCTTGCAAGATCTGCAAGTGTAACTGCTCCGTCACCGTCAACATCTGAAGCTTTAAGCTGAGTGTCAGTCAGTGTCAGGTCACCTATAAGATATAGTGAAAGCATTGAAAGATCAGTTACATCTCTCTTTCCGTCACTGTTAATATCAAAATTACTATCAGAACTACAAGCCTGATAAATATTTTTGCTATACTCCTTGCTGTCACTGATTTCTGCATTAAACGCAAAATCAATCCGGATATCGCTGTCATCCAAAAGCTCATTCAAATTCTTCTGGTATTCCAGATCTGATATTCCTTTTCCTATAAACTGTTTGAACTTAAAATAGTAAATATACTTCGTATCGTCAGCAGTGTTCTCTTTAACATGACTAATCTCGAGTCCGTATTTTGAGTATTTCTCAATTATCTGATCTTTTTCAAGATCACTTTCTGTGTAAATATAGGCCACGAAACCTTCAGACACAACAGATACTTCTGACAATTCCTCTATTCCTTTAACATGATCAGCTTTAGCAAGCTGTTCTGAAATTTCCTTTTTAAGTTTAAGATCATGGATATCATTAGTTTCATAAACATTCTCAGTTTCGTCTGACTGCGATAATTCTATATTATACTTCGCCAGTGCCTCGTTTATTTTATTTACCTGAACAGGTGAATCATAATAAACTTTGTACTTATAACTAAGCTCTGTAATATCTTTTAAATCTGTTTCAGTTATCACAACGGATGCATTTGAGGCAGGATAAATATCCTTTGTATCAGGATTAAGTCTCGAAGCCGGAATCAGCATATAATTTTCATCCAATCCGTCCAGGACTTCAGAAATACTTGTTTCTGAAGCATATACTTCATACCATGGAATAACTCTCTCTGTTTCTGCGGCTATTAACACGTTACCGGTTCCAGACACTGCAAGTCCAAAAGCTAATGTTATAACAGCACTTTTCATTTTTACATTATTCTTCATAGTATCACCTCTTGAATTAATTGGTAAAGTTATTGTTCAGATAAAAATGAAGAAGATCTTCATTGATTTTTACACTTCCGTTATTTGACTTTCCGTACACAACATTTATTCCAACAACTGATATAGAGTAATCTGTATTTTGGTTTATAGAATTATTAGTATCATCAGAATCAGCGTAATTAGTACTTATCGTTCCGTCGCTTACAGATTCTCTGATAAATAAAGGACCGCCGCTATCTCCGTCAAATAAATCTGCTGTATGCCATAAACTTAAACCTGTAGAATCAATATTGGTAGCAGGCCAGTCTATATATCCAACTGATTTATAACGATATCCATATTCACTCGGGGCATTACTTGGGTGGCTCTGTGGAAACCCTGATGCATATACAACATTGTAATAGTCATCTCTCATAACACCCAAGTTCATTACATAATTACTGAGATCATTTTCTACATAAATCAATGCATAATCATATCTGTATGGTTCAGAATCTGTTATATAATCTTTACTTATATGAATATATCTAGGATACATAGTCATTATAGGAGTGTTACCACTTCCCATCATATAAATCGCAGGATAATAAAATTCGCCACTGCTTTTATCATAAACACAGTGAGCAGCTGTTGCAATAATATGATTTCCAACAACAAAACCTGTTCCATTCAGTCCTATACTTACAATACTTTGATTAGCATCTCGTTTCAAGTCATTCGGATTGCCGTATCTTGGTATATTGTAATTATTCAAACCAGACAAAGTAAAAAGCGCATACTGATCATAAGACGTTGTATCAGAATCAGTACAGTCATGTCGTCTGTACATTCTAAAACTAGAAGAAGCATTAACTTCTATTCCAAAAACTGTACTCAAAAGAGCAATTATCAATAAAGCAAATGCGATAACAAAGCATCGTTTTCTTTTTATAGTTGACATAAAAAACACCCTTCCCATCTTTCATCATCTTATCCTATTTTCATGTTACAAACAAAAAACTTCAAATAATATGTATAACCATTACTAAACTGGAATCATCCCTTTTCCTATTTAAAACATCAACTAATCCAAATCACATTTGATGTATTTGGTACACTTTGTATTGTTTCTGCACCATTTCAGCATAATGATTCAGGCTGGCTCTGTAATAACAAATCGGTTAACTGCCTCTGGCAGCTTATATAGTATCAAGTAGTGCTCCATTATGCCTTTTACTGTCTTAACTTAACAGCAAATTGTAGAGTGCATAAAACATTCAAATAATAATTACTTCACTGGTATCATCCCCATCCATATAATTACATGCTGTGCCAATCATCTTTTCTTTACGTACATTATAGCACTTCCATTTTCTTTTGCAACAAATTTGGCACGAGTTGCAGTTTTCTGGCACGAACGACGTATTTTTTTATTTACTAAGATATCAAAGCCATGAGCAGCAAAAATCCCGAACTTATTTTATTTCATAAGCCCGGATTTTTCATTAGTCTATATGATTTTGTTATGCTGCCGAAGGCAGCTTATAGATAGCATTTTATATCCGAAGGATATAAAATACCTTTTTTATCTTGAATATGACCCTCTGACATGATAAAATATTAATATAGAATCTACACAAGGAGGCGGCGTAAATATGAGCAGAGAAGGCGAATTTCTTGTATATTGCATGGAACGATACCGCTATTACAGGCACCTTACCGGCAAGGAAGTTTCTGAGCTCTTCAAAAACAGCGGTGCAAACGACTATATACTCAGATGTTTTGGGGCACTGCATACAGTAGGCGAAGAATATCTTATCAATGACCTGGATGAATACATTGATCATACGATCCGCGCTGAGAATCTTTGAAAAATCTATTGATTTTAATAATTATCCGTGTTATAATAGATTAGATATTACTAAAAGAAATTATAATAAGGAGGGTATTCCATGTCCATCGCAGAGATCGTTATGGGTGTTATTCTGCTTCTGTGTTGTCTTATACTGATATTTCTTTGTCTCAGTCAGGACACAAAGGCTCAGAACAGTATGACTTCCGCTATAACAGGCGCCTCTTCAGAATCATTCTACGGAAAGAATGAAGGAAGAACAAAGGAAGCAAAACTTATCAAGGCTACAAAGTTTGGTCTTATCGTATTCTTTGTACTCACTCTTGCTATAAACATAGTACCGCTTTTCTTTAACTAAGAAACAATGCGTTTATCCTGCTTATTGGTCAACAGGCTTTTTCCGTTAAAAAAGCTGCCGATATGCAGGGTTATTTTTTTATAGGAACACTGATAAAGCATATCTGTGCGATACCGGAACACCGGTCAGTGTTTCCTCATATATATGAAAGGAGAAAAAAATGGCGAACACCAAACATTCAGCTAATTACTACAAAAACAAAATACTGCTCGTACTGAACCAGGCCGGTAAAAAGCCTCTGACAAGAAATGATATTATCGCCAAATCTAAGTGCAAGAAAACTGAAAGCGAAGTTTTCAAAAAAGCACTTGATGAACTTAAATCCGAAGGACTTATCTGCGACCAGAAAAAAGGCTATGTCCTCTGCTCACGCATGGGATATTTCAAGGCCACTGTAAAGAGAATAAGCAAGACCTTCGGTTTCATAGAAAAGGACGAGGATCAGACCGAAGTCTTTATTCCGGGTAAATTCCTGATGGGAGCCATGCCGGGAGACAAAGTAATCGCAAACCTCATTCCTTCAAGAACGGGCAAGCCGGAGGGCGAAGTTATTTCAATAGTTGAAACTGCTGACGCAACAATAACCGGTGTACTTGATCAGGAATACAGGGAACTGTTCATTATACCGGATACAATGTCAAAGACTGCTGTAAGAGTAGTCGAAAATGAATGCGGAGCAAAGCCGGGAGACAAGGTAATTGCGCGTATCATCGCAAGAGGAACAAGTCACTCAGCACACAAGGCTGCGATAGTTTCCACATTCGGAAGCTCGGAAAAGGCAAGCAGCTGTGCAATGGCACTTCTTAAGGTAAGCGGTATTTCACTCGAATTTCCGGCAGATGCACAGGCTGAAGCGAAGAAGCTTTCCGAGGACGGTATAAGACCGGAAGATCTGAAAAAGCGTCTTGATCTCCGTGACGAGATCATCTTCACAATAGACAGCGCAGAGTCTAAGGACCTTGACGACGCTATCTCGATCGCACGCACAGATACCGGCTATCAGCTCGGCGTACACATTGCGGACGTTTCACACTACGTAAAGGGCAACTCACCTCTCGACAAGGAAGCACTTGTGCGAGGCACCAGCGTTTACTACGCTGACAGAGTAGTTCCGATGCTTCCGAAGGAGCTTTCAAACGGCATCTGCTCACTTAATCCGGACGAGGACAGACTTGCTTTCTCATGTCTTATCGACCTTGACAAACAGGCTAAGATAAAGGGCTACAAGTTCCACAAAACCGTTATCCGCTCTGCAGTAAAGGGCGTTTACAAGGAGATCAACACAATACTCGACGGCACTGCCACTGACGAGATAAAGCAGAAATATGCCCGCGTAAACGACAATATCTTCATTATGAACGAGCTTGCGGACATACTCATGGAAAACCGTGACAAGCGTGGTGCTCCGTCACTTGAAACATCTGAAAGCAAACTTATAATAAATGAAAACGACATCTGCGTGGACGTTGTTCCGAGAACGCGCGGCAAGAGTGAAATGATCATCGAGGAGTTCATGCTTCTTGCAAACCAGTGTGCTGCAAATCTTGCAAGGACTTCAAAGATACCGTTTGTTTATCGTATCCACGAAGATCCTTCACTCGAAAAGCTCGCTGACATGAAGGATTTCCTCACACGTATGAACATCGAATTCCCTCATTTCTCAGAAGTCAAGCCGGCTCATTTTGCAGAGATACTCAAGAACAACCGTGACAGCGAAAAGTTCCCGGTAATCAACAACATCCTTCTCCGCTCGATGGCAAAGGCGAAATATGCACCGGATCCGGTGGGACATTTCGGTCTTGCCCTGGAGGACTACTCACACTTTACCTCCCCTATCAGACGTTATCCTGATCTTGCGATCCACAGAATTCTTACCGACCTTACATCAGGCTGCGATGCCGAATGGCTTACAAAGCGTTACCAGGCGTTCGTTACAAACGCATCCGAGCGCTCGACTTCTACGGAAATTACAGCCGTAAAGATAGAACGCGACTGCGAAGCCTGCTACATGGCGGAATACATGAAGGCTCATCTCGGCGAGGAGTTCGAGGGAATCATCTCATCAGTTACCGACTTCGGATTCTACGTTGAGCTTGACAATACCGTTGAAGGTCTTGTCCACATCAATACACTCGAAGACGACACCTACGAATATGACGGACTTGTTTCACTTAAAGGTGAACGTTCCGGCAAGATATTCGCCCTCGGCGACAAGGTAAAAGTACAGTGTACAGCAGCAAATGTAAACAGCGGAAACATTGATTTCCGTGTGGTTGAAGCATGATAAAAAAGCAGAAGCGACCGGTTTTCAAAAGGAGACCGGCCGCTTTTTAAAAGAAAGATTTGCTTGACAAAACCTGTATTTCATAGTATAATTGAATAGTTGACGGATGCTGTCTTAGCTCAGCAGGCAGAGCACTTCCTTGGTAAGGAAGAGGTCGGCGGTTCGAGCCCGCTAGACAGCTCCATCAAAAAACCTCCGTACTGACCACGGAGGTTTTTGCATCCCCCTCGCACTGTCCGCGAGGGGGTAATTTTTATATTCAGAGCTTTTTTTACAGATCCGTATTCGCGATCTGTTTTATAATCAATTTACCGGATAAAAAAATTCGCTGTGTGCAAATAACTGCACACAGCGATATTTTTTTATTAAGCGCCTTCGCGTTTAGCTCTTTCAAGCCATGCACCTGCAAGATCAAGTGCCTCGTATAATCCGTTCTTTTCGCTCTGTTTCTTTATGGCTTCGATAGGATTAAGTCTTTCGTCTGTTGACATGAGATAAACCTTGATCTTGTCAGCCACCTCAAGCTTTGGAGTCTTCTGTTTTGATAATATCTGAAGCATTGCAACGTAATCATCTGTCATGCTTCCGTAGTAAAGAACGTCGCCGCATCTGACGAGCTGAAGCCCCTTGTAGGTGAAAAATTTGATTTTTTCCTGTGTTGTCTCACTCATTTTATTATTATCCCCCTTTCCTGGTCTGCGTAAACATACCGCTAACATTATAACATATATTTTCCGAAGATGCAAGTTATATAGTCGCCGAAAAATATATTTTTTGTTTGTTGTAAATTAACGGAAGTTTCCGCCGTCAGGATAATGGTACTGTCTTTTTACCAGATCGTGATGAAATCTGCGTCGCCTTCCACTGCAGCAATGTTAGGAAGAAGCGATCTTTCCACGAACGATGCAAGGCACTTAAAGCATGTTACACCGTCTTTCTTTATGATCACTCTGTTTCCTTCAGCAGCGTAGAATTCGATAGTTTCATCAGGATTTCCGTTGTTGTAGGTAAGTTTGAATGAAGCCCTGAGTTCGCCGATTCCTTCATCTGAAGTGCAGATCTCCTCAGCAGGAGCCTTGATGACTGCCTGATAGAAGGACTTGTAACGTTCAAGGTCAAAGTCCTTGCCGTTAAGCATTACCTTATATGTGTCTGCGTCATTACCTGTGAACTCAAACTTTTCAGTTTTGCCCCCGGCTGTTACTTCCATGCTCTTTAAGTCATAGATGTATGAACCGAAAACAAGTGATGAAGTAATGTCGCCCGGCTGCATTTTTACCCACGGAACTGAGCTCTCGCTGAACTTCCAGAGTACGTCTGTTCCTTCGTAATAACCTGTATAGCCTGCTTCAGAGCCCTCTGCCCCGCTGTATTCCATACCGGTCTTAAGAACATAGGTCTTTCCGTCATCAGTTTCCATTGTTACAGTGCATGACGGAGTTTCGATACCTGCCACAGTAAGCTCTTCCTTTGAAGGAGAGAGGCTGAGTACACTTTCAGCACTGAGGCCGAAAAGTCCGTGTGTGTAGTCAGTCGATTTGCTTACATCAAGATATGCTTTAACCGGTGAAGTCATAACGTGTGTAGCGCTTGTGCCGCCGGATTCGTTTTCGCCTGTGTATTCAAGAATGATCGGCTTTTCAAGATCCGGTCTTTCGATGGTGATCTTCTTTACGATCGGCATATCTTCATCAGCCGGTTTTTCAAGCACTGACTTTGATACAAAGTATTCCTTTTCGTAAGTATAGGACTTTACAAAGCTTGATGAAACAGTATAAACTGTATCCGCGTCCCTGGTCTTAACGTAGATGTCACCGCCAGGTGAATCATTTCCGACTAAGAATTCTACTTTACCTGCACTGTCACCGTCATAGGTAATAGTTACTTCAGCCTTCGGCTTGTCGAGTCCGTAAGTTGAAAGGTCATCCGGTTTTTCATCAATTACCTTGTTAGGAACAAGCTCCTTAGCCTGAACTGCAAAACCGTCAACAAGATTCGAATCAAGAACCACGCCGTCAAGTCCTTCAACAGTGAATACTGCCTGTGCCTCACCGGCAGCCTTCGTCTTTCTTACAAAAGTATATCCGCCGGCATCGTTCTTTACTTCGATAGAAACAATGTCATCACTTGCTCCTGTGTAGATCGCTTCTGCTGTTTCGCCGACAGTATCGGAAACTTCAGAATCTTCAGCCGTTTTCTTTGAAGGATCAGTGAGATTCATTGCAATTATACCGCCGGTCAGCAGGGCTACTGCTGCGACACCGGCGATAAGATATTTTACACTGCTGCTCATCGGTTACGTCTCCTTAAGTAAACAACAAGACCTGCAAATGCTATTGCAAGAGGAATAACAACTTCAACAAGAAGTGATACTGCATGCATGCCCTGTTCTTTGATGTTCAGAGGTTCAACTGTAAGGCTCTTTGACATTATTGTAACGCCTTCATCCTTGCCTGAGCACTTGTTTACAAGATTGATAGCAAGTTCCTGGTTGTTGAGAGCATTTGTATTTGTGATGTAGTAGTCGATGAAGAATGCAGAACCAACAGCGTAGATGCTGCTTGAGATCTTTTCCTCACCTTCATATCTGTGCTTGCTTCCGCGTACAAGAACGTTCTGTTCTGCCTGCGGGAGAGAATTCATATTTTCTTCTGTAGTGTTTTCGTCAACAATAATTGAAGTAGCTGATGTCTTGAGAATAACTTCAGTTTCTCTGCCGTCGCCTTCACTGAATGTGAGTGTAAGCGGTCTTGAATACGGCATTGCTATTGGAAGATCTGTTGACTTAACAAGTGTTTCGTTTCCTGATGTAAGTGTTGCCTGAGGTACTACATAGTAGTTCTGGAGACCGGCAATACCGATTCTTAAAAGTTCAGATGTGTTTACGTTGCTTACGTAACCCTTGCCTACCTGGATTCCCCATTCCTCAAGGAACTTGTCGAGGTTAGGAGTATCACGCTGGTCAAAATTTGCAAAGTAGATAAGGTTCTTGCCGTACTTGCCGCCGTTTTCAAGGTAAGTGTTGAGCTTTTCAACAACTGTTTCAGTAAGATCTGAATAAGGTGCTGCAAGAACGACTGCTGAATATTCATCCGTTACATCCTGTGTAAGCGGATCAACAGTTTCAACTGTATAGCCGTTGTTTTCGAGAATAGTCGGGAGCTGTGAAACAGAAGCTGTAACAGCATCTGACTGCTGGCATGAAAGAATAGCTATTTTAGGCGGGTTAGGATCTGCAACGAACATGATTGCTGAAGTGAGCTTTTCTTCTGCAGTAATTGCCTTGATAGTCTGTTCGTATGTCTGGTAGTTTGTTTCTACTTCATAGAAGTCTGACATCTGAAGAACCTTGATCCTTCCGTTGCAGAATACAACTACGCTTGCTCTTGAAATATTTTCAGTAGTATATGTAGAATACTTTGTTACTATTTCAGGGTGCTTTTCAATATCGTAGTAATGCACCTTGATCTTGTCGCTGTTCTGAGCATATTTCTCAGCTACTTCCTTGACAAGCTTGTAGTACTTGCTGCCTGAATCGAGTTCAGCTTCATCTGTCATTACATCGATATTGATCTCTTCATCAAGTCCCTTAAGGAATTCGATGGACTGGTCAGAGATCTCAAAGATCTGTTCCTTTGTGGTATCTATCTTGAGTCCGTAACGGTCAGTAAGCTGTGTGGCAAAAACGTTGAGGAGAACAACTGCAGCAATGAAAACAGCAGTTATAGCCACTGAGATAGAACCGTATTTGAGCTTTCTTGTATTGAAAGGCTTTTTCTCTTTTTTCGGTTTTTCCTTCTTCGGCTTTTCTGAAGTTACTTCAGGTTCCGAAGAAGTTTCATTATTCTTTATTTCTTTTTCTTCTTTACTCATTTTAGTACCTCCTTAGCTCCAGCGACGCTTTTCAAAAACTCTTACTGAAAGGAAATTGAATACAACAGCAACGCTTACAAAGAAAAGTACACTTGAAAGGTTGAAAAGTCCTGTTACGAATTCGTTGTATCTTGAATAGAATGAAAGAGTCTTGAGTATTTTTGAAATGAATTCAACGTTTACTGCATTTGCTATGGAATCAATAAGGTAAAGAACAAGAAGTGCAAGGAAACCAAGAATAGCAGAAATGATCTGGTTTTCAGTAAGTGTTGAAACGAAGAGTGATACTGCGATGAATGCAGCACCGAGGAAGAACAGTGCAACAAAGTTTGAAAGCACTGTTGCCCATACAACACCGCCGAAAAATTCAATTATAAGTGCGAATAAAAGGAATATTGAAATACCGATCGTGTAAAGAGCAAGTGCTGCGAAGTACTTACCGAGTACCATTTCCGTTATGCTGATAGGAGCTGTGAGAAGTCCCTGTTCTGTTCTCTGTCTTTTTTCCTCGGAGAAAAGCTTCATTGTCATAAGCGGAATGAGGAAGATGAGGAAAAGGAATACTGAACCGAATGTTCCTGAAAGATCAGAGGTTCCGTATGCCAGTGTTCCGTTTATAAAGAAAAATCCGGCGATTTCAAACAATACGCCAAGGAAAATATAAGCAATAGCTGAGCTGAAAAATGCTCCCATTTCACGTCTGAATATAGCGCCCATTATTCTTCATCTCCTTTGTTTTCTTCTGAGTCGCTTTCTGCTTCTGAAGTTTCTGATGTTTCAGAAGTGCCCTCTGCTTCCGCAGTCTCTTCTGCATCAGCTTCTTCAGCTGCAGCGGCTTCCGCCTTTTTCTTTGCTTCTATTCCTTCAAGAACAGTGCGTAAGTCCTCAGCGGCTGCGTCAACCTTTTCCTTTTTGTCAACAGCTTCAGCTATGTTCTTCTTCTGTTCTTCGGAAAGAGCCTGCTTGAGTTCGTGTTCGCCTGTTATGATCTTGAGGAAGACATCTTCAAGAGTGAGGATGTTAGGCTGGAGCATGAGGAGATACCAGCCGCGTTCCTGAACGAGCTTGTTTAAGTTCTTTCTGATATCTGTGCCCGGCTTTGTTTCAATCTCGTAGTCGTAGATATTTTCGCCGCGTTCCATGTCAGCGATAACTGAAACAACATCCGGAAGATTTCTTACTGCCTTGTAAACGTCCTTTCTCGGACCTTCGATCTGAGCGATCATCTTGTGGTCGCCTGACATGTTGTTTGCAAGTTCATCTGCAGTACCATCGGCAACCAGTGTACCCTTGTTGATGATAACGATACGGTCACAGACTGCCTGGATCTCAGAAAGGATATGTGATGAAAGAATAACTGTGTGATTCTTTCCGAGTCTCTTGATAAGTGATCTGATCTCGATGATCTGCTTAGGGTCAAGACCAACTGTAGGCTCGTCGAGAATGAGTACAGGCGGATTTCCGATAAGTGCCTGTGCAAGGCCGACACGCTGCTTGTAACCTTTTGAAAGATGCTTGATGATTCGGTCCTGAACATCCGTGATCTTTACGAGGTCACAGACATCTTTTATGTGCTTGCTTCTCGGAAGCTTGCATTTTTTCAAGTCATAAACGAAATTAAGATATCCCTTGACTGTCATATCAACGTAGATAGGCGGAATTTCAGGGAGATAACCGATGAAGGACTTTGCCTTCTTTGGATTTTCCATGATGTCAACACCGTTGATAATAGCTTCACCTGAAGTCGAGGAAATGTATCCTGTGATCATGTTCATGGTCGTGGACTTTCCGGCACCGTTAGGGCCAAGGAAGCCAAGGATCTCGCCGTCTTTTACTTCAAATGAAATATTGTTGACAGCTTTTTTGTCACCGTAGTGCTTGCATAAATTTCTTACTTCAATCACCTTGGTAGAACCTCCTTTAATTATATTAAAATATATTTTAACATATATATAGCTCCGTCTACTAAAATAAACGGAGCATAAACACTTACGGTACTAATAATATCAGACATTTGTGATAATACAATGATAATTCCGAAAAAAATTACCGCCACGGATTTTTTTTACAAAACCGCCCTTCGGAGTCAAAAATCAATTGACTTTATATATATCCTTTTGTATAATATAATCAAAAGGAGGAATGAGTATGACGTTTACGAAACCAACTGATAAAGCGATAATAAACCGCATGGCCGAAAATTTTCTGAAAATGAAAAAACTGCGTTCCAGATACGGCACGCTGTTCTTCATGAGCATTGTAATCCTCACAGTTCAGTGTATTTTCTTAATTGTCGGCGGCTTTAACGTTTACATGCTCGAAGGCATTGTGATGAACTTTCTTGTTTTTTATTTCGGAACGAAAAAGTTCGACAGTCCCGTCGCGCAGTATGTTCTTATGGCAGCAAACATAGTTGCCCTCGCCGCGTTCATTATCTGGCATCCGAAATCCGAACTGCTCATGCGTCTCGGTATCGTGCAGCATTTATATCTTGCACTGGAATCGTATCTTTTCCTGCGTATAGGCGCACAGAAAACCGAACTCTCCTACGAACTCGGTTACCCGTACTTCAACGAACTTGCGGCTTACCAGCAGGAGAAAAGGGAATATGAACCGGAACAGCGACCGGCAGAATTTGCTCCGGAAGAACCACTGACACCAAAGGAGATCGCCGTTCCCACAGAACAGATGCCTTACAAAAAACAGGATCCCGCCGCACTTTCAATGGATGACCTTGATATGAGCGCAGCTATTGCCGAGCACACGGGACAGAAATACGAAAGCTGCTATAATGTCAGCGGACGCTTTTCCGAACAGTACATGCTGAAGCCGAAGATCGTTCCTGAAGAAACGGACTATGACAGAAATCTTTTATATAGGAACGCCGCCAGATTCAAGCGGTTCAGACTTATACAGACCGGCATCTGGATAATCGATATTTTTATGGCATACGTCGCAATTACAGATGTTATCACACTGGTAAGCGGAGATTTTATGAGTTTCTTTAAATTCTTCGATCTTTTCGGTGTCATAGTTGCCACCATTGTAACTGTCACATGTCTTGACAACAAGAACAACATAAAATGCGCGCTCTTTTCATTCCTTGCAACGGGCGTTTTCCTTACTGTTGTTCTGCTCGATGTTTCGTATCTCGCTTATTTCCTTATACTTGCGCTGCAGATGCTTGGTACTTACAAACTGTCAGATGAAGACAGGTACCTCAGAGCACAGTTCGGCTATCCTTACTTCAAGGAAAATATGGTACATCTTCAGTACGCCGACAACAGCTATCATCCGGAACACGCTGTAAACTTCAGGAACAGCGGTATGGATGAAATATAAAGGAAACGCTGATCTGTTTATAAATCAGTGCGAAGCCGGATTTCCGGTTTAATCAGTGTATCCCTAAGAAATTTCGGTATGTTTATGCGATGAATGATACATTTTCTGCATATTGAAAAGGCGGAAGTCTCTTTGCGCTGAGACTCCCGCCTTTGATTTTTAATGGTTTATGCTGTATTATAGTTTTGTTACAAGCAGTGTTTCATCTGAGTGAATCTATCTTTTTTGAAAGATACTGCTGAAGTCTTGCAAGGTCTGCAAGTGTAACTGCATCATCAAAGTCAACATCGGCTGCTTTCTGAGCATCTTCGGAAAGATCCTTGTCGCCGAGGAGATAAAGTGAAAGTTCTGTAAGATCAGTTACATCTATATTTCCGCTGCCGTCTATATCTCCGACAGAGGCTTTGACAGGCTCATCTTCAACGGAATTATAAACACAATAAACGTAATCTTTTATTCCTGTATCAGTCGGAATATCACTCTTTTCCGGGAAAATGATTTCTGAATGCATAACAGTTCCGCTTTCGTCACATCTGCTAAAAAATATCCATGAAAAATATCTTGTTCCGGTAACATCGGTGTACATTGAGATTTTTTCATTTCCTTTATCGTCAAGCCAGTATTCCACCCTTGTAGTTCCGCTGCCGCCGGAGTAATCAGGAGCACCATGGATATTATTTATCCTTCTGAGTATATCCTCATATTTTTTAAACTCGGATGCATCAATGATATTAATT
>JAFRUS010000002.1 GCA_017438745.1 Oscillospiraceae bacterium | reverse complement strand
GACGTGGCTTATTCCTGCCGATGCGGCAAAGCCGGGACGCAGAAAACTGAAACAGCCGGAAACACTGCTTGAGATTCTCCGTGACCAGAAGAAAAACGGTCAGCATGGCGGGATCTATCACAAACTTCAGATTGAACTTACATATAATTCAAATCACATAGAAGGAAGCAGACTTACACATGACCAGACCATGTATATTTTCGAGACCAATACAATTGGATTTGAAAATGAAACGGTAAATGTCGATGATATCGTTGAAACAGTCAATCATTTTAGATGCATTGACTATGTGATAGAAAATGCCGAAAAGCCTCTTACTGAAAGCTTCATTAAAGCACTTCATAAAATGCTGAAAACAGGTACATCAGACAGCAGAAAAGAATGGTTTGAGGTAGGAAACTATAAACGTTTTGCCAATGAAGTCGGCGGAAGAATCACATCGGCTCCTGAAGAAGTCCCTGTAAAAATGAAAGAACTGCTTACAGATTACAGTAAAAAAACAAATGTTACTATTGATGATATAATTGATTTTCATTATCGTTTCGAGTCTATACATCCGTTTCAGGACGGAAACGGCAGAGTCGGCAGACTTATAATGCTTAAAGAATGTCTGCGTTATAAAATCGTACCGTTTATTATAACTGATGATCTGAAAATGTTTTATTACCGCGGACTGAAAAACTGGAAACAGGAAAAAGGATGGCTTACTGATACTATTCTTACAGCACAGGACAGATTCAAAGCATATCTCGATTATTTCAGAATAAAACATGATTAAGAAAATAAAATACAGCGCAGGAAAAAACGCAGACCCTTTCGGAATCTGCGTTTTTTCCTTTTCATCAAAGAGATATCAGAAGAATATAATGATCGACATAGTCGTTTATATCAGCCTGCCTTACCTGTCTTCTTGTTGGATACAACGTCGAAGATAACGGCGATGAGAAGAACAGCACCTTTAACTACGTACTGCCAGTTGTTGTCGAGGCCCTTGATGGACATACCCTGGTTGATAACGCCGAGGAGGATAGCACCTACTACAACGCCGCCTACGGAACCGCTTCCGCCATATGCTGAAGCACCGCCGATGAAGCATGAACCGATGGCATCCATTTCGAATGAGTTACCTGTATCGCCGTTTACTGAACCGATACGGGCTGCAATAAGAAGTCCTGAAAGACCTGCGAGAAGAGACATTGATGTATATGCCATGAAATAAACTTTGTTGGTGTCGATACCTGAAAGCTTTGTAGCCTTTTCATTACCGCCGACAGCGTAGAAATAACGTCCGAATGCTGTTTTTGATGTAATGAATGCGTAGATGAACACAATGGCGAGTACCCAGAGTGCCATTACCGGAATGCCTTTGTAGTGAGCAAGCTTCCAAGTGTAGACAAGTACAAGTGCGTCGATAACTGCGATCTTTGCATACTGTGAAACAGCGGATGCCTGTCTGTACCCCTTCTTTTTCTTCTTTGCACGGCTTATAAATGTAATAACCGGAAGAATACAAGCAATTATGATACCTGCGACGAATGCCGACCACTTGATCTTGCCGTTATCCAGTCCCGGTACATTGATGTATGATGCAAAAATATTAAGGAAAGTCTGGTTGCCTACAGCTACTGTTTTCGATCCCAGTATTGCTCGGCCGATACCTCGGAACAGGAACATTCCGGCCAGCGTACAGATAAAAGGCGGAATGTGTATGTACCCTATCCAGAACCCCTGCCACATACCTATCAGCACTGAAAGTAAAAGACAGATGCCGATAACCAGCCAGGCGTTCATATCATATTTGGCCATCAGCTGTGCCGCCACCGCACCGACGAGACATACAGTCGAGCCGACTGAAAGGTCGATGTTACCGCCGGTCAGGATACACAGAAGCATGCCGCACGCCATTACGAGCACGTATGCGTTCTGAAGCAGAAGATTTGACATGTTCTGCGAAACAAGAAGCTTTCCATCTGTCCAGACAGAAAAGAAAATGAATACTACGACAAGTGCTATGACCATCGTGTATTTTTTTATGAAATTTTTAACGTTCATAGTTACTCCTTCGAATACAATGATCTGGCCGCAGCATCGGATTCTCCGTCCTGCGGGGAGGAATTGGTGCCGTTTTTATCTGACTGAAGTATAGCTGCCATGATCTTTTCCTGCGTTGCTTCCGCTGCAGGCATTTCGGCAACCATTTTTCCCTCATTCATAACGTAGATACGGTCGCACATTCCGAGAAGTTCAGGCATTTCCGACGAGATCATGACAACCGACTTTCCCTGTGCGACCAGGTCGTTCATTATGCAGTAGATCTCGTACTTGGCGCCTACATCAATGCCTCGTGTAGGTTCATCAAGTATCAGTACTTCCGGATCAGCAAACATCCATTTGGAGAGCAGCACTTTCTGCTGGTTTCCTCCTGAAAGATTTCCGACCGCCTGCTGTACGGAAGGTGCCTTCGTGCGGAGCTTCCCCTTGTACTCCTCGGCTACCTGATTTTCCTTGTCGATATTGATGATGCCCTTGGTACATACCTTTTCGAGTTTGGCCATCGTCGTGTTTTTCGCAATGCTTTCCGCAAGGATAAGTCCGTTGCCCTTTCTGTCTTCCGTAACGTAGGCAAGTCCGGCGCTTATCGCATCACGTACATTTTTAAGTTCCTTTGGTTTGCCGTCAATTTTCAGCGATCCGCTTATATTAGTTCCGTAGGATCTGCCGAATACGGACATTGCAAGTTCCGTTCTTCCCGCACCCTGCAGTCCGGAAAATCCGACTATCTCACCGCGGTGAACATTGAACGAAACATTGTCCACAATCTTTTTCTCAGTAAACAGCGGATGATATACCGTCCAGCCGTTTACCTCCATTCCGATCTTATCGCTTATATTACGCTCGCGTGAAGGATAACGGTCACTGAGTTCACGTCCTACCATTCCCCGTATAATACGTGCTTCGTCGATATTGTGTCCTTCATTGTCGATGGTCTCGATAGTTGATCCGTCACGCACAACTGTGATCCTGTCCGCTACATACGAGATCTCGTTGAGCTTGTGGGAAATGATTATCGAGGTCATTCCCTTGCTTTTGAAACTTATAAGCAGATCAAGAAGCATCTTCGAATCTTCTTCGTTGAGCGATGATGTCGGTTCGTCAAGGATGAGCAGTTTTACGTTCTTGCTGAGAGCCTTCGCTATCTCGACAAGCTGCTGTTTACCCGTTCCGATATCCTTGATAAGGGTAGTCGCTTCTTCCTTTAGACCAACCTGACGCATGTGCTCGGCTGCCTGATGATATGTCTCGTCCCAGTTGATGCCGAGAGCTCCCTTTCGTTCATTTCCAAGAAACATATTCTCGCCTATCGACAGTTCCGGTATAAGCGCAAGTTCCTGATGTATGATAACTATTCCCTTTTCCTCGCTGTCGTGCAGAGTTTTGAATCTGCACACCTCACCGTTGTACACGATATCACCTGTATATGAACCGAACGGATAGGTTCCGCTGAGGACATTCATGAGCGTGGATTTACCGGCACCGTTCTCCCCTACAAGAGCATGGATCTCACCGGGTCTTACCTGAAGATTTACATTATCGAGAGCTTTTACACCAGGGAATTCCTTTGTTATGTTTTTCATTTCGAGAATATATTCTGCCAAGTATATCTCTCCTTCTTATACAGGAAAAGGCGGGGCAAAGCCCGCCCTTTCGGTTAAGTTATTCAGGGAAACGCTGATTTATTCATAAATCAGCGCAGGGACCGGGGCGAAGCCCCGTAACCCTCCCTCCGGAAATCCGGTGAAACCGGATTTCCGGCTTATAGTGTATTCTTAGTGTTATCAGGTTGTTGAAGCTGTTGATTCAAGATACTTGTGATCGCTGTCCCACTTGTAAAGGCCTGTATCAACAAGAAGATCAAGATTGTCCTTTGTGATTACATACGGAACGAGGAGGTATGAAGGAACGACCTTTGTACCGTTGTCGTATGATTCTGTATCGTATGCAGCCTCAGCAGAAAGTGAGCTTACAAGGCTTGCGTCCGGTGTCTGTCCTGAAAGAACAGCCTTTGAAACTTCAAGAGTTACACCTGCTTCGTCGCTTACGTTCTTGTAAACTGTCATGGACTGCTTTCCGTCAACGATATTCTTAAGGTTAGCAATATCGCCGTCCTGACCTGTTACGATAGGAGAATTTGATCCGCTGTAGTCAGATGCGATAGCCTGAGCAACACCGAGAGCTGTTGAGTCATTTGAGCAGAGTGCAACGTCAAGCTGTGTTCCGTCTGCGTAGTAGGATGCGAGAGTGTTCTGCATGTTTTCAAGAGCAACATCTGTCTGCCATCCGTCTGTAGCTACCTGTTCAAATTTCTGCTTGCCTGAAGGGATAACGAGCTTACCTGCGTCGATGAATTCCTTGAGTGTGTCATATGCGCCGCTGAAGAAGTACGGAGCATTGTTGTCGGCAGGATCGCCGGCTGTAAATTCGATATTGAAAGGTCCTGCATTCTTGTCAAGGCCGAGTTCAGTCTTTACGTATTCGCCCTGAAGCTTACCTACAGTGTAATTATCGAAAGATACGTAGTAGGAAACTGCGTCTGTGTTCATGATAAGACGGTCGTAAGCGATTACTTCGATGCCTTCGTCCTTTGCATCGTTAAGTGTCTGTGAAAGTGTGTTTCCGTTTACGGCAGCGATAAGAAGAAGATCTACCTTGTCAGCGATCATTCCCTGGATATCGTTGTTCTGCTGGTTAGGATCGTCGTCAGAATACTTGAGTTCAACCTTGTAGCCTGCTGCTTCGAACTGATCCTTCAGATATTCACCATCACGGTTCCAGCGTTCAAGTGTCTTGGTAGGCATTGCGATACCAACTGTCTTTGTGCCGCCGTCTGATGTGTCTTCAGCCTTTGATTCTGCAGCTGCGTCATCCTTTGCACCGTCATCAGTCTTTGAATCTACGTTTGCATTAGTGTTTCCGCCGTTTCCAGTACTTCCTGTACTGCTGTCACCTGATGTGCATCCTGTAAATGCGCCCAGCATTACAAGTGCTGAGATCATAGCGATTAATTTTCTTGCCATATTCTCCTCCTAAATTAAAATAAAGATTTATAATTTTCTTCATTGTATTAATATGTTTCAATATAACGTGTACAAATTTATATACCGTCAGTTGCATACAAACGGGCATAATATACCTTACAATGTTATTTACTCCAACTAATACAATGTTCTATATACTTAATTTTAATTCTTCATTCATTGCTTGTCAACCCATTTTGTGCGCTGATTTACCGTTACAAAATAAAATTAGCAGAAATATCGTATTTACAACATCAAATCTGTGCAAACTATACGGCATTTGTTAAGTTGTATTGTGAGGTTTTACTTTATTTGTACGTTTTTTCAGTTGCAAACCGACCGTTACATTCACTAATCAGCGGTATTAATGGAAACTAAATGGATATAAAACAGCAAAAAATGCACATTCCATATAAATGGAATGTGCATTTGTCTTTAGGGTATAGAATACAACTCTGATACATTATCAGTCAAAAATATCAGCACATGATACTTTGTGTAGCAGTCGTTTTTTTATTTTTCCGCATGCTTGAAAATTCTGTTCTGCGGATCTTTTACAAGCAGACAGACTATCCACACTACAAGAGCGAGAACTACTACTGAAAGTCCGAGAAATGCGTCGTTGAGCATATCGCCTGATGACGGAAGGAAGTAATCTGCTCCATCTTCGAAATATTCAACTGCAGCGTCAACGAGCCACATGAGGGATGCACCCCAGAACATATAGCAGAGAATTCCTGTGTTAAGTTTTCTTGCCTTTTCGTTTGTGTACCAGATAAGTGTTACTGTTATTGCAGCGATGAGTGTGATGAGAAGTGTCATGATCTGGCCTCCTTTTCTGTGCGTTCCTTTACGTTCTTCGCCCAGATTTTTTCTATGACAACCGTCGCAATCCAGACAGCGGTAACTATGACTGCCATCGCCGTTCCGTTCGTCGCCATTTCATCAAGCATGACCTGTTTTGATTCAGGGTCGGATGCAGCAGTAAGGAACGGGAAAAACGGTGAGATTTCGCCGTGCCAGAGGTGTTCGAATGCAAGAAGTCCTGAACCGCCCCAGAGAAGGCCGTTAAGTCTTCCGAGTCTGTCTGAAAACTTCACTTCGTACTCATTTGTTTTCTTTTCATTTTTCTTTGATTTCTTAATTACAGCTGATGCGATCGTTGTAACAATCGCCTCTGCTGTAGGTACTAAAAAACATGCCATTATATATTCCTCCGTTAAGATCATTTAGGATAACACTGATTGCCGTGGTGGGGAGATTACGGGGCTTCGCCCCGCGCCCCACGCTGATTTATGAATAAATCAGCGTTTCTTATTTATCCCAGCCAAGGGCGCGGCGCTTTTCCTTCATGTCGGCAATGATCTTGTCAGCCAGAGCTGAAGGATCGGTGTCAACGTTCATTGTGGAACCGAGAAGTTCCTTTGTGCCGTGCTTCATGAATTCAATTACGTTCTTTGAACCGTAGATCTGCGCTTCAACGCAGTGATATGAGCTGATACCGTTAAGTCTGAATCCGAGAGCCGCGTCGATTCCCTTTTCATTTCCCCATTCAGGCGATGAAAATGCAAACGGCATCTCGTACATCTTGTGTCCCAGTGCTCCGGCAACGCCGGCAAAAATACCGCTCGAACGGGTATTGTCTATGCACTCGCCCACATGCCATACCGGCGGAAGATCAGGTTCAAGGAATTCACGCAGACTGTCTCCTGCCTTTTCCTTGCCGGAAACCGCACAGTAACCAAGCTTCATAAGCGGGAATGAAGCACATCCGTTTGAGATTATAAGAACGTTGTTTTTAAGCAGTTTGTCGGCTACGTCAACTATGCATTTTTCGTAAAGCACCTTAGGATTATTGCATCCTACCATGTTGACGATACCAAGTATCTTTCCGCTCTTTACTGCTTCCGCAAGAGGCTTCATGCTTCCGAATCTTCTGTGGATGTACTCAACCGAAAAGCCGACTTCAGCTTCGACTTCGTACGGAGGTATGTAAACAGGAATACCCTTTCGCGCCTCGAAGCTTTCAATGGCTCTTAAAACGATCTTTTCAGCAAGTTCCTTTGTCTGGTCAATGTTTGAATGATGGTGGTCATATTCAAAGCGTTCCGCACCCGGAAGTCTTGCGGACTCGCTCGTGGTGACAACTGTTGTCCTGAAGCACTTTGCCACTTCCATTATGGACGGGAAAACGTCCTGAACGTCAGCTACCCAGAGATCAAGGGCACCGGTTCCGAGAACCAGTTCAGCAGACACCGCATTTGAAAGCGGGATAACACCGCTGTAACGGTACATTGCGGAAAGTCCTGAACAGCAGATACCGTAGAAACGGATACCCTTTGCGCCCTTTGACTTTGCAAGTTCTATAAGATCCTCGCGCTTTCCGGCCTCAACTATCTGGCTTACGAGAAGCGGCAGATGGCCGTGAACGGCGATGTTTACATAACCTTTCTGCAGAGCACCGATGTTTACCTTTGAAGTCACCCTGTCCCCGACACCGAAAAGGCAGTCGGTCGCTATCGATCCTCCGACTACACCGGAGAATGTAAACGCAAGTCCGCAGCGCAGGAACTGCTGCATTATCGACTTCCAGTCGCCGTCTATGGCACAGCCGGATTTATGATAAGCTTCAAAAACTTCGTGGTACGCACTGATCGGAAGTATGTCAAGCTTCTTCCATGTTTCCTGACGTTCAGGTGCTGCACAGGCTGAAATTGTCTTGTATTCACCCGGCACTGTTCTTGACATATCATCAAGAAGCACATCTGCCAGATCCTTTGCAACGTGCTTTAACTGCCTGTTCTTCTGCTTTATGCCGAATGCCTCAGCAGTTGAACGAATCTTCTGTTCACCGAGAATAGGAATGTCAAGCTTGCCCTCTGCAGCATATTTCAGCGCAAGCATTACCTCACGTGCATGCATGCCGTGCTGTGCCGCACCGGCGGCTGCTGAACGGAGAAGATTTCTCGCAACTATGAGGTCTGCGTCTGCACCGCATATTCCCTTCGGGGCTTTCGGTGTGATACGGCACGGACCCATATTGCATATCTTACAGCAGATACCCGCAAGACCGAAATTACACTGCGGCTTCTGTGCATCGAAGCGGTCGAAACAGGTGTCGATACCGAGCTGTTCCATTCGGAGAAGCATTTCACGTACAGCCGGATCAGGGGTCTGATCGATAACATCCTGCTTGGACGGGAAGGTTTTACGGTATTCGCTTACCGCATTCATGTAGTCCTTGATGAATGCCTGCGGGTCATCTTCATCGCCGTCCCCATCATGATGAGAGGCCTTGAGCGTAACGACAGGTATACCGTGCGCATCAAAGCCTATAAGATTTCTGTGTGAATGTATGTGGTCCACGCCGTCGGTGTGGTGATGACCGTGATGGTGATGTTCATGTTCATGCTCGTGCATGTGTTCCTCACCGTGATCGTGTCCGTGATGCTCATGACAGTGAGCATCTTCTGTTTTCTTCTTAGCCATTAAACTCTCTCCATAATTCATATTCATAAACCAGCGTCCGGATCCGGATGAATACACCGGATCCGGACCTGATTTGTGTTCTGTTAAATCACATAATCAATGTATTCTTCGGTCTTCATGTTGAACAGTTCGAATACCCTGTCACGCACATGAAGGAATCCCTGACTTGTACGGTCCGCTGTGCTGTGTGCCGGAACCTTTACTATACTCTTGATTCTTCCCGGATCAGCCATCATTACCACGATCCTGTCTGCAAGGAAAACTGCCTCTTCAATGTCGTGGGTGACAAATATGATCGTCTTCTTTTCCTCACGGGAAATTCTAAGCATATCGTCCTGAAGCTTCATTCTGGTGATAGCATCCAGCGCACCGAACGGTTCATCCATGAAGATGATATCAGGATCCACCGCAAGGCCTCTTGCAATTGCAACTCTCTGCTGCTGACCGCCGGAAAGCTGACGCGGATATCTTTTTTCAAAGCCTTCAAGGCCTACAAGTTCGAGGAATTTTCTAGCTGTTTTATCCGCCTCTTCCTTTGAAATGTTCTTTGCTTCAAGACCGAGCTTCACATTGGAAATTACATTTCTCCACGGCAGAAGTCCGTAGTTCTGGAAAATGGTAATATTCTTTACAGAGGGCTTTTCAACTTCTTTTCCGTCTATTGTGACGCTGCCGCTGTTGAGCCTTTCAAATCCTGCAAGCGAGTTAAGAAGAGTACTTTTTCCGCATCCGGAAGGACCTAAAAGACAGATGAACTCGCCTTTTTCTATTTCAAGTGAAACATTGTCGAGAACGACTGTTTCTTTTCCGTTCTGGGTGTATTTCCTGCATGCATCCTTAACTTCAATGTATGCCATTATTCAGCACCTCCCCAGGCCTTCAGTATTTTCTTTTCGGCAAACTTAAGTATACCGTCAAGGATAATGCCGATAACACCGATAACAAGGATAGTCGCTAAAAGAATATCTGCACGGATGTTGTTTCTTGCATCGATTATCTGGTAACCAAGTCCTGACTGAGCACCTACCATCTCACCGGCAACAAGGAAGATCCAGGCTGTTCCGACTGCAAGATGGATACCGTTTGCTATCTGAGGAAATGCGGCCGGAAGGATGAACTTCCATGTGAGTGCCGGCTGCTTTATACCGAAGTTTGAAGCTACCTTGAGATAAACCGGATCGATATTATTTACAGCAGCAACGGTTGAAAGAAGAACCGGGAAAAATGCTGCTATGAAGATGATAACTATCGCCGGTACCTCACCGATACCGAAAAGAAGAACGATAAACGGCATCCAGGCTGTCGGTGAGATAGGTCTTAAAAGCTGAAGCGCCGGATTTACGTATTTGAATACTCCCGGAAGACGTCCGAGGATGAGTCCGAGAAAAACTGCCACAACTACAGAACTTATATATCCGATCGAAAAGCGGAACATGCTGGTACCGATGTTTTCTGCAAGTGTTCCGTCGGTTATCATTTCAATAAGCGCAAGAAAAGCCTGATACGGTGACGGAAAAAGCGCATCGCTGTAGTCGCTGACCATATACGCAATCTGCCAGATACCGATAAGTACTGCGACTGATACAACAGCATTCTTTACAGACAATAATTTTTTCATTTGATTCATTCCTTAATCAAAAATCGTTCTTTACAAATTCTTCGTAGGTTGGCGGATTGTCTGAAAGGCCGTATTTCTTTACCTTGTCAGTAAGAAGAGTGTATGTTTCCTCTGAAATGCCGAGATCATCGAATGAGATCCACTGAAGTGAAATGTCGAGAACGTCGCTGCTCTGCTTGAAGTATTTTTCTGCAGTCTGCTTTGCTGTTTCAGTGTCAAGAGCCGCGCCGGCTTTCTTGTAGCTTTCAACGAATGACTTTGCCTTGTCAGCTTCGTTTTCGATGAACTTATCTGTCAGAACAAGTCCGCAGCATACTGAATCTTCCCAGAGTTCTTCTGATGTGTAAAGTACCTTGCCGGCACCTGTTGCAACGCCCATAGCTCCGAAAGGTTCAGCCACACAATAACCGTCTATCTGTCCGCTCGCAAGAGCTGAAGGCATCTCGGTAGGAGCAAGTTCAGTTACGTTTATGTCATCAACAGTGAGACCTGACTTTTCAAGTACTTCGTTGAGAAGAATGTTGTGTGATGACTGTCTGTGAGGAATGGCAAAAGTCTTTCCCTTAAGGTCAGCGCCGTCATTTATATCATTTGAAACTATTACAACGTTTCCGTCGTGGTGGCCGAGTGCCACAGCCTTTATTCCTACTCCCTCCTGCCTGGACTTCATCGCAAGTTCGATGAGTACTGATGCACCGTCTACCTTGCCGGTGTTAAGAGCATCAAGGAGTTCCGGCCATGAACCGAACTTCACGAGTTCAACCTTCAGTCCGTTTTCCTTTTCAAGTTCTTCAGCCTCTTCAAGCACCGGAAGTGCATGTGTAATAGGAAGATAAGCGATTTTTACTGAATCTTCTGATGAATTCTTTGCAGATGCATTTCCGCATCCTGTAAGTGCCGCAGCCGAAAGAGCCAGTGCTGCAATAAATGATAATGTTCTTTTTTTCATACTAAAACTTCTTTCTGATATTTCTTTCATATTTTTTCTATATAAATGGTATGTATTAAGATTATCATATTTAATCTATCAAGTCAATAGGTTTGGCCTTACTTATAATTTATATTTATATATAGATTTTTCCTATAACTCATTATAAAACTCTTCTTCACACCGTTATATATATGATCTGTTATATGCCTCTCATACAGAAAACATAAAAAAATGCATTTTATATATTGCATTTCCGTCGTCATTCTGATAAAATTATAGTAATAAGCCGCACTATTGTTAGGATTGTTCATTTCAAAGCGAGAAAACACGTAAAGTATAAATGGATTTATGATCAGGGACCAAACATGTTATTTTTAACAGGGGGGATTATAAGATGAACAGTACCAGAGAAGCTTTCAGCCAGATAGTCAGCGCACTTGCTCGAAATTATGACAGTTTATTTTATGTGGACATATCCACGTGTTCCTACATCCAGTACAGTCCTTCAGGACTGTTCGATGGTCTTGGCATACCGACTTCAGGAAGCGATTTCTTCACAGATTCAAAAAAATATTCTGCAAAATTCATTCACCCCGACGATCTGGCACATGTGACAAGGCTGTTCGACAGAGACGCTATGCTGGAACGTCTTGAAAACAGCAATATCTTCACTGCGGTTTACCGTTTTATCCTCAACGGCAGGATAATTCATATGCGGCACTCTGAAATAATGTGTGACGACAAAATGCATATTATGTTCTGCCTTGAAAACATTGAAGATGACTACCGCAGAAATAAAGAACAGCAGCGGGATCTTCAGTCTGCAAGACGAATGGCAAGACTCGATGTGCTGACCGGAATAAGAAATAAAAATGCTTTCAGCGAATACAGTGCGCTTCTTGACAGCAAGATACAGAATCTTCATGACACCATACATTTCGGCATCGTTATGTGCGACCTGAATGACCTGAAAAAGATAAACGACACACGCGGCCACAGCTTCGGCGACGAAGCCATACAGCGTGCAAGCCGCCTTATCTGTGATATTTTTGACCACAGTCCGGTTTTCAGGACAGGCGGTGATGAGTTTGTCGTAATACTTGACGGCCGTGACTTCATTGAACGCGATACTCTTCTGAAAAAACTCAGAGATGAATCACTTTCAAACCAGTATTCCCGTTCCGGACCTGTTGTCGCATGCGGAATGGCTGTTTACGATCCCGCTTCGGACAAAAACTTCGATGAAGTATTCAACCGTGCTGACAAGTCAATGTACGAAAACAAAAAAGAACTGAAAAACAATGTACAGATCAGCCGCTCCCGTAACGCAGAAGGATCAAACGGACAGATAACAGCTGAAAGGAAGCGCATTCTCGACAGTATGTTCGGCGCCATGTACACGCTTGTCGGTGAAGGATACATTTTCCTGAACGACATGCGTTATGACTATTCCCGCTGGTCACTTCCGCTTGTTGTCGATTTCGGTCTGAAGTCAGAATACATGTACAATGCCGGTGCAATATGGCAGGAGTACGTCCACCCGGATGACATCACTGTTTACAGCGACGCCGTAGATACCATCTTCAAAGGAAATGCGGAAGTCAAAGCCATCCACTACCGCGCCCGCAAACCAGACGGCACCTACGTAGTCTGCGCCACAAGAGCATTCGTACTCATTGACGAAAACGGCGTACCGGAGTATTTCGGAGGAATAATTATTTCTGAATAAAAAGTGCCTCCGCTGCATATCAGAACTATACGAAATAATATCTGCATATATCTTTAAAACAGACCGAACAGGTTTATACGCTGAATAAAACCTGTTCGGTCTGTTATTTTCATATCAGCACACCGTTGCAGTGATATATCTTCAATAGTCGCTTCTTCTGATTTTACCGCAAGAAGTATCGGATCGTGTACTTTGTGACTTATAATGAAAAATTTGTATTTTCTGTGACGACATACAAATCATCTCTGTAAAAAAATCGGTGCAGGCTAAAAAACTGCACCGATTTTTCTATATGAATTATCCGTTTGTGTAGTGTTTAAGAAAGCACTGATCATTCAAAAGAATACTTGCTTCTTTCTACATATGTTGTATGGAGATATTCATGACACTTGTGTGAACCAGGTGTTTCGAAGAAATCCTTGTAGAGGAGATCCATTACAGGGCTTTCGTGAGATCTTCTGAGTTCCATATCACTGTCAGCATCGTAGAGAGCCTTTGCTCTGAGAGTCTTGAGGTCAACGAAGTTTCTTACGCTGTCGCTCTGTACCGGCTGGCCGCCGCCGTTGATACATCCGCCAGGACAAGCCATGATCTCAACGAACTGATAATCACGTTCGCCCTTCCTGATGCCTTCGATGATCTCTCTTGCATTTGCAAGACCGGATGCAACAGCTACCCTGACTGTTACTCCGCCGACTGTGTAGCTTGCTTCCTTGATACCCTTGGTACCGCGTACTTCTGTAAATTCAAGAGCATCGCACTTACCGTCGAGCTTGACAGCAGCTGTTCTGAGAGCAGCTTCCATTACACCGCCTGTTGCTCCGAAGATAGCACCTGCACCTGATGCAGTTTCAAACGGATCGTCAAACTTTTCATCAGGAAGAGCACTGAAATCAATGCCGGCTTCTCTTATCATTCTGCCGAGTTCGCGTGTTGTAAGAGCAACATCAACATCAGCTATGTCATTTCTCATCTGTTCTTTTCTTGTAACTTCAAACTTCTTTGCAGTACAAGGGATAACGCTTACAACGAAAAGATCCTTCGGATCGATATTGTTCTTCTGAGCATAGTAACTCTTGAGAACAGCGCCGAACATCTGCTGAGGTGACTTGCAGCTTGAAAGGTTAGGAAGAAGTTCCGGATAGTTGTGTTCGAGGAACTTTACCCAGCCCGGACAGCATGAAGTGAACATAGGAAGCTTGCCGCCGTTCTGTATTCTTTCGATAAGTTCGTTTGCTTCTTCAACTATTGTAAGGTCAGCTGTAACATCCATGTTGAACACATGGTCAGGACCGAGTCTTCTGATAGCAGAAACCATTTTGCCTTCGACATTTGTGCCGACAGGTTCGCCGAATTCTTCACCGAGAGTAGCTCTTACGGAAGGAGCTGTAAAGAAGATGACCTTCTTTGAAGGATCAGAAATTGCATCCCATACCTTCTGTTCATTGCTCTTTTCAGTGAGAGCACCTACAGGACATGCAACGATACACTGACCGCAGCCAACGCATGATGTTTCTGCAAGAGGTACATCAAACGGAGAACCGATGTGAACGTTGAATCCGCGTCTGATGCTTCCGATAACGGATACGCCCTGAACATTTCTGCAGGCTGCAACACATCTCATACACTGGATACACTTGTTGTTGTCCCTTACGAGATAAGGTGTGGAAGCGTCAACAGGCTTGTTCATGTCTTCCGGCATGAATCTGTCTTCGTCTGCACCGTAGGCAACGCTGAGCTTCTGAAGTTCGCAGTTATTTGCTCTAACGCATGACAGACACTTTTTCTTATGGTTTGAAAGGAGCAGTTCAAGAGTTGTCTTTCTTGACTTTCTTACTTTCGGAGTATTAGTGAATACCTCCATGCCCTCTGAAGCAGGATGAGTACATGCTGCAACAAGTCCGCGTGCGCCTGTTATTTCAACAACGCAGATACGGCAGGCACCGATACAGTTGATATCTTTGAGATAACAGAGTGTCGGTATATCCACATTAGCTGCCTTTGCTGCTTCAAGAACAGTAGAGCCGGCAGGTACCTCGACCGGAATACCATTTATTTTAAGATGAATCATTTCCATAATATAAATATCCTCCTGTGCCTTACTTTCTGATGATAGCGCCGAACTTACAGTTGCTTATGCACACACCGCACTTGATACACTTGCCTGTATCGATAACGTGCGGCTCCTTGACTGTTCCTGAGATAGCAGAAACAGGACACTTTCTTGCACAGAGTGTACAGCCTTTGCACTTATCAGCAATGATCTCATACTGAAGCAGGCTCTTGCATACGCCTGAAGGACATTTTTTATCGTTTATGTGAGCAAGATATTCATCACCGAAATACTGTAAAGTTGAAAGTACAGGGTTCGGTGCTGACTGACCAAGAGCACAGAGTGAAGATAACTTCATATGTGTTGCAAGGTCGCGGATCTTGTCGAGATCTTCCGGTTCGCCCTTGCCTTCGGTGATCTTTTCAAGAAGCTGAAGAAGCTTTCTTGTACCTACACGGCACGGAGTACATTTACCGCAGCTCTCATCTGCAGTGAAGTTGAGGTAGAACTTTGAAACGTCAACCATACAGTTGTCTTCGTCCATTACGATAAGTCCGCCTGAACCCATCATTGAACCGAGAGCTGAAAGGCTTTCGTAGTCGATCGGAGTATCGATGTGCTCTGCAGGGATACATCCGCCTGAAGGACCGCCTGTCTGAGCTGCCTTGAATGCCTTGCCGTCAGGAATACCGCCGCCGATCTCTTCGATGATCTCGCGGAGAGTTGTACCCATCGGTACTTCAACAAGTCCGACATTTGTGATCTTTCCGCCGAGGGCGAATACCTTTGTACCCTTTGATTTTTCAGTACCGATGGCAGAATACCATTCAGCACCGTTTCTGATTATCTGAGCTATATTAGCATATGTTTCAACGTTGTTGAGCAGTGTTGGCTTTCCGAAAAGGCCCTTAACTGCCGGGAACGGAGGTCTTGGACGAGGTTCGCCGCGGTGGCCTTCGATGGATGTGAGAAGAGCTGTTTCCTCACCGCATACGAACGCACCGGCACCAAGTCTTATCTCGATGTCGAAGTCGTGACCTGATCCGAGGATGTTCTTACCGAGAAGTCCGTACTTTCTTGCCTGATCAAGGGCAATGCGGAGTCTGTGAACGGCCACCGGATATTCCGCTCTTACGTAAACGTAACCCTGATGTGAACCTACTGCAAATGAAGCGATGATCATAGCTTCGATAACAGCGTGCGGGTCACCTTCGAGGATTGAACGGTCCATGAATGCGCCCGGGTCACCTTCATCGGCGTTGCAGGCTACGTACTTGATATCGCCCGGAGCGTCCTTTGTGAACATCCACTTACGTCCGGTCGGAAATCCGGCACCGCCTCTTCCTCTGAGGCCGGAATCGAGAACTGTCTGACAGACTTCATCTGGTGTCATGGATGTGAGTACCTTGTAAAGAGCCTGATAACCGTCAGTTGCTATATATTCTTCAATATCTTCAGGATCGATAACACCGCAGTTTCTGAGTGCGATTCTCATCTGCTTCTTGTAGAAATTAGTTTCACTGAGTGAAATGATGGATCCGTCCTCGTGAACAGTTTCCTGATAGAGAAGATCCCTGCAGATCTTTCCTTCGATAAGATGTTCATCAACGATCCTCTTTATTCCTTCAGGTGTAGCCTGTGCATAGAATGTTCCCTCAGGATAAACGATAACGATTGGTCCGAGTGAACAGAGACCGAAACATCCTGTTCTTACAACGAGTATCTCGTCAGCTATTCCCTTTGCAGCAAGTTCGGCATTCAGGGCATCGAGAACCTCCATGCTGTGTGATGACTGACATCCTGTACCGCCGCACACAAGAACCTGCTTGCGGTATCCTGTTACCTTTGAAAGCTTCTCGCCTTCTTCAGCGATGATAGTTCTGACTTTAACAATATCCGCTTTTGCGGCTTTTATTTTATTAAGTTCTTCAATAGTCATACTGCCTGTCTCCTATTCTGTATAACTGTCTATGATAGCTGCGACCTGTTCCGGTTTGAGTTTTCCGTAAACATCATCATCAACGAGCATTACAGGGGCAAGTCCGCATGCACCTACGCAGCGGCATGAATCGATCGAGAACATACCGTCAGGTGTGCATTCACCGCTTTTGATGCCAAGCTTTTCTTCAACAGCCTCGAGTATCTTGTCAGATCCCTTGACATAGCAGGCTGTACCGAGACAGACGCTTATTCTGTGCTTACCCTTAGGAGTAAGTGAGAACTGTGAGTAGAATGTGGCTACTCCGAACACCTCGGAAAGTGATACATTCATTCCGTCAGCGATCATCCTCTGTACCTCAACAGGAAGATAGCCGTAGATTCCCTGTGCTTCCTGCAGCGCCGGCATCAGTCCTCCGGGCTGGTCATGGTATCTGGCGATGACCTCCTTAAGCTGCGCCTCCTGCTCAGGAGTTCCCTGAAAAGGAATAACGGATTTTTCAGTCATATAATAAACCTCCTCAATAGAAATCGTATAACAATTTATAGCAAAATTAAATTATAAATTTAACATTTGCAAAGTATTATATGCCAACATAAAGCAAATACGTAATCTCTTTAATTATACGCTATTTTTCATTTTTCTTCAAGGCTTTTCCTGCAATCTGATTTAAAACTTCTTGCGGTATTTTTATGAAAATCTGATAAAAAAACTTGCTTTGTTCTTGCTATTCGGAGATTTATTTAGTATACTATAGAGTAAAGAATACGCTGATTTCGATGATATACTCCATTTGAAATGAAGAAGGAAGGAAACTGATAATATGGAATTTGATCTTTCAGTTCTTAACAAGGAAAATCCGTATAATATAGATATAGAAAAGTTCATTGAACAGTTTTACGGATTCATACAGATCAATCATCTTTATGATTCGGCGATACACATGATAGAGACAAAGCTCGAGATCATCGACAGCGAGTTCCAGTCCAATTTTTCGAGAAACCCGATACACAACATCTCGAGCAGACTGAAGTCGCCTGAAAGCATTGCGAACAAGCTTATCAAGAAGGGCATTCCTATCACAGCGGAATCTATTTTAAGCAATCTGCATGACATTGCCGGGGTAAGAGTTATCTGTCACTACATCGAGGATATTTACCAGATAGCGCACTATCTCTCCATGCATGATGACATACGAATAATCAAGCAGAAGGACTACATCCAGAACCCGAAGCCAAGCGGATACAGAAGTCTGCACCTGATTGTAACTGTTCCTGTTTATCTTTCGACCGGTAAAAAGGTAGTGCCTGTTGAAATACAGATAAGAACCATTGCTATGGACTTCTGGGCAAGTCTAGAACATCAGCTGAAATACAAGACCAAGAACAATGTGCCTGCAGATCTTTCCGAAGAACTGAAGGCGCTTGCTGATACCATCAACAGCACTGACATGCGCATGGAGGATATTTACCACAAGATAAATGATCTTGATGACGAAGAATAAAAAATCTGATTATTATGCCGGAAATCCGACTTCGCCCCCTGTCCCCCACGCTGATTTATGTATAAATCAGCGTTTCAGCAAATCTACAGATCCGTCAAAAACGGGTCTGTTTTTTTGTGAGTGCTCTCCTTATAAAAAATATATTTGATTTTCTGTTGAATTTGTATTAAATTACTGATATAATAAGAAAGGATAAAGCAGATTTTTTTACATCTGCTCTGATTGGTTCTTAATAAGGGGGCTTTCCGGTTTTCAGAAGACTGGTGTTTTTAAGCTCCGAAGCATTGTTTTAATTTGAAAGGAGAATTTTCAGTGAATTCATTAGCAAAAAGAATTGTTTCATCTGTAACAGCTCTTGTACTTGCTGCTTCAGGTGCAACTGTTTTCAGCGGAGTAAATGCTGAAAACACTGTAACTGCTGCAGGCAGCTACAACTATGCAGAGGCTCTTCAGAAGTCAATGTTCTTCTACGAAGTTCAGCAGGCAGGCGTGCTTCCTGAATGGAACGAAGTTTCATGGCGCGGCGACAGCATGGTAAACGATACAGTTCCGGGCGGCTGGTTCGATGCCGGTGACCACCTCAAGTTTGCTCTTACAAACGCTTACTCAGCAACACTTCTTGCATGGGGCCTCGTTGAATACGGCGACGCAGTTGAAAAAGCAGGACTTGGCGATCTCTACAAGAACAACCTCAAGTGGGGTCTTGACTACCTCGTTGAAGCTGATCTCGGCGACAGCATCGCATACATGATCGGAGAAGGTTCATTCGACCACGTTTGGTGGGGCAGTGCTGAAGTTTACATGAACAAGTACGTTCTCAAGGGCGGTAAGGATCCTCGTCCTACATACACATGTCAGGACAGCTGTATTGAAGCTCAGATGGCATGTGCTCTTGCAGCCGGCTACATGGTATTCAAGGATGAAGCTTACCTCACACACGCAAAGGATCTCTTCAAGAGAGCTGACGCTGAAAAATCTATCGGCGCTGATGAAGAAGAACATCCTTACTACAAGCCTTCATCATTCTATGATGACCTCTTCTTCGCTGCAAACTGGCTCTACAAGGCTACAGGCGAAAAGGATTACCTTGACAAGGCAACTTCATATATTCCTAACCTCGACAAGGAACAGCAGTCCGAAGACCTGAAGTTCACATGGGGTCACTGCTGGGACGACACAATGCAGGGTGGTATGCTCCTCTACGCTCAGAACACAGGCGAAGCCGAGTGGAAAGCACAGGTCAAGAGACACCTCGATTACTGGAACGGTGACGGCGACAAGCCAATGACAAAGACTCCTGACGGACTTTCATGGCTCTTCCAGTGGGGTTCACTCCGCCACGCAACAACAACAGCTTTCCTCGCATCACTTGCAAGTGATACTATCTTCAAGGATGATGCTGATTTAAGCAAGAAATACAATGATTTTGCCAAGTTCACAATGGACTACTGCTTCGGCGACAATGCAAACAAGATGTCATACGTTCTCGGTATGGGCGAAAACAACCCGAAGGCACCGCACCACAGAACAGCCAGCGGTAACCACGATGATCACTGGAACGAACTCGGTACAACACCAAAGGCTGCTGAAGCAAACGGAGAAACATGGCAGACAGAATATGCCCACACTCTCTACGGTGCTCTCGTAGGCGGTCCTAACAATGACGGTACTTACACAGACCAGGTAAACGCTTACCAGAACTCTGAGGTTGCCATCGACTACAACGCAGGCTTTACTGCTGAACTCTGTGCTCTTATCGCTGACTACGGCGGAACAAAGCTCGACAATTTCCCTGAAGTTGAAACACCAAAGTGGGCTGAATGGGAAGTTGCTGCAGTAGTAAACGGTACACCTGGTACTACATACACAGAACTCAAGACATGGACAATGAACCACACTGCATGGCCGGCAAGAACTGCAAAGGACGTTGCATTCCGTTACTACTTCGATATTACAGAAGTACTTGACGGCGGTCTCTCAGTTGACGATATCAAGGTTGAAACAAAGTCACAGCAGTACTCTGAAGGTGAACCTGGTTACGCAATCGCAAACGGTCCGGTACAGTATGACGGAAACATCTACTACGCTGAGATCAAGTTTGAAGACGGAAGCGCTATCATGCCGACAGGCCAGAGCGAACACAGAGACGAAGTTCAGTTCAGAGTTTCCATCCCTGATGCAGTTGACGGCAAGTCCACAGCAGGATGCTGGGATACTTCAAACGACTGGTCATATGCAGGCGTTGAAGACGCAACAAGCCTTAAGAGTGCTGATTCACTCAACGAACACATCTGCGCTTATGTAGACGGCGTTCTTGTATGGGGCGAAGAACCGGACGGCACAAAGCCTTCTGCTGATCCGAAAGTAAAGCCAACAAACAAGCCGGCTCCTACAAAGACACCAGATCCTACTAAGACTCCGGATCCAACTAAGACACCAGACCCTACAAAAACACCTGATCCAACTCAGACTCCTGCACCTACACAGACTCCGGATACAACAAAAACACCGGATCCAACCAAGACACCAGACCCTGCTAAGACTCCGGATCCAACACAGACTCCTGATCCGACAAACAGCGGCGGCGAAAACCAGACAACTCTTCTCGGTGACGTTGACTGTGACGGAAAGATCGATATAACAGACCTTTCAACACTTGCTCTCGCACTTGTTGATCACAAGGAACTTTCAGGTCAGGCAAAGATCAATGCTGACGTTGACAAGGACGGCAATGTTGCTCTTACAGACCTCGCTACTATCAGACAGTTCGTTTCAAAGAAGATAGACAAGTTCTGATAAAGCTATTTACGGGAATGGAGAATTCAGGGCATCGCCACGGTCTTCCGCTCTGATTTATAAATAAATCAGAGTTTCCTGAAAAAATTCACAGGCAGACATCCCACGAAGGATCGTCTGCCTGTTTTATAATGAGGACGAACTATGACAACAGAAAATGAAATAAGAGAACGTTACCGTTTGCTTACTAAGAAACTCATCGAAAAAAAGCTTACAATAACAACAATGGAAAGCGCCACAGGAGGACAGATAGCTTCACTTATAACCGACACTGAAGGTTCTTCTTCAGTGCTTAAAGGTGCCTTTGTCACTTACTGCAACGAAGCCAAGATAATGCAGGGCGTACCGGCTGAAACGATCGAACGTTACTCTGTATACTCAAAGGAAACAGCATCGGCAATGGCTGAATCCTGTGCTCAGAAATACAGTGCGGATATCGGAATAGGTGTTACAGGTACAATGGGAAATATCGACCCAGCCAATCCGGAAAGCTCAGTTCCCGGAAAACTCTTCTTTGCGATATATTTCAAAGGTGAAACGAAATCTTTCTGCACAGAACTCCCTCCTGCCCCGTCACGTCTTATGTACAAGCTCACTGCGGCTGACAGGATACTTGATGAATTACTGAAAATAATTTAATACTGGTCTCTGATAAAACAGAACATCCGGTTTTTCCGGTATTTCTGCGAAAAGACAAAAAAGAAACTGCGCGGCCGTTATGTTCACGCAGTTTTTTCGTATATCAGTTATTCATACTTATCGCTTAACAGATCAACGAGATTCCTGTTTATCGACTGTACCGTAAGCAGATACTTCGGTTCAGCGGCAGCAAAAGCTCTTGTTACACGCATACAGATCCATCTGTAAATATTATTTACAGACAGCAGACGGAACGGTTCTTCAATAAATGTTGTTCCTTCTGCATCCATTCGCTCGCAGTACTTTTCGCTTATGAAGAAGTCCTTAAATCTTACCCAGTCATTTTTATGGATATAGTTCTCCATGAAATATTTTAACCCCGAAGATATGCACTCGCTGTTAAAAAGGTTCTTGAAACCGGAGCTGGAATAGATCTTGTGGATCCTGTCTTCCTCAGGGTACATCATCATAACTATTTCATAAGTTGAATAAACTACCTGGCTGAATTCCTGCATGTCATCGGAACGGTTGTCCGAAATATGCGGATCGTAAAGATTGATCGTGGCTGCTATCATAGTGCGGTTTCCGTAGCTTGCAATGCGCTTCGCCTTGAAGGTGAAATAACCGCAGTTCATGACATTGTCGATAGTCTGTATTTCATCAGTTTCACAGACCATGTCCATGAAATCAAAAAACACCTGATGAAACTTTCTTTCGTCTTCATTGATCGCAGCTTCCAGAGTTTTTTCAGACATGAAGCCAAGCTTCATCAGATCCTGTTTATACGCATCATTTATAAAAAGATAATTGGCGTTGGTGCCGTTATATTCAATCAGTCCGAAAGGCACGCTGCTGACATAGCCGCAGATATCCGTGTTTTCCGTAAAGGAAGTCTTGCTGCATCCCATCGGATTTGGACTAAGGAAATTAACGCGTCCCACTGCTTCCATATACGCTCTTTCCTCAGGTATTTCCACACCTGCAGGACATTCGATGAAGAATTCGGCCAGATCATCAAGCGAAAGAGGCTTTGAAAAGTAGTATCCCTGAAAAATCTCACAGCCTATGCTTTTCAGGAAGTCAACATCTTCCTTTGTCTCAACGCCCTCGACGAGTGCGTGAATGTTGATCACCTTGGCCATGCTTATTATAGCTGCCAGGATATTCTTTGAGCGCTTTCCGTTGTTGCTTAAGAAACGCATATCAATCTTGAGCACATCAAACTGATAATCCTTGAGCACATTGAGCGATGAAAATCCGCTTCCGAAGTCATCCATGTAGATGTTGAATCCTGACTTATGGAACTTTTCAAAATTTTCCTTCAGAGCAGCGGGCTCCTCGAGCATAACGCTTTCCGTGATCTCGATATTAACTGCCTCGCGCGGAACACCGCGGCGTTCCAGCACTTCCGTGATCTCACGCTGCATGTCTCTGTGATAGAAATCTATCCTTGAAAGATTTATGGAAAACGGAACTGTGCTTATGTCTTTCGATTCGAGATAGAGATATGCATCGCACACACGGTCAAGTATCGCAAGGTCAAGCTTATGGATAAGATCGTGTATTTCAAGTACAGGAACAAATTCTGCAGGCGGGATCATCGTACCATCCGGAAGGATCCATCTTGCAAGTGCCTCACATCCGCAGACGCTTCCTGTAAGAGTTCTTATCTCAGGCTGGAAATATGCGATTATCTGTTTTTCAGCCAGCGCTTTTTCGAAATTATCTAAAATAAACTTTTCATCAGTCAAACTGTACACCCCCGTAATAATCCACTGATCATAATAATAAAGACTAAATCCCCGGAAGTATTAAACATTTACTGTAAATACGCCGGGGATCAGTAACTGATCTAAATCAACGCGGGTTCAAAGGAACGAAGTTCCTCTGGTACACCCACTCACATATGAATGAACAATTTTAGCCGTTCTGTTTTTTGTCGTCAATATCAACTACTGACTTTATACCTGCAGCAAGTCCGGCAATCCCCTGGATCTCGCTTGGAATAATGATCTTTGTTGCTCTGCCGTCTGCAGCCTTTGCAAATGCTTCAAGTGACTTGAGTGTGATAACTCTTTCGCTTGGAGATGCATCGTTGAGCTTTACGATACTGTCAGCAAGTGCCTGCTGTACGAGTTCAATAGCCTTTGCTTCACCGGTAGCTTCAAGGATCTTCTGTTCCCTTGCAGCATCAGCACGGAGGATCATTGCTTCCTTTTCAGCCTGAGCCTTAAGGATCTGAGCCTGCTTTTCAGCTTCCGCACGAAGGATCTGTGAATCCTTTTCACCTTCTGCAACGAGGACTGCTGACTTCTTTTCACCTTCAGCCTGAAGGATCTTTTCACGTCTTTCACGTTCAGCCTTCATCTGCTTTTCCATGGCATCCTGGATCTCACGAGGAGGAAGGATGTTCTTGAGCTCAACACGGTTTACCTTGATGCCCCATCTGTCTGTAGCTTCGTCAAGCTTTGCTGTGATCTTTGTGTTGATGAAGTCTCTTGATGTAAGTGTAGCATCGAGTTCGAGTTCACCGATGATGTTACGAAGTGTTGTAGCTGTAAGATTTTCAATAGCTGCCATAGGCTTTTCCACGCCGTATGCAAACTGCTTTGCATCTGTTACCTGGAAGAATACAACTGTATCGATCTGCATTGTAACGTTATCTTTTGTGATAACCGGCTGCGGTTTGAAGTCAACTACCTGTTCCTTGATTGAGATCTTCTTTGCCACTCTGTCAATGAACGGCACTAAGAAGTGGATACCTGTGGTCCATGATTCGTAGTAGGAACCGAGTCTTTCAATTACGAATTCCTGCGCCTGAGGAACTATCTTGATGCATGAAATGATTACAAAGAATAATAAAATACAAATACCTGTGATTACATAAACTCCCATAGTGTTCACCTTTTCCTTTTCGTGTTTTTCGTTTCGTTTTGTTTTTTCTCTTTTTTTCTTTTTGATCTTTACGGAAAATCAGCTTTTCTCAACTGTAAGTCTGGCGCCGCTCACCTCAACAACAGTAACGGTCTCACCTGATTTTATCGGTGTTCCGTCCTTTGCCGAAGCACTCCAGTCAACGCCCTGGACTCTTACTCTTCCGGTACCTGCGGAAGCATCGATGTCCTCGATTACAATTGCCTGTTTTCCAAGATCAAGTTCATGGTTTGTCGGGACAGCAGGACGCTTTAACTTTTTTATCAGCGGACGTGTAACGATCAGCATCAGCGCTGTCACGCCTATGAAAACCGCAAGCTGACCGGTAAACGGCAGATAAAAAGATGCGATAAACGCTGCCAGCGCACCGACGGCAAACCATATCGACACAAGCTGCATCGACACTAGTTCAAAAACGACCGCGACTGCAAAGACCACTGCCCATAGAATCATCTGACTATCCATGTTTCTCTCTCCTTTCTGTTTCAGACATTTAAACTGCCCTGCAGATCTGCAAACTGCATCTGCTTACTGCGTATCAGCTGATAGTAAACAAAAAATAAAATATTCATTTACTATATTCTGAATACAATTATATTTTAACACAATCAGCGCAAATTTTCAAGTATATATCTTCACTCCGGCAGATTATCGCAGAGAGTTATCACTATAATGTCGTTCGAATAATTGCTCTTTACAAAATAATCTGTAGTCTCGACCCGGCGGTAAATTCCGTCATCGCCCATCTGGCGGGTGACGAGTCTTACTTCCTTTATACCGTTGTTATAGTCGTTTATAAGCTTTTTACGTTCAAATGTTGATGCAAATATCTCCTGGTCATCAGGGTGCATCGTTATTTTGCCGTGGGCTATCAGATCATCGAAAACACCGGTGGACGGGCAGGATGTTCTGCTGAAATTCTGATAAGCCATCATGTAGAACGTATTTTTTGTAAGGTTTGTGAATATTACAAGAGGATAGCGGCGGAAAACAGCTTCCATAAGAAGATTAATGGCACTTGCCGGACTCTGGAGTTTGAGGATATCAGTAGGTTCCTCGACGGACTGATGCAGCTGGCAGAGGGAAAGGTATTCCTCCTCCGGCATTGGACGCGCGAAGATATATCCCTGTATCTTGTTACAGTCACACGACCGCAGGAATGCAAGCTGTTCCCTGGTCTCAACACCCTCGGCAACAGTTTTCATGTGAAGTCTGTGAGCAAAGGTGAAAATGCTCTCTAAAACTATTCTCTCCTTCTCGTTCTCACAGTTGTGACTGAGAAGTGACTTGTCTATCTTAAGAACATCCGCCGGAACGTCCTTGACAAACTGCAGTGAGGAAAGACCGCTTCCGAAGTCATCTATGGCAACTGTGAATCCGGCGTTTCTTATGGAAACAATCCAGTCAAGGAGCTTTTCCTCCTCTCCCACCATTGCCGACTCGGTTATTTCCACTTCAAAAAGCGGATGCGGAAGATCATACTGGTCTACAAGTTCCGTAAGTTTCTTCGCAAAGTTATCCTCACGTATATGTCTGCGTGAAAAGTTTACGGATATCGGAAACTGCGGCATCATATTCTGCTTATAGAGCGTCTTGCACGCCTGCTCAGCCATATACCAGTCAATTTCCATGATGAGATCCGTTTCCTCGGCAACCGGTATGAAATGCGCCGGTGAAACTATCTCGCCGTCCGGTTTTATCCATCGAACAAGTGCCTCAGCACTCTTTACAAGACTCGTTATAGAATCGTACTGCGGCTGGTAGAAAGCGCATAATTCCCCGTTTTTCATTGCCGCTCTTATTTCTTCAGCTGTATATTTCATTATATTACCCCCAGTCTGTGATTGCCTTTATCATACATTTATATATATAATCGCATCCGAAGCGAACAAGTATTTCTGCATTTATCATACCATGCAAAAATGTATATCATTATTATAGCATATTCTCACGATTTTGTCTATCTCGCCAAAGATATTTTTGTGAAATTCTATAATTGTTTGATTTTTATAAACGATCACACGACATCATTTACAAATCACTGGTATTTTCCGAAAAACTGTGATATACTGTTGTTATGACTCACATGATACTCAAAACAAACAGATACGCAAAGGAAAACACTGATCAGATGATGTACGGATATGTGAAATTTTGGCCATTCACGCTGATCTGTAATGGAAAAACGAAAGGAAAAACAATGTTAGAACTAAAAGGAAAATACAACTCCGCTAAAGTCTTTACGGAAGTAATAGACGAAAATGCGATTGCACAGATAACGGAACTCTGCAGCCAGCCTATGAGCGAAGGCTCTGTTATAAGAATAATGCCGGATGTTCACGCCGGAGCAGGATGCACCATCGGCACTACCATGACGATAACTGACAAGATAGTTCCGAATCTTGTCGGCGTTGACATAGGCTGCGGAATGGAAACCGTCAGGCTTAAGGAAAAGCACATCGAAGTTCAGATGCTTGATAAGCTTATATATGCAAAGATACCGTCTGGTTTCGATGTACGCGAAACACCGCACCGCTACAACGAGCAGATTGACCTTACAAAACTGTACTGCTACAAGCACATAAATCCTGAGCGCGCAGAACTCAGCATCGGCACCCTCGGAGGCGGCAATCATTTCATTGAGGCTGACAAGGGTGAAGACGGAAGCATGTACATCGTAATCCACTCAGGTTCACGTCATCTCGGCGTGGAAACGGCGAAGTACTACCAGGAAGAAGCCTTTAAGAGACTGACCAAAGATGACAAGGGCGAAGCCAAAGCGCTTATTGAAAAGCTGAAATCCGAAGGCCGTGAAAGTGAGATACAGACTGAACTTCTGAAACTGAAGAAAGCAACCGGTCCGGATATTCCGAAGCATCTTGCCTACTGTGAGGGCGAGCTTTTCGACCAGTATATTCACGATATGAAAATAGTACAGCAGTTTGCGATGCTCAACCGTCAGGCGATGATGGATGAGATCATCAAGGGTATGCATGTGCATGTAACCGAACAGTTCACCACTATCCATAACTACATAGACACGGATACCATGATACTCCGAAAGGGTGCTGTTTCTGCAGAAACCGGTCAGAAGCTCCTGATCCCGATCAATATGCGTGACGGAAGCCTTATCTGCACCGGAAAAGGCAATCCAGACTGGAACAGTTCCGCCCCGCACGGCGCCGGCCGCCTTATGTCCCGTTCGCAGGCCAGGGAAAGCTTTACTGTCTCGGAATTCAAAAAGCAGATGAAAGGCATCTACACCACATCCGTAAACGCCCAGACCCTCGACGAATGCCCGATGGCATACAAGTCGATTGACGATATTGTGAATAATATAAATGACACAGTTGAAATAAATGATATTATCAAGCCGGTTTATAATTTTAAGGCCGGAGAGGAGTAAACTTACGCCGAAGGCGCAAACTAAAAATTACAACTGATTCTAATCTTTATCGTAAATCCCCCTGCTCAAACGAGCAGGGGTTTCTATTGCGCCGAAGGCGCATCCTTTTAAACGGAACGTCTTCGGCGTACTATCCTAGAACAGCCAGTAATTTTTTACAAATAAAACATACCCCCTGAAGAAGTCATAGGCTATTGACAATAATTCGGTAAACCGTTATAATTTTAATTGAAAGGGGCGATAACTATGATCATTAATGAACAACTTGAGAAAATAAAAATGACCAAATATCGACTTAGTAAAGAAAGCGGCGTTCCGCAGGCTACGATCAATGATATCTGCAGTGGAAAAGCCAATCTTGAAAAATGTTCTGCAGGAACACTTTACAAAATCGCAAAAGTACTGAATTTAACAATCGAATCAATATTAGAATCGGAAAAAGAAAGTGAACGCAGCTCCTTTGAAGTATTCAAGAGTAATACATGTCATTATGTAAAAGACATGGGAGATTTAGATTTTATTATAAAAGTTCTGGAATCTGATGAAATAAGAAAACTTTATGAAAAGCACTGGTTTCCGGAAGCTTTATACCTGCTTGCAATGATAGATTATCTTTCAAGAATCAATGAAATTCCTCTTTGCACGAGATATAACGATCTTCGTGCAAGCAAACTTGAACGACCTATATATCCTGTTGGCGTACTGATCATCAGCGAAGTAATGCACACTGATGAACCTCTGCATACAGCAGAAAAAAATTCAATTCCTGAATTCAGAAGATTTAATATCATTGAAAGCGAAGTGAGAAACGTTGTTTGAGAAGCCGTTCACAAAAGAAAACCTTGATCAGTATCATTCCGCACAATTGCCGGAGAATACCTGCTGGCAATGAAACTTATGGCCGGCAGGCAGTATAAATATGACTTATCAGATGTTATCGGAATTCTTTGGGAACATGAGAAATCATCCACTTCAATATCACTGAATCAGATCAAAAAAGCTGCCGCTGATCTCTACGGCTCTTATGATAAACTGCCGGAATATTCAAGACTTTTTATTGAAAAAATAATTGCAGAAAAAGAATATGAAAAAACATATGAAAAAGTACGCAATATGGAATCAGAAAACAAAGATATTTTACTGGATTTTCAGGATGAATATCCCGGTGTTACTAATACCGATAATATAAATGATATTATAGCTGCTGTTAGAAAAAAGAAAGAATCAGAAAATCTGATAAAATAGTAAACTTACTTCTCGAATTTTCATGTTTCACCCCTGCTCAAACGAGCAGGGGTTTCTATTGCGCCGAAGGCGCAACCTTCTGTTCTGTGCATTATATAAAATTCTATTGTAAAGTAAATTTAGAAATGATATAATATTTATAGAAATTAATTCATTACAAATCAGGTTAATTCCAATCTATAATAAATTAGAATATTTTTCTATATTTTCTGCTTGACATTTCCAATTCTCTATGGTAAAATATATCTAGTAAACAGTTTACAAATATATTTATTTACAGGAGATTTTTAATGAAAAGCATAACGATATCTATTGAAGAATACGCAAAAATGCAGGCCACGATTAAGAAACTGCAGGAAGAAATCGAACAATCCAAGCATAGCACAGAAGAAAATGACACCAACACTGAAGTTATCAACTCTCAACATAAGGATCGTTTGTTTAAGTTCGTTTTCGGAAAACCTGATAACAAACCATGGACTCTTTCACTTTATAACGCAATAAACGGTACAGACTACACAGATCCAAATGAACTGGATTTCAATACCATAGAAGATGCACTCTATATGAAAATGAAAAATGACATTTCATTTATCATTCATTTTGAGATGAATCTCTGGGAACATCAGAGTTCCTACAATCCGAATATGCCATTCCGTTTTCTTGAATATGCCGGTGCTTTATACAGTAAGTACGGAGAAACAACAGAAAAATTCAATCAATACAGCAGTACTTTGCAGAGAATTCCGACTCCCAGATGCATTTGCTTTTACAACGGAAACGAAGAACAGCCAGAATCAAAGCTTCTTCATCTTAGTGATGCCTATACAGGTAAAGGAGACATTCAAGTTGAAGTTACTATGCTTAATATCAACTTCGGAAAGAACAAGGAACTTCTCGATGCCTGTAAGCCGCTTTATGAATATTCATGGCTTATTGACAGAATAAGAAGCAATCAGAAAAGCATTAATAATCTTAAAACTGCCGTAAATAAAACAGTCGAAGAAATGCCAGATGATTTCATCATTAAACCATTCATCATTGCAAACCGTGCGGAGGTGAAGAATATGTTATTTGAAGAATATGACGAAAAAAAATACATGAACCTGTTTATTGAGGAAGGAAGAGAAAAAGGTAGAGAAGAAGGGCGTAATGAAGGAAAAGCCAATACACTTAGCATTCTTCATACCATTTCAGAACTAAAAGACGAAAGCGATACAGAAATCGTTTCATCTATTATGAAACAATATGGAATCAGTGAAAACGAAGCGTATAATTTCATCGATCAGTTCAGAATGATTTTTAATTATCAGCATTAAATTGAACGCCTTCGGCGTACTATCTTAACACAGCCAGGTCTCACCGACCTGGCTGTAACTTTTTTATATCTCAATTCCGTTGAAACGAAGCAGCTCTCTCGCCGTATCAACCGAATCCACCCCGGTTTTATTCTTAACCGGAGCAAATTCCTTCTTCCTGTCAACTTCATACGCCAGGCAGTCGTCCTGCAGCTTAACCATATCAAGTACAAGAGTCTCGAACTTATAAGCGTTCGGCTCATCAGGCGTTATGATCTCGCCATTTTCATTCATGTACTTTATCTTCTTGAAAGCACGGTGGAGCGGAAGTTTTACTGTGAGTGTCTTGTTAAGCTGGTCAACACGGAACAGGTAGTTAAGTATTACACCATAATTATAGGACAGTGTTCCGTCAGCTTCACGGCTGGTGCGCATTTCTTCAGTCATTTCATAGTATTCTACTATCGACGGCTTTCCGTCTTCAAGGCAAAGAACGCCTACCTTTTCATCAGGATCCGCCTTGGCAACAACCTTTGCCCCGGATACCTTTCCTGACTTGATAACAGCACCAATGAAGCACGGATCAGCTATTCTCTGAAGAACGTTATCAACAGCGAATACATTCAGCCATTCGATGCCTGTTTCTTCAACGACCTTAAGCATACCTGTCTTAGCCATTGAAGCATACCAACCACCGTTTCCGTTCGGAGCAGTAGAAATCTTGCCAGGTGCTGAGAGCATGAGCTTACCGTTTGTATCTACTGTTGGAAGCTGTTCCTGGACGAAGAACCAAACGTTATCACTATTATAGCCAAAATAATCATGCTGCTCGAAGAATTCACGGGTTTCTGTATTATTGTCCACACTTGTCATGATAAAAAGAGGAATCCACGCACCAGCTTTTTCCTTAACTTCAAGGATATTGTTTATAAGGCACTCAAAAATATATAACTCACGATTCTCTCCAATGTTGAACATTCCCTTTGGATGATCAAAACCAAGCCGGCTTCCCTGTCCGCCTGCAAGGAGAACTGCTCCTACTTTACCGTCTTTGATTGCCTTTAGACCAGCTTCGGTGTACTTTTCGCTGTCTTCTTCTATCTGTTTAAATGTTTTAGCGAATAATGGGTCAAAAGAACCACGCTCTTCACTGGTTTCTCCTGCACTCAGAACGGAAAGATCGAGACTATTAATGTTGTTTACCATTTCAAGCTGATGTTCTTCTGAAAGTGAAGTCAAGTGTTCAGCAATATGTTCCTGGTGAAGAATATTAAGGATTTTAGTTGTTTTATGTTTCATAGTAATCTCCGATATAAAAGTGGTTGCGGCAGATATCTCAGACTCTCATAGGGAATTGAGAGCGTTAGATTCTGCCGCGGTTATATGAGTATAATAGAAAATAGCGTTAATTAGTTCTTCTGTTAAAAAGAACGTTATAAATAACAGTGATACGTCTTTTTAAGATAATTGCAGGAGGTTCGTGCTTTGCAGCCACAGCATGCGAAACAGCAAATAAGATAACTAAAAATTGAATGCCAACGACTAATACGATAACGATTGCTTCTTTCATATGTGTTCCTCCTGCTATAATATTGTAATATGTATTTTAGTATTTTACTTTACCTTCAGCAACAGCTTTAAGGTGAGCACCATATGGACTCTTACCGTATGCTTCTGCTGATTTTAAAAGACCTGCCTTATCTATCCAGCCGTTGATGAAAGCTATTTCTTCCGGAGCTGAAATTGTAATGCCCTGTCTGTTCTGAACCATTTCAACAAAATTAGCTGCATCGAGAAGGCTGTACATAGTACCTGTATCAAGCCATGCAAAGCCTCTGCCCAGAAGCTGAACATCAAGTAAACCGTCTGCAAGATACATGTCATTAAGAGTAGTAATCTCAAGCTCACCGCGAGCTGATGGCTTTACCTGATTAGCTCTGTCACTTACACCTGCTGGATAGAAATAGAGACCTGTAACTGCATAGTTTGATTTTGGATTAGCCGGCTTTTCTTCAATTGAAAGTGCCTTACCGTTTTCATCGAATTCAACTACACCGAAACGTTCAGGATCCGGTACATAATAACCGAAAACAGTAGCCCGTCCATCTTCCTCAGCATCTTTTACAGCAGCTTTAAGAAGCGTTCTGAAACCATTGCCGTAGAAGATATTATCTCCGAGAACCATTGCGCCAGCTTCACCGGCAAGGAATTCCTCACCGAGAATAAACGCCTGCGCAAGTCCGTCTGGTGACGGCTGAACCTTGTAGCTGAGATTGATACCATACTGACTTCCGTCGCCAAGAAGTGCTTCAAACCTCGGTGTGTCATCCGGTGTGCTTATAATCAAAATATCCTTTATTCCTGCAAGCATAAGTGTGCTTAACGGATAATAAATCATTGGTTTGTCATAAATCGGAAGCAACTGCTTCGATGTTACTTTTGTAAGCGGATAAAGGCGTGTGCCGCTTCCGCCTGCAAGAACGATCCCCTTCATTTTTATATCTCCTTAAAACTTAAATGTATCCTTGAAACCAAGCCACTTCTGATCCTTATCAGAAAGATTGAGCTTTGTTCCGTCTTCTAATGTGTAACCCTCGGCGTTTGGTGTGCCCTTGTATTCTCCGAAAAGTTCAGGCCATTCAATGCCTATCTCAGGATCATTCCAGGCAAGTCCGCCTTCATCGTTTGCATGCCAGAAATCATCGCACTTATAGCAGAATTCTGCAATATCAGAAAGTACTAAGAACCCATGTGCAAATCCCTTAGGAATAAGGAACTGCTTCTTGTTTTCCTCTGTAAGTTCAACACCGTACCACTTGCCGTATGTCTTGGAATCAGTTCTGAGGTCAACCGCTACGTCGAACACTCTTCCCTTTATTGCACGAACAAGCTTTGTCTGCGGAAACTGCTTCTGAAAATGAAGTCCGCGAAGAACACCCTTTGTTGAACAGCTCTGATTATCCTGAACGAAAACTATATCAATGCCAGCTTCCTTCATATCACGTTCACTGTATGTTTCCATGAAATATCCACGGTTATCACCGTGAACTGCCGGTGTAATTACGCAAAGTCCTTCAATTCCGCCGACATTCTTTTCAACTGTTATCTGTCCCATATTATTTGATCTCCTTCAGATATCTTGCTAGTGCATCCTGCCATGTTGGAAGTGGCTTGAAACCATTTTCCACGAGTTTGGATTTATCAAGTCTGCTGTTAAATGGTCTTGCAGCCTTTGACAGTCCGTATTCAGCAGTAGTAACAGGTGTTACCTTAGTAGACATACCTGCCTGCTTATATATCTTAACAGTGAAGTCATACCAGGAAATATATCCACCTTCATTTGTTGCATGGTAGTAACCGTACTTTTCAGTTTCCGCCATGTCAACGAGAAGTCTCGATAGATCAAGTGTATATGTAGGTGTACCAATCTGATCAGAAACTACTCTAACTTCATCATGATTTTTGCCTACGTTAAGCATCGTCTTAATAAAGTTCTTTCCGTTTACACCGAATACCCAGGCAATACGAACTATAAAGTATTTATCAAGAGTGTTCGCAACTGCTAATTCACCGTATAGTTTCGTTTTTCCGTAGTAATTCTGCGGAGCATAATCCTTACAGTCCGGCTGCCATGGTTCAGTTCCCTGACCATTGAATACATAGTCGGTTGAAATATAGATCATCTTGCAGTCAAGCTTTTTGCAGACATTCGCAATGTTCTGAGTGCCATCAACGTTGATAGCCTTTACCTTAGCCATGTTTTCTTCATCTTCAGCAGAATCAACAGCTGTCCATGCCGCACAGTGAACAACCACATCAGGTTTTATTTCTGAAATAGCTTTTTCTACTGCTGAAGCATCAGTAATATCAAGCTGAACATACGGATAAGATGATTCAACTGACGGAAGTATATCGCTTCCGATTCCTTCGTATCCTCTTTTAGCAAGCTCGTCCATTACATCATGTCCGAGCTGTCCGCCTACACCGGTAACAAAAGCTTTCATCAATCAGACCTCCGCACGATTGCCGTACATCTTTTCATAGTAGTTCTGGTATTCGCCGGAAATTATAGTCTCCCACCATTCCTTATTGTCGAGATACCACTTGATTGTCTTCTTGATGCCGTCTTCAAACTTTGTTTCAGGAAGCCAGCCGAGTTCGTTGTGGATCTTAGTAGGATCAATAGCATAACGCATATCGTGACCTTTTCTGTCTTCAACGTGTGTGATAAGACTTTCAGGCTTGCCAAGTTCCTTGCAGATAAGTTTTACGATGTCGATATTCTTCATTTCATTGTGACCGCCGACATTGTATACTTCTCCGACTTTACCATTGTGAATGATAAGATCAATCGCACGGCAGTGATCTTCAACATAAAGCCAGTCACGAACGTTAAGACCTTCACCATAAACCGGAAGTGGCTTATCAGCAAGTGCATTTGCAATCATAAGCGGAATGAGCTTTTCTGGGAAGTGATATGGACCGTAGTTGTTTGAACATCTTGAAATTGTTACTGGTAAACCATATGTTCTGTTATAAGCCATAACAAGAAGGTCTGCACCAGCCTTTGAAGAGCTGTATGGACTGCTTGTATGAATAGGTGTTGTTTCTGTAAAGAAAAGGTCAGGACAATCAAGCGGAAGATCACCGTAAACTTCATCTGTAGATACCTGATGGTAACGTTTGATACCGTACTTGCGGCACGCATCCATGAGAACCTGTGTACCGAGAATATTTGTCTGAAGGAATATCTCCGGATTCTCGATTGAACGGTCAACATGTGATTCTGCTGCAAAGTTTACTATAATATCCGGCTTTTCTTCTTCGAAAAGCTTGTAAACACCTTCACGGTCACAGATATCGAGCTTTACAAAACGGAAGTTCGGATTATCCATTACCGGTGCAAGTGTTGAAAGATTACCTGCGTATGTGAGTTTGTCCAGACATACGATTCTGTAATCCGGATAAGTATTCAGCATGTGAAATACGAAATTTGAGCCTATGAAGCCGGCTCCGCCTGTTACTATAATTGTCATAAAGATTCTCCTTTTTTATTTATATAGTAGAAGTCAATAATACAAGTCAAAAATATTATCTCTTCAAAGCAACTGTTAATTATAATATCATACAAGCTGATTTTTGTAATGATACAATATTGTATGAATTACATTATGTAGAAAATACTTATATTTTCAAACTTATCTTTATCAGTTTTTTGATTTTACCCGCAAGCGATTTAGTACTGTCTTCTTTGTACTTCCTGGTGCAGTAATCTATCCCTCTTTCATCAATATCTTTCCAGAACTGAGCACAAGTATCCGGCTTTTTAGCCGGCTCGATAAGACGAGGCTGAAGGCACTCATCTCTATTTATCTCTATACATTCCAGATTCTGACTTACTTTATTAAAAACAAACTGTCCCGTATCGGTATGAATTAACGCTAATGATACACCCATATCATTATAAAATTCCGGATGATACTGACGAACTCCCCAGTAATCTCCTATTGTGATATCACTCAGTCGGTCTATTTGAGTATAAGGGCAGCTGTAACAGGATTCTCTCAGAGAGTATTGACCATAGAACCATTCTGAATATCCTCTGATCGATACTTCTTTGTTATTTATAATTCCGAAAACACCAGGGTTTTCCCATCCGTTACGTTTATTTTTGAAGGTTATATATTCCAGCTTACCTTTTTGTTGATTCTCTACATGCTGTGCATATTTTTTCCACAGCTTTTGACTTGGCACTCCATTACATATTAAATCAACTATGAGAACCCTGTCTTCTAATTTTTTTCTGGAAATAAAGCTTCTGAATCCGGCAGCCTGACATCCTGTTCCAACAAACATAAGTTTCTTTTCTGGATGTTCTTTAAGCCATTCAACAGCCTGAATAAAAACACCGCCTATATTCGATTCGATATACTTTGATCCATGAGCCTTTTCACGCATTTCTATATTGTCATACAATATAGATCTTACTTCATACGAATCCGGATCATAAATTGCACTGATAACAGCTCCGCCATTTTGTAAAAAATAATCCGACAGAACTGTAAACAATCCTCCGGAAGAACTTTTCAACAAAATATCATTTTTAGCTTTTGCTGCATAAATGTTCCGGGTTTTTGCGTTCAATTCTTTCTTATCATTTTTAAATGTGCATATTTTTATACAATTACTGCATCCAATACATTTATCATTATTTATTTCCGGGAAAAAAAAACCTGAATTATTTTGTTTGTAATCGATAGCCCCCGCAGGACAAACAGCTGCACAAGCTGAACACCCGCAGCAATCTGATTCATTATTCCATAAAACCGGTACTTTATTATTCATGCTCTTCCTCACACTTTCGTTTCTGCAAGAAATCTTTTGCCAGATTCACAGCAAAATTAAAACTCTGATTTTTAGTTACAAAAGACAAACCAACATAAATAACAATACCGCATATGATCTGAATGAGCATTTCTGCAACACTGCCAAAATGAAGACCTGCACCTATAAGCCATGTTAAAAGTCCCATTATCCCCGCTAATAACGTATTCACAAGATAGTCTGAACAAATTTCACCAAATGAATAATCAAGCACTCTCTTTCCCATAACCGAAGCAAATAAAACGCCTATTAATGTAATTAAAATTTCAGAAAAAGCGAATATTAAAACGCCATATCTAATAGAAATAAACAGAATAATTAATGCAATTACTCTGACAGGCAAATCCATTAAAAGAACAGTAT
>JAFRUS010000112.1 GCA_017438745.1 Oscillospiraceae bacterium | reverse complement strand
TGTTTTAAAAAAAAAAAAAAAAACACGACCGCAGGGATGCAGTCGTTTTTATCTTTGTCTGAATCCTTGAATGGGAGGAAAACAGACGAGGGTGAATTGATATATTGTATTTTGGAAATAGCTTATTTAACGAGACCGAGTCCCCAGATTGTGAAGCTTCCTGATGCTGAGATTGAAACATCGAGATCGCCTGCAGTATCCTGGTAGTAACCGAGTTCTGCGTCAGGACCGCCCCATGTATACTGCTTGTTGCCGTTTACCTTGGTAGTCTTGCCGTTCACAGTTACGTTTACGCTGCCCATACCTGAGCTGTTAGCCTTGAATACGATGATGAGGCCCTTACCGTTTGCCTTGAATGTCATCGGAGCGCCGCCGCTTGATGTGTAGCTGTAAGGGAGTGAGTTGTATCCGTTGCCGCGCTGGAACGAACCTGCGTTGAAGTTCTGGAGATCCTTTGTAGGATCAGCGTTGATACATGTATAGTATTCTGAGCCGTACTTTGATGTAGACGGTATTGTGTAGGATTCTGAACGGTTTTCTGTTCTCATTGCCTGACGAACATAGTATGCCATACAGTCTGCTACGAGCTGACCGCCGCTCTTATGCGGGTGATATTCATCAGTGAAGTAGTCACTCTGCTTGAGGAATCCTCTCTTGAATGCGCCCTGGAGAGCATCGTGCATACTGATTACCGGAATATCGAAGTTCTTGCTTGATGCGAGCATCTGTTCCTGACTGTTGTATCCGCCCTTTGATGTTGTGATGAGGGTGATAACAGCTGGGTCGTTAGGGAGTGAAAGGAACTTCTTGATGCAAGCTTCGAAGCACTTCTTGTACATAATATCTTCATGGTCGTTTACTGAGAATTCGATAACGACGATGTCAGGGTTCTTGCTGCAGATATCCTTTTCGCTTCGAACAAGACCAACAACAGAAGAAGTACCTGAAAGGCCGGCATTGACTTCTGTAAATTTGCCCTTACAGAAATTATCCTTGATATACTGTGAGAATGGTGAGCTGTAGTTCTTGCCTTCTGTGATAGAACCGCCGAGATAAGCGAGTGTAAGATCTTCGCCCTGGCTTGCGGCATCAAGTTTTGCTGCGAGACGTGCAGTGTTGCCCATGCTGCAGATCGAGCTCTTGTAGAAGTCGATCCATTCTGCTGAAGCAGTTTCCTGATAGTCATCCCACTCGTTGTCCGGTTTAGGAGGCTGAGGGAATTCTTCTATTTCAGCATTGAGCCACTGGAAGATGAGCATTGCGTCAGTAGCGTCAATAGCCTTGTCGCGGTTTACATCGGCAGCCTTCTTCTGTGCTTCATCTTCGAGACCGTCAGTTATAGCGCTCTTGATAAGGCAGAGGTCAGGAATATTGATTGCGCCGTCGTAGTTGATGTCGCCGTACATAAGTTTCTTCTGCTTAGGACCTGCGATCTGTGTGGCTTCACCTGCACCAAAAGCATTGTCAACGTAGAAGTCAAATGTTCCGTCTGCTGTTTCAACGTAGAGATAGGCAGCTGTTGCATCTGCAGGGATAGTGTATTCAGCGTTTGCGAGCTGTACCCATTCGCCCTTCATTGTTGTTGCTTCAGCAATTCCGTCGTAGTTTGTCTGACCTGCTGCATCAGTATACTGGAGCTTCATATAGAATGTTTCTTCTGCTCCGCCAGCTGTCTGCATTGCGTTACAGCTGAAGCTGTATGTTTTGCCAGGTTCGAAAAGTGTAAGGTCAAGTTCCTTCTGAGCACCGTTCCACGCTGCTGTACGTCCTGATACGTAGAGACAGTTGATACCGTCGAAAGGTTTTTCATCACTTAAAGCCAGCTTGGCACCGCCGCGGCCTGTCCAGCTGTGGTTACCATCGTCGAAATGGTCAACGAAGAAAAATTCCTTTTCTGATTCTGAGTCTGATTTTTCGGCATCTGTGCTTTCACCGTCTGTTCCTGTGGTTTCAGTATCTGACGCTGTAGTTTCAGTATCAGTAGCTGTATCTTCATCAGCAGATACTGAAAAACTCATCATTCCTGCAGAAAGTACAAGTGCAGTAAGAGAAGCCAGGTATCTTTTGAAATTAAATGACATAGATGATAATACCTCTTTTCATGTAATACAAATAATGATTTTTAGTACACGGACAGTCGAAAATAATAAAATTATTATCAACTTTACATAAAATCCTGTATAAATCATATCATAGTTATCTATTATTTACAACCTATAATATGCATATAAGGTGGATAAAATCAATATTTGTATTTTATTTGTGCCTGGCGATATGTACATTTTTTATAGCTTCGCAAAACTCAGTCTTGATTTTATGTCTGAAAGGTTGTATAATGTACTGTGCAGCACTGCATAATGGTCTGATAATTATGCAGTCATACGGGAAGTGCCCGTAAGGTATGAGTATATATGAGTATAATCTATCAGAAAGAAAAAATTCCAAAGGGGAAAATATTAATATGGCAAAATATTTTGGTACAGACGGTTTCAGAGGAGAAGCTAACAAGAATCTCACTGTTGATCACGCATTTAAGGTAGGCAGATTCCTTGGCTGGTATTATTCACAGGGCAAGAACGATAAATGCCGTATCGTTATAGGCAAGGATACAAGAAGAAGTTCATATATGTTTGAATACGCTCTTGCAGCAGGCATCACAGCATCAGGTGCTGATGCATATCTGCTTCATGTAACAACTACTCCGAGCGTTGCCTATGTAACCAAGACAGACGACTTTGACTGCGGTATCATGATCTCGGCAAGCCATAATCCTTTCTACGACAACGGTATTAAGGTAATGAACGGCAAGGGCGAAAAGCTCAATGACGAAACAATCAGGAAAATAGAAGACTACATCGACGGCGATCCTGATGCCATCCCGCTTGCTACAGGCGAGAACATCGGACGTACTGTTGACTATGCAGCAGGACGTAACCGCTACATCGGATTCCTTATCTCACTCGCTACACGTTCATTCAAGAACATGAAGGTAGCTCTCGACTGCTCAAACGGAAGCGCATCATCTATTGCAAAAAGCGTTTTCGATGCACTCGGTGCAGATACATATGTAATAAACAATACACCTGACGGTACAAATATAAACAACGGCTGCGGTTCAACACATCCTGAAGCACTTCAGAAATACGTTGTTGAATCAGGCTGCGATATCGGTTTTGCCTATGACGGCGACGCTGACAGATGCTTTGCAGTAGCTCATGACGGAAAGCTCATCAACGGTGACCTTATCCTCTACATCTGCGGTAAGTATCTCAAGAACAAGGGTCAGCTCACATGCAATACAGTTGTTACAACTATCATGTCAAACATCGGCCTTTACAAGGCATTCGATGCTCAGGGTATTTCATACGAAAAGACCGCTGTAGGTGACAAGTATGTTTACGAAAACATGGCAGCAAACGGATTCAAGCTCGGCGGCGAGGAATCAGGACACATCATTTTCGGCAAGTACGCTTCAACAGGTGACGGTATCCTTACTTCACTTATGGTAATGGAAGTTGTACTCGAATCAAAGATGAAGCTTGCTGATCTTGCAGCGGAAGTTACCATTTTCCCTCAGCTTCTCAAGAATGTACGTGTAACTGACAAGAATACTACAATGGAAGATGCAGACGTTCTTGCAGCTGTTAAGAAGGTAGAGGAAGCTCTCGGCGACAACGGAAGAATCCTTGTAAGAGGAAGCGGTACAGAACCTCTTGTAAGAGTAATGGTTGAAGCTGAATCAGATGCTCTCTGCGAAAAGTATGTAAATGAAGTATGCAGTGTTATTACATCTAAAGGATATGCTGTCTGATGAAAAATGAAAACGTAAAGAAGGTTCTGAAACTTTCCATTGCGGCGATAGTTTTACTCATTGTTTTAAGGCTTGCTTTTGTTCTTCTGAACAGTTTCACAGGATTCGGAAATGATCCGGTACTGCAGTCACCTGACGGTGATTCTACAGGGGTTGTGACTGAAGCTCCGCTTCAGATATTTACCGATGCGGAAACTGATGAACCGGAAGAAACAGAAGATTCTCTTATCATCGAGACCACTGAAGCAGTATCTTCACCGGAAGAAACAGTTTCAGATGATGTTGTTACTGAAAAAACTGTACAGGAAGTCATCGAACCTCTTACGGAAGAAGTTACTGAAAGTCCGGCAGATTACGATGATGAGACAGCTTATGTATTCCGTAACAGCAAGCTTTTAAATGATCACTATAAGAAACACGGCGAAGAAATGGGATTTGCTTCTGCTGAAGAATACGAAAAGGCAGCATCGGCTGTTGTCAATTCACCTGATGCACTTCACAAGAAGGAGAAGGATGACAACGATGATGTCTATTACATTGAAGACACCAATGAATTCGTTGTTGTATCTTCAGACGGATATTTAAGGACTTATTTCCTTCCTGACAAAGGCAAGGCATATTACGACAGACAATAGTATAAAAGCCTCTCTGAGATATGTTTCAGAGAGGCTTTTTGTGTACCGCATGCGATTATTTGTTCATTCCGAATTTTTCATGTATATTGTCGATGTTTTCAGTAGTGCCGTCACCTTTGTCCTCCGGATCACGGAATTCACCTTTATCGACGAGACGGAGGAAAGCTTCAACTACGTCAGTTGTGAGTTGAGTGCCGGATACTTCCTTGATAATTGATACAGCTTTTTCAAAGTTCATACGCTTTCGGTACGGCCTGTTTGAATACATGGCGTCGAAACAGTCGGCCACTGCGATTATCTGAGCAACGCGTGGTATTTCATTGCCTTTAAGGTGTCCCGGATAACCGTTGCCGTCCGGTCTTTCATGGTGTGAACGTGCTCCGGTAGCGAGCTCAGGCATTATGCTTATGTCTTTCAATACTCTGTAACCGAGCTCGGAGTGAGACTGTATGATGGCATATTCCTTGTCGGTCAGCTTGCCCGGTTTGTTGAGGACTTCGGCAGGAATGCCGATCTTGCCTATGTCGTGGAGAAGGGCAATGTTGTAATACTTCTCAACAGTGTCATCGTCATATCCGAGTTCACGTGTCAGCATGGCTGTGTATTCCGCAACACGCTTTGAGTGACCGTTTGTGTATTTGTCCTTCATATCGATCGTTTTCGCAAACGCTTCGATCATTTCACGTACAAAAGTCTTGTTTTCGCGGTCACGTTTTCTGTAGAAAGATGTCCTTTTCCATACGTACAGACGAGATATTTCTTCAAGAGCGACAAGTCCGAGTATGACGCAGATCCATGGAAACCAGACCTGTTCATGGATCTTCTTTTCCTTGATCACATTTACCGAGAAAGTCTGCTGTATCTGTTCGGTGGTGGTGTTCAGCATTGAAAGGGAGAATACATAGTTCTTTCCTTTAAGGTTGGTGTATCTGACCGGTTCCATTTTTGATTTGCGGACAGTAGTAGGTTCGTTGTCCATTCCGTCGAGATAATACTGGATCTGCGGGTTCTGCAGTGTGTATGTGAGTGCGTGACAGTGTACAGTTACAGTATTTGCCGAGGATGGAAGCCGGAAAGAACCGTCATCGTCAGCGTAGTATTTTTCTCCGTCAGCTTCGATGTATGAAACGGAAAACTGTATGTCGTGTGACTGCTCGAAATAGTGATCCATGTTTACGCTGGTCACGCCTGTTCGGCATGATATGTACAGCGTTCCGTTATCGTCGGTACAGCTGTATGAATTGCCGGTTGGTACACTTGGCAGACCGTTTGAAGTGTCATAGAAAAGATATTCAAATTTGTTTCCGGACAGGACTTCATCCGTATCAGCGACGTATATTCCGTTTGATGACAGCGTCCACATATGTCCGTTGTCGTCGAAATATAAGTCGTAGTTGTTGGTGTAAGGGAAGTTGTCTATGGTATATACTTCGCCGTCCTTGATATACTGAATCGAGTTGGATGTCACCATCCAGTAGATGCCACGTTCAGTATCTTCCTTTATACGCATGACAACGTCGCTTGTAAGTCCTTCTTCACGGCCGTAATGGGTGATACGGTTGCCGTTTATCACGAACAGACCTCCGCCGTCCGAACCGAGATACCAGTTTCCGTCGCTTCCGGCAGCAACGGTGAGAATAACTGAGTTTGTGATGCCTGAAGAAGAACTGATATTTCTTATGACCTTGCCGTCCTTTATGACAGAAAGTCCGTCATCCGTGCCGGCGAGAACTGATCCGTCCGAAGCAAATGCTGTACACCGCACTCTGTTCGATGCAAGATTCTCTTCTTCAGTATATGAGATGATCGTATCGGTCGGGGTATAGCATATCAGTCCCTGATCGTTTGAATAGGTCGAAATCCACAGGTTATTATGCGCATCAGTCTTCATGCAGCGGATACGCGTGTTGCCGATGAATTCCGTGAGTTTGTTTTCAACTCTGCTGTGATCAGGGTTCAGGATCTGAAGACCGAGATCTGTTCCGATGAACAGCATTCCGTTGCGGAAACAGGTCGTGTTTACTACCAGATGATCAAGACCCGCTTCCTCGGAAAGGTCCGTATACTGGTTTGAGACGATCTTCATGACACCCTGACGAGTAGACGCTACCCAGAGGTTGCCTTCATAATCCTCGACCATATTGGTGATACCGCTTTTCAGAGGAATATTGTCAAGAACACGGATCTGGCCGTTTTCATCAAAATAACCGATCTCGTTTTCAGTAAGCACCCACAGATATCCTCTGATAAAGGTAAGACGGTTGATATTTCCGCGGATATGTGTTTTGTCATTATTCGGATCAAGTATTACGGTCAGTTTTTTCAGTCCGTTCTGAAAAGTTCCCTTGTATATATAGCCGTTGCTTGAGGTGAGATAGACGTTCCCGGGATCATCCGGAATAGGGTAGATGGCAGTGATATCGCCTGTGTCAAGATCTGTTCCGTTAAAGTAGTCTTCAAGTTTCAGATTCTTTATCCGGAAAACAGCACCGTTTTTCGTGTTTCCGTATATGACTCCGTTTTCGTCGGAATACAGCTGGGTTATATATGAAGTGTAGATCTGCGGCTCTTTCAGATCGTGCATTTCCATGTTACTGTCTATATAGTAAATACCGTATGAAGAGCCGATGATGATATTGCCGTCGGCATCTTCCGAAATGCACCTGATAGCCGATGAACGCAGCCCTTCCTTGTATGTGTAGTGTTCGTAGTGTCTGTTCTGCATCATGACAACGCCGTTGTCATTCGTTCCGATCCACATCCGGTCATGGCTGTCCCTGAATATTACATTTACGTTGGTAATGCCGCCGGTCGAGTCCTGACGTTCAAATGAAGTGCCGTCGTAGCATATCAGGCCGCTGTATCCGCCGACCCATATGAATCCGTCTTCCGATGCATATATTGTGTTGGCATCTGAAGTAGGGAGCCCGTTGGTCGAATCATAAAGTACAGCAGAATAGTCGTGACCGGTAAGTTCACCTGTAACGGCAGCTGCACCGCCGTGAAGCTTGATGTCATGTTCTTCTGCATATATTTCTGAACCGGATGAAGGAATAAACTGATATGCAGTTATGCATGCAGCCGATAATAAAGAAACAAGTGCAGAAAAAATGAAGTGTTTTTTTATTTTTCCCTTTTTAGTTCCCATTCTGAATTTCCCCGATCATATCGATAAGATCCACACCGTATGAAACGCTGAATTTGTCGATAACATCAGATGTGGCGTCTTTAAATGGCTTAAGGTCCGGATGGATGATTTCCATGCCTTCGTTTTGAAGCGCCTGTATAAAATCCTTTGTCTGTGCGGCTACAAGTTCGCGGTCCTGTTTCTGAGCAGCCGCAGCCTGTTCGGTGAGAATGTTCCGGTATTTTTCAGGTATCTTTTTCCACAGATCATATCTTATCGTCAGCGGCATGGCGTCATAGCTGTGATTTGTAACGGTAAGATATTTCTGAACTTCATAAAGACGGTTTGTACAGATGACAGGTATCGGATTCTCCTGCGCGTCGAACATGTCATTCTTAAGTGCTTCTTTCAGTTTCGCAAAAGGATAGACTTTCGGATCTGCTCCCAGAGCGTACATGGTCTCCATTACGATGTGATTGTCAGGAGTACGTATGTTCAGACCTTTCATATCCTCAATCGAACGTACAGGACCTTTCTTTTCCGAAGTCGTTACGCACCTGAAACCATTGTCAAACCAGCTGAGAACATGCATGTTGTATACTTCCAGGTCACTGCCAATATCGTTCATGGTGTCACTGTCAACAAATTCCCATGCTGATTCAAAGTCATCGAAAAGGAAAGGAAGAGCAGTTACACCGAGACGTGTTGAATAGGTTGCGTAGTTGCCGGCACTTGAAACTGTCATGTCAATATCGCCGGTTATCATCTTGCTGATAAGTTCCTCGTCACTGCCTTCTTCGCCTGAAGGATGAATGCAGATACGTATATTGCCGTTCGATTCGTTTTCTACATTTTTTCTGAACTCGTCAAGCGACACACCGCGCGGGTCGTCTCTTCCGGTCGAATATCCGAGATCTATTGTTATAGGAAACGAAATAGTTTCTTCTTTTGTTTCCGTTTCAGTTACCTTTGCAGAACTGTCACCGGCATTTCCGTTCTCCGGTTTCTGACAGCCGCTAAAAGCAAAAAGGCCGGTGATAATGATCACAGCGGCCGATGTTCTTAAAATGTGAGATTTATTCCCCATAAATAATCCCCCTGAAATGAACGTCGTTTTTCCGGTATCATAACTTCCGGAAAAATGCTGATACTATATAGTTTCATTATACAACATTGAGACAGAAAAAGCAATATGTTTAATTGCTCTGAGTATGAAGATAACAGTGAAATACGGAAAAATCACGCTTTTCTATATGCATCTTTGTTAAAATTAAAAGCTGTCAATCTTCACATTTACGTCGTGCAAAATTTATGCGATTATATTGACAAATGCTAAAAAAGAGAGTATAATAATGACAATGTTCGTAAAAAAGGTGAACTCATTTCTTTTATCGGTTCATAAGAACTCGAATAGAGTTCACAGGTTAGTGCATGGACATGAAAAATATATAAAAAGACAGGAGAAAAAGTTATGGCAGAATTAATAAGGAGATTACCGGTATATCTTTTGCTTGATACATCCGGATCAATGAACGGAGAACCAATTGAAGCAGTAAGACAGGGTGTCAAGGCACTTCTTATGGAACTTAAGAGTGACCCGCAGGCACTTGAAACAGCGTATCTTTCAGTTATCACTTTTGACAGTGTGGCAAGACAGGTATGCCCGCTTACTGAACTTATAGACTTTAAGGAACCTGAACTTCAGGCAAGCGGTATTACATCACTCGGTGCTGCGCTCAGACTTCTTTCTGAATGCATCGAAGATGAAGTACGCAAGGGAAGCACAGAACAGAAAGGTGACTGGAAGCCTCTTGTATTTATCCTTACAGACGGCGCGCCTACAGATGAATGGGAACAGGCTGCCGAGGAACTCAAGAGCAGAAAGCCGGCAAACATCATAGCATGTGCAGCAGGTGCCCAGGCAGATACTTCAGTGCTCAAGAAGATCACAAACAATGTTCTCATGATGAACAGCCTTTCAGCAGGCGATCTTGCACAGTTCTTTGCATGGGTATCAGGTTCGATCAAGATGTCCTCAGGAAGCGTTGACGCACTTCCGGGAGCACCTATTGAACTTCCGCCTCCGCCGCAGGGCTTCATAATCGTACCTTAACAGGCAGGTGAAATTGTGAGTAATAAAGAAAAAGAAGGAAAGTATTCTGAAGACGAAGTGATCGACATCGAGCCAGATGAACTTCTTTCAGCGACTGAGGAAGACATAAAGGAAAGCATGGACAGACTGTCTGTGTTCAATGAACTTAACATAACAGACAAGACAGCTTCGCTATGGCAGTACAAGCCGGTCTCGGAAGATGAGCCGGAGATCTTTGAAGAATATATGTCTTCAGAGCAGGATATTGAAGGCGGCAGGATAACTGCAGCAAGAGTCCGCGGCAAGAAACACAAGCATGACGGAACAAACTGCGATGACTGGTTTGAATATGACGTAAACGGTGACTGGAAGATACTCATAGCATCTGACGGTGCCGGTTCCAGAAAGTTTTCAAGAATAGGTGCGAAGGCAGCATGTACTGCTGCTGCAGCCTATCTAAGAGATAATCTTGACAATGCTTCGGAAGAGGACAAGGCAAAGCTTTCACTGCCTCTTGATGACAGCGGTTTTATGGAAGGCTGCAGCGTTTTCGCAAACATTCTTCAGGATTCAGTCTTAAAGGCAAAGGAAGCTGTTGAGGCTGCCTTTGATGAAAGAAAGACACAGTTCCGTTATCTTGATCTTGTGGAACGTGATCTTGAGCTCAAGGATCTCGCATGTACGTTTTTAGTATGCATCGTTCTTCCTGTAATGGTCGGCGAGTCAAAGGAATACTTTGCTGCTGCTATCCAGATAGGTGACGGCATTATATGTTCCGTTGACAGAAACAGTCCGTTTGAGAAGGCATTAAGACTTCTCAGTGTTCCGGACAGCGGCGAATATTCCGGTGAAACTGATTTTATCACTTCGGAAAACCAGACGAAAAAGGAAAGCCTTATGGGCAAGACCAAGATCATGCGAGGAAAGTCATCTGCTTTCATGGTAATGACCGACGGTGTTGCCGATGATTATTTTCCAAATTCACCGGAGCTTCTCAGACTGTACATTGACCTATGCTTAAACGGTATCTCGGAAGCGGATGACAGTACATCCGAAGGAGAAATGCCTGAGATCATACCGGATCCGCTTACTCATCCGTGGGTAAATGACAACGACAGAAAAGTTATGTGTCAGTACGCAAAGCGTATCGAGGAACGTACAGGATGTGATCTTGAAACGCTCTGGAAGAATACAGCTCTTATCAAAAAAGCTTCTCTTGTAAACTCTGATCCGGATCTTCCGGCAGAAAGAAAGGAAAGACTTTTACGCTGGCTTGACAATTATACTGAGCGAGGCTCATTTGACGACAGAACACTTGTTCTGCTTGAATTTGATCAGGAGTGAGACCATAAATGGACAATATCAGACGGGCACTGACTATGAGCGGCCGTGAGATAGAATATGTAGTTACCAAAAATCCTCCGCGAGGGGGAATGAAGTATACGTATTTCACGCCTGACAAATCGCTTGTTGTCCAGTTCTTCAATGATCCTGAGAATGCGGCTGATCCTGGTATTCACGACCGTATCAAGGCTATAATCGGCAGATACAATCCGACGGTACCCGAGAAGCTTGGCGGAGCAAACGGAAACGATGAACGAACAGCGGCATATTTTTCGAAATGCTACTGCTGGCCTTTGGACATTGTCGTAAGGCCGGAATTCGGTATCATCAGTCCGGCTTACCCGAAAAATTTCTTCTTCGGCGACAACGCTTCCCAGATACTTCAGATCAAGGGCAAGGACAAGAAAAGCAACTGGTTTACAGGACGAAGCAGAAAATATCTTAACTCATCCGAACTGGGCGATTTCCGCTCAATGCTTCAGATATCAATTCTTCTTTCACGTGCTGTAAGAAGAATGCATCAGGCAGGACTGGCACATTCAGATCTTTCGCCGAACAATGTACTCGTTGATCCGCGTACAGGCACCTGTGTCGTTATTGACATAGATTCGCTTGTGGTTCCGGGACTGTTTCCGCCGGAGGTAATAGGCACAAGGGGCTATGTTGCTCCGGAAGTGCTTCAGACTCTTGGTATGGACAGGAAGCAGCGCAAATTCCCGGGAGTGCAGACAGACCTTCATTCCATGGCGGTACTGATCTATGAATACATCTTTTTAAGGCATCCGATAATCGGACCGAAGATATATTCCGAAGATCCGGAGCAGGATGATTATCTCTGTCTCGGAGAAAAGGCTACATTCATTGAAGATCCTGTCGATACATCAAACAGGCCGGATGATCTGAAGGTCACGGTAAATGATCTCGGTCCTCACCTTGAAGATCTGTTTATGCGTGTTTTCTGTAAGGGACTTCATAATCCGTCGGAAAGACCGGCAGCGATAGAATGGGAGAGAGGACTTTTAAAGACCTGGAACCTGCTGCACAGCTGTTCCAACCCGAACTGCGATAAAAGATATTTTATTCTTCATGACATCAATAATCCGGTTTGTCCGTTCTGCGGTACCAGGATTAAAGATGATACAATACTGAAACTTGATTTCTACGCCCAGAGAAGGGGAAACCCCGGCAGGTGGTTCAAAAAGAGCGAGATGATCGCCGAGAACAACACGCCTCTTTGTGTGTGGAATCTTCATTCCAATGTATTTCCGGATGAAAAGGCACCGGACCGTGAGGTAAAGGCCTACATCCAGAAAAAAGAAGGAAGATACTATCTCGTAAATCTTACGCTTAAGAATCTTCTTTCACCAGACGGAAGCACCGTTCCGCCCGGATATGCCACAGAGCTTTATCCCGGAGCTGCTTTCAGACTTTTACGTGATGATGACAGTCTGCTTATGAAAGTGGAACTGTTCAATATTAATTAAAATAAGGGGAATCAGAAAAAATCATGAGCAATCAAAAAGAAAAAAAATTCGGTCTTACTTCCGAGCAGGTACAGAAATCTCTTAACGAGCACGGAAGCAACAGGCTGACCCAGGTTGAGGGCGAAACATTTTTAAGCAAGCTCCTTGGCAACTTCGGTGATCCGATGATCAAGATACTTTGTGTAGCACTTGCTGTCAATGTTCTTATCTTCATTCTCGGCGCGACCGGAGTGCTTAAGGGCGTGGATGTTGAGTGGTATGAACCGGTAGGTATCGCAGTTGCGATCGTTCTTGCCACATTCGTTTCAACTTTCTCGGAATACAGAAATGAAAACGCATTCCAGAAACTTCAGGAAGAAGCTTCAAAGATAGTATGTAAGATCTACCGTGACGATGAGATCAAGGAGATCCCGATCGATGATATCGTTGTCGGTGACTGCATCCTTCTTCAGTCAGGTGACAAGATCCCTGCTGACGGTCAGATAATTGACGGCGACATCAAGGTTGACCAGAGTGTTCTCAACGGTGAATCAAAGGAAGCTTCAAAAGTTCCTGTTCCGGATGATTACAGCGATGAGGGAGAACCAATGGACTTCCTCAATCCTTACAAGGTTTTCCGTGGTTCTGTAGTATGTTCAGGCAACGCAGTAATGGAAGTTACTGTTGTAGGTGACAAGTCAGTTTACGGACAGATCGCCAAGGAACTTCAGCAGGATGATGACCGTGAAAGCCCGCTTAAGGTTAAGCTTTCAAATCTTGCTGACGGTATCAGTAAGTTCGGTTACATAGGCGGTATCGCAATTGCCGTTGCTCTTATGTTCCAGAGAATGATCACAGGCGGTGGCTTCTCAGCATATATCAATTCAGGTATATTCAATATTCTTGCAGACTTCCTCGATGCAGTTATTCTCGCAGTTATCATTATCGTAATGGCTGTTCCGGAAGGACTTCCTCTTATGATCGCTCTTGTATCAGCAATGAACATGGGCAAAATGCTCAAGGATAACGTCCTTGTAAGAAAGATCAACGGTATTGAAACTGCCGGAAGCTTAAACATTCTTTTCTCAGATAAGACAGGTACAATTACAAAGGGTAAGCTTGAAGTTGTAACATTCGTTGACGGTGATATGACTGAAGTTTCCCAGGCAAGCGACGTTAAGGGCAAGCTTTCCGAGATCCTTGCAGTAAACATTCACCACAATACAACATCCATTGTTGCAAAGGAAAACGGTGAGACAAAGGTTGTCGGCGGTAATGCTACAGAAAAGGCTGTTCTCGGATTTGCAGCAGATCTTACACCTGACGGCGTAAATGTTGAAAAGGTAGCTTCAATTCCTTTCAACAGTACAAACAAATATTCAGCTACCCAGGTAAAGGGTGACTACAACTGCACACTTGTAAAGGGTGCTCCTGAAAAGATTATTTCAAGATGTAAATACTATTTCGACGAAGACGGTAACAAGAAGGAATTCACAAAGGGACAGCAGATTGAAGACAAGATCAATGAACTTGCCGGACGTGCTATCCGAGTTCTTGGCCTTGCAATCGCTGACGAAGCACTTGGTGAAAATTCACTTCCTGAAGGCGACTGGACACTTATCGGTATTCTCGGTATCAGAGACGAAGTAAGACCTGAATCAGTTACGGCTATCAGCGAAGTACATCAGGCTGGTGTTCAGGTTGTTATGATCACTGGTGACCGTAAGGATACAGCTGTTGCTATCGCAAAGGAAGCAGGACTTCTCACAGCAGAAACAGATGTTGTTCTTACTTCAGACGAACTTCAGCAGATGTCTGACGATGAGATCAAGAATGTTCTCAAGGATATCAGAGTTATCGCACGTGCACTTCCTACAGACAAGAGCCGTCTTGTAAGATGTGCTCAGGAACTTGAACTTGTTGTTGGTATGACCGGTGACGGTGTTAATGACTCACCGGCTCTTAAGAAAGCCGATGTTGGTTTTGCTATGGGCGGCGGTACTGAAGTTGCCAAGGAAGCAAGTGATATCGTTATTCTTGACGATAACTTCAATTCTATCGACAAGGCTATCCTCTATGGCCGTACAATTTTCAACAGCATCAGAAAGTTCATCATCTTCCAGCTCACTATCAACGTTGCAGCTGTACTTATCTCATTTGTATGTCCGCTTCTCGGTATCAACGAACCTCTTACAGTTATCCAGATTCTCTGGGTAAACCTCGTAATGGATACACTTGCAGCTCTCGCATTCGGCGGTGAACCTGCACTTCACAGATTCATGAAGGAAAAGCCGAAGAAACGTTCAGAAAGCATCGTAAGCAAGAACATGTGGAGCAGCATCATCATGAACTCACTCTGGATGTTCATTCTCGGTTTCCTCATGCTCACATTCTCACCTCTCCAGAAGGTATTTGCTGATCTCGGTGCAGATGTTAAGACATTCAATCCGGCTGATTTCTCAGATCCTGCTTACCTTAAACTTGGTACAGCATACTTTGCTTACTTTATCTTCTCAGCAGTATTCAATGCATTCAACGCAAGAACAGATAAGATGGATCTCTTTGAAAACATCAGCGGAAACAAGGGATTCCTTAAGGTCCTCGGTCTTATCGCTGTAGTTCAGATAGCAATGACATATCTCGGCGGAAGCGTATTAAGATGTCACGGTCTCGGAGTAACAGAATGGATCGTTGTACTCGTTATGGCTGTTTCCATCATTCCGGTTGATCTTATAAGAAAGGCAGTTATGAAAAACAAATAATTAACAGAAAGGATTCTTAATTATGGCAGTTAATCTTCAGAAAGGTCAGAAAATTGACCTTACCAAAACAAATGCAGGTCTTAAGAAAGTAATGGTCGGCCTCGGCTGGGACGAAGCTCCAAAGAAATTCGGACTCTTCGGTGGAAGAACACAGGATATTGACTGTGACGCAGTTGCTCTTGTTCTTTCAGATGACAAGTTAAAGAGCAACGATGACGTTGTATTCTACAACAATCTTACACACAAGACACACTGCATTCTTCATCAGGGTGATAACCTTACAGGCGGCGGTGACGGTGACGATGAACAGATTCAGGTTTTCTTAAGCGATCTTCCTGCACAGTACAACAAGATCGTATTTGCAGTAACTATCTATGAAGCTTACAAGAGAAACCAGCACTTCGGTATGATCAGGAATGCATTCATCAGAATAGTAAACGCAGATAACAGAGAGGAACTCTGCCGCTTCAATCTTTCTGATAATTATGACGGAAAGACTGCAATGATCTTCGGTGAGCTTTACAGACACAACGGTGAATGGAAGTTCAACGCTGTAGGCGAAGGAACTGGAGACGACGGCGTAGCAGCACTCGTAAAGAGATTTATATGATAAAAACATTGTTTTAAACAGGGGGTAATTATTATGGCAGTAAGTCTTTCAAAAGGACAGAGAGTAAGTCTTGACAAGGGTATCGTAAAGGCACTTATAGGCCTTGGCTGGGATACAAACAAATATGACGGCGGTTATGACTTTGACCTTGATGCATCAGCTTTTCTTCTTGGTGCTAACGGTAAGGTAACATGTGACGAAGACTTCATCTTCTACAACAACCTTCAGAGCAGAAACGACGCAGTTATTCACACAGGCGACAACAGAACTGGTGACGGCGACGGTGATGATGAAGTTATCACAATCGACTTCTCAAAGATCCCTGAAAACATCGAAAAGATAGCTATTACAGTTACAATTCACGATGCTGTTGCAAGAAAGCAGAACTTCGGTCAGGTTTCCAATGCTTACGTTCATGTAGCAAAGATGGAAAGTGACGATGATATGACTGGCAGTGAAGTTCTTCGTTTCGATCTCGTTGAAGACTTCTCAATTGAGACAGCTCTCGTTGTATGTGAGATCTACAAGAATAACGGCGACTGGAAGTTCAACGCTGTTGCAGCAGGATATCAGGGCGGACTTGAAGCTCTCTGCAGAAGCTTCGGCGTAAATGTCTGATAAAACTAAATTGATTGTAAAATCACGTAAAAACAGATGAGCATACGGAGGTCAGTATGATCTGTCCTCCGCATGTAACAGAAATGGCAGCCTTAAGGCTGCCATTTCCGGTTTCCGTATAAGTATTCAAAATTTGATAACGAAAAATGCAGTACAGGTTCACTTAACATCCTGTACTGCATTTTTTTATGCAAATCCTTTTATGGTTAATATAAGTTTTATCAGTGCTGCGGCACCGAATACGTAAAACAGCAGATTGTTGATACTGCCGTCAGCTGAACAGATGCCGAATCCGATTCGCGGTTTCGGCAATGGATAAAAGAGCTGTATTTTCTTTTTGTTTAACATGTCGAGAAGAATGTGTGACAGCATCGAAACTGACATATACGGAGCTGCAGATGGGAGTATAAGAGAAAAGCTGATGGTTACTGCAGCTATCCCTGCAATAGAATGCATGAAGGAACGGTGGGGAAGATGCTCACCGAATATGCATACACCCAGAAATATCAGAAAGCCCGTAAACAGTCTCACCAGAGAAGTGCTTGAACTGAAACGTGAAGCAATGTCTGTACCAGCAAAATGATCGACTGCAAGAACTCCGGCGATACTGAGAAACGTTACAGCAGAGACTTTAGCAAGATCATTTTTGCTGCGGGAAGCAGAAGCATCAACATCACTTACGACAGAACCAATAGCTGCAGTACCGGTACAGAGTATGAGCTCTGCAATAGTATCCGGTGAAAAAGTCCAGAGAACAGCTGCATATCCGGCTGCAAGATGAGTTCGGTATGTCATTTATTTTCCTTCTTCTTACGTTTGTTTGAAATGATCACGGCAATAATAAGACCAATAATGATCGCTCCAATAACAGTGGCTCCGAAGATACGTGAATTTACTTCGTCCTTGTCAGCACTTTCCGGAGTATCTTCTTCGTCCGGAGTATATTCTTCCGATTTGCCGTCTTCTGCATCTGTAATGATCTCGTCGTCATCGTCATCCCAGTCGTTCTCGATAACAACAGTATGTCCGGCACCGTCATCATATTCATTTTCATCTGCCGAACTGCTTTCATCTGATTTGTTTTTCGCTTTTACAGGAACGAAATCAACAACACCACCGGCCTTTGTTCCGTCTGGTTCAGTTCCCCAGATAAGCTTGTCACCATCATACATGGTAATATGGTCAGTTATTTCAATATCCTGATTGCCGGTTTTAAGTCCTTCTGCAGAATAGTCATTAGATGCATCCCAGACCTTGTTCTGATCAGGTACAGATATTCTCATCTGAAGCTCTGCACTTTCCTGTTCTTTACCTATAGGAGCGAGAACAGATCCGTCAGGGTAAGTTACTTTTACGTAGTAAATATTATCTTTGTACTGTTTTGGTCCAGAAATTGTAGCCTGTGACCATTCATCATAACCAATACGTACAGTAACATCATTTACGGAAAGACCTGCATCAAATACTTCGGAAAGATCGAGGTAGTAGTTAAGTGAAAGATCTGTTATAACTCTTGCAGGCCATGCAGAATGGTTTACTGAAAGTATCTTTACTTCAGTAAAGGAATCAGACTGCTGATTTAGTGATGCTGTAACATAGAATTCAGGACCGTCAGGTTTTTCCTCAGGAGGAAAGTCTGAAAGCGGTTTGCATTTGTATTCACCGGCCATTTTACAGAGAAGGGCGGTGTAACCCGCGTTATAGTCATCAGCGACTTCATTGCACATGTAGTTCTCGATGTCATCAGTATATGAGCCGTCAAGTGAAGGACCGCCTACAAGAGCTCCGTAGAGAACGTGACGGTGATCCTTAACACCGTCATTTTTCATATCATCCCATGCACCGTGAGATGTTCTGTGGTGAGGATGTTCAGGCGGATTGTTTCCGAATCCAACGACATAACTTCTCTTGTCCGGATTGTCACCGAGAGCATAATTGATCTGTGTTTCGTAAAATTCCTTATACTGTTTTACTTTTGCTTTATCACCGCTGAAAATCGTATCAGAAGCCACAGCAGCAAGGAAGCCGGCAGTAGTGGCATATCTGAGTGATCCCCATGAATCAAGCCATGCAAGGCCGCCTGGTGCCCTCTGAACGCATTTGCCGTTTACGCCTTCAGTCTTTGACCAGTAGTCCAGGTGCTTTGCGACATGTTCCTTGTATTCCTTATCACCTGTATTTATGGCATACAGAAGCATAGCACCCTGCATAACGTCATCCCAGCACATGCCCCATGAATATTTCAGTTCATCACTCTGATCTTCCTTACCGAGATTAGGAATGCATTCCTTGGCTTTTTTAAGATAGTCCTTATCACCTGTAGCGATATAAAGCCAGTTGGATGCCCAGAAGAGTTCATCCCAGAAACCACTCCATGAGTCATAGAAGCCTTTAGCTTTGCTGTAGGAATCATCATTCTTGGTTTTCCACGCGATGTCAAAATAGTGTTCAGCACATTTCTTATATTCATTCGCTTTGTCGGAATCCTTAAGTGCAGCAGCACCGGCGGCAAGAGCAGCAGACATTTCAGCAGTAACACAGGATGCGTCGCATGTGTAGGAAGGACGTTTACCCATTTCGAGTTCAACAAGCTCAACAGGGCCCCACCACTTGTGATCCTGTTCACCGTCGCCAATCTGATAAACTACTTCCGATCCTCTGTCGCATTCAACGAGGTAATCAAGCACGAATTCAAGATTGTTTCTGTAAATATCGTACTGACCAGCAGACTTGATCCCGTCGCTGTACTGATAGAGTCCCCAGGCAAGCATAGAAGCTGAATAAGCCATAGGAAGATTGAATTTTACATGATCACCGGCATCGTACCATCCGCCGGTAACATCGTCTGACATGGTAGAGTCGCCTCTCCATGAAACTCTGTTCCATTCAGGAAGAGGACCGGCCTGCTGCGCTTCATAGAAGTAGAGCGATTTCTGAAGTGCTTCTGCATAGTTGTACTTAGCTTCTGCAGCATAAGATGTATCGTATTGAAGTACTCCTGTCCCTGTGACAGAAAAGAGCAGGGAACAGGCAGTTATTCCTGAGATAAGTCTTTTTAAACCTGACATTATAATTCTCCTAATCGTATAACTTTACTTTTGGGTTTCTAGTACCTATAGCATTATAACAGAAATAATGATCTTTGGCAAATAAAAAATCACCCTGCCATTGCTGACAGGGTGATAAAACTGTTTAATATTAAGTTGTTAAACTATTAATTAGTCAACCTTAACCTTGCTTGAGATAACATCAGCAGCGAACTTTGTGAAGTCCTTGTTTGTCTTGATGTATTCTACAGCATCAACAGCGTTGTCCTTAACGTTGTTAGGAACTGAAACCTTAACTTCTTCTGGATATTCGAAGTCAATGTAAGCTGTTTCGATTGTTGCTGTAGCCTTCTTGTTGAGGTCTGTTGCAACAGCACTAGAGTTTCTGAATTCAGCGTGGAGTGGCTTGAATGTATCCTTTTCGATAATGTAGATGAATTCGCCATCAACTGAATCAAGGTACTTTTCAGTGCCATTCTTGAGAGCATTAGCGCTGATTGTAAGCATGATCTTAGAAGAATCATTTGCAAGTGTTGTGATCTGTGAGTTGCTGTTGATTCTTTCCTTAGCACCGTTCTTACCACCAACGATTGCCTGGAGTTCGCTCTTTGTAGGGAATACGAAGTCTAACTGATCCTTAGCTGTCTTAACAGCGCTGTTCTTGTAGTCTTCGAATGCCTTTTCTTCCTTCTTGAGCTGATCAACTGTAGCCTTTACTTCCTTGATAGCTGCATCGATCTTGTTCATATCTTCGTTAGCTTCGTCAAGCTTTAATGCCTTGTTAAGATCCTTGATGAGAGCATTCTTTTCAGCTGTGAGGTCATCCTTGATCTTGTTGTACTTAGCTTCGAGAGCGTTCTTGTCAGCTGTGAGTTCATCTTCTACAGCCTTCTTTTCAGCTTCGAGATCTTCCTTGTCTGATTCCTTAGTAGCAGCATCAATCTTAGCCTGGAGTTCAGCCTTCTTAGCTTCAGCCTTGTCTTCTAATGCCTTCTTTTCAGCATCAGCATCAGCCTGAGCCTTGTCAGCCTTAGCCTGGAGTTCGTCAGCCTTCTTCTGGAGATCCTGAAGTGCATCTACATCAGCCTGCTTGTCAAGTTCAGCCTTCTTGTCAGCGATGATCTGATCCATTACGTTAGCGTAAACAGATCTTGCAGCTGAAAGACCTTCTGACTTAGCATCAGAAACAGAAGTATTTGTATCCTTCTTGATCCAGCCAGTTGTTAATGTGTTTTCACCATTCTTAACTGTTGCGTTAGCATAAACTTCAGTAGCCTTCTTGCCGCCGTATACTGCGTAGCCGTTAGCTTCGTATGCGTAAGTATCGTTATCGTATACTAATTCGCCGTCTGTTAAGTTGAACTTGTAGTCGTTGCCAGCCTTAGAACCCTTAACCTTAGCCTTGTTTGTATACTTAACTTCACCGTTTACGAGTTCTTCAGATGTTTCACCATTGAAGTTGCTGTATTCTGCATCTGCAAATGCCTTGATGCTGTTTACGAGCATGTCGTATACTGTAAGATCCTTGATTGGGTCACCCTGCTTGAATGGATCTTCAGAAGGTGTAGTTGTTGGTGTTTCAGTTGGCTCATTTGTTGGAGCTGTAGGAGTTGTTGTAGCTGTTGGTTCAGTTGTAGTTGTAGGAGTTGTAGTAGCTGTAGGAGCTGTAGCTGTTGGTGTTGGTGTTTCACCCTGGTTGTTGATTGTTGGGATTGTAACTGAAGCATCACCGAATGTGAACTTAGCATATCCGTTTTCAACGATTGTAGAAGTACCATATGTTGATGTACCGATTACGATGTCGATTTCAACAGGCTTGTTATCCTTGTCGAGCTGGATCATGTATGTACCAGCAACGTCCTTAGCATTCTTGCCGCTTACGATATCTTCAACAGGAACTGCAATGTACTTGTAGTCTGAATCTTCGTATGTATAAGCGTTTTCGAAGCTTGCTGCTGTAACATCGTTTGAAAGTAATAATGAATCAATGATGTTTACTGAAGCAACATCGTTGTTGTCAAACTGAGCCTTCTGGATGAGACCTGTAACAACAGTCTTGAGAGTTGAAGATGTCTTGTCTGCTGTTGTCTTTGTCCATGATGTGTCCTTGCCAACGCCCTGTGTGTAAACTTCAGCCTGAGCGCCTGAAAGATCTGCTACAACATTCTGCTTTACATAAGCGTTAGAAGATTCGAACTGAGCCTTCTGACCGTCTCTTGTGAAGAATGATTCTGTAACTCTTTCAGCGTTGTCATTGAGCTGTGATGTGATCTTGCTTTCAATCTTGCTCTTTTCTGCAGCCATGTAAGCAGCGATCATGCCCTTGTATGCTGCGAAAGCGTCGAACTGTTCGAGCTTGCCGCTAGCGAGTACCTTCTTTAAGAATACGAGATCCTTAGCATCGTTCTTCTTATCGAAGTTGAAGTCTGAATTGTAGATTTCCCCAGTACCGTTTACAATGTGATCAGCGATAGCTACGAAGTCTCTTGTGTTTACAGAACCGTTGTTGTCTGCGTCACCGATTCTTGAAGTAAGAAGAATCTTTGAGCCTGCAGCAGAAGCTGAGATTGTGCTTGCGCTTATAAGAAGTGCAAGTGTTGCTGCTGATACTTTCTTGAATAATGCCATAATTTTCATCAACCTTTCATAAATAACTAGGATAAGTGAAGACTGCATTATGTCTTTGTCTACCCCGTTTTTTATAATAATATATTATAAATATACAAAATACTCTTAGAGTATAGCATACTAATTCAGTAATTGCAAGTAGTTTCGACACATTTGTAGAAAACTCACTAAAACTATTAACAAAAGTCAAGAAAACCGCTGTAAATATCGAATGAATTTCGCGTTTTCGTCGATTTCTCTTTAGTGTAACTTTTATAATGGTTTTATTTGTGTAATACGTCATTGCTATATAATGCATTTTTACCTCTTTTATCCCTGAAGCGTTATACTGAAAAATAATTTTTTAAACCTCTTTAATTTTTACGCCACCTGTCGAAATATACTATATATAATATGCTCTTTTGAATTTCTTCAGAGTACCATTATAATAGTATATAATATTTCTTACTGTTAAAAAAATAAATACATACTATGTATATAAACGGGTTGACCATATTTAATTTTCGTGTTATTATTATAATGCGTGTACTAATTCATTATTTCCTGTTTTTCTACACTTTTTAATTTTTTCAGTACAGGAGCTGAGTTTTTGATGACTTATGTTATGAGTGACCTGCACGGTGAGTATCGGAAATTTCTTCAAATGCTTGAGCTTATCAGACTTGGCGATGAAGATGTGCTGTATATTCTTGGTGATATAGTCGACAGGGGAGAAGAACCCGTAAATCTGCTCTTGGATATTATGGACAGAAAAAATGTTATTCCTGTAATGGGAAATCACGATTATCTGGCGTGCGATATTTTGAAGCAGCTTGTCAAGGAGATTACTCCTGATACAACAGCACTTGCACCGAAGCTCCTGAATCAGGTGCTTGACTGGATGGATGACGGCGGAATTAATACCATGCTTCAGTTCAGGGAGCTTCAGCCGCATCAGCGTGACAGTATTTTAAAATTTATTTCCGGATTTTCTTTTGTTGAAATAGTCGAGATAGGCGATAAATGCTTTATAATGAGTCATGCCGGACTCGGCAATTATCAGAAAGGCAAGAAGCTTAAGGAATATACCATATATGAGCTTATAGCTGCCAGACCGGATGTTGAAAAACGCTGCTTTGACGATGAATCTGTTTTCGTTGTCTGCGGTCATACCCCTACCCGCAATCTCTGCGGTGAGAACAGGATTTATCAGACCAACGGCAATATATATATTGACTGCGGCGCAGTTTTCGGTGGAAAACTCGGCTGTCTCTGCCTTGACACTATGGAGGAGTTTTACGTTTAAATGAGAGATTATGACGGAACAAACACTATACTTGAAGAGAATCTTGAAATGAGCGGAGATTCATACCGCATGTCAGGGGGACTTCCGCTTCAGTGCAGACAGTGCAGATTCTGGGATAAAAATGATCCTCTGCACTGCGAAAAATACAAGTTTTTCAAAAAGCCAAAGTCGATACTCTGGGCACAGAAGAAATGTTCTAAATTTGCTGAAGCTGATTATTTCGACTAATGGAATTTAAATCAGAGTGATCTGATTTACACATATTTTTTCAGAAAAGGATTACTGTTTAATGAACAAAAAAGAACTCAATGAGATAAAAAAGAATTTCAGCGATGACAGCGGACTGTTTGTTATCAATTCATTTTTTTCAGCTTATATCGATCCTGAAAAGAATGTAAAATATAAAATGACCAAGCCTTACAGCATCATTCCGGATGATGAACGTGAGGTCATTACTGATTCACTCAAGAAAGTGCTTACAGGAACTATAGGCAAGCATCTTGTTGAGTATGAGTTTCCGCTTGAATCTTTTGAGGAAGGCAAAACACAGAAGCTGCTTTATGATCTTGTTTCTTCAAAAATGAAGGATGAAGCACTTGTAGACGCATTTCTTGAAAAAATCACAACCAATATAGATTATGCTGCGTCATTTACTATTCTTGCTGCTCACTGCACATACAGCATTATGAGAAAGAATAAGAACGATGATGACGATCCTGATAATGTTACCGAGGAATATAACTTCATAGTTACTGCAGTATGTCCTGCCAATACAAATGACGTAGGACTTTTCTACGATGAAGAGACCGGTACTATTTCCAAGAAAGCAAATACTGAGATGATCATCAGCAAGATTCCTACTGACGGTTTTATGTACCCTGTATTCAGCGACAGAAGTCCTGATATCAATCATGTTATGTATTTCTCCAAGAAAGCAGACAAGCCGAACATTTCCATTATCGAAAATGTTCTTGAATGTGTATTTGTTATGTCTGCGGAAAATGAAAAGGCTCGTTTCCAGCAGGTGCTTAATGCAGTATGTTCCGATGAGCTTAACTATAATGTTATTACTCAGGTAAATGAAAAGATCAGAGAAGTTGTTGAACTCAGTAAAAATGAAACTGAGTCTGCCAAGCTCAATGACAAGCAGCTCAAGCATATTCTTTCAGATGCCGGAGTAAGCGAGGAAAAGCTTCAGGCACTGGAACCTGCTTATCAGCAGATCGTAGGTGACACTGAACTTACAGCTTCAAATCTTACCGAAAACAGAACAGTAGTAGCTACACCAGACGTTACTATCAATATAAAGAAAGACGCTGCTTCAAGACTTAGAACTAGCAGTATAGAAGGCCGAAACTGCCTTATAATCGACCTTGATGACCCGAACATTGTTGTAAACGGTCTTCCGGCAGTGCTTAAATAACAAGAACTTTATCCTGCCGTGTACTTTAAGTATGCGGCATGTATGTTTAAAGGAGTAACTGAAGCTCAGAGTGACTGGCACAAAGGCTATACCGAGGTCACGGCTTGCATTATTCCTTAAGCTTTAAATCTGATACAGGGGTGAGAAGAATGGATGAAAGCCTGAAATACAAAGTATTCAGCGAGATAATAAAATCAGAATATAAACGTGAGATCAGATCATTCAGCAAATATGCCTGCCGCAGCTCGGAATGCATTCGTCTGAATGACGAACCTATACCGGACAGAAAGAATGTACGTCCTGCGTTTTTCCATGACGCAGACAGAATAATTCATTCCAAGGCGTATACAAGATATATCGATAAAACGCAGGTTTTTTCCTTCTTCGACAATGACCATATTACGCACCGTGTTCTTCATGTGCAGCTCGTGTCTAAGATTGCCCGCATGATAGGCCGCTGTCTCAGACTCAATGAGGATCTTATTGAAGCTATCGCACTTGCTCATGATCTTGGTCATGTTCCGTATGGCCATGACGGAGAAAGATATCTTGATTCTATCTGCGATGAAAAGAATATGGGGTGCTTCTGTCACAATGCACAGAGCGTGAAATTCCTTATGGAGCTCGAAAAGAACGGGGAAGGACTTAATCTGAGCCTGCAGGTACTTGACGGTGTACTTGCCCATAACGGCGAAATACTTCAGTCAAGATATGAGCCGGACAGAACCAAGACTTTTGATCGCTTTCTTGATGAATACAACAAATGCTTTACAGAGAAAAATTACAGTGCAAAGATAATTCCGATGACTCTGGAAGGCTGCGTAGTTCGTATAAGTGATATTATTGCCTATATAGGTCGTGATATAGAAGACGCGGTTACGCTGAAGATAATAGAAAGAAGCGAGATACCTGCCGAAGTAAAGGATGTTCTCGGGGATACCAACAGCAGTATAATAAACGCACTTATTTCAGATATTATCGTAAACAGCTATGACCGTCCTTATCTTACGATATCACCTGAAATATATTCAGCAATGAAACGTCTTCTTAAGTTTAATTACGAGAGGATATACAAGAATCCTTCCATAAAGGATGAGGATTCAAAACTCCGCAATATGTTCGTCGTTGTTTATGACAGATTTTATGATCAGCTTGTTTCAGGTGATCCGAAAGCGGAGATCTACAGCGATTATCTGAGCTCATATAATCCGGAATACTTTAAAAAGTATTCTGAAAACAACATGCAGGGAAGGATAGTAGTTGACTATATTTCAGGCATGACAGACCGCTATTTCAATGACTGCTTTACAAAGTTCATTATGCCGAAGAAATTCGGTAAAAATATTTATTCGTGAGGATCAGAATGGAAAAAGTATTTGATATACCCGGCTTTACTTATTTTGCCGAGAAAAACAATTATACCGGCAGTGTGGGCAATACATTCAATTATAAAATAGTTAACGGCGACGTTCTTACTACTACGGTATGGATGGGAAAGTTCTGCCTTGCCAAAACTCCTGAGGAAGATGTAGTGGACATAAAGGAATTTGAAAAAACACCGGAGGGACTTGAAGAACTTAAGTCATGGCTTGAGTCTGAACTTGAAAAGAAAAAGAACGACATTCCGTCCCTGGCCTGATTAAAATTGAAAACATAATAAGCAATAAAAATGCCTCTGTCCGTAATGAACAGAGGCATTTTATGTTTATAAGCTTTTGGATTATTATCAGCCTGCGTTGAGACCGTAGTTTGAACAGAGTGATGCAAGCCCACCTGTGAAGCCGCTTCCTACTGCACAGAATTTCCATTCGCCGTTGTGCCTGTAAAGTTCACCTACAACGAGACATGTTTCGATAGAGAAGTCTTCACAGAGATCGTATCTGATAAGTTCTACGCCTGTAGCTTCATCAAGGATACGGATGTAAGCGTTTGAAACCTGACCAAAGTTCTGCTGTCTTGTTTCGTAATCGTGTATTGTAACGGTGAAAGCGATCTTTTCGATGTTTGCAGGAACTGTTGCAAGATTTACCTTGATCTGTTCGTCATCACCGTCTCCGGCACCTGTGAGGTTGTCGCCCATATGGCATACAGAACCGCATTCTGACTTGAGGTTGTTGTAGAAGATAAATGATGAATCTGAAGGCGCCTTGCCGGAAGCATCAAGCAGGAAAGCTGATGTATCGAGGTCGAAGTCTGAGCCTCCGTCATATTTATTAACGTCCCAGCCGAGTCCTACGATTACCTTCTGAAGACCCGGGTTTGTTTTTGTAAGATCAATTTTCTGACCCTTCTGAAGTGAAATGGCCATGATGATTCCTCCTTTGTGTTCGTGTTTTACAGTATAGTTTCTGTTCCTTTCCTTGTATGGAACAGTATAATGTAATTATACATTGTTATGAGCCCAAAGTCAATTGCTTTTTTATATATATTGTACATCGGGAATAATGCAATAAGCAATTTTCATTAGAGAGTACTGGTCAAAAATTGTTGTTGATTATTTCAGTTATTGTGATTGTATTGTGAAAAATGCGATGTTTAAAATATTTTCCTTGTGCTAATTCTATAATAAGATCTTCTCGCACCGTCTGATTATTAGTGATCGTTCACATGAGTGATAAAATCAAGTCGTAAAAATATTACCTACATCAAGTAAAGATTATGCATTCCATAAGAGCAATAAATGAGCTATAATGGAAACATCAAGAGATGTGAAAACAAACAAAATAATTTCACAAACAGGAGGAATTTTATATTATGAAAATCAGAAGAATTTTAAGCGGAGTTGCAGCTGCAGTTCTTATGGCAGCAGTAGTTACAGGATGCGGTTCTACAGCACCGGCAGACAATTCACAGGCAGGTAGTGATGCAGGAAATGCAGGTAGCGGAAACGATGCTGCTAAGGAAACTACTATCACACTCTGGAGCATTGCTACAGAAAGTGACTCATTCCACACAGCATACGCTGATGCAATCAAGGATTTTGAAACATCACATCCTGGCGTTAAGGTAGTTCACGAAACATTTGAAAATGAATCATACAAGACAAAGATCAAATCTGCAGTAGCAGCTAACGAACTCCCTGATGTATTCTATACATGGGCTGGCGGCTTCTCACAGCCATTCGTTGACTCAGGCAAGGTTCTCGACCTCACAAGCTACTACGGAAACTATAAGGAAGATCTTTCAGAAGCAGCTGTTGCAAACATCACATATGACGGAAAGGTTTACGGTTCAACAATCGTAACTCCAGTATCAGCAATGTGGTACAACCAGAAGATCTTCAAGGAAAACAACCTCGAAGCTCCGGCAACATGGGATGATTTCGTAAATGTATGTACAACACTCAAGGCTGCAGGCGTAACACCTATCGCTACAAGTGCTAAGGACAAGTGGGTTCTTGCTATGCTTCACGATGGTCTTACACTTAAGTCTGTAGGTCCTGAAAAGCTTCAGAAGACACTCCTCAAGCAGGGCGGTTCTTACTCAGATCCTGACTTCCTCCTTTCAGCTCAGAAGATCAAGGAACTCTCTGATATCGGAGCATTTATAGACGGTGCTGCAGCACTTTCAAACGACGAAGCAAGTGCTGAATTCTATGCAGGCAAGGCAGCTATGTACTTTACAGGAAGCTGGATGGGCGGTTCTATCATGACAGACGCTGCTGATCCTACAGACTTCTCAGTTGCTCCTATCCCGGTTGTAAATGACAAGAATGCTAAACTCACAGACTTCATGGGCGGTGGTGCTGACTCACTCATGGTTGCAGCTTCTACAAAGGATGCTGATCTTTCAGCTGAATTTGCTTTCGAAGTAACAAAGGGCATTTCTAAGTACGCTTATCTCTCAGGTGCTGGTATCCCTGCATGGAAGGTAAACTATGATGATTCTACTGTACCTGAACTCACAAAGAAGGTAACAGAATACGCTAACAGCGCTACATCATTTACACTCTGGTTCGATACACTTCTTGAATCAGAAGATGCTAACGAATACCTTGCACTTCTCCAGAAGCTCTACTTAGGTTCTATCACACCTGAAGACTTCCAGAAGGAAATGGCAGCTCAGCTCGAAAAATAATTTAACTTTCCAATTCTTCATTAAAAATAAATTCTAATCTGAATTTTCCTTGAAATCCTTACAATAATATCATAGTACTGACCGGTTTCCCAGCCGGTCAGTGCTATGATAAAGGGTTATTATCTCGTAAAGGCAGGTCTTATATGGAAAGCATAAGAAAAAATAAACTGGCTATAACAGTGTTTATGCTGCCGGCAGTGATCCTGTTTGCTGGTATCATTATAATTCCTATTATAATGTCATTCATCTACAGCCTTCAGGACTGGAACGGTATCACGGAACCGAAGTTTATCGGTTTTGATAACTACATTGAACTTTTTACAAGTAAATCAGCCGGATTCCCAAAAACAACACTCAACGCTCTTCTTCTTGCAGTTCTGTCAGTTTTCATTCAGCTTCCACTGTCGCTGGCACTGGCTCTTATGATATCCAAGGGGATAAAGGGCGAGCGTTTTTTCATGACAGTCTTCTTTATTCCTGTACTTATGTCAACAGTTGTAATCGGTCAGCTCTGGCTCAAGATCTATAATCCGAATTACGGTGTTCTTAATGTACTTCTCGACAGGATAGGTCTTCACAGTCTTGCGAAGACAGCATGGCTTGCCGAGCCGAAGACGGTTCTTCTTGCAGCTTTTCTTCCTAACCTCTGGCAGTATGTCGGCTATCATATGCTTCTTATGTACGCAGGTATCAAGAGCGTTTCACCTGACGTTATTGAAGCAGCAAAAATTGACGGCGCAAATGACTGGCAGATCAACACAAGGATCATCATTCCGCTGCTTAAGCCTGTAATTAAGATCTGCGTTATCTTTGCAGTAACAGGATCACTCAAAACTTTCGACCTTATCTACGTACTTACAAGAGGCGGCCCGGACCACGCAAGTGAAGTGCCGAGTACCCTCATGGTAAATATGACTTTCGACGAAAGCCGTTACGGCTACGGAAGTGCAATTGCAGTTATGATCATTTTCCTTTGCTTCTTCTTTGCAATACTGATTAAGAAAGGAATAAAAACGGAGGATTACGATGAAAAGTAAAAAACTTAACAAGGTGCCTGTCGGCGCATATGTAGTCCTTCTTATCTGGACAGTGCTCTGTGTGTTTCCTCTTTACTGGATGTTCACATTCTCACTGAAGGAGAACGCAGAAATATTCGGTGAAAATGTACTTGGCCTTCCGAAGAACTGGATGTGGTCAAACTATGCGGATGCAATGCGTTCCGGTACATTAAGCACACATCAGATGCGTGACAGTACAATTCTTCTCGGATTTAAAAACAGTATAATCGTTTCAGTATTTACTATAGCACTTACTATCGTTTGTGCACTTATGGCATGCTATGCGCTTACAAGAATGGAATGGCGCGGACGTGAAACTGCCAACAACATTTTCATGCTTGGTCTTACACTTCCTATTCACGCTGCACTTCTTCCTGTATTCCTCATGCTAAAGTCACTCAAGATGCTTAACTCTTATCAGGCTCTTATCGTTCCTTACGCAGCATTCTCGCTTGCTATGGCGATAATGATCTTCGGAAGCTTCATGGTAAATATTCCGAAGGAACTTGAAGAATCAGCGTGTCTTGACGGATGCGGTACATTCGGAATATTCTTCAGGATCATTCTTCCTCTTATGAAGCCTGCTATTTCTACAGTAATCATCTTTACTTTCCTTCAGGCATGGAACGAACTTATGTTTGCTAATATTTTCAACAGTGAAAAGCGTTTCAGCACTCTTCCTGTTGCGATCAACACATTCTTCGGTTCATATACAACAAAGTGGGGCCCGATCGGTGCGGCGCTTGTTATCGCTACTTTCCCGACACTGTTTGTATATGCATTCATCAGCAGAAAGATCCAGGAAAGCCTTATTGCCGGTGCAATCAAGGGATGATTTAAAACACTTAATAGTCAATGTGCACAAAGTGTGTATTTTATAATTACATAAAGTGCTGAACTTTGTGATAGGGTGTTGACAAATCGGTGTTGATGCTATATAATAAAAACATCAGTTAAAGATGTTTCGAAAACATTGATAACTGATATTATCAGAAGGGCAAAGCATCTGAAAAGATGTGACGCAAAGCTATAGGGACTGTGGAATGTCAGCCAGCTGCAATGATAATAAATACTTTTAATTAGTATTTACTACGAATTGCACAGACACTGATAAATGAGAATAACCCACAGTACTTTGTACTGTGGGTTTTTTGAGTTTACAGGCTGATAAAACGGATTATATGGGAACCGTGAAATGGGGTCTATGGTATAAGAACAGTTTCGTTGGGGGACGGGACAGTTCAAATGATTATTGGGTATTTCGGAGATGAAAAAAGGGGAAGAAGACAAAGTCTTGTTGGGGGACAGGACTTGTCACCGGGACTATTGAGGATCACTTCTGCTGGGGAAAGCGTCGGAGTTGTGATAGTGTTGTTGGGGAACAATGTTATTGCGGATTATTGCGAGGCAGGACCGGTGGGGTGCAGAAAAAGAAATAGTTACAGGGGAAATGATATAGGCTGATGAGGATTTCTGATCGGCGGGGCGATATGAGATAGTTTTTGTTGGGGAACAATTACTTAAGGATTATTGGAAGGATCGGCCGGGGTACTAAGGAAAATGGGGATAAAATCACGAGAAAAAAATAAGATGCATCATTTATGTGATGCATCTTATTTTTTGTTTTTTGAGGTCCCGTTTTTTAATAATACGGGACATATAAACTTGAAAAAATCAACCAAATGTGATATACTTTTAATTAAGGATACACGGATTAAACCACCTAAAAAACACAGGAAAGAAGGGATCCTTTTATGAAAGAAAAATGCAAGGAATTTATGGAGCGTAATCTTGAAAAAGCTGGTGTTCCTTTCAGCTTTGAACTTATTGACGATGAGTTTTATGCTTCGGGTGAATACTACACATTCACAGAAGAACCTCTTAAAAATGTTCAGCTGATACAGCGTTTTATAATTGACAATGACGGAATTATCTCCATGGCGCTTTACGAAGTGAATATCGAAGATACTTCTAAGTTCGATGAACTCGCTGCACTGTTCTCAGAAAAATTTGAGATCAGGATCAGATATGACACTGATTACAGTACCATCAAGGTCGATGCTGGTATGGCAGCAGGGGCACTTATTGAAAACGCGAGAATGTTCCGTTCTTTCGTGACCTATCCTCTTCTTGTATTAAGAATGGTTGTTTATGCTTACTATATGGTAACTGAAAACGATCTTGATGTTAAGGAAGTGTTTGATGACATAGCTGAGCATCAGGGAGATTTCCTTATTGCTGATGAGATTACATATAACATTGATGAGGAGAATGGCCTTATAAAGGAAGGAAATGAGCGTTATTTCATTGAACATGATTTCCTGCCGGCTGAGTTCTATGCAGATCCTGAGGCTTTTGCACGCAGCCTTAAAAGTGAAAAGGAAGAGTTCTTAAAACGAATTATCGATGACGTTCTTCTGGAAAATACAGCAATGCCCGTACCTGAACATGAAGGCTTTAAACTTGAGGTTATAGCAGACAGCGATGACTGTGTATGTATGGACATGGTGATCCCTGTTGCAGAAAAATATCTTGAATGTTCCGACATAATCTTCTTCTGGTCATCTAAGGAGAAACCAGTCTACTATACAGTTGAGATCAAGTATGAAAATGACAAAAAAACATGGCTTGCCTGTGCCTGGGATGAGTCAGGCAATCATCTTGACTTTGGCAAGGCTGATGACCGTGAAGGCGCGGTTGCGATAATTAAGGAAAGAATAAAATAAATCTGTTGTTATCGCAGATATTTAAGCCTGCAGGCTGACTGCGTTAACGGGGAATATCTGAAAACGGGAAAGAAAGGGAAATGAAAAAATGAAACTCGAGCCAATTGTTATTTCACTGCTTGACACTGATCTTTATAAGTTCAATATGGATCAGGTCATCTTCCACAAACACACTGATCTCTGCGGACAGTATTTCTTTAAATGCCGTAACAAGGATGTTGTTTTCACACCTGAAATGGTTGAAGAGATCAATGCACAAATCGATCACCTCTGCACTCTCACTTTTAAAAAGGAAGAACTTGATTATCTCCGTTCTATACGTTTTATTAAAAAGGACTATGTTGAATTCCTCAGACTCTGGCATCCTATAAGAGACTATGTCACAGCAAAGCTTGATGCGGGCGGCGAACTTTACATTGAAGTTAACGGTCCGCTGTTCTCAGCAATGCAGTTTGAAATATATCTTCTTGAAATCGTAAATGAAGTATATTTCCGTATGAAATACGATTACGAAAAGCTTCGCAAATCAGCGGAGGAGAGGCTGGACGCCAAGATAAAGGGTCTTAATGACGGTACCTATACTTTCAGCTTTGCTGAATTCGGATGCCGCAGAAGGCTTTCACGCGAGTGGGAGGACGTGGTCGTAAGAAGACTGGTAACAGAGACAAAGAACTGCGTCGGAACTTCAAACGTATATCTTGCAATGAAGTACAATGTAACTCCAATCGGAACTTATGCACACGAGTTTGTACAGATGTATCAGGGCATCGATTCTATCCCGCTTGCCTATACCAACCACTATGCAATGCGTGACTGGTATAACGAATATGACGGTGATAATGGTACAGCCCTTACGGATACAGTCACAACAGATCTTTTCCTGCTAGACTTCAACCGTTCAATGGTAAACAACTATACAGGTGTTCGTCACGACAGCGGAGATCCGTATGCATGGGGCGACAAGATGATCGCACACTATAAAAAATACGGTGTTGATCCTAAGACGAAGCTTCTTCTGTTCAGCGACAGCCTTGACTTTGACAGGGCGCAGAAGCTTTACGATTACTTCAGCGGCAAGACAAAGGTATCATTCGGTATAGGAACTTTCTGCTCAAACGATACTGAAGAACAGGCGCTTAACATAGTTATCAAGCTTCAGTATGTAAACGGCAGACCAGTTGCCAAGCTTTCAGATGATTTAGGCAAGGCTATGTGCCGTGACGAGGATTATCTGGGATACCTCAAGCGTTCAGTACAGTTCAGACTTGAAAGAGAAGCAGAATAACATATGACAGAAGGGAGAACCAGCTTTGCCGGATCTCCCTTTTTATTAGGGAAACGCTGATTTATTCATAAATCAGCGTGGGGGTTCGGGGCGAAGCCCCGCAAATCCCACCTCCGGAAATCCGGCGAAGCCGGATTTCCGATTTAATCAGAGTTTCCTTAGTTTATGACTTTTATTCTTAAATAATAAAACTAAAAGGCTGCAGTCAGTGCGATCATCTGACTGCAGTCTTTAAAGGTTTTTAAACTTGGAAAATTACTTTTTCTTGCCCTGCATTGCTTCAACAAGTTCGTCTGTTCTGATCTCGAAGAGGTCAACAAGCGGAACTGTCTTTTCGTTTGCAGTAAAAATGTAGAGAAGAGCAAGGAACATGTTCCATGTCATGCCACGCTGTTTCTTTTCAACTGAGAGAATAGTCTGACGGCTGATACCAGCGATCTCTGCGAGTTCTGACTGAGTTACGCCGAGCTTAGCTCTGAGAACTGTAAGGTTTTCGACCATTCTGTCGATATAAATTCTTTTTAATTCTTCATTCATAGTTTTTACACCTCATAAAAATATTTTTTGGATAGGGGGTTTAACTATATCCATACTACTACATCTATTATAATACGTCTGAGATAAAAAATCAACCCTCGAAGATAAAAATTATAAGAATAACTAAAAAAACACTGCCGGATACCTAAAATTCAAATACATATCAAACAGAATAAGATAACAACAATTGCATTTTAGTCTATTATCCTGTACTATACTATTGTACAATTATAATTTTATGTTAATTATAGCAACTAATAATACCAATGTCAATAATTTGACTGTCCGATAACGAACCTTCTCCCTTGACAAAATGAATGTGATAATGTAATATTATAATGTATATATCTGATTACGGAAAACTGATGACAGACGATTAAAAAATAAGAAACAACAGAAGGGAATTAAATTGGAAAAATATTATTTGATTGACTTTGAAAATGTCAGTACAGGGGGATTTTCAGGCTGCGAACTTCTCGGAAACGAAGATCACATACACGTGTTCTTCACTGATAAATCAACGAAGTTTGACTTAAATATTCTGGCCAGACACAAGGCAGCTACTCTTGAGATCCATAAGGTGCCATGCGGAAATCAGTCTGCCGATATGCATATTGTATCATATCTTGGCTATCTTGTCGGCAGATACAGAGAAAAAGATTTTGAGTGCATAATCGTCAGTAAGGATACCGATTTTGACAATGTTATAAAGTTCTGGACTGATGCTGAAGGCGTTTCTGTCCGCAGATCTCCGGTAATAAAAAACGATGTCTCTGAAGGAAGAAAGAAGAACAAAAAAACTGAGAACAAGGGATCACAGGACAAAAAGACCAGAAAGAACAATATTTCTGATAACTCAGGTAAAAGCATACCTGAAAGGAACGTAAACAATTCAGGTACTGAACAGCAGAAGAAGGAACTTACTGAAAGACTGAAAAAAGCTATCGGAGAGAGTGAGATCAGTCCATGCTTTACTGATGAGATCACAAATATTGTTACAAGTCATTTTGAAGAAAAGCATATGCTTACGTCAGTCCACAATGACTTAAGACAGATATTCACCGACTACAGTGATGTCTACGATCTTGTACGCAAAGTAGTTAAGGAACACAATAATGTGACAGTTCCGAAGAATAATGACCGTAACAAAGGAAACAGTCTGAGTGTCACAGTAAAGAAAGACCTTGACAAAGCGAAAATAGGAAACGAAGATGCTGATTATCTTGCTTCTTTAGCAGTAAAGTATTCGGGTAAGTCAGATTCAAAGGCTCTTGCCAACAAGGCGCTTGTAAAGAAATACGGACAGGACAAGGGCAACGATCTTTATAAGAAAATAAAGAAATATCTTTAAACTACTTGACGTTTGGTTTTTACAGTGATAAAATTAAAAATGACCGTTTTTTAATGAGATTTTTTTGTAATATTAAACGTCAGAAAGAAGACTAACAATGTTTGAAACTTTTGAAAAATATGAATCCAATGTAAGATCTTACTGCAGAAAGTACCCGGTTGTTTTTGATGAAGCAAGAAACGCTGAACTGTTTTCCGAACAGGGTGAACGCTATATCGATTTTCTCGCTGTTGCCGGTTCTGTCAACTACGGACACAACAATCCTGAAATCAAGGCGGCGGTTCTTGATTATCTCAGCAGTGACCGTATCATAAACGCTCTTGACATGTATACAAAGGCCAAGAGGGAATTTATCGAAACTCTTGAAAACAGTATACTTATACCGAGAAAGCTTGACTATAAGGTAATGTGCTGCGGTTCCACAGGTACCAATGCCATTGAAGCTGCATTAAAGCTTGCAAGAAAAAACACAGGACGTACTAACGTATTTGCATTCTCAGGCGCTTTTCACGGAATGTCGATGGGAAGCCTTGCATGTACAACTGACAGGATAAGCCGTGAGGGAGCGGGAGTTCCTCTTGACAATGTTTCCTTTATGCCTTACTGCAACAGCCGTATCGACTCGATAGAGTACCTTAAGGAAGTCCTTGAAGATGACCACTCAGGCTTTGACAAGCCGGCAGCAATTATTCTTGAAACTGTACAGGCTGAAGGCGGCATAAATGTTGCTGATGCCGAATGGTTAAAGAATGTAAGAAAGATCTGTGATGATCACGGAATAATTATGATCGTTGACGACATTCAGGTGGGCAACGGCAGAACAGGCACATTCTTCTCATTTGAAAGAGCAGGGATAGTACCTGACATGGTCGTACTTTCAAAGTCTATAAGCGGACTCGGACTGCCTATGTCTATCGTTCTTGTACGTCCTGAGCTTGACATCTTCCGTCCTGCGGAACATAACGGAACATTCAGGGGAAATCAGCTTGCATTCGTGGGAAGCAAGGCAGGTATCGAATACTACAATAAACATAACCTTGAAAGCGATGTAAAGCGAAAGTCTGCAGTTATAGAAAAGTTCCTTAATGAACGCATAGCATCTCTTGATGAAAGAATAAAGATCAGAGGTATCGGCTTTATCTGGGGCATAGACCTCAATGACATTGATCCTAAGCTTGCTATTGAATGCGTACACAAGGCCTTTGACAACAAGCTCGTACTTGAGGTAGCCGGCAGACACGACGGAGTTCTCAAGGTAATGCCTCCGCTTACTATTGAAGACAATGTTCTTCTCGAAGGACTTGAAATACTTGAAAAGTCCATAAAGGAAGTTCTTTAAGGAAATTACGTATACAGTGCACTCTTAACAGTAATTATAAAATGTAACAAGCGTGTGAACAGAAATGACCTGTTCACACGCTTTTATGTTTTCCTGGTATGTAAAACGGCTGACACCATGATGCTAAAATCTGATCAAAATGATTGAAGATCATTTTAATAGCGCCTATGACGCGTAGATTTTGTACTTCACTGGTATCAGCCATTTTGTTATATTATGAAAACTAAGAATGGAAATTACTTTTTCTGTCCGTAGTAAGCGTTCGGACCGTGCTTGCGCATGTAGTGCTTGTCCTGAAGATAATCTGGTGCAGGAACTGCATCCTTTTTCAGCTGTTCAGTCATAAGAGCCATTTTAGCAACTTCTTCAAGTACGACTGCGTGGTAAACGGCCTTGGCGGCATCTTTTCCCCAGGTGAAAGGACCGTGGCTTGCGCATATTACGCCAGGAACTGCATTAACATCAAGACCTCTGCTTTCAAATGTCTCAATGATCACTTTACCTGTGTTCTTTTCATAGTCTTCGTCGAGTTCAGTCTTTGTAAGCTCTCTTGTACACGGTACAGGGCCGTAGAAGTAGTCAGCGTGTGTCGTGCCATAGCATGGAATATCCCTCACTGCCTGTGCCCATGCAACAGCATGTGGGCTGTGTGTATGTACGATACCGCCGATCTCAGGAAATTTTTTATACAGTTCGATATGAGTCTTTGTATCTGATGAAGGATTGAGCTTTCCTTCAACAACATTTCCGTCAAGGTCGAGGGCAACGAGATTACCCGGTCTAAGTTCATCATACTCAACACCTGAAGGCTTGATTATGATGATACCGCTTTCCCTGTCTATTCCGGAAACATTACCCCAGGTGAATGTAACGAGATTTCTTTTAGGAAGCTCCATATTTGCTTCGTAAACTTTCTGTCTTAATTCTTCGAGCATAGTCATCATCCTTTCATACTGAAACTTTCCCCTCCGTTCATTTAAGAAGGGAGGGGATAAGTGTTGTCTTAGTCAGGGAAGCTCTGATTATTTAAGCTTCCATACAAGATCATTTACAAGAAGTTCGCGTTCAAGGCTTTCAACTGTTGTATCCTTTGTTATGTGAACACACTCGATATCCATGATCCTTGCCCAGTCGATCATCTGTTCAGCTGTTACGTCGTAGCTGAGAACTGTGTGGTGAGCACCGCCGGCACAGATCCAGCATTCAAGTCCTGTTCTTAGATCAGGAAGCGCCTTCCACATAACTCTTGCAACAGGGAGGTTAGGCATGTCCATGATAGGCTTTACGCATTCAATATCCTGAATGATAAGTCTGAAACGTCCGCCCATGTCGATGATGCAGGCTACGATACCTTTGCCAGCCTTACCTTCAAATACAAGACGTGCAGGATCCTTGGCATTCATGCCGATTCCGAGGTGATGAGTTTCAATTCTCGGCTTGCCGGCTGCAAGTGAAGGGCAAACTTCAAGCATGTGAGCTCCGAGGCTGTATTCTGAACCAGGAACAAGGTGATATGTGTAGTCTTCCATGAATGCGGAAGCACCGTTTCCGTTTTCACCCATGACCTTCATGATGGCTGTGAGCGCTGATACCTTCCAGTCGCCTTCACCGCCGTAGCCGTAGCCCTTTGCCATAAGGTGCTGTGAAGCAAGACCAGGAAGCTGTTCCATTCCGTAAAGATCCTGGAATGTATTTGAAAATGCTGAGCACTTTTCACGTTTCATCATTTTTTCCATCGCTATCTCTTCCCTGGCCTGATAGCGGATAGCTTCTATGTTTTCTGTAGCAATGTCGTATGAAGCTTTGTATTCATCCATAAGAGCGTCAATTTCAGCATCGGTTACAAGTGACATTTCCTTTACGAGATCACCTGTAGCCCAGGTGTTTACCTGCCAGCCGAACTTCTTCTGAGCTTCTACCTTGTCACCTTCAGTAACAGCTACGTCACGCATGTTGTCACCGAAACGCATTACTCTCATTTCCTTTGAGAATGCAGCGCCGACAGCAGTTCTCATCCATGAAGCAAGTCTTTCCTGAACGTCTTCATCCTTCCAGTAGCCTGCGATGATCTTTCTTGCGCTGCGGAGTCTTGCTCCGATGAATCCGTGTTCTCTGTCGCCGTGGGCAGCCTGGTTGAGGTTCATGAAGTCCATGTCGATCTCTTCGTTAGGGATCTCGCGGTTGTACTGTGTTGCGAAGTGGCACCATGGCTTCTGAAGTTCGTTAAGTCCGCTTATCCACATCTTGCTTGGTGAGAATGTGTGGCACCATGTGATAATGCCTGCGCATTCGTCTCTGTAGTTTGCTTCCTTTATAACTGATGTGATCTCGTCACTGCTCTTTGCAGTTACCTTGTATCTTACAGGGAAGGGAAGCTTTGATGAAAGGTGAGATGCCATTTCCTCTGCTCTTTTTGCTACTGTATTAAGCACTTCTTCGCCGTAGAGAAGCTGTGAACCTACGACAAACCAGAATTCGTATTTTTTCATTACAATTATCTCCTTTTACAATGTATTTACTGCGGTGCGTTCAACATCGAGCAGACTTCTGTAGCTTTCCATGTATTTGTCAAAGCCTTTTACATCGGCTTCGTCAGGAGCCATTACAGAAACTTCAGTGTTTTTAAACACATTATCGTTTAAGAACTGTTCAAGTGTACCGCTTTCTTCTGCGCACATCATATATGCTGCCAGAAGAGCCATTCCGTAAGGACCGCCTTCACCAGCTGTTTTCATAACAGTTACCGGAGCCTTGCATGCAGCAGCAAGATATTTCTGTCCGACTACCGGAGTTTTGAAAAGTCCTCCGTGACCTGTAAGCGAATTTATCTTTACTCCTTCACCGGCGAGTATATCCATGCCGGTTTTCAGTGTGGCAATCGTGGAATAAAGCATTGAACGTGTCAGATTGGCGAGAGTGAAATTACTTTCAGCGTTTCTGATCACCATCGGACGGCCTTCGTCGAAATGTGTTATGCTCTCACCGGCAAGGTAATTGCATACCATGACTCCGCCGCAGTCAGCGTCACCTTCAAGGCTTTTTTCATAAAGCTTTGTAAACAGGTTTCCTGTATCGTCGTTTCCGCCGAACAGTGAAACTGTTTCGCCGAGTACCTTTACCCAGGCGTTCATGTCATTTGTGCAGTTGTTGCAGTGTACCATTGCCACCGGTTTACCGGTAGGAGTGGTGACCATGTCGATCTCCGGATAGACCTTACTTAAAGCCTTGTCGAGAACGATCATAGAGAATACTGAAGTGCCGGCGGATACATTTCCTGTACCCGGTGCAACAGCATTTGTAGCTGTCATACCGGTTCCGGCATCTCCCTCAGGAGGTGCAAAAGGAATGCCCGGTTTCAGTTTGTTTCCGAGAAGCTTTGCGCCTTCTTCAGTAAGCTTTCCTGCTTCAGTTCCGGCTGTGAGTACCTTCGGAAGGACTTCGCGTATTTTAATGCCGCAGTTCTTTTCGGCCATGAGGCTGTCGAATTTATCAAGCATCACACTGTCGTAGTCAGCCTTTTCGCTGTCTATCGGGAAAATACCTGAGGCTTCACCGATACCGACTGCATTTACGCCTGTAAGTTTGTAGTGAACATATCCTGCAAGTGTTGTTATATGTGCAAGGCTAGGGATATGTTCTTCCTTGTTAAGAACAGCCTGATAAAGATGAGCGATGCTCCAGCGCTGCGGAATATTGAATTCAAAAAGTTTTGTCAGTTCATCAGCAGCTTCACCTGTAATGGTGTTCTGCCATGTACGGAAAGGAACGAGAAGATTCCAGTCTTTGTCGAAAGCCAGATAACCGTGCATCATCGCTGAAATACCGGCTGCATCCACTGATGAGACATCTGCCTTGTCAAGGGCTTCATTAAGGCCTTTCCATACTTCTTCAAGATCGTAAGTCCAGATCTTGTTTATGTATGAGCTCTTCCAGGTGTAGTCGCCGGATGATACCGGTTCAAAACTGCTGTCAATGACAGAAGCTTTTATTCTGGTGGAGCCCAGTTCAATGCCGAGGCATTTGCTGAAATTAATATTTTTACCCATACTACAACTCCTGTGCTCAGTGGCTTGATTTGTTTTTTCTTGAAAGAACAACACTCTGGATCACGATGAAGATACAGATCATTGCAGCAACTGTTATGTTTGTCCACCATGCATCGTCAAGACCAAGTGAAGCAACAATATTCTTGATCGTGCTGAGTGACATTACACCAAAGAGCGTTCCTATGATATTTCCTGAACCGCCTGTGAGCATTGTACCACCGATGATGGATGATGCAATGGCGTTCATTTCAGCACCGCTGGCATGTGAAGGTGAACCTGATCCTACGTGGAGGAAGTATACAAATCCGCCTACGCCTGCGAGGAATCCGCAGATAAGATAAGCAAAGAATTTTGTACGCTTTACGTTGATGCCAAGCATGTTTGCACTCTGTGCATTTCCGCCTACTGCGTAGAAGCTTCTGCCGAGTCTGAACCATTTTAAGAGAATGAAGAGTACTGCAACTGTGAGAAGTGCAACTACAACTCCTATCTCAATGTATGCCGGAATGAATATTCCTTTTTTGTTGTATGAACCGATGCCGGGAATAAGTATTCTTGTATCCTTGAGGGCCTTGAACTGAGGATTTTCAACGTTGAACTGTGTGCTGTTCACGATAGTTGTAAGACCGCGAGCAAAGAACATACCTGCAAGCGTTACAATGAACGGCTGAACCTCAAGGTAGGCTATAAGGAATCCCTGGACGAGTCCGAAGAGAAGACCGATGCCGAGAGCTATCAGTATGGAAGTAAAGACGTTTCCGCCTTTGAAGTCAAGATGTACAGCACAGCACATACATACGAGAGATGTTACTGCACCGACTGAGATATCGATACCGCCTGTGATCATTACAAGGCTCATTCCGCATGAGATTATGATAAGAGCGGCGTTTTCATTGAAGATGTTAAGGAAGGTCTGAGGCTTTGTGAAACCTCCGCCAAGCATTGTTACTGCACATGAGTACATTACTACGAATACTGCAATAGTAATTATGAGAAGCAAATTAGAATCTGTAAGTTTCTTTTTCATTTAATTTGCCTCCTTTGCAGTGAAGTTCTTCTTGAGTTCAGCGAACTTTTTGCGAACTACCGGAGCACTGAGAACAACGAGTATAATAACTACGATTGCCTTGTAAGCCGGAAGTGCAGCTGCAGGAACTTCGAATCTGTAGAGTGTGATAGTAAGGAACTGAATTACGTAAGCACCTACGATAGATGATGAAATGCTGAACTTACCGCCGCTGAGAGCGTTACCGCCGAGGGCAACAGCAAGAATGGCATCCATTTCGATATCCTTGGCAATTACTGAATAGTTGATAGTTGAAAGACGGCTTACCTTGATGAAGCCTGCAACTGCAACACAGAAACCAAGAATTACGTAAGTCATGAACTTGATGAGCTGCGGATTGATACCGTTGAGTCGTGAGGACTCTGCATTTATACCAACTGCCTGTGTGAAGAGTGAAAGCTTTGTAAAGCGCATTACAAGTGCAGTCACTATCATGAAAAGTATCGCGATCAGTATCGGTGAAGGTACTGCTATACCAGGGAAGAAGTTTCCGTAGTAACCAACACGAGGGTCAGTATTGTTCGGGAGTGTGTTGTTGTTGATCCATGCTGCTATTGAACGTCCTGCAGTAAAGAGGATAAGTGTTGCTACCATCGGCTGAAGCTTGAAGTAAGCAACGAGAACGCCGTTGAATGCGCCGAAGAGCATTGCTACTAAAACGCATGCGAGGAAAGCAACTATTATAGGAGCATGTATGTGGTCTGTTAATGTATCAGTTCCACAGAGTATTCTCAGTACCACACTTCCTGCAAGTGCTATTGTAGCACCGACGGAGATATCCTGTCCGCCTGAAGCAGCTGTAACAAGTGTCATACCGATCGAAAGAATGACAAGCTCGGAAGCATTGTCGAGAATAGTTATAAGGTTACCTTTAAGTACAGGATAACCGAGACTGCTTATACCCAGTTCCACTCTGAAGAATGTAGGGTCTGCTATAAGATTGAAAAGCATCAGAACGAGCAGAGCTGAAATCGGAATAAAGATCTGTTTCTTTAAGATCCTTAAAAAGAAGTTCTGATCCTGTGATAATTTTTTGTCTGTCATTACTTCTTTTCACCTCCGGCTATAGTAGACATTATCTTTGTCTGCGTTAGATCCTCGCCTGTAAGCTCGCCTACAACATGTCTGTCACGCATTACGATAAGTCGTTTGCATACGTGAAGCATTTCATCGATCTCAGATGAGATGAAAGTAACGCTTTTTCCTTCAGTTGCGAGTTTGAGTACAAGTTTCTGAATCTCAAGCTTTGTACCTACGTCGATTCCTCGTGTAGGTTCATCAAGAATGAGATATACCGGATTGGTGAGAAGCCATCTGGCAAGAATACATTTCTGCTGGTTACCGCCTGAAAGTGATTTGATCGGTGTGTCAGCAGATGCGGTCTTGATACCGAGAAGCTTTATATATTCGTCCGCAAATTTTTCGGCATCAGCTTTTGAGATAGGTTTGAACATTCCCTTCATTACCTGAAGAGCGAGAATAATGTTGTCCTTTACAGAAAGATCACCGATTATACCGTCGTGCTTTCTGTCTTCCGGAAGATAACCAATGCCCTGTTTCATAGCATCAATAGGTTTCTTGATCTTTATCTCTTTTCCATCCATCATTACGCGTCCGCCGGTTACCTTGTCAGCACCGTAGATAGCACGTACTGATTCGCTTCGGCCGGAACCGAGAAGTCCGGTAAATCCGTTTACTTCACCTCTTCTGATAGTAAAGTCATAAGGATTTACGCCGGCTGCACTTGAAAGTCCTGTAGCTTCAAATACAGGAGCACTCTTTCTGTCAATAGTATCAGCGATCTCTTCCTGCTTGATATCATCGAAGCTGTCAAGTTCCTTGCCCATCATTTTTGATACAAGCTGAACTCTCGGGAGTTCGCTTATAAGATAGTCACCGACGAATGTTCCGTCTCTCAGTACAGTAATGCGATCACATACTGAGTATACCTGGTCAAGGAAGTGGGTTACGAATATGATACCTACGCCGCGGGCTTTAAGGTCGGTCATGAGTTTGAAGAGCTTTTCCACTTCGCTTTCATCAAGAGAGGAAGTAGGCTCATCGAGAATAAGAACTTTACAGTCCATGTCCACCGCACGGGCGATGGCAACCATCTGCTGAACCGCAATTGAACAGTCGCCCAGCTGCTGAGTAGGGGAGGCAGGTATCTGGAGTGAGTCGAGAAGCTGTTTGGCTCCGGCGTTCATCTTTCTCCAGTTGGTTGTCATTTCATTTGTACGTCCGATGTACATATTTTCGGCAACCGTCAGGTTAGGACAGAGTGTGATCTCCTGATAAACCGTACTGATACCTGATTTCTGAGCGTCCTGAGTTGAATTTATAGTCACAGGCATACCATCCATGTAAATGGATCCGGCGTCTTTCTGGTAAACGCCTGTGAGAACTTTGATGAGAGTTGATTTTCCGGCACCGTTTTCACCCATAAGAGCATGGATCTCGCCTTTGTGCAGAGTGAACTGAACATTGGACAGAGCTTTTACTCCGGGGAATTCCTTGCAGATGCCTTCGAGCCGTAAAATAACGTCATCCTGCATGATATCGCCTCCATTATGCATTATTTTATTAAGCTGAAAAACAGCACTAAAGCATCCCTATAATATAAAAATGATAAATATTTTACTTAAATCAGCTCAAAATTCTCAAAAAAAACGCGTCTCGAAAACAAGGATTATTATTATCCATATATTCAGAGCCGCGCTTTTTATATATGATTTTAAGAAGACTTTATGATGGTGATATCATCAGATACCGTACTGGTCAACATCTGCCTGAGTGATAGTCTCAGCATCAAAGCCCTTTTCTTCCATGATTACGACCTTGTTAGCAGGCTTCTTGCCGTTTTCAAGGTTCTTGATGATCTCATCGATGTATGAAGCCTGGAACGGGTTGCACTGTCCATCGTAGTTCCAGTTCTTCTTGAGGAGCTCTTCGAGAGCCCACATGTTGCAGTCGAAGCCCATTACGATAACGTCCTGACCAACACCGTGCTTGATGTTTGCCTTGTCAAGAGCAGCAACAGCACCCTTAGCCATATCGTCGTTTTCAGCGTAGATTACGTTGAACTTTGTACCAGCGTCGATTACTGACTGAACGATCTGCTGAGCTGTTTCTGCGCTCCATTCAGCTGTCTGCTGTGTTACGATGTTCCAGTTAGCTTCGCTCTTTGCCTTTGCGTCAAGTGCGCCTGTACGTCCGATCTGAGCTGAAGAACCTACAACACCCTGAATGTGTACAATGTTGTATTCATCAAGATTCTGTGAAGCGAGCCAGTTTACAGCTGTTTCACCTTCCTTGGCCATATCTGATACGATTGAAGCTTCATAGAGACTTTCGTCAGCATCGATTGTACGGTCGAAGAGGATAACCTTGATTCCCTGTGACTGAGCATCCTTGAGAACGCTGTCCCAGCCGGATGTACCGGCTGCTGAAATGAGAAGGTAGTCAACTTCGTCCTGGATGTATTTCTGAGCGGCAGCGATCTGTTCTTCATTCTTAAGGCTGTATGCAAACTGAGCTTCGTAGCCGTTCTCTTCAGTGAACATAGCCTTCATGTCCTTGTCGTTTGCATTTCTGTATCCTGATTCGTTAGGATCGTTGTTGATGATGCCGACCTTGATAAGCTCGCCTGAAGAAGTATTGTCGCCGCCTGCGTTTCCGTCTGAAGCAGAATTTTCTGCAGGCTGGTTCTGAGCATCAGAGCCTGCGCCTGATCCTGAGCCGGCTGTGCTGCATCCTGTAAATGCTGCGATTCCGAGTGATAAGCTGAATAAAATAGCTAAAGTCTTTTTGATTTTCATGTTTTTCCTCCTGATCTCTTACAATTAAAGAAATTGAAATAATATTAACTTTACGGCCTTTGGATGAGATGTCGTCATAATTTACACATACAAATTTTTGCTTCTGAACACATCTCATCAGGTTGTTTATATTGTAACATACTACACAATATGATTTCAAGAACTAAATTAGATAGAATATTATGAAAACTGTTGTGCAATATTACTAAATTGTATGGGAAAAATAGTACTTATATCTTAAAAATACGTACATGTTATTGACAAACTCATATTTTAGATGTATTATATTTGTATAAGAACACGTTACAATCTAATAAGGAGTTGTATACAATTTGAAAAAGTACGAAATGCTTTCAGCAGAACTCAAAGAAGGTATACGTTCCGGAAAGTATCCTGAGGGAAAAAGTCTTCCTACTGAGGAGGAGCTTTCAGCAAAGTACAGCATGAGCCGCCAGACTGTACGAAAAGCACTCCAGATACTTGTGAACGAAGACCTTATTGTGAAAAGACAGGGAAGCGGGTCTGTGGTAAAGGGTAAGGGCTCAAATCCGCGCAGTCACATTATAGCTGTTATCGCTACCTATATAGATGACTACATATTCCCAGGTCAGTTACGTGCTGTTGAATCAGTTCTTTCAGCCAACGGTTATACACCTGTCCTTGCAGCTACAGGGAACAGAGTATACAGCGAAAGAACAATTCTTGAAGACCTTCTCAACAAACCAATTGACGGTTTCCTTATAGAAGGTACAAAAACAGCTATGCCTAACCCGAATTTCGATTTGTACTCAAAATTATTCAAGCGTCGTATCCCTGTTGTATTTTTTAACAGCTACTATCCTGAACTGCCGGGAACAATTTCAGTATGTGCTGACAACAAAGCGGGCGGGTATGAACTCGTGAACTACCTGCTTGGTAAGGGCCATGAACGCATTGCCGGATTTTTCAAGAGCGACGATATCCAGGGACACCAGCGTTATTTAGGCTACATTTCAGCTCTGCGCGATGCCGGCAGACTTGTTGGCGACGAAAAGGTCATCTGGTATACCACTGAATCAAAGGAACAGATGCTTTCCGATGCAGAAGCGATCCTTTCACGCATCGGCGACTCTACAGCAGTTGTATGCTACAATGATGATATTGCTATCCGTCTTATAAGAACACTGACACAGTGCGGAAAACGCGTTCCTGAAGACATTGCGATTGCAAGCTTTGATAACAGCAATTTCAGTGAAATATCACCTGTACGTATAACTTCAATGTCTTATGATGACAGAAACATAGGCTCTATTGCGGCTAATAAGCTTATTGACATTCTCAACGGAAAAAAAGTTCATTCAGAATCTGTTCCGTGGACTCTCGCAGAAAAAGAAAGTACCTGATATATTAAAAAATAATGTGTAAAGTTTTATGAAAATCTGTTCGTAAAACCAAAACAGCCTCTGAACGTAAATGACGTCAGGGGCTGTTTTTTTATCGTGAAGAAATTTGTATAATAAAAAACCAGCATATCCTGTCAGTGCAGGCTGCACATCAGGATATGCTGGTCGTTTTTTAAGAGATCATTATATATCTTCTGAATGATAATTATTTCATGAGTGTCTGCTTTAAGAGACAGAAGTCAATGATGGTGATCTTACCGTCTGAATCGAAGTCTGCAGCTGAAGCATCTTCAAGAGTTGTCTTTGCGCCGAGCATGAAGCTGCGGAGTGCAACCAGATCAGCTGTGGTGCATGAACCGTCAGCGTTGACATCTCCTTTTACAGCAAATGCTTCCGCTTCAGGGAGCTTTTCAACATCTACAGCACGGATGATGATGTAGTTTACATTGATAGCCTTGTCAGCTGATGTAATGCTTAAATTGAGTGTTCCGTCTGTAACAGTAACATTACCCTTTGAAGCAGTTCTGCTGTCAGTTGCGCAGTTTTCAGCAACTGCAGTCTTCTTTCCTGATCCGTCTACCTGATATACAGAAGGTGAGGTCGAGCATGACCACGGATCGCTGAAGCACATTTCAACAGAGTACTTGCCGTTCGGAAGATCGAAACGGTAGTCAAGGTGACGGTCGATGTTGTTTTCGTACTGGTTCTTTGTGTAACGGAAAGATGCTGTTTTTGCTCTTCCGTCCTGTGTGTTTCTTTCGTCACACCATGTGTTAGCTGTGTAAAGACCCTTGCTGTTCTTGCTTCCGTCGTACTGGTCAGAAGCGTCATCAACGAGGCCCCATTTCATGCCTGTTACCTGGTCAGGTCCGTAAAGCTGTTCTGTAAGTGAGTTGTAGTAACCGAATTTGTCACCGTTTGATGCAGTTCTTGTATTGTGGTCACCGCAGTCAACGAAGTAAGCTATCGAACTGTCGATCTGATAGTCAGGCTTTACAGCCTTTGTGTAAATAAAGTCACATACTCTTGCAGAATCAGCAGTTGATCCTGATGAGAATCCGATGTCGATTACATCGTATGTAGTGCCGTTTGCATCAATGTTCTTTACGCAGTCTTTGAGCACATAGTCAGGAATGATGTAGCTTACATTGTATACATCTTCGTTTCCTGAGTAATCAAGCTTGCCCTGGAAGAGTATTCTGTCACCGGCAGTGATAACGATCGGCTTGCCGTTGTCAGCTTTTCTGAATGTTACCTGAAGAAGTGTGTAGGCAGCATCCTTGTCAACAGCCATCTGATATTTGAAGTGACCGCCCTTTGTTGCGTAACGGTATGTACTGTCATCTGTTACGCTTACAGAATTCTGTTCGTCCATTGCATGGAGTTCGTCGTTTTCGTACTGGCCGTAACCAGGCTGAACTGTATCAATTACAGTTTCCTTTGAGCGCGGGATCTCTTCTTCAACAGCATTGCCTGATGCCTTGAATATCCAGTAGATACCGTAGCGCTGCTTGTACTGCAGATAGTGAGGTGTGAATGTAAGTGAAGTGTCAGCACCTGTAAGTGTGAACTTGAGTGAGTTGGCATCTTTCTTCATATAGTCATTGATCTTGTACATATATGTGGAAAGAGTACCGCTTGAATCCTTGAGGTTGATTGTTTTTGTCGGAGTTACAGCATCGGCAGGAATTGAAACGTTCATACCTGTTGTACCCTGCTTCATGTTTGATGTTCCGAGTTCAGCACTGAGAACTACAGGGCCGTATTTGAAAGCATATGATGACGGGTTGTCAGGAAGAGCGTAAGCCTTTACTGCAAGCGGAATAGTAAGTTCAATTGTATCGCCTGAGCTGAAATCGCCTGTAACTACTGCGTAGTCATTTTCAGTCTTGTAGTTGTACTTGCTGCCGTTGACTGAGACTGTCATAGCATCTGCTGCCCAGTCAGGAATACGGAAACGGAATTCAAGTGATCCGGAACCGTCGATTGTGAACTTGGTCGTATTTCCGTTCGGAATAGTGCTTTCCTGGGTAACTTTAACGTTCTTGTCTGCCCAGTTTACAACTGAACTCTGGTAGTAGTTTACGTAAAGAGTGTTATCCTTGTGCATGTAGATCGTGTCGCCGAGTTTTGTGAAACTTTCCATACCGCTTCCTGTACAGCACCAGAAGTGATTGAATTCTGATGAATATACCTTGAAGTAACCTGTAGCCATCGGCTGGAAGTATGTTGTCATACCTGTTTCAGGGTTCTGTGACGAGAGAATTGAGTTGTAATATGTATTCTCATAGAAATCCATGTACTTCTTTTCGCCTGTGATCTTGAAGAGTTCACGGCTGAGCTTGAGCATGTTGTATGAGTTACATGTTTCACAGTTACAGTTTGTTCTTTCAGCATCGAGAATGTCGTCCTTGCCGAAGTGTTCCCATTCACTGTTACCGCCTGTGATGTATGTATGGTGAGTTACTACCATATCCCAGAATGCTTCAGCGTACTGCAGATATTTTGAAGCATCGACTTTCTGGCCGTTTATTGTTTTGCCGTCGACTGCGATGTATCTCTTGAGAGCGCCGAGAAATTTAGGAATAGTAGTGTTTGCGTGTCTTCCGTTGAGGACATCGGTTCCACCCTTGAGAACCTTTTCATGCAGTGCAGTTTCATCAAAGTAGTGAGCTGCAACGGCGTGATTGTCTTTTCCGGTTATGAGATAGAGTTCATAAAGACAGTCGTTCATTCCGCCGTATTCAACTGAAAGTACCTTGTTGTGAGTCTGATCGCTCCATTTTGAAGCACGGTTGTAGCACCAGTCGCCGAGTGATGAACCAACATCCTTTGCAGGTTCATAGCCCATGAGATTGTAAACATCAACTATACCGGCAATGAGTTTATGCATTGTATACCACGGAACCCATGCTTCGTTGATGATGTTTGTTTTTCCGTTTTCAACATTGTCGAACTGCTCTTCAACATTACTGCGGTTTTTGATGTTTGCTGCCCAGAGGAATCCCGGTTTGCCCTTTGAATTCTGCTGACATACTTTCATTCCGTCGATAAGATCCTTTGCTTTCTTGTACAAAGCATCTTTCTGTTCAGAAGTTGTCAGAGGATTGGCATAAGCCTGTGCAATAGCTGTCAGATAATGTCCGACAGTGTGTCCTCCGATGAGCGAGTTTTCCCATCCGCCGTATCTTGTTGCACCGTTTGTCGAAAGACCTGCATTGTCACGGAAACCGGCAAGCAGTTTTCCGGTGTCAAAAGAGAGCAGATACTTGATCTCTTTTGAGTAGGCATTGACCGTATATGCATCGGTCATGGTTACGTCGCTCAGTGAAAAGCTTTCGATTTTCTGTTCAGCTGCATATACAGCAAGTGACTGGTACGGGCTGTTTGCGTCTCCGAACAGATCTCCTGCAGGGAACGCAGCACAGGCTGTTGCCATCATTCCTGAAACAACAAATGACAAAAATCGTTTCCATTTCTCTTTACACTTCATAAAATCCAATCCTCCTGAGATTTGTCTATGGTACAAATTTGCTATAATATGATATGTACCACCGCTCTAAGCGTGTTTAACTTTACAATTATAGTATAGCTTAAATTACTTAAAAAGTCAATCAACATTCGAATATTTTTTTGTTATTTTTGACGGGCGAAATTTGTGCTTTATCTGTTGTATTGAATTTGTGTGTTGTTTAATATAGTACTAATATCGTGTATCATGACCTGGATAACCTTATAATAGTAGCTCTAATGAAAATTTAGTGAAAACGCTTGTTTTTTAATTAAAAATATGTTATAATCTATACATAATCAAGTACGGGTACTGCACGGATCTTATCTGTGCATTCTTAAACCGCCGGATCATAACAGATGCAAATATGCTGCTGTTCCGTATCGGTTTATGATAAGGGGAGTTATGCTATGGAACGTAAACTGTTAATTATAATGATATCATCTGTTTTTGCTCTTGCATCTCTCACCGGATGCGGCAAGGAGGATGGAACCAAGTACGAATATGCTGACAATGTGATCTACGAGGAAGACGAGTCCTCTATCAAGCTTCTGAACTCAACTGAGTCGGAAGAGGAATTCAAACTCAATTTCGCCATCGAAAACTTTGAAACGGAAGATGTTACAGTCAAAGTTTACGATGCCGAGGAAAATGAGATCACAGAAAACATTGAATGCACCTTCGACGCTGAGAAAAACAGTGTTTCTATCAAGGGCGATGTCAGTGCCGTGACCATGGCCGAGGTTGAACTGAATGATAGTACGAACCTTAAGGTTAAGGATCTGAAAAATGAAGAGTTTAAATTTCTTCTCACAAGCAAGGCTGAAAAAAACGGCTGCACCTATCTCGGTGACCTTGATGATTTTCAGCTGAAGGAAGAAGAAAACGCATCTTCAGACGGCGAAGGCTCAGATGGATCCGGAGATGGTGAAGGCGGAGAAGAAGGCGAAGGTTCAGGAAGCAAAAAATCAGGCGGAAAAGTAAGACTTACCAAGAGTGAGATCTTTGATCTTCTTAAAGGTACCTGGAAGGCCGTTGACGGCGGATTTACCATTACTTTTGCAGAAGGAAGCGGGGATAAGCCGTACAAGGTAACTGCAACAGGCGAAGACGCATTTGAAAGCGGTGTATCCTATTTCGATGAGACCAAAACCGAAGAAGGTGACCACAAGATCCGCTTTGTTACCAGCACAGGTGAATACGGCGGAAACTGCCGCGATATCATTCTTTCCGCAGACGGCGATACACTTTCATACATCTCAGGCACAACAGTGAATGAAGACGGTGAAACGGAATACACAATTGTAAAATGCCATAAATGATTTTCATAGTACAGAAGGCCGGAGACCACTTAATGTGATCTTCGGCCTTCTGCTGTCTGCGCAATGAAAACGGATTGGATAAAACAAAAAAGCAGAGTCATTAGTTTTTTGTACTGACTCTGCATCTCATGTTTTATTTCTTTTTCGGAATGTAGATCTGAGTTATCATATCACCGTTTATAAGGCGTACATTGTTCTTTTCCTCAACCTTGATCCAGTTGTCTTTTATTGCAATTACATTTGCCTTAAATCCGCTGAGTTCGCCTTCGACGCAGATAATAACTTCTTTTCCTATGCATTCATTCAGCATTTCAAGTGGCATAGTTCTTTTTACTCCTTTCTTTTTCATCCGTTTATTCTTTCTAAATATTATTTTTCTTCCTCTGTCTCTGCTTACGATGATACAGAATAATATGAGAACAGTAAGAAATATGTAACAGTATGATGGAATGTTAAACACCTCCCGGGAAATGAACGGTTTTAAAACCGGAAAATTCATTTTCACAGTTTTAAAGTATAGCATAATCAGTTATCAAAGTCAAATAAAAATTGTGAGAATGCTATATTGCCAAATATGCTCGAAAGTGTTATACTTATAAATGTATTATGCTTATGGAAACGCTGGTCTTATCGTGACCGGCAAGTCCTTTATCACGGTTTGCAGAGAAGAAAAAACCAGGATAATACGGAGGAGTTCCCAAATGTTAAAGAAAATAATAGCTTCACTTCTTGCACTCAGTTTCTGTGTTCTGATCACTTCCTGTGACAGCAAGGAAAACAGTACCACAGAAAAGAAAGAGGCATCTTCGGAAACTGGAAGCAGTAAGTCAGACAGTACATCTGATGCATCAGATGAAGCAGAGAACACTGAGGCATCGGTTCAGGTATCGTATGACTTCGATGGTATTGCCAGTGAAAAGGCAATCAAAATGCTTACATCAGACAAATATCATCTCAAGTTCAGCACAGATGTTTCAGGTGAGTCGATGAGTCAGGAAATCTACTACACAAAGGACGGCATTCTTGTCAATGTCAATTTTATGAATACAGTATACACGAACCTTTACAAAGACAAAACCCAGTATACTATTATTGACGATGTTTACTACAAGGTTCCTGTTGAAGATGCAGAAGCAGAATCTGTAGATATGTTCGAAGATTACGGATATGTAAGCAGCGGTGAAACAGAACTTGACGGCAAGACTTATAAATACGATGAATTTTATCAGGGTACCACTGGTGCATATACAAAGTTTATCATGGATGGTGACAAACTTTATGCTATCAGGAATTATGATGATACTGTTATGAAGATCGAGACACTTGACGACAGTTTTGATGACAATACTGTTTCAGTACCTGAAGGTGCAAAGGAAGTTGACCAGGATGAATTCAATACAATATTCCTGCAGAAGGTTGCCGGAGTAACCACAGAATAATAAGCCGGAGAATGTGATACAGACTGAATGGTTTAAAATTACTAAAAGCATTTGTTGATTTCTGTGCATATTTTATATCTCTGACAATATTGATTTACTGATGAAATAATAGGAAAAAACCTATTGACAAACAAAATCTAATGTGCTAAAATACCAATTGTAATAAACAATAAACCTGTGATGCGAAGATAAAATCATGTCATGCGCCTACAGAGAGCGGGGATGCTGGAAAACCGCGGAGATGCAGTATGGTAAATGGATCGCTGAGGGTGAAGTGAAAAGTACGTAAGTATCTAGTAGCGGAAACGTAAGCCGGCGTTAACGGCAGAAAATGTGTTGGCATTTTCGTAAGAGGTCTGATCAAATCAGACAATTAAGGTGGCACCGCAGAGTTGATTCTGTCCTTATGTACCGGCAACGGTACATAAGGATTTTTTTGTGTCCGGGGTCAATTACGATACTGACAGCACTCCACAAAAACTTTTTTTATTTTTGAAAGGATGTTTAATCATGGAAAACGTAAGCGAAAAAAGAGTAGTTAAAACACAGGAAACTACAGGATTCGGACTCAAGGAAATTATTTTTGTTGCAGTACTTCTTGCAGCAGGTGCTGTTCTTAAGTTCTTTGCTGGTTCAGTTATCAACTTCGGCGGTATGAAGCCGAACTTCATTATCGCTATGTACTGCCTTGCTATTCTCGTAAGCAGACCAAAGTTCCGTGAAGCTGTTATAATCGGTATTCTTGCCGGTGTTACATGTCAGTTCTTCCCGGGAACACCATTCATCAATATCGGAAGTGAGCTTGTTGGTGCGCTTCTCATGTACTTCTTACTTAAGATCCCGATGAAGGCAGGCAAGGTTGATTTAGCTCCTGCAGTATGCACATTCATTTCATCATTCTCAAGCGGTTTGGTTTATCTTGGACTTCTCTACATTCTCTACTACGCAGGTGCAGATGTAAAGCCGGTTGCTCTTTCAGTATTTATGGGAATCATCCTGGGTACATCGATCATTAACTCAATTATCGTTTCAGCACTTTATGTTCCTGTAAAGCTTGCATTTAAGAAGTAATAAAAAATCTTTATTTTAACACAGCATAACGTATAGTGAATGTCAGACTGGTTCCGGCATTCACTATACTTTTGTGATATATACTATTTTTTATAAATACAAATTACAAACGGAAGGAAAATATCAGATGATCGAATTTAATAATCTGAAGTTTATGTATTCAGGCAGTAAGAAATTTGCTCTTGACGGTATTGATCTTACTATAAACGACGGCGAATTCATCGGCGTTATAGGACCAAGCGGAGCAGGTAAATCAACTCTTACCTATGCGATCAACGGAACAGTACCGCATCACTACAAGGGTGATTTTTACGGTGCAGTAAAGGTGAACGGCCTTGATACAGTCGATAACAAACCCGAAAAAATAGCAGGGGAAGTTGGTTGCGTTTTTCAGGATATCGACGCTCAGATGACGGCAACAATCGTTGAAGATGAAATACTTTTTGGACTTGAAAATTTCGGCTGTCCGGCTGATGAGATCGAGGAAAGGATCAACGAAGCTCTTAAAGCGCTTCGCATTGAAAAGCTAAGGACCAGAAGCATAGGCACCTTAAGCGGCGGTCAGAAACAGAAAACTGCAATAGCAGCAATGATCGCTCTCAGACCGAAAATACTTGTTCTTGACGAGCCTACGGGTGAACTTGACCCGCAGAGCAGCCGTGAGATATTCGAACTTCTGAAGGAACTCAATCGTAAATACGGTATGACCATCATTGTGGTTGAACAGAAGATCATGCTTCAGTGTGAATTTGCAGACAAGCTTCTGGTTATTGACGGAGGAAAAGCAGTTCACTTTGACAAAGTTGAAAAGGTACTTGAACACAGCGAAGATCTTGAAAACATGGGTATCAACTGTCCGCGAATCGTGACTCTTGCGAGAATGTTCCATGAAAACGGACTTTACAGCGGTACATATCCGGCTGATCTTGACAGTGCGGAAAAAATGGTCCGCAGTATTCTTTGAGCGCGGAGGGAAGATAACAAATGATAGATTTTAAAAATGTATGTTTCAGATATGAGACGGAAGATACTATAAAGAATCTCAACTTTCATATAGACAAAGGCGATTTCGTTGCAATACTCGGTTCCAACGGAGCCGGTAAAACAACTATGAGCAAGCTGTTCAACGGTATCTTAAAGCCTACATCAGGCGATGTTACCATTAATGGATTCAATACAAAGACAACACGTACAAGTATGCTTGCGAAACACATTGGATTTCTGTTCCAGAATCCTGACAGACAGATCTGCAAAAACACAATACGTGATGAGCTTATGTTCAGCATGGAATGTATAGGTGCAGATCAGACATCGGCCGGAAAGCGTGTTGACGATATAATTGAAAAGTTCGGTTTTGATCCTTCACACGATCCTTTCAGCTTAAGCCGAGGCGAACGTCAGAAGATAGCTCTTGCATCTATAATAGTTACTGAACCGGACGTTCTCATTCTTGACGAGCCTACCACAGGACTTGACTATGCAGAGTGTATGCAGATACTTAATATAGTATCAGAACTCAATTCACGCGGCACTACAGTAGTTATGGTCACACATGACATGGAACTTGTTCTTGACTTTGCAAAGAAAGTCCTTGTAATGACAGACGGCAGAATGATAGCCTTCGATGAAATGAGAAAGGTCATGAAGAACATGGAAGTGCTTTCCGAGGCAAGACTTTTACCTCCTCAGATAGCTGATCTTGCACTTCGCTTTGAAGGCTTTGATGACGTTTATACTCATGATGAAATGCTTCAGAAAATCATAGAAAAGGTGAGAGCGTAAATAATGAAAGGATTTCTTGACTATAAAGACGGTAATTCTATTTTCCATAAGATGAACCCTCTTTCAAAACTTTTTCTTGCTGTTGTGCTCTGCGCAATGTGCTTTGTAAGTTCCAATATATACTTTGTTGCTGGCGTTATTGTTATAAATCTTCTTATAGCATTTGCAGCCGGCATTCACAAAATGGCATTATCCATTCTTTCCGGTCTTTTAAAGCTTTCCGTTGTACTCTTTATAGTACAGGTTCTTTTCGTAAGAACAGGAAATGCGCTCTTTACAATTCCGGGACTTAAGATACCGATAACAGATGACGGTGTATATTTCTCACTTCTTTTTGTTCTCAGACTTTTAGCTACAGCTCTTCCGCTTGCTATAATGCTCTCAGTAACACAGATGAGTGACCTTGCAAACGTAATGGTATCAAAGCTCAAAATACCTTATAAATATGCGTTTGCTGTTATCACAGTAATTCGTTTTATTCCGGTATTCGCATCTGAAATGGCTGGTATCATCGAGTCACAGACTGCACGAGGCGTTGAATTCGATACTAAGAATATCTTCCGTAAGATAGGACTTATCATTCCGCTCTGCGTTCCGCTTCTAATCTCTTCAGTAAAGAAGATAGATTCAAGTGCTATCGCTGCTGAGCTCCGCGGCTTCAACCGCAGAACAGCAAAAAGCGGATATAAAAAATATCCTTTCGGTAAAAACGATGTGTTCGCTGCACTTATCTGCGCAGTGGTAATTACTGCAGGGATAATGATATAAGGAAGTGCTGATAAAAAATATCAGCTTAGTGGAACGGGGCAAAGCTCAGTTTCGCTTCCGCAGCTAAATCCGGATAAAATGGATTTGCAAACAATAATAATTTCTATAAAATTAAAAGATAGTGAAAGTAAAATTCAACAAATACTTTGTTACTATTCACGGCCTAATTTTCCCAGCACAAAAGAAAACAACACCACTGGACCGGTTTTATTACCGGCCTGATGGTGCTGTATTTTTTCTTATTCACATTCAGCAAATATTTCTTCGACAGTATATGGGTTACCAT
>JAFRUS010000111.1 GCA_017438745.1 Oscillospiraceae bacterium | reverse complement strand
TGGCACAACATAGTCATCATTAGCAGAGTCAGTAATAACGCGATTGTTTTTTTCATGTTTTTCCTCCTATTAATTTTTTATTGGTAAGCATAAGTCTTTTTTATGCATATACCCGTACTTCATACACTCTTGCATTTTCATTACCGTTGGTAGAGTGTATTGTAATGGTTATTTTGTTGCAGATAACCGGTTCAAAATCAACAACATTAAGGCGCTGAACATTATCAGTAACCGTTTTCTCTCTGACTTTTCTTTCATCATCCCATAATGTCACTGTGTATTCTTTCACCAATTCGGGAGGTGTACCAATACGCTGTTGCTTTTGGCGTTTGCCGGATAATGTCAGTTTAATAGCATAATTGAAGTTGGAGTCGAAAGTAATCCGAACTTGAGATACCTTTGATTTTTCCTTTAATTTCAGAAAGAGTGTTTCACCAGACTCAGAGATACCTTCTGATACCCAAATATTTTTTAAACCACCTTCGCTTCTGGAAACGCCACTAATTACTTGTTCTGCACTAAACCCATCTTTGGCAGAGCTTGCTGTGATAACAGCTGTTCTTGCCAGATCTAAATCATCATGATTACGTATATTGGGAATATAACAGTCATTACCATCAATGTGCCACCTGGTTTCAGTTGTATGCTGGTAAGCAGTAATACTTCTAATGGTATTCTCATCCATCTCACAGTCTTCCATGACTGTGTTGAGATAAACTGTCAAGTTTTCTTGTTTCTTGATTACAGAAAACAAAACCATATCCCAAATAGAAAAATTAAAGTAATCATTGCGGCTTTTGTTCTCCAACATCATTTCATAGAGAATACCGCCTTCTTCCAGATCTGGCTTTTGTAGATTCTCAGATGCGCCACACACATGCATCCGAATTTCGCTAGATGCATTTCCTCCAAAAACATGGCGGCTATGGATTAATGCCGTCCTAGCTCCGTGCCTAGCTGCAGCGATAGCCGCACACATACCAGAAAGCCCTCCGCCAACAACGACAATATCATATTGTGCAGACGCTGTCTTTGACCTAATACTCATCCTCATACCTCTTTTCGTAACAAGCATATTTATGTCAAAGCTCAATATAGATATTACACTAGCATCATAAATATGTCAATACATATTTAGTTTTCCAATGATTATTTCGTTATAAAACTACTTTATTCGCTTTTTGGTCTATAGAATTACAAGATTTTGCTTGCTATGTATGACATTTAAGCTGCGGTACTAGTGTTTTTAAATAAAAAACAGGTATCTGCCTATTTCTTACTATTCATTGGTTGAGAAAAAAACATATTTGTCTGTCTGTTTAGCGTCCAATATGTATTAACATTAATCTCATATTGCATGATTTATTGCACCGAATTATGAAAATTCTAGTATTTTTACAATTTTCTCTTTTATAATACTTGACATTAGGGCAAAAATATATAACAATAGAACTAATATGATAGTCTTTGATTGCGAGCCTTTATTCAAAGGAGATGATAATTATCAAGCCACTGTATTCAAAAGTATCAGACTATATTATGGAGAAAATTCAGTCTGGGGAATGGCCAGTAGGATATATGCTTCCTACTGAACTAGAGCTTTGCAAGTTATTCGGTATCAGTCGGCCTACTGTCAGAACTGCGCTTGCTTCTTTGGTAAATGATGGTTACTTAGTTCGGACAAAAGGAAAAGGTACCTTTGTTACGGCCCCACAACGTATTGAGGAATCTACCCTTTTCATTGAAAGTTTTGCTGAGGAATCCCGCAAACAAGGTAAAACTATTAAAACTGAGGTGCTGGAATTCCGCATTATGCACGCTGATGAGAAGATCCGAAGTAACCTTCAAATCCCAGAGGGATCTACAATCATCAAGCTAACACGCTTACGTTACAGTTATGACGGATCTGATGATGGGCCTTCAGACTCTGGGCCTGTGGTTCTCACCACTTCATATTTCACTGAAAAACTGAGTTTCCTACAAGAATATGATTTTTCTTCAATTTCCGTCCACCAAGCTATGTCGGAACATGGTGTCATGAGGAAACATATTGAAAAAAGGATTTCTGTCGCACGTCTCGACAGCCGCGTCTGCCGTCTAATGAGTGTTGAAAACGACTCATTAGCATTGCTAGTTTCCTCTCGTACTGAAGATGAAAACGGTGAGTTAATTGAATACTGTGAAAGCTTATATCCCGCATCTCGGAATGAGTTCATCCTTAAAATACGTCTATAGTTTGTTTATATTACCCGGTAAAATCATGAAGGAGAGAAGTTTGATAGCTTCTCTCCTTCTAAAATATTAATTATATTCAGGCTGGTTGCTATTCGTCATATATCTCTTTAAAGTTTATTTTACTGTCTGACTATCTTTCAAGAGAACGATCCCTTAAAAAGAGCATCAAAACCAGACCCTGTCATACATAACCAGCAAAACCGCCGGCTGAGTTTTTTCTCAGTCGGCGGTCGGTTTATATTTGCTTTATTTTAATCAGTCGAAATCGTACCAGTCATCGAAGTCATGATCGTAACGATCGTCGTAGTCGTACCAATCATCGTCGTAACGATCATCGTAGAAATCGTCGAAGTCGCGATCGTAGCGGTCATCAAAGTCACGGTAGCTGCGCTCTACATCAAACTTGACCACTCTGCCGGTGTTGGCATCCACGTCTACGTCGAACTCTTTACCGTCGGCATAGAACTCAAATTCATACTCTTCCCTGCCGTCGTCGTAGTCGAGCCTTGCCTTGGTGAAGGTGGCTTCCGCTGCCGTAACGCCTGCTTCTTTCAGGGCGATCTGCTTTGCTTCATCCTTTGTGAGCCTGCCTGCGGCGAAAGCTCCTGCTGCGAGTGCGAGGACCATAACCAGTGCGAGAACCATTGCTGTAAGTTTTTTCATTTTATTTTTACTCCTTTTTTCTTTTGTTTTTTGTTTACGGGCACAGTATAGCACACGCACCGTCACACAACTGTCACAGGAAAAAGGAGAAAAAACAAAAAATATTATACGAGACAAAGAATTATCCCATGGCTTAAAGCTGTCACCCGGATAGCACTTTTTATTATAACGAAAAGATATGATTAATCCGCTTTCATATGTATTTTATTATTTTTAAAAGATGTGATATATTACAATCGTCCTGAGGGACAAGATAAAAAAATATATGAAAGAGGGTATTAATCATGAAAAAGATGTCTGAACTGCTGAAGGAATATTACTTTGTTTACAGAGAAGGCCGGAGTTGAGGAAAGCTGATGGCAAACAGAAATTTTCCGGACAATGATTAGCAGAGACTGCTTCACCGAACTAAAGGCGATGCAGTCTCTGCTGTTTTCTGCAGAAGACGCGCGGCTTTTTACGCTCTGGAAGGAAAGGTGGAAGTCGTTGGAGGTTAAATCATAAAGTGGCTACGCGCGCGAGAAAATGAAAAAATAATCTCTATAGAAAACTTACGGAAAAGACTTCCGACGACTTCCACCATGCAGAAGCTGCCAAATACAAAGACAGAAACAAAAACAACTTCATAGACACACACAGAAACATAAACAAGATAGACTGATCTCCCCTGCTGAGCTTAATCAGGAGAAAAGTAAAACCCGGAGTTTCCTCCGGGTTTGTTTGTTGTGCTGTATTATGGTTCCTGCGTCTCAGGCAGAGCCGGCTGAGTTTCTTTTCCAAAACCATTTCTGTTCATTCCGGACTTTTTGCCGCCCATGCCATATTCCTGTCCGTTCATGCCGGGCTTCTGCCCGTTCATCTGAGGCTGTTTGTTTCTTCCGTGATTCTGTCCGGGTTCCTGTGCATTCTCATCAGGGAGCTGAACTTCCGGTTCCGGAAAGGATTCCTTAGCCTTTTCTTCCAGATAGTCTTTGATGATGTCACAGGTTTCCTGGGAAATCACGCCTTCTCTGACCAGTTCATCGAGATCAACTTTTCCATAAGCGCTGTATACTTCGTTTTTGTCATGCTTTACGGTCGCTCCTGTTACCAGATCCGGTTCATCATCTGCCGCGAATGCTGCCGCTGAAAGAGTAAATATAAGAGCAGCAGCACAAATAACTGCGATTGCTTTTTTCATTTGTATATCTCCTTTTGGATATTTTCGCTGACGTCTTATAGGCCTCAGCTTTATGTTTCTGCAAGACCGGGATGTGCACGTTCCTGTCTTACGGCATGCATTATACAGGCAGTACTTTAAGCCAACCTTAAAGTACATAAAATTCTCCAAGGTTGCTTTCCTATATAAAAATCCGCTGCAGCACAACCGGCTGCAGCGGTTTTCAGGTTATTGGTTAAATATTTATATCAGAGTACAAATTTGATTAATCAGTCGAAATCGTACCAGTCGTCGCGGTCGTAGCGATCATCGAAGTCGTAGTAATCGTCAAAGTCACGCTCATAGCGGTCATCGAAATCGCGGTAGCAGCGCTCTACATCAAACTTCACTACTCTGCCGGTGTTGGCATCCACGTCTATGTCAAACTCTCTGCCGTTGGCAAAGAACTCAAACTCATACTCTTCCCTGCCGTCATCGTATTCGAGCCTTGCCTTGGTGAAGGTGGCTTCTGCTGCCGTAACGCCTGCTTCTTTCAGGGCGATCTGTTTTGCTTCATCCTTTGTGAGACTGCCTGCGGCGAAAGCTCCTGCCGTGAGGACCAGTACCATAACCAATGCGAGAACCATTGCTGTAATTTTTTTCATTTTATTTTTTTTCCTTTTTTTATGTTGGCAGCAGTATAGCACACGCACCATCACAGAACTGTCACAGGAAAAGAGGAAAATAATTATTTTTCAGACCCGAACACAGAGAGCCGTGACCGGAGACATTGATATTCAAATAATGAATATCACGTTATTCATTATAGTTATTGGCAAAGAGCAGCTTCATCCGCTATAATAAAGCTGTAAAAGCCGGTAAAGGAGACAAAACATATGATTTTCAGAGACTTTCAGGGAATGAAGCTATCAGCGCTCGGCTTTGGTGCAATGCGCCTGCCTGTCATCGACGGGGATGACGGAAGGATTGATGAAGCTGCCGCGCTTCGTATGGTTGATACCGCTATGCAGAACGGTATTAACTACTATGATACGGCATGGGGATATCATGGTGAAAACTCCGAGGTCGTCATGGGAAAAGCCCTGTCCCGGTATCCGAGAGACAGTTTCTGTGTAGCCACGAAGTTCCCGGGCTATGATGCCGCCAATTGGGGCAGGGTGGAAGAGATTTTCGAGCAGCAGCTCAGAAAGCTGAACGTGGAGTATTTCGATTTTTATCTCTTTCACAAT
>JAFRUS010000110.1 GCA_017438745.1 Oscillospiraceae bacterium | reverse complement strand
TTATCTTATCCTGTACTCTAAAATAGAATCCTTAGCTTGCATCATTTTAATGTCTTCTGCTTGACTTCTTAAATAATTCTTTTCGAGAAATCTCAAAGAATCTTCAAGGGTTTTATTTAGTGCATTGTTCAATTTTCAAGATACTTAATGTACTGCCTGATTTCCTTTTGTTTCGTACTCTCGTCCGACAGCTTTATTATTATATCATGCCGTAAAGGCCTTGTCAACACTTTTTTTCGATTTTTTCTTTATTTTTTCGGGTTTGTGAATGTTCCACAGTTTATTTGTTCCTCATGGATTTTTTATATTAACAAATCCGGTCAATTACTATTTATATATGATCACTCTCTTAAGAAAGCATTGATTCACTCTGATAGCGGGACTTCTCCCGGTACCACAGCACTGATTTATTCATAAATCAGCGTGGGGTCCGGGGCGAAGCCCCGCAATTCCCACCTCCGGAAATCCGGCAAAGCCGGATTTCCGATTTAATCAGTGTTTTCCTAAAAAATTCATTTTAGCTATTTATTTTTTCTATACTATATGGTATAATTAATTTTAAATGAGTTTATTCGCTAAAAACCAAATAAAACCAGGAGAAGTGAAAACTAATATGGAAAAAAAGAAAAAAGTTCTTATTATCGGATCCGGTCCTATTGTAATCGGACAGGCATGTGAATTCGACTACTCAGGTACACAGGCCTGTAAGGCGCTCAGAAAGCTCGGATACGAGATCGTTCTTGTAAACTCCAATCCGGCTACTATTATGACAGACCCGGGTATTGCTGATGTAACTTATCTTGAACCTCTCAATGAGGCAAGACTTGAGGAGATCATCGCAAAAGAACGCCCTGACTGCCTCCTCCCTAACCTCGGCGGACAGTCTGGTCTTAACCTCTGTTCAGAACTTGACAAGGCTGGCATTCTTAAAAAGTATAACGTTGAAGTTATCGGCGTTCAGGTTGACGCTATCGAACGCGGTGAAGACCGTATCGAATTCAAGAAGACAATGGACAGCCTCGGAATCGGCATGGCAAGATCACAGGTTGCCTACTCAGTAGATGAGGCTCTTAAGATCGCTGAAGAACTCGGCTACCCTGTATGTTTAAGACCGGCCTACACAATGGGCGGTACAGGCGGCGGCCTTGTTTACAATACAGAAGAACTCAAGACAGTATGTGCAAGAGGTCTTCAGGCTTCTCTCGTAGGACAGGTCCTCGTTGAAGAATCAGTTCTCGGATGGGAAGAACTTGAACTTGAAGTAGTAAGAGACCGCAAGGGCAACATGATCACAGTTTGCTTCATCGAAAACATCGACCCTATCGGTGTTCACACAGGTGACAGCTTCTGTTCAGCTCCTATGCTCACAATTCCTGAAGATGTTCAGAAAGAACTCCAGCGTCAGGCTTACAAGATCGTTGATGCTATTCAGGTAATCGGCGGTACTAATGTTCAGTTCGCAAGAAATCCTAAGGACGGAAGAATCATCGTAATCGAGATCAACCCTCGTACATCACGTTCATCTGCACTTGCTTCAAAGGCAACAGGTTTCCCTATCGCCCTTGTTTCAGCAATGCTCGCAACAGGTCTTACACTCGAAGACATTCCATGCGGAAAGTACGGCTCACTCGACAAGTACTATCCGGACGGTGACTATATAGTAATCAAGTTCGCACGCTGGGCATTTGAAAAGTTCAAGAATTCTGAAGACAAGCTCGGAACACAGATGAGAGCTGTCGGCGAAGTAATGAGCATCGGTAAAACTTACAAGGAAGCATTCCAGAAGGCTATCAGAAGCCTTGAAAACGGACGCTACGGTCTTGGCTTTGCAAAGAACTTTGCAGAAAAGTCAAAGGAAGAACTCCTCGACATGCTCCACATTCCTACTTCAGAACGTCAGTTCATTATGTACGAAGCTCTCCGTAAGGGTGCAACTGTAGATGAACTCCACGATCTTACAAAGATCAAGCACTACTTCATTGAACAGATGAAGGAACTCGTTGACGAAGAAAACTCACTTCTCGCTGCCAAGGGCAAGGTTCCTGAAAAGGATACTCTCCTTAAGGCTAAAAAGGACGGTTTCTCAGACAGATATCTCGCAAAGATCCTCGAAGTTTCAGAAGAAGAAGTTCGTGAAAAGAGACTCGGATACGGTATCACGGAAGCATGGGAAGGCATTCACGTAAGCGGTACTGAAAACGCAGCTTACTACTATTCATCATACAACATTGAAGACAAGAGCGTTGCTTCCGATACAAAGAAGAAGATCATGATCCTTGGTTCAGGTCCTAACAGAATCGGTCAGGGTATCGAATTCGACTACTGCTGCGTACACGCTGCAAAGGCTCTTAAGGAACTCGGATTTGAAACTATCATGGTAAACTGCAACCCTGAAACAGTTTCAACTGACTACGATACATCTGACAAGCTCTACTTTGATCCGCTCACACTTGAAGATGTTCTTTCCATCCACGAAAAGGAAAAGCCGATCGGCGTTATCGCTCAGTTCGGCGGTCAGACTCCGCTCAACCTCGCAGCTTCACTCAAGAAGGCTGGCGTAAACATTCTCGGTACAACACCTGAGACTATCGACTTTGCAGAAGACAGAGACCTGTTCAGAGAAATGATGGACAGACTCGGAATCCCGATGTCTGAATCAGGCATGGCTGTTACAGTTGACGATGCACTTCAGATCGCTGAAAAGATCGGCTACCCTGTAATGGTTCGTCCTTCATACGTTCTCGGCGGACGCGGAATGGAAGTAGTTCACGACGCTGAACAGATGAAGATCTACATGGCTGCAGCTGTTGGTGTTACACCTGACAGACCTATCCTCATCGACAGATTCCTCAACAACGCTCTCGAATGTGAAGCAGACGCTATCAGCGACGGCGAAAATGTATTCGTTCCTGCTGTTATGGAACACATCGAGCTTGCAGGTATCCATTCAGGTGACTCAGCATGTATCCTTCCTTCACTCAACATTTCTCCTGAAAACGTTGCTACAATTAAGGAATATACAAAGAAGATCGCTAAGGAAATGAACGTTAAGGGTCTCATGAACATGCAGTACGCTATCGAAAACGGCAAGGTTTACGTTCTCGAAGCAAATCCGCGTGCATCAAGAACAGTTCCGCTCGTTTCAAAGGTATGCAACATCCAGATGGTAAAGCTTGCTACACAGATCATCACAGCTCCTCTTACAGGAAATCCTTCACCGGTACCTGAACTCAAGGACAGGAAGTTCAACCACTACGGTGTCAAGGAAGCTGTATTCCCATTCAACATGTTCCCTGAAGTTGACCCTCTCCTCGGACCGGAAATGCGTTCAACAGGTGAAGTTCTCGGTATTTCAGACAACTTCGGTGAAGCTTACTACAAGGCTCAGGAAGCTACTCAGACAAAGATCGCACTTTCAGGTACAGTTCTTATCAGTATCAACGACGGCGACAAGCCTGAGATCATCCAGATCGCAAAGGACTTCGAAGAACTCGGATTCAAGATCAAGGCTACAGCAGGTACATATTCACTTCTCACAGAAAACGGCATAAAGGCGGAAAAGATATTCAAGCTCCAGCAGGGCCGTCCGAATATTCTCGATGCTATTACAAACGGCGAGATAGACATTGTTATCAACACACCTGACAACAAGAAGGGTATGGAAGATGACTCATACATCAGAAAGAGCGCTATCCGCAAGAGAGTATTCTACGTTACAACAATTGCAGCTGCAAAGGCTACAGTTGAAGGTATCAAGGCTGTAAAGAGCAGAGGTGCTGACTCAGTCAAGTCACTCCAGCAGTTCCACAGCGAGATCCAGTAAGGATTTCATAATTCTAAGGAAACGCTGATTTATTCATAAATCAGCGTGGGGGTTCGGGGCGAAGCCCCGCAAAATCCCACCTCCGGAAATCCGGCGAAGCTGGATTTCCGATTTAATCAGTGTTTCCCTAATATAAAACCTCAGGGCAGGCCGCAGGGCCTGCCCTTTTGGCATTCAGTGTTAAAACCGGAAATACGGCTTCTCAGTATTTCTGTATGAAGAGAAAAAAACACAGGAACTCCGGCAGGCGGAGTCCTGTGTTTTTTGTGTTCACTATTTCCGTTTACTGTATTTTATTTACCGATCTTTGTGATTTTCTTTGAAATGTACTGTCTGAGCTTTGCAAGGTCTGAAAGATCGACTGTTCCGTCGTACTCGGTGTCAGCTGCTAAGAGAGCCTTGTCATCAAGCTTTGTGTCACCAAGCAGATAGAGTGAAAGCTTCGAAAGATCTGTTATGTCGATTATGCCGCTGCCGTCGAGGTCACCGTAAAGAACAGCGTCATTCTGTGCTGTTGGTTTTTCCGTCGGCTTTACTGTTTCGGTTGGCTTAACTGTCGGTGTTTCAGTTGGCTTTGATGTTTCAGTAGGCTTTACTGTTGGTGCTGCAGTCGGCTTTGATGTTTCAGTAGGCTTTACTGTAGGTGTCGCAGTCGGCTTTGATGTTTCAGTAGGCTTTACTGTTGGCGTCGCAGTCGGCTTTACTGTCGGAGCTGGTTTTGCAGTCGGCGCCGCCGGCTTTGTACCGTCAGGTTCTGTTCCCCAGACAAGTGTGTCACCGTCGTACATTGTGATGTTTTCAGTGATTGTCTGGTCAAGGCTGTCGTTTGAAAGTCCTTCTCTTGAATAGTCGTTTGAAGGATCCCATACCTTGTTGGCATCCGGTATTGCGATTCTTACCTGAAGTTCAGCCTTTTCCTGTTCCTTGCCTATAGGGGCAAGAACTGAGCCGTCACTGTACTTTACCTTGATGAAATAGATGTTACCGTCGTACTGTGTAGGACCTTCTATTTCAGCCTGTGCCCATTCATCGTAACCGATCTTTACCGTGATGTCATCGGCTGTAAGACCTGCGTCAAGTATCTCACTTATGTCGAAATAGTAGTTGTATGAAAGATCCTTGATGTATCTTGCCGGCCATGCTGAGTGGTTTACTGCATTTATCTTAAGTTCTGTGTATGAATCTGATTCCTGGTTTACATTTGCCTGGATCCAGAATTCCGGACCGTCAGGTTCTTCTATCGGCGGGAAGTCAGCAAGAGTTTTGCAGTCGTATTCTGATACCATCTTGCAGAGAAGTGCTGTGTAGCCTGCGTTGTAGTCATCAGCAACCTCGTTGTTTACGTAGTTGTCAATAGCATCCTTGTAGTCGCCTGACTTGCCAGGACCACCTACAAGAGCGCCGTAAAGAACGTGTCTGTGGTGAGTGAGTGCTTCAGCCTTCATGTCATCCCAGGCACCGTGTGAAGTTCTGTGGTGCGGATGTTCAGGTGCGTTCTCGCCGAATCCGACAACGTAGCTTCTCTTGTCAGCGTTACCGCCGAGGCAGTAGTTTATCTGTGTTTCGTAGAATTTCTTATACTGTGCAGCCTTTGCAGAGTCATCCCTGAAAATCGTATCGCTTGCTACTGCTGCAAGGAATCCTGCATTGCAGGCATATCTGAGGCATCCCCATGAGTCGAGCCATGCAAGACCGTCAGCCAGGTGAAAAACGCTCTTGCCGCCGTATCCTTCCGGAAGTGACCAGTAATCAAGATGCTTCTGAACCTGTTTTATATATTCCTCGTCACCTGTATTCTGTGCGTAGAGCAGGAAACCGCCCTGTGTTACGTCGTCCCAGCACATGCCCCAGGTGAATTTGAGTTCTTCTGACTGATTTTCACGTCCGAGATTAGGAATACATTCAGCTGCCTTATCAAGATAGCCCTTGTCGCCTGTTGCAATGTAGAGCCAGTTTGCTGCAAAGAAGAGTTCATCCCAGAAGCCGCTCCATGAATCGTAGAAAGTGCTTGCTGCTGTATATCCCTTGTCGCTCTTTACAGACCATGCAAGATCAAAGTAATGCTCAGCGCACTTAAGATAATCGGCTGTCTTGTCTGACTTGCCCTTAAGTGCTGCGGCACCTGCTGCAAGAGCTGCTGACATTTCACCTACTACACATGAACCGTCGCCTGTGTAGGAAGGTCTTTTTCCCATTTCAAGTTCAACGAGTTCGGCAGCACCCCACCACTTGTGGTCAGCGTTACCTTCACCTATCTGGTAAACTACCTTTTCGCCTCTGTCGCAGGCAACGAGATAGTCGAGAACGAACTCAAGGTTGTTCTGATAATTCTGCCATTCACCGATCTTTTCAACGCCGTCACCGTACTGGTAAAGTCCCCATGCCAGCATCGCTGCTGAATACGCCATAGGGAGATTGAACTTTACATGGTCACCGGCATCGTACCAGCCGCCTAACACGTCATCGGACATTGTGGAATCTGCTCTCCATGTTACCCTGTTCCATTCCGGCAGCGGACCAGCCTGCTGTGCCTCATAGAAGAACAGTGATTTCTGAAGTGCTTCGGCGTAGTTGAAAGGTGCCTCGGCCGCATCTGCTTTGTCTGCCTTCAGACCTGACGGGAATACTACCGCTGAACCAAAGGTAAGTACCGCTGCCGTCAGACCTGCAAGAACACGTCTGAAATTCTTCATAAATGCTTCCTCCTGAATTTTTATATTTTTATATAAGTCCGTCCAAGTAACGGATCATTATTCTTTTTCAAATATGCTTACGCCTGTTTTTCCGGTTTCATGATCATAGGTACTGCATATAGCCCTCCTGCCGGAATCAACAAATGCATCAGTAACTTCAACATCGTCTGAACTGATGCTTACAATTACTGTTTCTGATCCGTCGGCTGCATTGTAGCCGTATATTTTCTCTTCTCTGATATAATACAGATCGTACTCGCCGGTACCGTTAATAAAGACCTCTGCCATATTCGAATCCACAGTTATAGTGAATTTCTCGGTCATCAGCTGCTTTTCCATATCAAGATCCACTATGACACTGTCGCCATCTGAATTGATACACTCAGCATACTGTCTTTCGCTGTTTACAAGCAGGTCAGAGATAACGAGCTGTTCCTTTTCGCCAGTAAACTTTCCCTTTACCTTTCCTTCGGCGTCCGTTACATATATCGATGTATAAGGAACACCATCCTTATAGCTCTGTACCATCAGATAAAGATTTCCGTCGCCGCCGAAACGCATTTTAAGTATGTTTCCGCTTGAAGCTTCCTTCAGCTCATCAATGGTGAATATGTTCTTTGCCTTTCCCGTACTGTCAAGAACATGGAAACGGTACGCACTTCCGCTTGAACCGTCCTCTTTCGGCTGTTCATATGTTTCACAGTAGTAAATGCTTCCGTCCGGTGCTGTGCAGAAAGCTGATGCATAGCCTACATCGGCAGCAAGCTCAGCTGTAAATATCTCCTTGTTGTCACTTCCTGCCACTGCGACTCTGCGTCCTGATTCAACGTTAGCCAGTGTATAAAGGTAAAGTGAGTCACCGTAAGATGCTGCTGTAAAAACATGCTTAAGCACAGGATCAAGATCCTCGCCGAACTTGAACACTACTTCTGCCTTCTTGTCTGCAAATGAATAACCTGTTATGCCTGCCGCAGTAATGTAGGTAAAGTCATATCCGGGAAGGCTGATGGTACCTACATAATTTGAAAGCTTCGGAGTTTCAACGAGGTTTTCAGTTATAAGCTCACCTGTTTCCCGCTTCATTTCGTAAACATAGAACTTCGAATAGTCCTCGGTATTGCATAAGCAAAGACTACCGCTTTCCGAAATGTACATACCAGCAAACAGACCCTTCCAGTCAGCAGGTATTACCTGTTTGTAAGTTACATTTCCTTCGGCATCTATTCTGTAAATAACGTATTCAGTTGTAAGATCCATTCTGTAATCAACTGAGCAGACATAGGCTGATCCGTCCGGAAGTGCAATGGCATCAACTACATATGCTGAAGAAGGAAGCTCAAGTTTCTTGCTCAGTTCTTCTTCACGGGTAACGCTTAAATCGCTGCCGTCGAACCATTCAAGCACAATGTTCTGACCTGCATCAGTGTAGTTTATGCGGATATAAGTGAATTCATTGCTTCCGTTGTTTCTGAGAACTGAAAGATAATTGTTTTCCTCAAAAGTTCTGTCGGAAATCTTCTTTCCGGTAGCAGGGTCAACAGAGCAGAGATGCTGGATATTGTCTTCGTCGCAGTATACAAGAACAAGCTCCTTTTCTCCGAGAGCAGCGTACTGTACGTAGGTATAGCCCGCATCACTGATGTCAAGATCCTTTACCTCACGTGATGAGGCCGACGCCATTACGGATATCTCCTTTTCAGCGACATCACTCATCTGTTCATAGATATAGTATTTATCACCGCAGAGCTCGACCTGATTTACATTTTCATATTCATGATCCGGAAGGATCTCTGTGATCTTTATATTCTCGTCGGCAGCCGGTGCTGAATCCTCTGATTCTGTAACGGCTGCACTTTCTTCGCTGCTTTCCTGCACGGAAACAGAAGATGACGGTGTTTTTTCACATCCGGTAAAAGGCACCGCAAGCACTGAAAGAGCAAACAGGCCTGAAATAAGTTTTATAATATATGTTCTGTTCATTGTTCCGTCCTTTCAAAAATGTATATACTTAAGATAATTATACATTATGCATCCGAAAAAAGCAAGGGCAGAACAACATCAGGTTCTGCCCTTTTAACTAAGCCGGAGTGCTGGAGTGAGGAGATTACGGGGCTTCGCCCCGTTCCCCACGGTTGTTTCAAATCTGAAGCAACCCTTTTCCCTGCTTATTTTATTTCGTTGAGGTATGTTGAAACCTTGCTCTGGATCTCAGATGCAGCTTCGGCTGATGTCTTTTCTCCGTTGAACACCTGGTCAAGAGCTTCGTCAATGATCTTTTCGATACGTTCATCGCTTAATTTGCAGCGGTCAGCACTTTCAACTGCCTTTCTGATCTTGTCAGCTGTTGTATCATCAAGAGGCTTCATTTCGGCATATGATCCGTCAGGCTTTGTTACTGAATAGTAATTGTATTCTTCAGGATTCTTTGCTTTTACAAGAAGGTCATCGAATGAATCCTTTCTTACAGGAAGATTCGTTATGTAGTTATCATTCATCTCATCCTGATATTCTTCTGTAAGGAATTCTCTGATGAACTCCCATGCTGCGTCCTTGTTCTTTGATTTTTCACAGATAGCCAGTGTCATGTTTGGTGAAACGATTATACCGCTTCCGCTTTCGGACGGATAACCCTTAATAGTTGCTGCTTCACCGAGTGCTCCCTGCTGGAGTTCAAGGAGCGGTGAGAAGTTGTAAAGATCAAGGAATTCGAGCTGGCACTTCTTATCCCTGAATCTTGCATACTGTTCGAGTTCTTCCCCTTCCTTGTATTCGGCATACATTTCATCCTTAGGTGTATCGCTGCCCTCTTCTGAAACAAGATCGATTATTCCTGTGAATCTTTCATTATCAAAGTCACATTTCTTGTTTTCAAAATCAACGTATTCTGCAAGGTTACTCTTTATAAGTGAATCTATAATAGTTTCTCTTGATATCTTTTCATAGAATACAGATCCGTTCTTCTTTAAAGTCATGAGATCTTCATGTGTTAAAGTTGTTTCTTTTCCGAGCTTTGATTCAGGACCTGCAAGTCCCCTGAGGCTGTATCCGGCAAATACCTGACAGAGTTTTCCCTTGTATGTACCCAGATTAAGAATGTTCTCAAAATAGTCTTCCCTGTTTATGTCTTCATCCTTGTCAAAGTAAGGTGTAAGATCTGTAAGAATGTTCTTGGCTGCAAAAGATGTCATGTTTACTTCATCAGATCCGATAAGAATGTCAGGTACATTTCCGGCTGCCATGTCATTGTTGAGCTGGAAAGCTCCCGAATTATAGGTATCATCTTCGTACTTGCTGAATTTATCATAGTCATTGACCTGAAGTCTGTATTCATTGCTGTTTTTGTTGAAATCAACTACCTTTTCCTTGAAAGCTGAGTTGTATCCGACGCCTACTCCGGCAATAGTCACAAGCTTCTTGTTCTGGATCTTTTTAAGTGTTTCATCGTCTGCTCTTTTAAGAACATAGATCTGCTCCTCACCACTTGAGTAGTCATATCCCTGGCATACGATCTTGTCACTGCCAAGGAAAGAAGCATTCCATACTGAAAAGACAATGTCACTGTCGATCCAGTTCACGATCTCAGTCGACTTGTTTTCAGCAAAACTGTATCCGTAAATACCTGACGAATCAGAGTAACACATGTCGTAATTACCGTCAGAATTTATACGGTTAATTCCTTCCGGAATATTAAGCTCAACTGTGTCACCAAGCTCATATGTCGTATTATCCACCTTGCGGTATATAGTTTTTCCAGACTTGTCTCTGTAGGAAATATAGTCTCCGGACGGAGTTGAATAGTAAGAGTCAATGTTTTCAATGTCCTCGTCCGTGATCACGGCCTTCTTCTCGCCTGATGCACTGAAGATCTGAACAAAACTGCTTTGTTCTTCTCCGCCGTCAGTGAATACAACTGCAGCATAATCACCGCTGCTGGTTTTTTCAACTCTTTCCATATAGTAGTTGTCATCGGTATCGATTTTTAATGCGGTTTTGTCCCCTATAGAACCATCTTCCTTAATCTCGTAAATATAGCAGGTAGTTTCATCAGTACCGTCTTCACTATAGCCGTATTCTTCAGAAATAGCTACTATTTTTCCATCCTTGTCTGCACTGATCGATGTTATATAGCTGTTCTTGCCTGAACTTTCAACCGGGAATTCTCCGACAAAAGTGCCTTCCTTGTCGAATTTGTAGATGAGGCTGCTTTCTCCGCCCCAGTCCTGTCCGTATAAAAACAGCTTTCCGTCAGAATATGCCATCTGTTGAACACATGAATAGGATTCAGGAACTTCAGTACCGTATGAAATGATCTTTTCCGGCTTTTCTTTATCAAAATCAAGTTTCCATACACCCTCACTGTCGCTGTAAATAAAATCAGCCTCGCCGGAGTTCAGGCATACTCCACTAATATCTTCACTGAGTTTAACATTGTATCTCTCCTTGATATCGCCGGTTAAATTATCGATTTCATCAATACCTAATGTTACACCACCATCAACGCTGGACAATACGCATATATTTCCGTTTGCTCTCTTTATGACCATTCCGCCGTCTTTAAGATCTGCAAAATCCTCGTTAGTATAAACAATAGTTCCGTCTTCTTTAAACTTGACGAGTTTGTAGGCTGGCTCACCTTCCTTGTCGTGTTCAGTAATAAGAGAGTACATGTCACCGGCCTTATCAAATTCTACACCGGTAAGATAACCATTATCGCCAACTTCAATAGCCTTTGTTATATCATTGCTGCTCTTTTCTTCAAGAGTCGCAGGGTCATACTTCTTCACGAAATATTTCTGTGCAGCAGGGCCCCATTCTTGGATCACAGCAACAAGCTCACCTTCAGCGTTTACTGAAAGTGATGAAATATATGAGTTCTGGTTAATATCAGCACTGCATTTAACTTTGGAAGAAGCCGTATCAAAGATGGTAATTTTCTGACTATTTGTTTCAGACTCCCAATATGAAACTGCAAGATCTTTTCCTATATATGCTGCAGAACTGATATAATCTGCATTCAGATCACTTAAATTAAGCTCCTTTAATTCCTTTGCTCCAAAATCATAAATACCTGAGAGGATCTCAGCTGAATCGTTTGATTTGCTTCCGTAAATGAAAATATTTTCGTCATTGCAGAAAATATTCTGTGCATAGCCGAAACCATCCGGAACAGCAAGCATTTCACTTGTGTAGTAGTTCATGATCTGTCTCGGCTGATTTGTAAAGCCGTCAGTGTTATTTCTGCTTCCCGGAAGTTTGGCGTCGCATGAGGCAAGCGTTGCGAGCATAGCAGCTGCAAGGAAAGCGCTTACAGTGCGCTGAATAATTCTGTTTTTTTTCATCGTTCTTTTTTCCTTTCTCTTAAAAAAAATTACTGATCGTATCTGCTTTTCTCCCCGGTATCTGCCGGAGATGTGATATAGTCTGATGTTCGCTTTTTGTAGGTGTATTTGTACATCATATCTTCAAGGAAGTCCTTAAGATGCCATTTTCTGTTTGCGTACAGCCTGCATATCTCTGAAACACAGATAACGAATAAAAGCAGTGCTGAAACAAGGGCAAGCAGAAATAGTATTTCCATTGTCACAGAAGTCATCCTTGCTGCGTTTTCCCAGTAAGGATAGGCGATGCTTCTGTCCGAAACCGCAATAGAGCTGAATTCACGAAGTCCCTTCCAGAGCTTTGAAACTGAATATCTGTCCGTGTTCTGGACAATTACAACGTCAAGCTTTTTTTCAGGATCTTCATCATTTTCGGTCTCAGTCATGGTATTCACGCCGAAGTTTTCAAGTATGATGTTGCGTGCATAGTTAGTGACCGGATCAGGGATCACTGCTTCATAGCAGAGAAGTGAATCGTCAAGTACCGTCTCTTCAAGAGCACTGTAATGGATGTAGATCATAGGTGCTGCCGGATAGGCCTTTTTTATGTTTCGGTTATCACCCGGATCAACTACACCGGCGACTTCGAATTTCACGCCGTTTATAATGAAATTCATCCCTGTAATATCAAATGAACTGAACATATCCCAGGCGGCCTGCTTATCAAGAACAGCCCGGTGGTTATCAAGCTCACTCTCATAAATGTAGTTCCCGTTTATAAGCTTCATAGGATGAAACTCAAAAAACCTGCCGCCGACGCCGGTAACGCTGTAATCTGAACCGACGGTCTCTGTCTTTCCGTTGTCTTCATTGTACCGTGAAACTCCGGAAACCGAGGCAGCGGAACACCAGGCGTCTATCCAGATCTCAGCGCCTTCATTTTCAGGTCTGAAAGCGCCTTCCTTAATTTTTTCCTTTATGGTATTCCTTAAGCTTTCCGTATCTCTTTCAGTATATGGATGAACACGCTGCGGATAGAAGACCGAGACCTGTGCATAGTCAAGTTCTCCACCCTTCCAGCGCTCCGCCATATTCTGGTCATCGAGACTGCGGGAGACCGAAGACATGGCAAGCGACACTGCGGCAAGCAGAACAGCCGAAACAGCCGCTGCTGCAATTTTCTTCTTTTTCATCACATTACTCCTGTGCGAGTCTTACCTGATCTCCAGGTGAAAACGGCTTTGATGAAGCTGTGATTATGTAGTCAGCAGAATCACCGAAATCACCTGATACAGCACACTGTGTATCATCTTCAGCAACAACTGTAACAGATATTTTTTCTGCCAGATATCTGTTTCCGAGAGGAGTACTCTTGGATCTGACTGCGTACACATATTTACCTGACGAATCCTGCTTTACAGCATTTTTCGGAACTACCTTGTCAAACTGTGAAGCTGTCTCGCCGAGTTCAGCCTTTATATGCTGGTCAGCGACCACATCACCTTCTACAGTGAATGTAAGATCAAACTTTGAAGAATCGTTTTTATTCTTTGTAATATTCTTTACTGTAACTTTTACGTCATCGTCACTGTCCACACGTGCCTCTGTGCCCTTCTTTACAGCCTTTGCCTGTTCGGCAGTAACTGTTGCTGTTGACGTGAAACCATCAGCTGAGAGATTGAGTATCATAAGTTCTTCACCGACAGCAAATGACTGACCGGAAGTAAAACTGATCATTTCAACAACGCCGTCAACCGGTGACTTTATCTCATTTTCAGTCTGCTTTTCAAGAAGCTTTGCAAGCTGTTTCTCAAGCTTGTCGATCTTTTTCTTCTGTGCATCAAGATCAACCTGAGTCTGTGCGTCTGTTACAGAATCTGTTTTTCTTTTCTGTTCAAGAGCGTTTATAGCAGCATCAAGTTCGTACTGAGCCGCTCTTATATTTGCATCGTAGTCAGTTGATGATGACATAAGCGGATCACTTCCGATGTATGAAGAGGGACCTTCATCGTAAGAAGAAACACCGCCGCCGAGTGATGCGATCTTGGCATTGATTTCAGCTGATACCTCAGCGACCTTCTTTTCCAGAGCCTTTTCAGAATCTTTGACAGCATTCTCCTTCTGAGTTACGGCTGTCTCTTTTTCCGCCTTTAAGGTCTTCGCCTTTTCAAGATTAGTAAGAGCTTCTGTAACGGCCTTAAGGTCTTCCTCAGCATACTTTAAATTAAGTTCAAGAGTTGCGATCTCTTTTGCAAGCTCATTTTTTACAGTTTCCTCAGCAGCTGCAGCAAGATCAGCCTTTTTCTGTGCTATCTGGAGCTTCTGAGTTTCTATGCTGCGCTCCATGGTCTTCGTTCCGTTTTCAGCACCTGCGGCCTGAATAGCTGCATTATAACCCGCACATTTATCCTCGGCATCCTTAAGTTCTTTTTTCGCCGTTTCCAGCTCAGAATTCGCCTTTTCATATGCACCAAGTTCATTTGAAAGTTTTGAAGCTGTATCGCTGCTGAGCAGTTCGTATTTCTGTTCCGTAATGTTGTTAAGGTCTGACTGAAGAACAGCCTTTTGAGCAAGATCGTTCTTCTTCTGTTCCGGATCTTCTGACGGCTCAGAAGGTGCATTGTTCTTTGCATCTATTGCCTGATTGAGCTTGTCCCTTGCAACTTCAACGGCCTGTGCAAGTGCAAAGTTGTCAGGTGAAGCTGTGATAAGACTCTTTTCATAAGCTGCTTTTTCGAGATCAATGCTGTCCTGGAGTGTTTTAGCCTCGGTGCTTTCGCCCGGTTCTTCAAGATAAAACAGTGTCTGTCCTTCCTTGATCTCCTGTCCCTTACGGACTGCTACTCGCTTGATCTCCCTGTTTTCATCGGCTGTAACGGTGTATTTCTTGTTTGCCTCGACTAAAAGATCAAGAGAGTAAGCCTTCGATACCTTGTTTCTTGAAATACGTGCCACTGATACCTCAGGAAGAGAATAGTTCATTATTGTATTTGAAAAGAATGTGAGTACCAGCATTATAAGAAGGAAAACTATGATAATGTTCTTTACCCATTCCCTTCTGTTACGGTGCTTTTCTGCAGGTTCTGCATTTATATTTATTTCTTTGCTGTCCATTTTAATTTGTCCTTTCGATATGTGCTTATCCTTTTATTCCGCCGGAATATGCAATTCCCTCGACGAGGTAATCCTCACCGTAGAAAAACATCAGCAGAGTCGGTATCATATATATTACCGCTACGGCAAAAGCCAGTCCCACGTCACCGGAATTTATCTTCGAAAGAAAAACTGACAGAGGATGATAGTCGGTGTCCGAGAGCATGATAAGCGGCTGTTCCACCATGTTCCAGTAATCTATAAAGTTAAGAAGCACAACTGAAAAAATCGCACTTCTTGAAAGAGGCAGACAGATCTGGGTGAAGATCTGTACCTCACCTGCTCCGTCAAGCTTGGCAGCTTCAATGTAGGCAGCAGGTATTCTCCGCATTACCTTGGCAAGTATGAACACGCTGAAAGGAGCGAAGATGCCAGGGAGAATGATCGACATTCTTGTATTTACTATTCCGAGCATGTCGGCAACAAGATAATTCGGTACCAGAGTTACCTGATACGGCATGAGCATGAGAACTACGTAGAGGAAAAACAGCAGTTCCTTGAACTTACCCCGGTATCTGGCGAAACTGTATGCCGCAAGTGACGCGACTATGGTCTGGAAAAGAACTATAGGAACCACAAGGATCACTGAATTCCAGAATTTCATAAGGTAATCGGAATTCTTGAAAAGTACTGTCAGATACTGCTGAAACGATACTTTATCCGGAATGAGCTTTAAGTTTAGCTTTTCAGAAATGAATGTCTTCTTTGAAACGTTCTTGTCAAAGTTGCTTATCATTGCGCCGTAATTGGCGTTTATCTCCTTCTGCGTCATGAATGAGTTGGCGATAGTCACCGCAGTCGGAAAAAGGAAAAGCAGTGCACACATTGCAGTGAAAGCAGTAAGGAAAACTGATATTGCCTTCTGTCGCACCCTTACTTTAAGAGGCTTTTTTCTCATCACTCCACATCCTTTCCGAACCAGTACTCAACAATAAAGAGCAGAGCGATTATAACGGACATCACAAGTCCCATTATTATAGCCGATGATGAAAGCTTCTGATACTCAAGCAGCGAGAAGGTATTGTTCATGAAATGCTGGAGCATGTAAAGCGCATCAGGATAGTCACCTGTCAGAAGATAGACCTCGCGGAATATCTTGAATGAGTTGATAAGTGAAAGAATAGTTACGAACAGAATTGTCGGTGACAGATAGCGAAGCTTCAGATGGAAGAACCTGTAGCACGGACCCGCTCCTTCAAGAGTTGCCACTTCCATAAGATCTCCCGGAATATTGGAAAGTCCCGCAAGGAAGAGTATCATGTTGTAACCGATGTTCTTCCAGAGGAACATGATCACCACAACGATCATGCCTGACGGTGTCTTCAGCCAGTCCACCGGCTCTCCGCCCATCATTTCCAGAAGCTGATTTACAGTTCCCTGTTTGTGGAACATTACCTGCCAGACGAGCACGACCGATGCGGTAGGTACCATGAGCGGACACAGGAATGAAGCTCTCAGCTGGCTTCTGAAGCTTATTTTCGATTCAAGTATCACCGCAAACACCAGCGAGATAACTACCGCCAGCGGCACCGCTGCCACTGAAAACAGCAGCGTGTTTTTAGCTGCCATCCTGAAAGCGTCGTTTGTCAGGACTTCCTTAAAATTATCAAAAAAAACGAACTGTTTGTTGATTGGATTGTCTATCAGTGAGTAATAGATAACCACGAAAAACGGAAGCACGAAAAACAGCAGCACACCGGAAAGACTCGGTGCCAGGAAGCATAGTTCCGTGATCCGTTCACTTTTTTTAAGCGTCCTTGAATGAGGCTCGCTTTTTTTCTTTGCCAATTGTTGTTCCTCCGTCCTGTTTTTTCTTTTGTTCTCTGTGATTTATTGTTATGAAAAAACTGATCTGAAAAGTGTATACATAAATCATACTATAATGTCTTTATGCTTGTCAAGTGTTTATTAAAAGACTAAGATATTCTTAAGGTTTTCATAAGAAAGATCATATTATGCCGCAGATCAGTCTTCGCCTGATCTGCGGAGAGAGAGGCGGCGGGGCTTCGCCCCGGTCCCCCACGCTGATTTATTCATAAATCAGCGTTTCAAAAGAAAAAGCACCTTCCGGCGTTAAACCGTAAAGGTGCTTCGTTTAAACTCTTTTATTTTTAGTCAAACAGACCAGGCGGGAAATCGAGATGATCAGGAATCATGCCGTCAGCAGATCTGTCGGTGATAACAGATGTACCGTCAAGAACCTGCTTGAGCATTATGTAGAGCATCTCTTTTTCAAAAGGTTTGGAAATGTATGCGTTCATGCCGCTCTGGATCGTAAGCTTTTCATCATCTCCGGCGGCATTGGCCGTCAGGGCGATGATCGGGATCGAGTGAGCATCAGCCTTGTCCGAATTACGTATGCAGCCTGCAGCCTCATAACCGTTCATAAGAGGCATACGTACATCCATAAGAATTACATCGTACGTGTGGCTCGGATTTGAAACGAAGGAGTAGACCGCCTGTTTTCCGTTAAGTGCAAGCTTTACATCAAAGCCGACATTTTCAAGGAGTGCCTTGGTAAACTCGGCGTTGAAATCATTGTCTTCCGCAAGCAGCAACGTTCTGCCGGAGAAGTCGAAATTCTGCTGTGCTATGTAAAGATTCTCTCTTATTGAATCAGTGATGGACTGGCATTTCTTGAGTTCAAGTACAAAGAAGAATGTGGATCCGCAGTTTTCCTCGCTTATTACCTCGATGTTTCCACCCATGAGTTCCACAAGATTCTTGCAGATGGAAAGTCCGAGTCCGGTACCTCCGTAGGTCTTTGTAACTGCGCTGTCAGCCTGTTCAAAGGATTCGAAAATCTTCTTTAGATTTTCCTTCTTGATTCCTATGCCGTTGTCCACAACGCTGAACTTAAGCACTGATGAATCCGGTTTGTCCTCCAGCTCATCAACGTTTACAGTTATCCTGCCGCTGAACGGAGTGAACTTGAGAGCATTTGCCACCAGATTCACAAGTACCTGATGGATTCTGAACTGATCACCGACGAACAGCTTGTTTGTGTAGTTTCTGTTGATGGTGAAGTTAATCATTCTCTGCTCTGCCTGAGGCTTGATCATCATCTCAAGATCCTCAAGAAGATTGGTAATGTCGAAAACTTCGTTGTTTACTACCAGTTTTCCGCTTTCTATCTTCGACATGTCGAGAATGTCATTTACAAGCGATGTAAGATATTTTGTTGAAATGGATATCTTTTCGAGGCAGTCATAAACAACATATGTGTCTATGTGCTCCTCATTGTCCATTACGCAGATGGCCTTGTCCGCCATACCCTTGATAGCGTTGATAGGTGTACGTATCTCGTGTGACATACGTGAAAGGAAGTCCGACTTTGCCTTGCTGGCAAGGTCGGCATTTACAATAGTGATGTGTGTCGCGATAACGCGTGAAAGTTCTTTTAAGGTGTTTATCTCACCGGCTGTAAGCCTTTGGCTTTTGTCACGGGTCTCAAAAACAAGACATCCCTTGAAAACACCCTCGTTGTAGATTGCCGAGAAATAGTACTGGCTTCTTGAATTACGTTCAAGCATCTTACGCAGCGATTTTGAAAGCTTCGCCATGATCTTAGATGTGATTCGCACGATGCTGTCGCGTTCGAAATAATCGATAAGAACGTTCAGGTCCTTGCGGTTGAAGTCATAGATCTCGTTAAAATCGATAGGTCTTCCCTTTTCACACCAGTGATAGGTGAATTTATAATACATGTTATCTTCGTTTACTTCAAAGATAACGATTCGTGAAAAGTCGAACTGACGTGATATCTTCGGAAGAAGAAGATTGATAGCAGTCTTTAAGTCACGGCTCTTTTCAAGAAGAGAATATGCAAAGGCGATAATATCGCCGTTCTGATGCGGATTGGCATCTGCAATGTCCGTAACGCCCTTGTCAAGAATGGTCTCGTCGAGCACCTTGGAGTCCACAAGATTGTAAACGTCCGAGTAAAGAAGACTTGTTCCCTTGTTTGTCTTTTTCGCAAACATAAGAGTCTTGTAGGCATAGTCAAAAAGCTCGTCGTACTTGTCCGAATAGTAGGTGTTTACAATTCCGACAGTACATGAAATGCTTATGTTTTTGTCTGTACCCGCATAAATGCTGTTGACACGCTTGCTTATGGAATTTCCGAAGGATTTGATATATGCCTTGTTGGTATTCTTCGAGAACACCATGAATTCGTCGCCGCCCAGACGTATAACAATGTCGGTCGGACGCATTACAGCTGTAAGCTTTTCTGCAACTTCCTCAAGTACTGAGTTGCCGAACTCTCTGCCGTAGTGATTGTTTATCTCACAGAAATTGTCAACATCTATTATACAAAGCGCGCAAAGCTCGCTGTCCGGTTTCAGTTTGAGATACTGCTTTATCATCTTTTCCCCGGCTTCACGGGAATAAAGTCCGGTAAGCTTGTCCCTGTTCTCGCTTTCGCCTTCCTCAGTGACGTCATCATCTTCGCAGACTGTTGCTACCATGCGCACTTTTCGTGTATTCACAGCTTCATAGCATTCTATTTCGCCGTAGCAGTTCAGATAGATGATGCTTCTGTCATTTAAAATGATCGGGAAAACAAAGCAGAAAGGTTCATTATTGTTGATCTTTTTGCGGACTGTCACAATGAAGTCCTGATAAGTTTCGGTCGGTACAAGTCGGCTCATGTACAGACCTCTGTCCAGATCTTCCTTAGTGAGTCCGGTAAGTTCAGAAAAACCTTCGTCCACATTTACGACCCTGAAGTTGTCGTCGATATCGACTTTGAACCTCATGAAGGACTTCGGTCTTAATTTGTATTTATCGGTCATATAAAGAAAACACTCCCGCAATCATTTGCACGGAATACAAACGGTCGTTCCGTGCTGTGTATTACATCTTCTTTATTATAACACAGTGCAAATATTATTTCAATCGTTTTATACTGTTTTGCACAATTAATCCTATAAGCCAGCACAACATTTGTGAAATTACAACATAGAAGCTGCGCATATAATATGGTATAAGACTGCAGTTTTCCGCAAGGGGTTTTCGTATCCGGCAAAACAGCAGAAAGTGGTCATGTTTTTTTATAATTTGTGTATTGCAAAAAATCCGTATCTGAGTTATAATTATAATCGTATGGTTTAATTTTATCTACAGATAGGAGAGTAATTTTATGGTAATTCCATGGACAAAAGTCTGGGCTGTTGTTATCACCGGACTGGTAGTCGTATTCCTTGCTCTTGTTCTTCTTATAGTTTTTGTTCAGATATTCGGAAAGATATTCTCAGGTATCGCAAACAAGGAAAAGAAGGGCAGCAAGCCGGATGTGATCCCTGTACCTCAGGTAACAGTTCCTGAAAATGTTACACGTTCTGTACCGGAACCGGAAATTTCCGGAGACGATGACGAAGTAATAGCTGTTATTTCTGCTGCGGTCGCAATGATGGCTGCAAGGGACGGAAAGAAATACGCTGTTCGTTCGATAAACAGAACAGAAAACAGAAGACGCTCTGCAGGCTCAGTATGGGGTGCTGCCGGTCAGCGCGAGAACACTCTTCCGTTCTGATTACAAATATAGTAAACGACGGATTTACCGAACGTTTACGTCAGCCGCCTGCGTATCTGCGCGGCATTAACAATTAAATACGAAAGGATATTTATCTATCATGAGTGAAGTAATAAGAATATTCCTTGAAACTCTTGCTGATCTCGGAGCTACGAGCGGTTTTGCCAACCTCGAATGGACGAACATCGTCATGATCCTTATCTCGTTCGTTTTCATGTATCTGGCGATCGCAAAGAAATTCGAACCGCTGCTTCTGCTTCCGATCTCATTCGGTATGCTCCTTACAAACCTTCCGCTTACAGCGATGTACACACCGGAGCTCTTTGCAGATCCTACTAACATAGACTATGACAAGATTCTTCACGAAGGCGGTCTTCTCGACCTTCTCTACATGGGTGTTAAGCTTCAGCTCTTCCCTCCGCTTATCTTCCTTGGTATCGGAACAATGACTGACTTCGCACCGCTTATTTCAAATCCTAAGAGCTTCCTTCTCGGAGCTGCAGCTCAGGCAGGTATCTTCCTTACATTCATCGGTGCTGCATGTCTCGGATTCTCTGAATCAGAAGCTGCTTCAATCGCCATCATCGGCGGCGCCGACGGTCCTACAGCGATCTTCGTTTCAAGCCGTCTTTTAGGAGGCGGAGCTACTATCTCGACAGGTACCATAGCTCTCGCGGCCTACACCTACATGGCTCTCGTTCCTATCATCCAGCCTCCGATCATGAAGGCACTCACAACAAAGAAGGAACGTGCCGTAGTAATGGAAACTCTTCGTCCGGTAGGCAAGACTGAAAAGATCATCTTCCCTATCGCCGTTACAGTTATCATCGCACTTCTCGTTCCGTCAGCTGCTCCGCTCGTTGGTATGCTCATGCTCGGCAACCTTCTCAAGGAAAGCGGTGTCTGCGACAGACTTGTAAAGACAGCTCAGAACGAACTTATGAACATCGTTACTATCTTCCTCGGCGTTTCAGTTGGTGCAACAACAACAGCCGACAAGATCATCACAGCTGAATTTGCAAAGGTTATCATCCTCGGCGTTATCGCATTCTCTATCGGTACTGCATCTGGTGTTTTATTCGGTAAGATCATGTATAAGGTAACAGGCGGAAAGGTAAATCCGCTCATCGGTTCAGCAGGCGTTTCAGCCGTTCCGATGGCAGCCCGTGTATCACAGAAAGTCGGTGCTTCAGAAAACCCGACAAACTTCCTTCTCATGCACGCCATGGGACCAAACGTTGCAGGTGTTATCGGTTCAGCAGTTGCTGCCGGTGTACTTTTAAGTATCGTTAAATAATTAATAATAATTATTACGCCTCCGCGGTTTAAAAACTGCGGAGGCTTTTTTCGGAATTATAATATAGAAGTACAACTAACACCAGAGTGTGGCAATATTCATGATTATTATCATTTTTCCATGTTCTCATATAATTAACACACAATTTTCATATAACTCCACTTGACAATGTTACCGATTTGTAATATAATAATATTAGTCGCAGAGATAAAGTTCCTCAGAAGCTAAGCGCCAAAGGAACTTTGTTCTATAATCAAACATTTCGTGAATATATTTTCTGCGTATCAGGTTTCTGCTGTAACAACTTTGTCATTCTTTTGTTACATACAGGTTACAGTGTTCCCGGCATACTGAACAGCAGTTCAGTAAATCCCGGAAATTTATACAGAGTATTATCTCTTCATTCTTCAGATATTAATTCAGTCTTTATATTATAAAAATTCATTTCTAAAGCAGAAACCGCCTTCTTTAACGAAGGCGGTTTTTGTTTATGACAGACATTTATCCCCTTTTAATGGTTTTAAAAACCAGTAGATATTTCAAATTATGTGTGTTATAATATAAGGAACGTTAAGTAAGAAATCCGGCTTCACCGGATTTCTTATGGGAGAACTGCGGGGCTTCGCCCCGGTCCCCAAGCTGATTTATGGATAAACCAGCGTTTACGCTAAAGGACGAGGAGGAAAACTATGAATACTAAAATACTTCAGAAAATAAGCTACGGACTGTTTGTTGTAACAACCAGTTTTGAAGGTAAGGACACCGGATGCATCATCAACACTGCCTGTCAGGTGGCTACTGAGATGAACGCTGTTTCTATTTCAGTAAACAAGGCAAACTACACCTGTGAGATGATACAGAAGGCAAAGCGCTTCAATATTTCTGTTATTGACCAGAGCGCGTCCTTTGACCTGTTTAAACACTTTGGTTTTCAGAGCGGACGCGACACTGACAAATTTGCAGGATTTAACGACTGCAAGCGTACAGCCAACGGATGTATGGCTGTAACAAAAGGAACAAACGCATTTTTCTCGGTCTCTGTTATTAAGGAGATCGACCTCGGAAGCCACATTCTTTTTGTCGGTATCCCGTCAGACGGTGAATTCTTCAGCGAGATTCCGTCGGCTACATATGAATACTACTTTGAAAACATAAAACCGAAACCGGAAGCAGTCGGAAAAACATCTGACGGTCAGACGATCTGGAGATGTGTTATCTGCGGCTATGAATATGTCGGCGAGGAACTGCCGGAAGATTTCATCTGCCCGATATGCAAACATCCGGCAAGTGATTTTGAAAAAGTCACAAAGTAGGCAATACTTATCAATGATTATATGGGGACAGGCTTTCGGGGGAACGAATTGCAGAAAGGATTTTTCATTTGAATAATAAGAATTTTATGAAGATCGCTGCCGCTTTTTCTTTAACAGCGGTAATGACATTATCATCATTCTGTTATGTACCGGTCACAGCCTTTTCTCCGGCTGAGGCTGAAAAATCAATAAGCGAACTCGAAGAACTGAAGACTGAAAACAAGGAACACATAGCAGAACTTCAGAAGGAAATTGAAGAATATCAGTCAAAATACGAAGATGTTGAAGCAGATGAAAGCGTAAAGCTCGAATACAGAAATGCTCTGACTGAAAAAATGGAACTCCAGAGTCAGAACATTGACTACGTTTCCGGTCAGATAGACAAACTCGATGACGAGATCAGCGAGAACGTCCAGAAGATAAATCTGACTGAAGCAAGCATCAAGGATGCCGATCTTCAGATTGACGAAAACGTCGCTGTTCTCAAGAAAAGAATACGTGCCTCATACATGGCATCGGGTGATAATATTTCATCGATACTTTCAGGCTCATCGTCATTCTACGATATGCTTGCAAAATTTGAACTTATCGCAAAGGTGGCAGAGCACGACAACAACCTCATTGAAACAATTCAGGAGCAGATAGACAAGCTCAAAGAGCTGAAATCATCCCTTGAAGCTGAACAGGAAATGCTTGAAGGCAATCTTGAATCAGAAAAGGAAAAGAAAAATGAATTCACTGAGGCTCTCGAAGAACTCGGAAAAGACTACACTGCCACTCAGGAAGAACTGGACAAGCTTGACGGTGTAAAATCAGAGATCCACGAAAGCATAGAAGAGCGTCAGAAAGCAATGGCGGAAGAAGAGGAAGAAATCAAGAAACTCGCTTCACAGGTAGAAGAATTTGAACGTATGATCGCTGAACATCTGGTAAGCGTATCAGTATCAGTTTCAGAGTCTGAATCCATTGCTGCGTCTGAAGCTGAAAGCAGGGCCGAGGAATCAAGACGTGCGGAAGAATCAAGACGCGCTGAAGAGTCACGCCGTGCTGAAAGAGCTGCTGAAGAATCAAGACGTGCTGCTGAAGAATCAAGACGCGCAGCCGAAAACAATGAAAAACCTACAACTGAAGCCCCTGAGGCAGAGACACCGCCTTCAACTGAACCGGCAACGGAAGCACCAAAGCAGGAAGAACCTGTAGCACCTTCAACTGAAGCTCAGACTCCCGCTCCGTCATCACAGCCTACCTATTCAAGCGGATTCGGCTGGCCTGTGGCAAACGGTTACGGAATAATCACCAGTCCTTTCGGAACAAGATGGGGAACCCTTCACAAGGGTGTTGACATAACAGCATCTGACGGTGACACCATCATGGGCAAGGCTGTTGTAGCCGCCTGCGACGGCATCGTATTCTCAGTTGAAAACAAATGTACCCACAACTACGGCAAGAGCTCAAGCTGCGGATGCGGCGGCGGATACGGAAGATATCTCGTAATAAGACACAACGACGGAAAGTACTGTACACTGTACGCTCACTTAAGCTCAGTTTCTGTCAGCGTTGGTCAGAGTGTTTCACAGGGCGAAGTTATCGGATATGCCGGATCGACCGGATATTCAACAGGCGCTCACCTTCACTTTGAAGTACGTCACTGGCCTTTCAAATGGACTTCCGACAACGCTATCGATCCGGAACAGTTCATTTCAAATCCTTAAGCACATTTTAGGAACAAACAACGCTTAAAAGTATTTTTACTTTAAGATACAAAACACTGACAGGTTACCTGCAGTGTTTTCATAAACCAATTTACTATAAGGAGAGTTTTATCATGGACGGAATGTCAAAAACAAACGAAGAGATCTGCCACTGCAAGAAGGTAACAGTAAACGATATTGACCGTGCTCTTCACACAGAAAAGAAGTTTACAGACGTAACAGAGGCTTTCAAGACTGTTCAGGAAGTTACTTCATGTTCAACAGGCTGCGGCGGCTGCTACGATAAGATACTCGATACAATTTCAGATCTTATGCACTGATCACCTGTTGAAACAGGAACGGAGGTATCATTATGTTCAATGCAGGAAATGCTCAGAGTATTGCTGCAGAGATAAGCAAGCTCTACACGGTTATGGAAGACATCGGAAGCTATACACCTGAAGAATGTGCAGCGTGTGATACACTGTACAGAAAAATGGTTGAATTATCCGTTGAACTTGCAGCCAAGAAATGCACAGACGAAGCCACTGTTATCAACGACATCGTTAAGAGAGGCTTCGGCTCAGAGGAAAGCCAGTTCAATGACTTTGAAAAGGCTTCATTCAGACTCGTAGGAAATACTGAGAAATTCAGGAACTACTGCTACTATCGCATCATCAAGCTCGAACTTGACATGATCGCAGACGCCTTCGAGATCGAATAATATTTACGTAAGAAACACTGATCAAATCGGAAATCCGGCTTCGCCGGATTTCCGGAGGTGGGTTTTGAGGGGCTTCGCCCCTTTGCCCCACGCTGATTTATGAATAAATCAGCGTTTCCTAAAAAATTACGCTTCCGGAGAGAATGCTTTCCGGAAGCGTTTTTATTTTTGTAAAGATCTGTGCACTGGTACCGGGCGGATCCGGTACCGGAGGCTGATCAGAATTATTCACATACGACCTGATCGAGATATGATATATCTTCCTTCTCAAGGTCATTTTCAAGTACCATTTTCTCTATCTGATCTGATGAGTACTTTGAGCCCGGATAGAGAACGACCACTGAATGGTCACCGTAGGTAAGAAAGTTTGTTTCGCCGAATTCAGTGTATCGTGTGGCGCCTATGGAAACAAGTATTCTTTCCGGACGGCCTGCTGCGTTCAGATAAGCGTTTATGTTTTCGGCAGGTCCTTCATCCTGCTGGTTATTGAACTTGTCAAGCATCCAGTTCATAAGCCTGCCGTAAATGTAGCTGTAGTCCTTTACTGCACTGTCCTCGCCGTAAGGATAGACTTTCCCGTCACGGACGAGAAAGCTTGCTATACGGTAGTCGTTTATAACGCTGTTTTCATCAAAGGAATCGAGCGGGATAGCATGAGCTGAAAAGCCCTTGGAACACTTTCCCCAGTTTTTCTTAAGACTAATCTTCTTCGCTCCATCGCGTCTTATTGAGCAGTCGTTTGAAGCTCCGAATGCGATGGCTTTAAGTGATTTAAGGCTGGTACCTTCCCACTCTGCTTCAAAGATCACTGCACATTCAGGTTCTATCTGAAGTTTCTTCTGATCAGCCGGATAGAGGATCGTATCCGGATCAAACGGGAAAACGGAAAGGAATTTCGGAGCCGGTTCCTTTGCTCCCGGTATATATGTCGGGAAGATAGCCTTCGGAGCTGCAGCGTCATCCACCTTCATGTTTTTAAAATCCGAAGCTTCCCCTGCCTGTTCAAGATGTCCCGTAAAATTTCCGGCCACACCGAATGTGGCAGTAGCTGTAAGATCTGTTTTCAAAATAAGTTCCTCCTTATCCGCCACCTTGTAGTCATAGTCCGAAAGTGACGGAATGTATTTTTCTGTAATAAGCTCCGGCGCACTGATAAGTTCTTCCTTAGTGACACGCGTAAGCTTCTTGATGGCATATTCCATTTTTCTTGCGGCGGTGCTGTCATCAGTCTGCCAGAGCGCCTCAAGTTTTTTTACCCCGCGGCTGCGGGTATATTTTGCGCCGCCGCTAATCTCACCGCGGTGCTGTTTAATTCGTTTTTGAATGTCTGCGGCGATGCCCGTATAAAGTGAGTCATCGCCGCATCTTAATATGTAAATAAACATGTGTAACTTTATCTGTAAAGGAAGGTCTGAAGGATCTCCGCGAGACTCTTCCTGTCGTTCTTTCTTGAAAGTATCTTTCTTGCGAGAACCGGGTTGTCGGTGATTATGCTGTCAACGTCCATGCCCTTCATTCTGTTGATAAGCGGCTTGGTGTTTACCGTCCAGACATGAACCTCCTTGCCGGCATTGTGAGCTGAACGGACAAAGTTCTCGTTGACTACTGCAAACTTCACGCTGAAGAAGTCGGCGTACTTAAGTGAAGTCGGATCGCCGTAAAGCATATTTGAGATATATCCTGTGCGCAGTTCCGGACGCATTTCCTTTACCTGCTTAAGGTAAGGATACTCCGTGGAAGTAATAACGCACTGTTCCCTCATCTCATGCCTGTCGATAAGTTCAAGGACCTTTGTTACGAGCTCCTCGCCTCTTCTTGAGCTCTTTATCTCGATGTTGAGGTTTATCTTACTCTTGCACTCGGTAAGCACCTCATCGAGAGTAGGTATGTAAGCGTCGGAAAACGAACTGTCAAAGTAGCTTCCGGCGTCAAGTTTTGAAAGTTCTTCATAGGTAAGATTATAAGCCATCTTATTGGCACCTGTAGTTCTTTTCAGATTGTTGTCATGAAGAAGGAAAACTTCCCCGTCTGCCGAAAGCTGAACATCTATCTCGATATAGTCGGAACCGGATTCGATGGCGTACTTCACACCGTACATCGTATTTTCCGGAACGAATTTTGCACCTCCGCGGTGCGCTGTAACACTTGTACTAATAAACATTTCCTCCAGTACATGTGAACCGTTTATACAATAGCCTGCCGCTGTTCCGGCGTCCGCCATAAAAACAACAGCAATAAGAACGGTCACAATTTTTCTTCTTATTCCTTTAGGCTGTTTTTCCAGCACCTTTTCTCCCATTTTCTGCTTGCTCTGGAACATAAACAGAAGTGCTATGTTGGTGATGTATCCAAGCGCACCTGCAAGGAACGCAAGTACGTAGTACATAATATTCTCGGTCCTGATCAGATAGACAAGAGCAGAATTCCTGCTTCCGAAGAATCTGATCACAAGAGCCGCGATGACAACTATCGTAAGATAGATCAGAAACAGAACAATTCCGGTCAGCAGATTGGTGACCACCAGATGAAGTGTTCTGCGGAAAAAATGCTTAACGCCTTCCTTACGCCCCGAAATTGATTTTCCGAACTTCTGGGTCGAGAAGGAAAACAGAAAAATAAATGCTACTGCCGAAACAGCACCGATATATTTGACCGGTACACCTCTGAAAATGAACTTTAAACAACTCGAAAGAATATCGAGTCTGTCAAAAAGTATCACGTTCATGTGAAAACAAAGCAGAGGAAAAATTGCTGCCATCTGCAGATAGATCTTTATGCCGTATCTGCGGCTGGTCTTTCTGAGATGGATCAGTCCGTCCGCAAACATGTCGGTGACTGTCATCTTTATTCCCCGGGTATATTTCCGGTAGCACATCCAGATACAGCAGACCTCGTAATACGAGACACAGATAAACACTAATATCATGGCCGCTGTCATGACTATCATAAGCGGATTTTTCATGAGTCTCGCAACGTTCTTCGTTGTGATGAACATGATCCCTGCATTGTTCGTGGCAATGTTCATGAGCTTTGCTATGAGCGGAACAAACAGAATGAAAACAGATGCTTTGAAAATAAATTCAAATGCCGCAAGTGAAATAAAATTATCTTTTATAAGCCGGAAGAAATATCTGCACGTTTTCTTCACTCATATCCACCTCTTGCAGTTTTATACTATTTTTTTGCATCCCTAAAACATACAAATTTATTATATCACACGAAAGTCTCAAATGCAATGGATTTTCAATATATCCGCGTTCAGGAAACCGGGACTGGTTATAGGAACAATATATAGAAATAATTCTTTCAATATTGTGCGATTCTGCAATTGTTTTATTTTTTATAATATGCTACAATAGAAGAACAGATATTTTCACATTATCGGGAACAATTACAATACAAGTATTTTTAAGCAGTTCTTTTTTCACTTAAAACACTGCAGATGTGATGAATATGACGGCTTGTGTCTCTGTTCACCCGCTGATCATGACATGTGTTTTCAAGCGGAAACTGCTTTATCATAGATATTGAAAGGAATCCATATATATGAAAAAAATTCTTTTTGCAGCTTCTGAATGTGTCCCGTTTATCAAAACAGGCGGACTTGCCGACGTAGTCGGAACACTTCCGCAGACACTCGACAGATCAAAATACGAAGCTGCAGTCATAATGCCTTACTACACTTTCATTCCGCAGGAGTACAGGAACAACTTCCAGTACATCCACCATTTCTATATGGACTACGGCAAGAGAAAAGGCAACTTCCATGTCGGTATCATGAAATACGAAATGAACGGAATAACATATTATTTTGTTGACAACGAATATTATTTCGGCGGCGACAGACCTTATTCCGATCCGAAGTTCGACATCGAGCGCTTTACTTTCTTCTGCAAGGCAGTTCTCGCGATCATGCCGGTAATCAACTTCAAGCCGGACATCATCCACTGCCACGACTGGCAGGCTGCGCTCATACCTGTATTTCTCCATTCGATGTATGCTGAAAATCCGTTCTACTTCGGAACAAAGACAATAATGACTATCCACAACCTGAAGTTCCAGGGTATATGGGATATCAAGACTTTTGAATACAACACCGATCTTCCGGGATACATGTTCACACCGGACAAGCTCGAATTCAAGAAAGATGCCAACATGCTCAAGGGCGGTATGGTTTACGCCGATTACATCTCAACAGTCAGCGAGACATACGCAAACGAGATACAGAACGAATACTACGGCGAGGGACTTGACGGTCTTCTCCGCGCAAGAAACAATTCTCTCTGCGGTATCATAAACGGTATCGACTACAGCATATACAATCCGGAAACAGATGACGAGATCTACAAGAAATACAACATCGACAATTTCCGTGAAGGAAAAGATGCAAACAAGATGGAACTTCAGCGTGAACTCGGACTTCCTGTTGACAAGAACAAGTTCATGATTGCGATCATTTCACGTCTTACAGACCAGAAGGGTCTCGACCTTGTAAACTGGGTGCTCGACAGGATCGTTGACGAAAACACACAGCTCGTTGTTCTCGGTACAGGTGAACAGCGATATGAAAACACCTTCAGACACTATCAGGGCATCAAGCCGGAAAGAATGTCAGCAAACATCTTCTTCTCGGAAAACCGTGCCCACAAGATATATGCAGCTGCAGACGCAATGCTCGTCCCTTCACGTTTCGAACCATGCGGTCTTACACAGCTCATCGCTCTCAAGTACGGTACTGTACCGATCGTCCGTGAAACAGGCGGTCTTAAGGACAGCGTTGAGGCGTACAACGAGTATTACAACACCGGTACAGGTTTCTCATTCACGAACTACAATGCCGACGAAATGCTCGGCATAATCAACTACGCAAAGCACGTTTACTACGACATGCCGAAGGGCTGGGACGACATAGTAAAACGCGGAATGCAGCAGAATTTCTCATGGGATCATTCTGCGAGAAAATACGAAGAACTTTACGACAAAGTTCTTGGATGGTAATGAAATTTTTATTGATATGTCAAAAGCCACTCATGAAAAACACATGAGTGGCTTTTTTGCGATGTATTTATAATTTTTATTTACCCTCCGGATTCTTCACCGGCAGGAATACTGAAAATCTTGTTCCTGCGTCCGGATAGCTCTTTATGTCGAAGTGGCCGCCGTGGCGGTCTACTATCCATTTTGCGATTGAAAGGCCGAGGCCGGTGCCGCCGGTTTTACGGTTGCGGGCATCGTCGGCGCGGTAGAAGCGTTCGAAGACCTTCGGAAGATCTTCCGGCGCAATACCTATGCCGGTATCCTGTACTTCAAATACAGGTGTTCCTTTTTCATCAGTGTAGGCTGAAAAATAAATTTCGTTGCCTTCAGGAGTATATTTCACTGCGTTGTCAGTAAGGATTCTGGCTGTCTGCTTTATCATTGCGTAGTCGCCGTATGCCATTACCGGTCCGCCCTCATTTTTCAGAATGAATTCGTGATTCGGATCGACCATGAGGTATTCGTCGTAGAGTTCCTGCATCATTGCACTCAGGTCAATATCCTCCATGGTAAGCTGATTCTTTCCGTTGTCTCCCCTTGCGAGGAAAAGAAGCTGTTCGACAAGTTTGCTCATGCTTTCGGATTCGGTCTTGATGGCCGAAATCGACTCCTCAAGAACCTTTTCGTCCTCCTTGCCCCAGCGGTCAAGCATGTTGGCGTAACCCTGGATGACCGAGATAGGAGTACGCAGTTCATGGGAAGCGTCGGACACGAAACGTGCCTGCTGGACGTAGGACTGCTTCATGCGGTCGATGAGATTGTTTATCGCTGACTCGATGCCCTGAAGTTCAGTGTTTCCTGTGGAAAGATGGCAGTCGGTCTGACTTGCGTCTATTTTTTCTAGTGCGTCCTCGAGTGCGTGGAAGCTGTCGCCTTCAAAATCTGCTGAACTGATGAGCTGTGCAGTTGCTGCAAGACGATTGAGAGGTGCGAGTTTTTTACGAACTCTGCTGCCGCCTCTGATAAATCCTGTTACCAGCCAGAAAAACTCCGGCACTGCAAGAATAGCCGCTATACTTATACTTTCCACTGCGATATTTACAGCCGGTACTGCTTTTTTTATCTGCGGAACGAAATATTTTATCTTATTGATAAACTCGACCGGATCATTTTCCTTATTCGGAAAGATGAAATGCCCTGCCGGGATGTCAAATTCCTTTCCGGATCTGAAGGCATCGATGATACTCATCCCCAGAGCATCGAACTCGGTAAATATCATCCAGCTTGTCACGTTCAGAAAAATAATGAGAGCATCGATTAACAGAAAAATGATCAGTAGTCGGAAATTGAAATCTGCTGATATTTTTCTGGCTATTGAACGCATTTTTACATTCTGTTTTTTTTCTGCATCCATACGATCAGTCCCTTATTACATAGCCTACGCCTCTTACTGTCTGTATCATCTTGATGCCGTAAACGTCATCTATCTTGCTTCTGATGTATCTGATGTAGACGTCAACTATGTTGGTCTCGCCCATGTAGTCAAACCCCCACACGTCTTCAAGAAGAGTTTCGCGTGAAAGGACTATGGACTTGTTTTCAAGAAGCTTTTTCAGAAGGCCGAACTCCTTGTTTGTGAGTTCGATGTCGTGTCCGTCGTACTTTACCGTATGCGCTGCAGGATCAAGTTCGAGGTCACCGAATGAAAGTGAAGCTGAAGATGTTTCAGCCTGGACCGTTCTTTTACGGAGTGCTGCCCTTATACGTGCAAGCAGTTCCTCAATGTCAAACGGCTTGGTGATGTAGTCATCTGCGCCTGTATCGAGGCCGGATACCTTGTCCATTACCGAGTCACGGGCAGTCAGAAGAATTACCGGTACTTCGGAAGTTTTTCTTATTCTTCTTAATACTTCGATACCATTTAGTCCCGGCAGCATAATATCAAGTAAAATCAGGTCGTATTCGCCGCTTTCGGCCATTTCAAGACCTGTGCGCCCGTCGAAAGCCTTGGCTGTTTCGTAGCCCTCGTGCTTAAGTTCGAGCTCGGTAAAGCGGGCAAGTTTTTCTTCATCTTCAACTATAAGTATTTTCATCTGTTGTTCCCCCGAAAAATTATCTGTGGACCGCATACAGAAAGTCTGTGTGACAGTCATATACTATATAGTAACAGATTATCAGTATTTTTTCAAGGGCAGGCGTTTAGGGCAGCGCTGATTTATTTATAAATCAGCGTGGGGGACGGGGCGAAGCCCCGTAAACCCACCCTCCGGAAATCCGGCTTATTCTTAAAGATGATTACTTCCTGTCGTCAAAATCGTCGAAGGAATCTGTCTTTCCGCTTTTGAATCTGATCTTCTCCATGAATTCATTCACCTTGTCTGTACCGAGGTCAGGTCCGTCGATTACAAATGAGCAGCCGCTGAAGAATTCAATAACGAGAAGAACTACTACCAGCCAGAATGCTACTGCAAGGAAGAGTGCGAAAATTGTAAGCGGAATTGAGATGAATTTCTGCTTCTTTTCGTCAACGATGCAGAGGCTGTTGTTCATTCCTTTTACAATTACGTTTTTGATCCATGTGAATATACTTTTTACGACGCCGCCGAATGTTTCGAGGTTTTTGTTCTTTCTTATTGTTTCGGCTTCTTCGTTTATTGTCTGCTTTGTGGTGTAGCTTGCCGGTTCAGGGGTTTTGATCTTGCCTTCCTTTTCGAGTGCGATGAGGGCATCGAGAAGGTTCCATTTAACGCTTTCGAGGACGCCTTTGGCTTCTTCGTAGGTTACGTCGGCTTTTTCCATGAGTTTTTCTATCATTTCGTAGTTATCCATAGTGGATTCTCCTTTCAGGGGATTGATGTTTTCTTTCTATTGTTCTTGTTTTCTATTTATTTTTTGTTGTCTTTTTTCTTTTGTTCTTATTTATTTTCTCTTTTATCTCTGCTTTTTAAGTCAGGGGATTTTCGCCCTCCCCCCCTGCCCCCCTCCCCAGCGGGGAGGGGGGGGATCTTTCAGTGTTATCTCTGAATAATTTCACTTCCAGCGTGGAGGGGATTGTTATCTCTGAATAATTTTAATCCCGACTCCCTGACGGGGAATATCTTTTGTATTATCTCGTGAGTGTTAACTGGTCTTTATCAGTTTTTGCTTTCGCAGTCGAATCTGATCTTTGATACTTCTTCGCTGAACTTTGTTCCGCTGAGGTCCGGGCCTTCGAAGGTGAAGCGGCAGCCCATGAAGAAGCCTATGATGAAGAGGATCGGTACGAATTCGATAAGGAGGATCGAAAGGATCACCATTATTGTTACAGGCATTGTGAATCTCTTGCCGCCCTTTGTCTCAACACAGAAGTCGTTTCTGAGGCCTCTTGTGATCTTGTCCTTTGACCAGTCTGCGAACTTTCTTAATGCGCTCTTAACTGATTCCTTTGTGCTTTCGTTTGTGTTTGTCTTTGTGTAGTCGTTGTTGTTAGTTGTTGTCATAGCTAATGTCTCCTCTCTGTAAATGCCTTCCTTTTTAAGTGCTGACTTTGCAGCGTCCAGGTTCCAGTCAGTACCCTCAAGTACCTCTGAAGCTGTCTGATAGCTGATGTCTGCGTTCTTTCTGAGTTCTTCGATCATTTCGTAGTTTTCCATAATGATGTTCCTTTCTTTTGTCCTTTAAGGTTTGGTTTTGTTTTATGGGTTTATATCGTTTTGTTTTTGTGGTTCTCTCTTTCCACTGTCTATATTGTACCTTCCCTGTTTTAAAATAAAATATAAGAAAAATTAAAAAACGATTAAAAAAGAATATGGAACTCTTAAGAAAAGCAGTGCCTTGTTCCCGAATTGTCATCAAAAATTCAGTTTATGTGCATTGACATTTAGAATCTGTTCTGATATAATAGTGAAAATTAATAATATAAGGGGGAGGGAGATCAGTTGGATCTGCAGTCTGTAATAGTTGCAAATGCGATTGGTGTGCTTGTACTCGGGGTACTGCTTGTAAGCAGCCGTCTTGTGCGGATGCGGCGCGAGCTCGGCGATATGCTGTTTACGCTCGCCTGCGTACTGACAGTGTTCTCATGCACAGCCGATTCGCTTGGATTCGGCCTTGAAGGAATACAGGGAAAAGCAATGCATGTTATCCTGTACTTTTTCGATACGGTCACTTATCTTAATAATATTATAGTATCGGCTCTGTGGTGTCTTTACGTTGACGTCAGACTTAACGGCAGTAAAAAACATATGTTAAGAACTCTGAAGCAGATCTCGCTTCCGGGCGCAGCCGGTATTGCCGGACTTGTAATAAATCTGTTTCATCCGTTCATTTTCACAGTTAATGACAGCAATGTCTACAGCCGTCTGCCGTTTGCCAATTACTATTTTGCGCTCACATTCTTCTATCTGTTTGCCGGATACATCATTTACAAAAACAGCAAAAAAGATGTGGCTAAAATGACATTCATACCTATAAGAATGTTCATATGCCCTATCATAATATGCACAGCGGCACAGTTCCTGTTTTACGGCGTGTCACTGGCGTGGTGTTCAGTAGCGGTCGGACTTGTGTGCATGCACATAAGCCTTCAGAACGAACTTACCTATCTCGATCCGCTTACTCAGCTTTACAACAGGAATTACTTAAACAACATCATGAAGCAGTTTTCATCCACACATTCAAGTGTTCAGGGGATCATGATGGACATGGATGATTTCAAGATGATAAACGACACATTCGGTCACAGCACAGGAGACGACGCTCTAACGGAAGCGGCCAGACTTATAAAGGAAGCCGCACCGGACGGTTCCGTTCCGATACGATTTGCCGGTGACGAATTCATGCTCCTTATTCCGGGCGATGACAGTGAAAAAGCACGTAAGGTCGCAGAGGTGATAAGAAGCAATGAAAAAGCTTTCAACAAAAGCGGAGCAAAGCCGTACAAACTTTCATTCTCACTGGGACTCAGCAGTTTTTCCGGCAATACCGAACCGGACAGCTTCCTTAAGGAAATGGACCGCAGAATGTACGAGGAAAAACGAATAAAACACGGCGCAAGGTAATATTCTGATTTAATGGCAAATCCGGCTTCGCCGGATTTGCCAGAGGCGGGAAGCGGGACTTCGCCCCGTGCCCCCGCGCTGATTTATAAATAAATCAGCGCTTACTTAGAAAAATAAGCACCTGTAAGATTTGAAGTTCTTACAGGTGCTTTTGTAGTTTAATATCATTTGCAGTCTATAGATGTGCAGAGCGTTTTATCACATCTGTCCGTTGTTCTGATATCCGGGACCCGGCAAACATTTAAGCAGGATCTCCTTGCCCTTCTGCTTTACTCTTTTTACGAAACTGTTTCTTACGATATGACCTATACCAAAGAAAAGAGCTGAAAGGATCAGAGCAACGATCCCTGGTATATCACCTTCTGAAAAAGCTGCTATTACCAGTGCCACCGGAAGTGTCGTAACTGTCACGCCTGCGAAGTATCCGAAGGCATCAACAAGTTTCACCTTTTTGCTGTACATGGTGTTGAAAAGTCCGGAAGCGAAAAGGCCTAAGAACAACTGACCGACCATAACGTATTCAATATCACTTTCATCGAGTGCGAAGAAAAGACAGAAAAGAGTGAACAATGCGCCTACTGCCATCCCGATCACGCCGGAGATAAGAGCAGCTTTTCCGTCCGTTTCCTGATCCGGTGCACCTGCCTTCCATCCGTTTATCTTAAGATCAGGACTCTGGCCGCGCTTTGCCAGTGAAAACTGCACCTTGCCCTGAACAAGATCCGAAAGGAATCTTTCAGTATCAGCCAGCGAACCGCTGTCATACTGATAACTTAAAACATTGTCGCTTATCATAACCGAACCCTGTCCGCAGTTTGAATAAGCTGTTACACTGTAGTTGTTCGAGCCGACTGTAACACAGTCCTGTGAATCATCATAAGCAAGCGGTATATTCGGGTATTTCGCGCATAACTCCTGATAAACATCATACATTGAATTGTAGTTCAAACCAACTGCCCCCCATTTTTATTTCATTTCCTTCATAAGTGTATCATATCACAATATGAAAGTCAAATTTCATTATGCATTCGGACCTGCAAAAACATGTTTGGTCAGTCGGTTGTCTCCTGTTTCCATATCACATCCTGCTCATTCTCCCATTTATGATAGTTGTAAGTTACAGTCTCTTCATCGTGTGACAGCACAGTTTTATAGTAAAGTATTTTTTCCTTATAATCCGGAAGATACAGATATCCTTTTTCCGAGATAGAATTCCATTTTCTGTACATTTCTGTGCTCTTATCAAACACATAATAAGAATAAAACGTTTCCCAGCCTTTATTATCCGGTCGTTCCACAGAAGCACGAATACAAAGATCATCTGTTCCGTCAAAATCAATGTCCAATTCTGCATAATCGACATGGCGTCCCGATATTTTATCACCCGGAATAACATTTTCAAATTCATGCTCAGGTTCCATACCGAAAATATCGCTGTAACTCATCAACTGTATAATACTGCTTCCCTTCATAAGCTGAAGTGCGCTGTCAGTGAAACGCAGATATTTTTCACTACTGCCTTCTTCATAATCTTTTTTTCTGTAAACCAGAGTGATCCTATCGGTTCCTCTGCATACTTCATATACAGTCTCTTCTGTGCCGGTAAGTATCATGTCATGATTACTGTCGTATTTATAATGACACTTCTTAGCTATAATATGGCCTTCCACCCTGCTGTACTGAATAAATACAGCGGATACCGGAACAAGTTTACCGTCTTCCCATCTTAATGTAATTGATTCTTTATCATAATCATCTCTTGGAAAATATGCTTTCAGCGTCCTGCTTTCATAATCCGGTTCCAGAAAATATCTTTCGGTACTCCCCGGTTCTCCGTAGAACTCCAGTTCTTTGCTGCGTTCAAACAAACCTGTTTCAGGATTCCATAAATAATAATATCCATCGGTACGGTACTTATCACAGATATAAAAATCAGCATAACCATCAAAATTAAAATCGGCATAAACCAGTCTGTCCTGATTTCCGAACTTTTCATCAGTTATCGTCTGAGATGACTGCGGTGTTTTAACAATCAGTTTTCCGTCTGATATCTCATGACTGTATCCGGAAGGAATATATGTCATTTCAGCAATTGCTCCTCCGGCAGAAAAACACTTATAACCGGATACGGACATTGTTTTCTCGTTATCTGCTGGCTTAGTCGAAAGCAAACCGACTGATTCATTAAAAATCACTAAATCAGCGCCGTCACCGGAAGCCATCGTAGGGCTGCTTTTTGGTCCCGGGCTGGTTCCGTCCGCAGGTGCGTTGAACATGAAATATGAATTTGTAATACTTAACGGGTTGGCTGAAACATCTGTATTATCCGGTTCAAGTTTACCGTTATTCCATACATACCAGCTTGTCTCAAGATATTCACCGCTTCCGGTTGGTATGTATTTATCATACGACAATTTTGAATATTCTTCTCTTGGCTTATAATTATAGTACTTATCAGCCGGATTAAATCTGTGGGATTCTTCAGAACAGATCCATTTTCCATCGAACACATTATTAAGTTCATCCCACTCATTAACCATTCCTGTGTCAGGATCATAATGATAGTAGATGAATTTATCAGCCATACCGTATTCATTTACGCCTGAAGTAACGCAAAGATCTTTATAGCCGTCATAGTCATAATCAACGGAAAAGACAAGATCATTAAAATAAAGCGGATAATCAGAGCTTCTGAATTTTCTCATTCTGTACTGCGAGATAAGTTCCGGTCCGTTTTTCAGAGGAATGTTCTGAACCACAGAATCGCCGTTCATACACTGTACAGAATCAGATGTGATACGGAAATAACGCAGATCAGCCTCATTTCCCTCCTCGTTTTCACGGTCACCGTATTTCTTAGCGTGCGTCCTGCTTTTTAATACCGGCCGGTTCTTCTGATCAAACTCATAGACCTCGTCTATTTCAAATTCGCTGTACTGTACGCCCTTTTCTGTTTTTCTGTCAGTCTGCTCGGTACAGTCAGCAGTTTTTTCGAGAGAGACAGGTATGATATTATCTTTCTCCCATTTAAATTCCGCTTTGCAGACATATGATGAAGCGTAATTATAATGCTCGGTGTAAGTCAGTTTTATTTTTTTATCAGAAAACTCAGTATCGATACCAAATCCAAACAGTCCGTCAAGTTTGTCCGTCTTTACAAACTCTCCTTTATTCCCGTCCCACAGCCAGCATTCGCCGCCGTAGTGTCTGAATTCTGACGGAGTATCATACAGAAACAGATCTTCGTGACCGTCAAAATTAAAATCTTCATATCTTCCTTCCGGCGTGGATTCAACTTCATGGTCGGAAATCACTTCCGCAATTTTCTCACCGTTTTGATACACCAGAAGCTTCTTTCCCTCGCCTTTAAATTCAATCGGGTCCTCCGGTTCCTTAGGATTGGTGAAAATCACCTTGTTTTTATCTTCAGTCACTGTCGTAACCGGTGCCTCAGTTGTCGCAGAAGTCACTGCCGCAGTTGTTTCAGCAGATGTTGTCTCAACAGAAGATGACACCTCTGTTTCGCTGTTATCTGTTTCTGCAGTTTTATTTGCCGCACAGCCTGCCATTACAAGACCACAAAGAAGTACGGATAATATTTTTGTAGAACGCTTCATTCAATCACTTCCTTAGTATTAAAAGCCCACATTCATATTACAATAATACTTAGAACCAGTCTTAAACATTATATTTTCACACTCATAAGTATAATATGTTCTTTCATATGTGTCAACACATATTTTGTTGCCAATATAGCTATCCCATTTCGGCGGTGCGACCTCACCGTATCTCTCAGCAATACATAATGCTTTTTATTTTCACAAACAAAACAAACATTATCGCTCAATCCGTTGACACCTTACGTTCATTATGATAAAATTATAGTAAACTCTTAAAGTTTATTGGGGATAAACCCGGAAAGGAGTTATCATGGATTTTCAGCAATTTGTTGATACCTTTTATTCTCCGACCTGCATAGTATCAGTTGAAAAGAAAGATGACGGCGGATACGGGGAAATCCGCATCGTATCGGTCAATAAAAAGTACAATGAAATGATCGATATGAGGATCAGCAATGAAGCCGGAACCTACAGTCCGGTCAAGCATTCTTCCTTTGTACCTGATACACTTTACAGCGACTATTTTCCTTATAACCGCAGTTTCGAAGACGTATGCTTCCGTTCTGCAGTAATGAAGGAGGAGATACAGACTTACGTTCATCTCAGCGTTTTGGATCTCTGGTTTGACGTACATGTTCTGCCGCTTGATATTGAAAACGGAAATATATTTTACTGTACATATACTTCAACACTTATAAAGAGAGCTGAATCAGTCTTAAGCCGCAACAGTAACATACAGGCGTCAGGAGACGTCCTTGCGGCCTGCATAAAGCTCCATAAGGCTGACAACCTCAGAGATGCGATGGAAAGTGTCATCTCGGAAATACGCCAGATATGCAAAGCTGAAGGCTGTACTGTTCTGCGTATAAACGAAGCAGAAGAAAAATATTCGATCGTCGCCACTGATTTCGCTCCCGGAAGTAAGCTGAGACGTGTAACAAGCTTCCCTGATTACTACCAGATCGCGGCCTCATGGAAAGGCATGATTGGTGAAGAAGGCGACTGTATCATTATTCAGAACCAGGCTGACATGGAGCATATCCGTCAGGTAAACAACCCGTGGTACCAGACGCTTGTCGAAGCAGGCGTAAAAAGCGTTGTTCTCTTCCCTCTCATTCAGGGTACTGATCTGCTCGGCTTTATCTGGGCGACCAACTTTGATACGGAAAACACGCTCAGGATCAAGGAAACTCTTGAGCTTACAACATTCTTTATTTCATCCCACATCGCACGCTACAACGTTATAGAAAACCTTGAACGTATGAGTTATACGGACATTATGACAGGACTTCCTAACAATATGGCGTGCAGGGACAATATTTCCCGTCTTATCAGAAACCAGAGAAAATTTGCCGTGGTTTCTATAGACCTTAATCATTTCAAAAGCATAAACCACACGCTTGGCGTTGAAGCCGGAAATCAGGCGATCACCGGAATAGCCGACCGCTGGAAGACGGTACGTGAAAAGCAGAGTTCCGATGTTTCTGAATTCGTAGCCCGTGTAAGCGGTGACGAGTTCATGCTCGTTATATGCGGATACCAGACCACAGAAGAACTCACAAAGATCATCACGAAATATTCCGACGCCTTAAGCGAACCGTTCATCATCGAAGGCTGTGAAATATACATAAGTGCAAGCTTCGGGTTTACCGAATATCCGGCACACGGCGGTACAACTGACACGCTCGTTTCACGTGCAAACACGGCAATGAGCGAAATAAAGAAGGCTGCCAGCAGCGATAACATTCTCCGGTACAGCCCGGAAATTTCGCAGAATGAACGGATACTCGAAATCGAAAACAAGATAAGAACTGCACTTGAAAACGACTCGGTATTCTTCTGCCTTCAGCCGCAGTACAATATGGAACATAAACTGCGCGGATTTGAAGCCCTTGCCCGTATGAAAGACAGCGAGGGAAACATCATAAGACCGGATCAGTTCATTCCGGTCGCAGAAAAAGTCGGTCTTATCGACAAAGTAGACGGAATGGTTTTCAGAAAGGCGACTGCCTTTTTCAGTAACCTTGTTAAGGATACCGGTAAAAAACTCACTTTAAGTCTTAACGCATCGGTAAGACATATTATGAAAAGCGGGTTCATCGCTGAAATAAACGACCTGATCGAAAAGAGCGGTCTCTCGCCGGAACAGCTGGAGATCGAGATCACGGAATCAATACTCATGGATTCAGTCAACAAGGCAATTCAGTGTATCAATGATCTCAAATCCATGGGTATAAAACTTGCTATCGACGACTTCGGAACCGGCTATTCTTCACTCAGCTATCTGAACAAGATACCGGCTGACCTTCTGAAGATCGATAAATCATTTATAGACAGAATAAACGCAAGCGAATCCTCCAGACAGTACGTTGCCGCAATGATATCAATGGGACATATCATGGGGCTTGACGTAATTTCGGAGGGTGTAGAAGAAGAAGAACAGGTGGAAGCTCTGAGAAGTATCGGATGTGATCTCATTCAGGGATTCTACTGGGGAAAACCTCTGCCGCCGGAAGACGCAGAAAAACTTGTAAGGGAGGAAACAACAAATGATGCTAAACTGTAAAAAATGCGGTGCACCGTACACCGGAGGAGTTATCTGCGAAAAATGCGGAAACAGATTCGACGATGCTGATATAAGAAATTTCGAAAATGAAGTAAGACAGCAGCGTGAATACGAACAGTTCCGTGCCGAAAGGAACAAGGAATCTGAAAACAAGGCAATAAAGGTCATTTTAATAGTCTTTGGTATTTTCATAGGACTTGCCGTGCTGGGCGTTCTCGTCGCAATCTTTGTACCGGCATTTATCGGATACAATGCAAAGAAAAAGGCTCACGAGGAGCAGCAGCGCGCCCGCGAAGAACAGGCAAACAGTGCCTACTACGAGGATTACGACTACAGTTACGAAGACGATAACTACAGTTACGACGAATAATCAATGAAACCAAAACACTTACTTGTTTTTATCTGTGCCGCCGTATCACTTCTGAGTGCGACGACATATGTAAATCAGAAATTATATGCTGAGGAAGGAACCAATACAATATCCGCACTAGTGGAATCTGACGGCAGCACGATCACCACTGCTGACGGTCAGAAATGGTACCGGGTAAAAAGCTTCGATGACAATAAAAGCTATGTTATCAGCGTAAAGAAAACCGACGGTACTGAGGTATTGTTCACCGGAGGCGGTGAGGAAAATGAATATATCTGGCACTATTACAGAAGAACAATGGTTCCGAGTACCTATTCAAAGTTCTCATACCTTTCAACAACGTCGCATAATCTCTCCTGTATCGACGGTAAGATTTCATTCAGTTACAGGGAAAGCGTTGTAAGTGATCTTTTCTGGTCGACGGACGGAAATGCGCTCACCTACACGGAAAACGGAGATGCATATTACCTGAAATACGATGAAACTGCGGAATCACCGTTTTCGATGACTGCAGACCGGAATGAAGCTGCTGAAGTAAAGATATACACAAACGGAGATACTCTGGAACGATGTATAAAAACTGAGCCATGCTCTGAAAATTATGTCACTGAAGGAAGCGGATATGCCGCCCCTGAGTTTTCAGTAACTCTTTCCGATGACGGGATAATCACCGACAACATAACATGGAACGTTGACGGTTCAAACTACGATACAGATACACTGACTTTCAGAGCGGATGAGCTTGCAGGAAAAGAGGCTGGTGTACACAGGGTATGCTGCTTTATCGAAGGTCATGATGAAGACGGGATAATCTACCGTGAAAAATCATCTGATGCACTTTTCGTAATTGCCAAAGGCGTCATTCCGGATTCCTTCATATCTTTCTCTGACGTACACGAAGAGTATCATCTTATCGGCAACGCAATAGAAACAACGATGAATCGTACCGGCGGATATATTCCGGGCCTTATAGTATGTACCGGCGACCTTGTAAACGGACCGACACCGGACAGCGACTATATGCTGGAGAAATACTATCCTCTGATAAAACCGCAGCTCGGCGGCATCGACACCGTATTTGTTTCGGGAAACCACGATCCTGGAAAGGCGGCTTCAGAAATGTCAGTAAAGGCTGATCTGGGTGCTGCGAAGGATCTTTCAGCATCAGGCGGGCTTATTTTTGACGGCAGATCAGATGCGGTGAAAGCAAACGGAACGAGCAGTCTTGCGGACGGAAACATAAAGGTATTCAGCATCAACTACGAGGCTGCGATACACAGAAACACCCACGATGACCGGTACTATTCCTACGACGGTGTGATCGAAAGCACGGAAAAATTTCTTGAAAACACATCAAAAGATTATAACGGAGAACTGATCCTTATTTCCGCTCATTCCGGACTGCACGTACTCGGTATGGAGCCTGCGTCAGTAAATCCGTCCGGTGGCCGGATCTCACAGTGGATCGGTGAAAACGCCTACAACATTGACCGTTCCTATGATCTTGCTTCGCTTATAAACAGCTATGCCGAAAAATACGGCATGAATATTATCTACCTTTTCGGTCACGACCATTCAAGACAGGAAGCGGAACTTATTCTGACCGAAGGAAACGATATTACCAGTGCGAAAAGCTACACTGAACAGACTTACGGAACACTTCCGCTTAAGTTTACATACGCCCATTCGGGATATCTTTCAACCGTAATAGGCTCTGCTGATTCAAACTTCAGTTTTGTTTATAAAGACGGCGATGGATACAGTTTTGATCTTATAAGAACCTATGACAACACCGTACGCCACACAAGTTTTGCAGACAGATACGCTTCTTCCGCAAAGATCACGGAAACTTCCGCACCGGCTGAAACAGCGGCTCCGGTGCCAGAAACTGCATCAGCATCCAGTGGATCAGCTGCTGATAACAAAACTGCTGAAACAGATGCGACTGACCAGGAAAACTCAGTATCCGAAACAAATGCGATATCTTCTGATCAGGCAAACGAAGAAAACAAAGCAGAAACCGGATCAGTGACCTCTGCGTTCACCGGAACGCTTCCGCTGACAGGACGAAACACTCCGGCTGCACTGATGATCATAGTAAATGCCGTCTTACTCTTTGTTACCGGTGCATCTGCTCTGAAAAAGAGCAAAAAATAGCGACAATAAACAGTCATGTTCAGAGTTTTCCCTGAGCACAGCTGAAAAAACAAACAGACCGTACACTGCAGCGGAAACTCCGCTGGTGTACGGTCTTAATTTTTTATGAAGTCAGAATTACAGCATATTGAACTGATCAGTAAATTCGCGGTGCTTACCGACGAAGCGGTAAGCAGGGCGGATTATCTTTCCGTTGTTTATAAGTTCCTCGAGACGGTGAGCACTCCAGCCTGAAATTCTGGAAATAGCAAAGATAGGTGTAAACAGTTCGCGCGGAATACCGAGCATCGAGTAAACAAGTCCGCTGTAGAAATCAACGTTGGCACAGACAGGCTTAAACAGTTTGCGCTTCATTGCGATACAGTCCTTGCCAATTCTTTCAACGCGGTCGTAAAGTTCGAATTCCTTTGTAAGTCCCTTTTCAGCAGCCAGCTGTTCTGCAAGATTCTTAAGGATAACTTCACGCGGGTCAGATACTGTATAAACTGCATGGCCAAGTCCGTAGATAAGACCTGACTTGTCAAAGTTCTCACGGTCGAGTATACCGATGAGATAGTTTCTGATCTCATCATCACTTTCAGTATTGGCAACGTTCTTCTTTATGTCGTCGAACATCTCGAGTACCTTCAGGTTCGCACCGCCGTGGCGAGGTCCCTTGAGTGAAGATATCGAAGCCGCTGTTGCAGAATAGGTATCAGTTCCGGAGGAAGTAACAACGTGATTTGTGAATGTTGAGTTGTTTCCGCCGCCGTGTTCGGCATGAAGAACAAGTGCAGTATCGAGCACTCTTGCCTCAAGTTCGGTAAAACATCCTTCTTTACGCAGCATGTAGAGGATATTTTCTGCGATCGAATATCTCTTTTTAGGAGTACGGATAAGCAGGCTTCTGCCAAGTTCCATGTGCTGGTAAGCATAGTATGCGTAAACAGCCATAAGCGGCATCTTGCATATGAGCTGAAGTGACTGTCTTAACACATCTGATATTTCAATTGAATCCGGATTGGTGTCGTAGGAATAGAGCGTGATGACACTTTTCTGAAGAGCATTCATAATATTTGCCGGAGGAGCCTTAAGAATGGTATCACGCACAAACTGACCAGTAAGTTCTTCAAGACTGCTCATTATCTCAAGGAAGCTTTCAAACTGCTTCGGATCAGGAAGTTCACCGAAAAGAAGCAGATAGGTTATCTCTTCAAAAAGGAATCTCTTGCTTTCCGTATTCCTCAGAAGATCACACACATTGTATCCCTGATAATAGAGTTTTCCTTCAGCAGGGTATTTTTCTCCGTTTACTGTTTCATACGCACATACGTCACTTATCTCTGTAAGTCCCGTAAGTACGCCCTTTCCGTCAGAATCACGCAGTCCGCGCTTGACATCGTAGATTCTGTAGTATTCAGGGTCAAATTCACGTGAAACGGCACAGCATTTTACAAGTTCATCGAATTCAGCGTTCAGCTTTTCTGTCATTTCCATCATTGAATAGTTCATAATTTTTCAACCCTCATATTTCCGGCAGAAGCACCTCTGAAAATGCGAAGCAGGAACTCATTGTACGGTCAGTTCCTGCAGCTTCTGTCAGTTTCCTTTTTTTATCTGTATACAGACATAATGATATAGAATAAGTATAACATATTCAGGACTCGTTTTCAAGTATATTCTTAAGCATTCTGTTCACAGATGAAGGATCTGCCCTTCCCTTCAGTTCTTTCATTACCTTTCCTGCAAAGAATCCGTAAACCTTTGTTTCACCGTTTCTGTACTGATCATACGGCTTCGGATTTTCTTCAATTATCTTCTTTACGGTCGTGATTATAAGATCTTCGTCATCAAGGGTTTCGAGTCCGTTTTCCTTTATAAATCCGCGGATATCAAAGTCCCCGTCACTTTCAAGCATCGCACGGAACACCTTTTTTCCGGATTCGCGCGTCAGAGTTTTATTCAGAACAAGGCCTGCAAATTTCGCAAAATTCTCAGGTAAAAGCGTGATATCTTCGGGATCTGTACCGGTCTCGTTGATATATGAAAGAAGCCCGCCGGTAAACCAGAACCTTACCTCACCCGGTGCATTGCAAAGCTTTACGGTGTCTTCAAAAAGTTCTGCAAGATTTCTGTATTCGGTAATAACTCTGGCATCATCAGCGGAAAGAGATATTTCCTGCATAAGACGTTCCGCCTTTTCATCGGCAAACTCAGGAATTGCTGCCCTGCAGAGTCTTATCTCCTCACGGGTCAGGTGAAAAGCCGGAAGATCCGGTTCAGGGAAGTAGCGGTAGTCCTTGGCCTCCTCCTTGGAACGCATGGAGAAGGAATATCCGGCGACGTTGTCCCAGCGCAGTGTTTCCTGAAGTATCCTGCCGCCGTTTTCCACGATCTTTATCTGTCTTGCTGATTCATAGGCTATCGCCCTTTCTATAGCACGAAAAGAGTTGATGTTTTTCATCTCGGTACGGGTGCCAAGCTCTTCGCATCCTTCAGGACGCACGGAAAGATTGACGTCAGCACGCATCGAACCTTCCTCCATCCTGCAGTCGGATATTCCGAGATATTTAAAAACTGACCTTAAGCGATAAAGAAAGGCATTCACTTCTTCGGCATTTCTGAAATCAGGTTCCGTTACTATCTCAAGAAGAGGAACACCGCATCTGTTGTAGTCGAGAAATGCTGTTTTACCGTCAGGGCTGTGGATTATTTTGCCTGCATCCTCTTCCATGTGCATCTCGTGGATGTGTATGACCTTGGCATTGCCGTCTGCGCCTTTTATCTCAGTATGTCCGTTTACGGCAACGGGAGCATAAAGCTGTGAGACTTGATACGCTTTCGGAAGATCGGGATAAAAATAATTCTTGCGGTCGAAGCGGAAATCACGGGTTATATCACAGTTAAGTGCAAGGCCGGCCTTTACAGCATACTCAAGCACTTTCCTGTTGAACACCGGCAGAGTTCCCGGCATACCGGTACAAACCGGACAGCAGTGAGTATTCGGTTCGCCGCCGAATTTAGTCGTGCATGAGCAGAAAAGCTTGCTCTTTGCAGCCAGTTCTACGTGAACTTCAAGACCGATCACAGTTTCATATTTCATATGTTTTCTCCACCCCCTGCTTTTCCTGATAACACGGACTGTTCCCCGCCTGAGCATCACTCTGCCCGGTACATCCATTCTGAATATTTAAATCTGCCTTTAGCTTATGGTAATCTGTCATCAGCTGGAATGCGTGTACAGCATTAAGAACTCGTCCGTCATCAGCCGCACGTCCGGTAAACTGTGCTCCCACCGGCATACCGTTTCTGTCAGTGCCGCACGGGAATGACACGGAAGGAAGTCCTGCCAGATTTGCAAGTACAGTGTAGATGTCGGAATAGTATACTGAAACGGGATCTGACACACTTCTTCCGGATAAAGGCGCAGTTTCCGGAGCCGTCGGTGTAAGCAGAAGATCAGTTTCCGAAAATATCTTATTTAGTTCCGCTTTTATGATCTCACGCCACTTCATCGCCTTCAGATAATATGCGTCATAATATCCGCCGGAAAGGATCGTTGTTCCGAGCAGGATACGCTTTTTGACTTCTTCGCCGAATCCTTCACTTCGCGAAGAACAGTAAAGATCGTTCAGATCTTCATAGTCTGCGGCACGGAAACCGTACTTTACCCCGTCGAATCTGGCAAGATTGGAGCTTGCTTCGGCCATGGCAATGGTGTAGTAGGCGGAAAAAGCTTCATCGAAATACGGAAAGCTTACTTTCTTTATAACGGCTCCCGCTTTTTCGAATTCTTTAATAACTTCTGCAACTTTTGCGGAAACTTCGAAATCAACTTTATCAGATGCAAGACTCTCCTTTAAAACACCTATGCGAAGACCTTTTACATCACCTGTAAGAGATGAAAGAAGAGATCCTGAGAACATATCACGTGAGGTGCTGTCACGTTCATCCCTGCCGCAAACTGCATCAGTAAACGCAGCACAGTCAGCCGCATCACCACAGACAGGACCGATCTGGTCAAGGGACGAGGCATAGGCTATAAGTCCGTAACGTGAAACTGCACCGTAGGTAGGCTTGAATCCTGTGACACCGCAGCAGCCGGCAGGCTGTCTTACGGAACCTCCGGTATCGGAACCGAGCGTCCCGGACACTATGCCGGAAGCGACTGCAGCGGCACATCCGCCGGATGAACCGCCCGGTGTCCTAGAGATATCATGCGGATTGCGTACAGGACCGAAATATGAAGTTTCCGATGTACTGCCCATTGCAAACTCATCCATGTTGAGCTTGCCGATTATCACAGCTCCGGCACGTTCAAGCCTTTCCACTGCTGTGGCACTGTAGAACGGCACGAAGTTTTCAAGCATTTTTGAAGCACAGGTGGTACGTATTCCTTCGGTGCAGATATTGTCCTTTACCGCCACCGGCACACCTGCTAAAGGTGATGAAAGAGTTCCGTCCGTTATCCGCTTCTGCACCTCTGCAGCTCTTTTCAAAGCTTTTTCACGGCAGATGGTTATAAAGGAATTAAGTTTCGGATTCAGGGCTTCGGCAGCATCAAGTGCAGAAGTGACCGCCTCTGTAACTGACATCTTTCTTAAGCGGATAAGCTCCCCCGTTTCAAGTGCTGTAAGTTCTGAAAAATTCATTCTTCAGCACCTCCCTGTTCAAAAGTATCCGGTGCGCAGAAATATTCTCCCGTATGCTCCGGTGCGTTTTCTAATATTTTCTCGCGTTCCGCCGACTGATTTACTTCATCTTCACGCATCGCAGAAAAAGACAATGACTTATCTGAACTGATTTCAGGGATATCAGAGCACTCCAGAGCGCTGATGATCTTCGTCATTTTTCCGAGTTCGTTTACCATTTTTTCTGTCTCATCTTCATTGAGTCTTAGTTTGCTGAGTTCTGCTGCGTACTTAACTGTATTTCGGTCTGTTTTCATATATTTCAAAGCTTTCTGTATTTCGCGGGCATCAAAAACAGAAAAGCATCCTCCGTTTCCTTGTTTATGATATCTGATCACTATAATTATTATACACTGATGACGACCTCTGTGCAAACCGAAAACTGCACATTGTGGACAGATTAAACAAACTGCATGGAACCGTTCTGACGTCTGGGGCGAAAACAATACAAATTTCATACTGAAGACAAATAAAAAACACATATGAATTTTTACGGTTTGCTATAATAGTATCAGAAGAGAACGCTGATCTGCCCACTGATCAGCGCGGGAGGTCCGGAGCAGAGCCGGATCTCCGGAACGAACAGTTTCCTGATGGGAAACTTTTATTTCACGGTTATTTCATTTTATGAAAGGCGGAAATTATTATGAAGAGATATGGCAGAAAAATCGTAACAGCCCTCACTGCGGTTTCACTGTGTTCTTCCCTCGCCCTGAATGTATCAGCCGACGTGCTGAAAGGCGATGCCGACGGAAACGAAGTGATAACGGCAGCCGACCTTACTGCATTATGCGGACATCTGCTGAATTCAAAGGCAATGATGGACAGTCAGAAGAGCAGCGTAGACATGAACGATGATAACAAGGTCAACATCGTCGACTATATCCTGCTCAAAGGCGCACTTATCGGCATACCTGTCCCGGATCCTGATCCTGTAGCGATCACTTTTGAAGGAAGCAGCATAAAGGCCGAGGACAGTGTGAGATTATCTGTGGAAGGAACAAAACTATTCATCACATCGAACGGTATCTACGAATTCTCAGGCGCAATGACAACTGACGCAGAGATAATTGTAGCTGTTCCGCAGACTGACACCGGTAATGTCGAACTTAAGTTTGACGGTGTAACAATGAAGAATTCAGACAGCACACCTTGCATCCTGGTGGAGAATGCGGAAAAGACGAAGATCACCTTCACCGGAGAGAATTCACTTTCAAACACATCTGACATCGCCGAAGACGAAAGTGCAGTCATCTACGCCAAGGATGACATCACATTCACGAAAAACTCCACAGGAACACTTGATATCACCACCGGATCGCAGCTTGGTATCTTCTGTAACAACGATATCCGATTCAACGGAGGAACAATTAATATAACCACCGATTCCGAAAATACCGGAACAAACAAGGCGGATGCGGTAAAAGCCAAGGGAACAGTTTCACTTAATGACGGAACACTGACCATCGATTCTGCAGGTGACGGACTGAAATCCTCAAAGGACAATGTTGAAATAAACGGCGGCACGCTGACAGTTAAGGCCGGAAACGACGCTGTACAGGCCGAGACAACACTTGTGATCTCAGGCGGTGATGTTACAGCATGCGGCGACAGAGGCTTAAGAAGCGAAGGTACAGTGACCATATCAGGCGGAACAGTTCTTGCAACAGCTACTGACGACCAGTGCAGGAATCTGACCTCATCTGACCAGGCAAGCATAGCACTTGATCTTACCAAGGAATGGTCGAAGAACAATCCGATCACACTTACCGACGAAAGCGGTAAAACAGTATTTGATAAGAACACTCTGAAAAAATACAGATACGTAGTTGTCTCCTCACCTGATCTTAAGGCAGGAACGGCTTACAACGTATATGCAGGCGGTATCGAAGTAAAATCATCTTCAGATATAAAGGCAGGCGAAACTGCAGCATACTCTGATGTAAACAACACCTTCAAATCTTCCCTGCTATACTCTGATATTTTCGACAGAAGCTCGGTACACCGTATCGAAGTGGAGATGAACGACTGGGACAACTTTCTTGCTCACTCACAGGATGAGGAATACTATCCGTGTGACGTTGTAATCGACGGCGAACGCATCGAAAACGTCGGCATACGCACCAAGGGTCACAGCTCGAACATGTTCGTATATCAGGCAGGCAAGGACAAGTACAGCTTCCGCATCAAGTTTGACAAATACAACAAGTCCGGGAACTACAAGGGACTTACCGAGATATGCATGAACAACTTCTATTCCGATCCTTCATGCATGCGTGATATTCTCTGCTACGATGTCATGTATGATCTCGATGCACTTGCACCGAAGACAAGCTACACTGACATGTACTTAAACGGCAAGCTCTACAGCTTCTATCTGCTCTGCGAACAGCCGGGAACTACTCTCGGTGAACGCTATGCAACATCTGACGATGCTGTTCTCTACAAGGCTGCCGATGTAGGAAACTCATACGACTGCACATTCCGTTCGTCAATGAAACTCAACAACTTTGAGGTGAAATTCGGAACGGACGATGAGCTCAAGCATATTGCAGAACTGAAGGATGCCATAAACAAGGTAACTTCAACAAACTATAAATTCATCGAAGATATAATTGACGTCCCGAGCTGGCTCAAGGGATTTGCCGTAAACGCTGTAATGGGCAACTACGACAGCTACAACGGTCAGATGGCACACAACTACTACGTTGAGTACACCGACGGAAAAATGTACTACGTAGGATGGGACTACAACCTTTCTGTAGGAAACTTCATGGACTACGGCGCTGCTGCTGAATCAGACATCACAACAGGTCTTTATCAGGCAGATGCAAATCAGCGTCCTATGCTCACAAATCTTCTCGCAGTACCGGAATACCGCGAAATGTACTACAGCTATGTAAAGCAGATAGTGAACTACTACAGCGATCCTGTAAAAACTATAAACTCACACGCTTCCCTCATACGTGACCACGTAAAAGCGGATCCGAGATTCTTCTTCACATTCGATCAGTTTGAAACAAACATCGCCAAAAGTGCAAACGGCCTTCAGGTAAGAAACGGCGGAGGCGGCGGAATGTGGGGCGGCTTCGGCGGTTTCGGCGGAGGTGGTTTCGGCGGCGGCGGCTTTTTCGGAGGCGGCCTCTTCTCCTACGGCGGTGACAGCGTTTCAATAGCTGATTTCATGATAAAGAGAAATGAATATATTCATTCCAAGCTGGGGTTTTGATAAGTGATCCATTTGTAATATCAAAAATATAGCAGAAACAGCTCAGAGTTTTAATAAGCTCTGAGCTGTTTTTCATTCATCACCCGATGAGATACGCATCATCAGGAGTATATTTTTTCTCGTCGCGGAATATAGCCCAGTCGGTCACGTCGGCGACTCTGAAGCTTCCGGTGCTGCCTTTCTGCATGGCTTTTACGTAGTACGGTTCCTGCATGAGTTCGCAGATGAAAATCGGCCCCTCTTCATCCTGTTCCACTGCTTTTAGGGTGAACCAGATGTGTTCGCGCTGTTCATCGGGATCGGTTTCCGGCTGCAGGTATTCATCGTCAACGCGAAGGCCGAGTTTCATGAGGACTTCAACTCCTGAATCGAGCTGATCCGATACCTTGCACACATAGTCGATACGTTCCCTTGCGAGACTTCTCATTCGTTCCGTTTCCTTGTGTGAGATCATGAACATGGTGTTATGTCCGAGATATTTGTCAAGTTCCTGGATTCTTGAGATCTTTCCGTTTTCCATGTCTTCGGCATTCAGATAGAGCATGATGACCTTTGTGCCTTCAGCGTGATACTCATCACGGTCATCCTCCGTTCCCACTGTTGCATCAGGATAGAGCTTAAGGGCATCCTCCCAGTCTGCAAGCACAGTAATCATAGGAACACCTTCGGCAAGTCTGGCAAGAAGTGTCGGCTCGCCTTCTTCGGGGCATCTTTCCTCATCGATCATGTGAATCGCAGCATTTTCAAGGATCTGATAGTGTACCTGAGCCATATCTCTGTTGCTGCCGAGAATCTCAAGATCCGGAAGGCCACATCTTCTGAGTCCGTGGCTGTGGATCCATACCTCGCCTGAATCATTGGTAATAGCCTGTGCTGTGTAGAGATATCTTGGCGCAGGCGGGATATCTGACTCAGCTGCAAGCTTAACCCATTTACCGGAAAGGATCTTTTCCGACGGAAGATCCATAACTGCCAGCTTGTCAGGGACAAGACAGTTGATTATCTTAAGCTGATCGTGATAGCTGGCAACGAAATCGTCCGTGTAGTCTATTTCAACTGTAAGTGCTTTTTCAATCTTTTCTATCTTCTGAAAATCAAGGTCGGAGAAAAAGTGCACTGTACGGTAGAAATCAGGAAAATCCGGTTCCGCCATGGAAAGATTAACAGTGTAGTTTCTGTCGTCGATGCTTATCTTAAGGCTTATAGGCGAATTCTCATCCGACATATCACGTTCAGATCCGTAAACTTTAACGATTCTGCTCTGGCTTATTCTTTCGATCAGCTTTTCCGGACGAAGATCTTCCTCGTCTGCCGGAATAACTGTCATAAACGATGTTTCTTTCATTCTCACATTCTCCTTATATTTTTAATGGCCGCACCACAGATTCTTACTCCGGTTCGCAGCTGAATGTATGTGTTTCTGAATACAAAATGCCGCGAGGCTGATAACCATACAGCTTCGCAGCACCGGTAAATGATCTTAAATTTTTGAATAGCCGAAGCTGTTTACGATTGCATCGAGCTTCATGCCTGCCCTGCACATCTGGCAGTCTTCCGGCTTGTAACTGTTGTATGCAGGAATATCATCATGTCCGAAAATATGGTTTATCTGAAGTCCGCGCACATTGTCAACGTCACTGAATATTGCAGCCGCAGCCATCAGCTTACCGCCGTAGTATCCGAGACATTCTGCCGCCTGAACGATACTCTTGCCTGATGATACGGATGAAACAAGAAGAAGAACATTCCTGTCGCGTACAAACGGCTGAAGATTGTCACGCAGGATTATCTGGTGATTCGAATCGTATTCCGGTGAGATAACGCGTATGTCATTTCCCGTATTGATACCATGAAATCCTTCGGAAAGCTCCTCTGCGAGGAATGCTGCTATCATCTTCGTTCCTTCAAGACAGATGATAGTATCGACCGGTATACAGCCGTAGATCTTTCCGGCGATATCTTTTGCGGCTTCCTTGGCAGCCTTGAAATCTGTCTTGACAGCGCTCAGATCGATGTACGAACTAACATGTGAGTGGCTTGTTGTGAAATGTCCGCTGATAACGTCAAAACTTAAACGCTTGTTCTGCTTTGCAGTAATTCTTGTTTTTCTTTCTTCCATGATCATAATTCCTTTCCCGTCGACCGTAACATAAACGAAAAAAGGGAGCGAAGCTCCCTTTTGTAAGCCCCGTATATGTTTTTTGGTCTTTAAATCCCGCCGGCTTATGAGCCGGATCTTACCTAAATTATCGTTCCGCCGCCAAGCACCTTGTCCCCGTCGTAGAATACGACTGCCTGACCGCTGGTTACCGCACGCTGCGGAGTGTCGAAAACGACCTTGACGCGTCCGTCCGGAAGCATCGATATTGTCGCAGGTGAATCGGCACAGTTGTAGCGTGGCTTTGCTGTAACACGCTTTTCCCCGTCGATGCCTGCCACAGACATGAAATTCACGTCTTCAGCAATAAGCTCCGAGGTGAAAAGATCTTCGTTTGAACCGAGGACCACCGTGTTGCTTTCCACATCTTTTTTTACAACGAAGGCCGGCTTTCCGAGGGCTATCCCAAGGCCCTTGCGCTGACCTATCGTATAGTTTATGATACCTGTATGTTTTCCGAGAACATTTCCTTCAAGATCTGTAAAGTTACCTTCCGTACTTCCTTTATCGGTATGCTTTTTAATAAATTCCGCATATTTTCCGTCCGGAACGAAACAGATGTCCTGACTGTCCGGCTTTCTGGAGTTTACAAGACCTGCCTCCTCGGCGATCTTTCTGACCTCAGTCTTTTCATAACCGCACAGAGGGAAAAGTGTCTTTTCGAGCTGATGCTGGGTGAGGCTGTAGAGAACATAGGTCTGATCCTTCGACCTGTCAGCCGGTCGCTTCAGATACCATCTTCCAGTCTCCTCATCGTACTCCTTGAGAGCGTAGTGACCGGTTGCGATATAGTCAAAACCAAGCTCTTCTGCTCTTTTAAGCATCTTGTCGAACTTGATATGTCTGTTGCACTCGATACACGGATTAGGTGTACGTCCTGAAACATAGCTGTCGATAAATTTATCTATTACAAACTCGCCGAAAACATCACGGAAATTGAATACCAGATGTTCGAATCCGAGCTTGTATGCAACGGCTCTTGCATCTTCCACATCGGAAAGTGAGCAGCATGTCCTTGTCTGGGTCTCAATGATATCTTCCGATGCAAACATTTTAAGCGTTACGCCGGTAACATCATATCCGCTGTCCTTAAGAACCTTTGCAGCAACAGAGCTGTCAACTCCGCCGCTCATTCCTACCAGTACCTTTGCCATTATCAGAGAAGAACCCTTTCGTCACAGAATTCACATTCTGCAATATCGCCTGATTTTATAAAACTCTTAGGCAGATATTTTTCTGAATGTGTGATACATCTCGGATTGGTACATGTTGTATCGTTTAAAATGCTGCCCTTGAGAAGCTGAACTGTATCCTTGTTCTCAATCATTGTAAGAACGAGAGCCATACGTACATAAACGCCGTATTTTGTCTGCTTGAAGTAAAGGGCACGGCTGTCTTCATCAACATCCATTGTGATCTCATCAACTCTCGGAAGCGGATGGAGAACGATAAGGTCGCTCTTGCCGAGGTTAAGCTTCTTTCTGTCAAGAACGTAAACATTCTTCTGAGCTTCGTATTCCTCAACTGAAGTAAAACGTTCAGACTGGATTCTTGTCATGTAAAGAACGTCAAGTTCCGGAATAGTTTCCTCGAGTGATGAAACTTCCTTGTATTCACAGCCGTGTGAATTGAGGATGTCCTTTACGTACTGAGGAACCATGAGTTCAGGTGTTGAGATGAAGATGAACTTGTTGTTCGGATAGCATGAAAGCGCCTTGCAGAGTGAATGAACTGTTCTTCCGTTAAGAAGATCTCCGCACATACCGATAACAAGATCGCTGAGTCTTCCCTTTTCCATTGTAAGGGTAAGCATGTCTGTAAGTGTCTGTGTCGGATGGAGATGTCCGCCGTCACCTGCGTTGATGACCGGACATTCTGCTGTAAGAGCAGCAGCCTTTGCAGCACCTTCTTGTGGATGACGAATAACGAGAACATCAGAGTAGCCGCTGACTATCTTGGTCGTATCCTTGAGGTTTTCGCCCTTTGAAACAGATGAGGTCGCCGGGTTGTCAAAACCGATAAGTGATCCGCCGAGTCTGAGCATTGCTGTCTGGAATGACATCTGCGTTCTTGTTGATGGTTCATAGAAGAGAGTTCCCATTACTTTTCCGCTGCATGCACCCTTGTATCTTCCGGGATTTGTGTAGATATCCTTACCAAGTGCAATAACTCTGTTCCACCATGAAACCGGGTAATCATCAAGATCAATTAAATGCTGCATATTTTTTTCTCCTTAAAAATATTTGATTTATATAAGGAAACACTGATCGGTCCGGAAATCCGGCTTCGCAGCGTTTCCATATTAAATACTCCTCTGCCCGAAACAGGTACGGGGCATTTATATACTTAATTTAAGCCGCTGTTTCCTTAAGGCCTTCACCGAAGAAAACATCATACCAGATAAGGAATGAGAATACAGTCCAGATCTTTCGGCTGTTGTCGCGAACTTCGGCCTTGTGGTCGTCAAGAAGCTTAACAAGCTTGTCGGTATTGAAATACTGTTTCGAAACTTCAGAAGTGAACTTTTCCTTCACTATGCCATAGTACTTGTCCTCGCGGAGCCATACTCTGATAGGAACCGGGAAGCCCAGTTTCTTCTTGGCTGCCGTCTTTGATGTCTGAGGCGGAGTATCTTTCTTTGCCGCCTTTCTCATGGCATATTTGGTGATGTACTTTGTCTTGTTATCGGTATATTCTTTTCTTGTAACCCTGTATCTTGTCGGGATCTTTTCTGCAAGTTTCATAACTTCCTTGTCGAGGAACGGAACGCGGAGCTCAAGGGAATTTGCCATGCTCATGCGGTCTGCCTTAAGGAGTATGTCGCCTGCCATCCACATGTGAAGATCAAGGTACTGCATCTTTGTAACGTCATCCTTGCCTTTTACCTTGTCGTAGTAAGGTGCTGTAAGTGTCTGAGGTGAAGGTGCATCTGTCTTGACTGCAAGAAGAGCTTTTCTTTCAGCAGGAGTGAACATGTAGGCGTTTCCTATGAAACGTTCCTCGATGGTCTTGCCTTTTCTGATAAAGAAATTAAGTCCTCTGCGTGAAGGAAGCTTGCTGCAGAGCTTGCCGATCTCTTTTCTTATGCCCATAGGCACCTTATCGTAGACCGTTCCGCCCGGCTCGCTGTAGACGTTGTAGCCGCCGAATATCTCGTCGGCACCTTCGCCTGAAAGCACTACCTTAAGCTTTTCCGAAGCTATATTGCACACAAAGTAGAGTGCAACTGCCGACGGATCCGCAAGAGGTTCGTCCATGTGGTACTGGATCTTCGGAAGAATGCCCCAGTACTCCTCAGGTGTGATGACCTTGCTGGTGTTTTCCTTTTCGATAGCCTTTGAAAAGTTCTTTGCCCAGCCTATTTCGTTATATCTTTCGTCGGTACCGAAACCGACTGTAAATGTCTTGTCAACGTTTGCTATAGCAGCGACATAGCTTGAATCGACGCCGCTTGAAAGGAAGCTACCTACTTCAACGTCACTTACCTTATGCGCTTCAACTGAGTCGTGCATAACGTCTGAGATCTTATTTACCCACTCATCGAGTTCAGGCTTTTCGTCAGCGTCAAAGTTTATCTCCCAGTAACGGCCGCGCTTGAATCCTTCTGAATTCTTAATGAAGTAATGAGCAGGCGGAAGTCTGAAAACGCCCTTGAAGAATGTCTCTTCTGCAGGTGAATACTGGAATGTAAGATAGTTTTCCAGTGCTGTTTCGTTAAGTTCCTTTTTGAATGAAGGGTGTTCAAGGAAGCTTTTTATCTCAGAGCCAAAGATGAACGCGCCGTCCATTTCAGCATAGTAAAGAGGTTTTATTCCGAAGAAGTCTCTTGCGCCGAAGAGTTCCTTTGTATCCTTGTTCCAGATAACAAATGAAAACATTCCTCTGAGTTTCGGAAGAAGATCTGTGCCGTACTCTTCATAGCCGTGGATAAGTACTTCCGTATCCGAATTGGTCGCAAATGTGTGGCCTGCCTTCACAAGGTCTTCTCTTATCTGCCTGTAGTTGTAAATCTCGCCGTTGAACACGATAACAAGTGATCCGTCTTCGTTGTACATCGGCTGCGCCCCGGCATCAAGGTCAATGATGCTGAGTCTTCTGTGACCAAGTGCGATCCCGTCATCTATATACTGTCCCTCACCGTCAGGTCCGCGGTGTCTGATCCTTTCCATCATTTTCTTAAGGACAACATTCGTGTTGTCTATCGTGTTAGTAAAACCTACGTATCCACACATAAAAAGCACCCTCCGGTAACTGTGTAAAAATCTTATTATTACATTCGTTATAACTCTTAATAATTATACTATAATACTGAAAAATATGCAATACTGAATTGCCCATAAAAAAAGCCGCACTCCTCCGCTAAAAAGAGGAATGCGACATTGCATTACTGTTAATTTTCCTTTAATTCAAGGGAAAGAAGCTCTCCTCCGGAGAGCAAGCTGAACATTTATACTCACCCCCCTCTCCTCCGGAGAGGGGGGCAGGGGGGTGAGGGATTTAATTCCTATTATTTAACAAGTTCAAGTGTATCTCTTGCGATAAGAAGTTCTTCGTTTGTAGGAACAACCCATACCTGAACCTTTGAAGCTTCTGTAGAAATCTTCTTGAGTTCGCCGCGGCACTTGTTGAGTTCCTTGTCAATTTCAATACCGAAGAAGCTCATGTCTTCACATGCACCTTCACGAACTTCTGGAGCGTTTTCACCGATACCGCCTGTGAAGATAACAGCGTCAAGACCGTTCATTGCAGCTGCGAATGAACCGATGTACTTCTTGATCTGGTATGTGAGCATTTCTGATGTGATCTTAGCTCTTTCGTTGCCTTCGTTTACAGCCTTCTGGATGTCACGGTTGTCGCTTGAAACGCCTGAGAGGCCGAGGAAACCTGACTTCTTGTTGAGGTATTCGCTCATTTCAGAAGCTGAGAGGTTAAGCTTGTTCATGATGTATGTAACAGCAGAAGCATCGATAGCACCGCTTCTTGTACCCATGATAAGACCATCGAGTGGTGTGAAGCCCATTGTTGTATCAACTGACTTGCCAGCGTTTACAGCTGTGATTGATGAACCGTTGCCGAGGTGGCATGAAACGATCTTGAGATCTTCAGGCTTCTTGCCGAGTGTTTCAGCAAGCTTTGCTGTAACAAAACGGTGTGATGTACCGTGGAAGCCGTACTTACGAACGTGGAGATCCTTGTAGCATTCATAAGGAACACCGTACATGTATGCCTTTGCAGGCATTGTCTGGTGGAAACCTGTATCGAATACAACTACCTGCTTAACGTCTGCAGGGATAACCTTCTTACATGCACGGAGTGCAAGTGCGTGAGCGTGGTTGTGAACAGGAGCGAGGTCTGCAAGGCCGTCGATCTGGTCGATAACTTCGTCTGTAGCGATGCATGTCTTTGAGAATACTTCAGCACCCTGCACGATTCTGTGACCTACTGCTGAGATCTCGTCCATTGACTTAATTACTGAAGCGTCGCCTGTTGTAAGAACTTCAACGAGCTTTTCAAAAGCTTCTGTGTGTGTCGGGAAATTGCAGTCTGTGTCAACTGTTCTTCCGTCAAATGTTTTATGTGAAATGTGACCGCCGATTCCGATTCTGTCACAGTTACCCTTTGCGATAACTGATTCGTCAGTCATATCGATAAGCTGATACTTGAGTGATGAGCTTCCGGCATTGATTACTAAAATTTTCATTATATCCGTTCCTTTCAGAATTTAAATATTTTGATTTCATTTATGTTATCAAACAAAAATCCAATTATTAATTATATACCTTATCAGTCCGTTTTTCAAGTCTTTTTCTGTAAAATCTGCTTTTTAAACAAATCCGAACTCTATCCTTAAGTATTTACACTACATGCAATTTGTGTTATAATAAAATGTACAGTATTTTATCGGGAGGGCGATCTGATGAAGGTTGCAGGTATAGTTTGTGAATACAATCCTTTTCACAACGGACACAAATATCATATCAGAAAAACAAGAGAAAACGGGGCAACACACATCGTAGCTGTAATGAGCGGAAACTTCGTTCAGCGCGGCGACGTAGCGATCATGGACAAATTCGAAAGAGCAAGAGTAGCCGTTCAGAACGGTGTCGATCTTGTACTTGAACTCCCTGTTCCATATGTTCTTCAAAGTGCTGAAGGTTTCGCAAGAGCAGCAATGTATATTTTCAATTCAATAGGATGTGTTGACGAACTCTCATTCGGAAGCGAATGCGGCGACCTCGACAAGCTCATCGAAGCAGCACACGCAACAATAAAAGTTGCTGACACACCTGAACTTAAATTCATGCTCGACAACGGTGCAGCCTTCCCTGCTGCAGTCCAGGCACTTGTGGAAAAGAACTACGGAAAGGCAATGAGCGACCTTCTGGAGGTCTCAAATGCCAACAATGTTCTCGCAATTGAATACATAAAGGCTATCTCCTACCTTAACTCAAAAATAGTTCCTTTCACTATAAAGAGAAAGAACGCCGGTCACGATGACATGAACGTCAAGGAGAATTTCGCCAGTGCATCTTTCATCAGACAAAACGTTACAGATATAAATTATTCCGACCTTATGCCAGCTGACATGTTCGAAACTCTGTCACAGGCAGTCAAGAACGGCAAGTACGGTTCGATGGCTAATCTTGAAAAGGCGATCATGTACTGCATGAGAACAAACTCACCTTCAAGACTCCGTGAAGTACCTGATGTTGCACAGGGCCTTGAAAACCGTATCTTCGAAGCAAGAACTGCTTCGACCGTTTCAGAAATGATGGACATGATAAAGAACAAGAGATACACTCTTGCAAGAATAAGAAGAATCATCCTCTGCGCACTTCTTGGCATAACTACTGACGATCTCAAGACTCCGCCGGTATATGCAAGAATACTTGCAGTAAACGAACGCGGAACAGATATTCTTCACATAGCAAAGGAAAAGTCACGCATGCCGATGGCAACTTCTCTCGCAAGACTCAGCGAGATAAACGCAGTAGCCAAGAGACTTGCTGAACTCGAATCCTTCTCAACTGACATATACAATCTTGCAATGGACAGACCTGATCCTATCGGAACAGATTACCGTGCAAAGGTAAGTGTTATCCAGACGCTCACAAACAGCCTTTCGGAAAATCTCGACATCCCGGTCTGAGCGGAATAAATATATGATCAAAGGCGTAATATTTGATATGGACGGGACACTTATCGATTCCATGGGAAGCTGGTCGGAATGCGACCAGAGATTTCTTAAGGAGAACGGCATCGATCCGCCTCCGGGGATCTCGGATGTAATGAAAACTCTCAGCATGGAGGAATGCGCCCGTTACTTTATTGATCTCGGCGTAAATATGGAACCGCAGAAGATAACCGACCGTATCGAGGAAATGGTTATGGACGAATACGCGACTTCCATCCCGCTGAAACCATATGTCACTGAAACTCTCGACACACTCGACCGTTTCGGCATACCGTACTGCATTGCCACGGCAAACTACCGGACGCTGACAGACACTATACTCAAGCGCTTCGGGATATATGACCGGTTTAAATTCATCTATACATGTGAAGAAAACGGAATAAAGAAAGACGACCCGGAATTCTTCGGAAAGGTATGCGCTCTGCTCGGTACGGAAAAAGAGAACACTGCAGTTGTCGATGACGCACTTCACTGTATAGAATCAGCTAAAGGTGCAGGATTTTTCGCGGTAGCTGTATTTGACAGCGGAAATGCAGACTGGAAGAAAACTTCTGAAACTGCCGACATTGCAGCAGATGATCTGCACGGATTTACCGAATTTATAAAAGCGCAGCGTAAAGGAGACGATCTGATTTAATGAAAACAGAACAGATATTGAACAGAATCGAACGCAGATTCCGGAAATACTATATTCCCGGCCTTATGGGCTATGTAATATTCGGAATGGTGATAGTATTTATAATGGATGCGATCGTTTGTCCGATGATGGGAAAGGAACCCCTCTCCCCTTACATCAGTTTCAACCGTGAGCTGATAATGCACGGCCAGATATGGCGATTGGTTTCTTTCGTTTTTGAGCCGGTAACGTACAGCCCGTTTTTCTTCATCTTCGCCATGTACTTCTACTGGATGATAGGAGATGTTCTGGAAAACAACTGGGGATCATTCCGCTTCAACCTGTATTTTTTCACATCACTGCTTGGAGCGATAATCGCCGGATTCATCACAGGAACTGCAGACAACTACTACATGATGCTCACCATGTTCCTTGCATTTGCAGTAATCGCACCCGATATGCCGATACTCCTGTTCTTCTTTATTCCGGTAAAGATAAAATACATAGCATATGTCGATGCTGCAGTACTCCTGATCTCCTTCATATTATCAGGATTTGCCGGAAAGATAGCCATTCTGCTCTCGGTAATAAACTTCCTCCTCTTCTTCGGCGAAGCATTTTTCGTAAGAGCAAAGATGAGAATAAATCACTGGAAGTACAGGATGAAGAATAAAAGGTGATTACTAATAAATAACTATTGTGAACGTAAAATCATTTTTGCGTTCACTATTTTTTTATTGACAGTTTTGAAAAAAAGGTTATAATTTAATTGAAGGAAACTTCTGTGTGGCGGCACAATAAGCTGTACTGTGCCTGGGCAGGTGAAAACTCCAGGACTTTATGATATCCGCAAGGATATTGAGCTTTGACCGGAGATAATCGGTTAGTCTGCACTGAGGACTGATTTTCAGTGACTTAAGGATATCCGCAAGGATATCGAGGCTGACAGCCAGCATAAAACCGCTAAAATGAATTTTTAAGCGTCGGGGCTAACTGACCCGGCGCTTTTTTTTCGGAGAGTACTATATTGAAACAGCAAATTGACAGAAAGATAATCGTCTCAAAAATAATATCTGCAGCAAAATTATATAAACAAAATCTCGTCGGTAAAACATTTCTCTATATTTTTGATAACAGATATATTGAAGTAATGTTCAGAAAAAATGATTTCAAACACCTGACCGGCGTAGATTCAAATCTTTCAGCTAATGATTTCTATAAACTTGCAATAAACAACCAATTACAAGCTCCTCAGATATTTTTTTCTTCCCGGCATCCATATAAACTGGCTCAGAAAAAACTGATCCACCTAAATGACATCTCAAACTTAGCTATGGGGGAAAATTTTATTCTTGAAGAAGTATCTACTCAGACTGAAACATATAAATTCGGCTCAACTGATCTGAAATTCACCATATGCTTCAACAAAGATCCAAACGCCAGAAGCAATAATGATTACTGTTATATTGCTCAATCGTTAAGAGACGATGACTGTTTTTCGAAAAGCAAGGATGTGTTCGCTGTTACTCATATCTTTTCAAAGAAAAATGATACAAAAAAATATTCACATGAGCATTATTGTGAAAAAGGCTATTCAATCAGTGATTTACCAGATGAAATTATAGATTTATTATCGGATGAACTTATCAGAAACTGCACATAATAAGAGACAACCGGACTGCGCGTAAAGTGCAGTCCGGTTTTTTATAGCAGTATTCAGCCCGCAGGTATGAATACTACCTTGACGAACTGTTCGGAATATCCGAACAGTTCCCCTCTTTTTCCCGTGCGCTGGCAGGCGCACTATCAATAGTCCCGGCACGTCGTCAGACGGGGCGGGACCTTTTCGTACTCTGTAAGTCTCATTTCATTATTTCCAGATAAATTTCTTTTAGGATAGTATTAGCAAATTTACGATATTTCATTCAGATACAGCATAACCTTGTTCTGGATCGTCTTTGCTGTCTCCTCTGCAGTAATATCTTCGCTTTTGAAAAACGCATCGGCTTCTTCCATTACTATACGCTTTACGCCTGTATACACCAGACTGGAGAACACAGGTCTGTTTAAAAATTCTCTGTATTCATCTGCTTTATCAGATATATCTTCTCCGTACTCAGCATGATCTGCCACAGTCTCTTTAAGGTCGTTCTCATTAACATCCTTTCGGATGCTGAATCCGTTTAAAGTAGTATAAGAGTTGTTTACCGCTCCGTTAAGGTCTTTATCGATAAGAAAACGCCGAACAAACTCCCATGCGCCTTCCTTATTTTCACAGTTGTTCGTGATACCAAACATCAGTTCCGGCTGAATATAATTTCTGCTTCCTTCTTTTGAAGGGAAACCAGGCACATACGGTGTACCTGTTCTCCAGCTTGAATCTCCCGAAATATTCTGAAAATACTCACCGAAATACGAAAACTCTTCACTTCGCAGATCAGCGCTTCTGTCAGTTTGCGTATCATCGAATTCATCATCAAAACTACAGTTTTCTTTTATAAAATCAATAAGTTCCGCAAAAGTTTCATTGTCAAAATCACATTTTTTTGCTTCCATATCAACATAGTCATCGATGTATGAAGCAAGCAACCAATTATAAACATTAAAAGAAGAAAAATATTCAAATAAATTTTCATTTATGGTATCATGCGAGATCATATCACTGTAATCCCATTTTTCAGGCTGATAGACAGAAAATATTGTCCTGAAACTGTTAAGTGCAGGTATAGTGTACTGACAGTCTTTATAAACAAACTCATCAGTAATATTCTGATAAAAGTCCGACATGTCAAGTTCGGGATCCTTTTCAACAAATTCTTTCAGGTCTGTGAAAATCCCCTTCGGAATATACGCAGAAACATCCATGTTATCAAGCATTATAATATCCGGAATATCACCATTAACTATATCCTTTGAAAGCTGCTCAGAATCTTTGCCAAAATCGTTGTAGTCATATGTAGACCCGTATTTTAAGTAATCTTTTAGAACGATACGGTAGTCATCATTGCTTGTATTGAATTCATCGACAAAAGGCTTTATTGTACTGCCTGAAACAGCAAGGGTTATTATCTTCCTTGAATTGAGCTCAGCCAGTCTCTCTTCATCAGCTTTTTTTAGCATGATACCGTCAGGAAGCAAAACTTCATCAGTACTGAATAAAATCATGTCATCATACGGACTGACAGTTCCTTCAGCATCCTGAAAAAGTACCAGTTCCGTGACAGAATCATCGGCTTCTTTCCAGCCGTAAATTCCGGACAAATTCTTATACAGCAGATCGTATCCGAACTTACCGTCCATATACCAGTTATCCATACCCAGCAGATTAAAACAATTGGCATCATTCATTTCATATTTATCCTGATCTATTTTCCAGAGGGCATTATACTCGTCAACTGCATAAATATCACCTTTTTCATTTCTGCGTACTCTCGGAAGTCCTTTATAAAAACTGTATTTGTCTTCAGGAGCGTAGATCTTTGTTTTCAGATTTCCGGATGAATCATAAACAAATACACATCCTCTGTCTTCCTCATCGGCATATGTTATAAAAAACTCACCCTTATCTGAAATGCAGAATGCAGACGGAAAAGCTTCCATTTCATACTCTGGAAGAGTAAACACCAGTTCACTCGTTCCGTCAGCATTCAGTCTGTAAACCGATGATGCATCAGATTCATAAGTATATCCTTCTTCAGAAGCTTGGATCCTATATTCCGAATCAATGTAATAAAGATGTCCGTCAGGTGAAACTGTCGCTAAACTGGCACCTGTAACATCCGAACTTATTATCTCGCCGGTACTTTTTCTGACTTCCAGCAGTTTGTTTGTACCAGTATCAACCAAGCTGAGATAAAGCCTGTTCCCGTTTATAAATCCTGAATCGAACATTGTTGCCAGCCCCGGAACTTTCTCCTCGGATACGATCAGATCTTTACTGTCTTCTTTGTAATCATAGCCGCAGACACCTGACGAATCGAGATAAACCATATCATATTTGTCAGAAGGGCCGAGAAGTGATTCCGCACCGTAAAGCTCATATCGGTAAAGCACTTCACCCGTTTCTGAATCTATGGTATCGCAGATTACCGATACGTACCCGGTACAGAGAGTAATAATACCTTCAGCGTTTATAAAGATACGGTTTGCTTCTCTTATATCGTAGATATCGCCGGTCAGATTTTTAAGCTTTCCGTTTTCATCAATGGTTAAAATGCTGCTGCAGCTATTTTTATCATCTGCCTCAAAATAAACTTTTCCATCATGAGATACGCACATACCGTAAATAAATCTTTCTGACAATCCGATATCTGTCAGCTGGGCATCAATATTGTAACCCCCTGAAACCTTCAGTGACTGATCATATACCGTAAGACCGCCACCGGAAACAGAATAGATGTAAATATTACCAGCGTCATCTGTTCCCGTATAATGAGGTGTGTCCTCAAGATCAATCGTTTCTGTATTTCCGCTCTTCAGATCAAGTGAATTCAGTGTATATTTTTCGTCTTTCAAAAGCCAGTAAACCACTTTTTCATCATCACGTCTGATATAGTTTTCTGCCGGAACGTTCAGCTGTTCATCATATTCAACTTCACCGGTATCAGCGTCAGCGCAGAAACTAACTACTTCTTTTTCAGTTTCATAAAAGCCGTATATATCTGCCTTCTTGTAATACCAGATGCTGTCTCCGTTTGCTGCAAGCGGAACCGAACCTTCAAGATCACCACTGTCCAGAAGCTTCTTTCTTTCGTAGTAAACACTTACCGGTTCAGCCGCCTGCTTCATCTTTTCGTCCTCAGATATTAACGGCTGAACGCCTTCATCCGCACTTTTACTCTGCGGATTCAGCTCCAAGGCACATCCGCTCATCATCACCGCTGTTATAAGAAGTGATGAAACACATGCACATATCTTTCTTTTCATACACTGTTATCCTTTCACTGACCAAGGCTATTAAGATATCCGGTCACTTTGGTCTGAATATTCTCTGCAGCCTCTTCAGATGAAATATCTCCTTCAAAGAACGGATGTGTTTCACTATAAGCAATTTCATTTATCTCTGCAGTGCTATCCCACTGATAAACTGGTTTTTCAAGGAACTCTTTGTACCCTTCGATTATTTCTTTGTCATAAGTTCCTTCTGCTTTTGAAAAACATTCATCATCCACAGTTCTCAGGCTGCTCATTCCGGCATTACATGGCTCCGCTTCAAACAGAGAACCTTCTTTGTAGAATGTCTTTATAAACTTCCATGCAGCCTTTTTATGTTCTGAAGATTTCGGAACAGCAAACATGTATTTACCGTTAAGCTCGTTTTTATTCTCTCCTGAAGACGGATATCCAACTACATAAGGAGTCGAAAAACTATATTCTGTCTTAGCGGAAACAACCGCGTATAACTCCAGACTATCTATATCCCTCTCAGAAATAACGAATTCCAACTCTCCGTTTGAGTTCCTCAGGTCATGTTCTTCATATGAACATTCGTTTTCCTTAATGAAATCCAGAAGATCTGCCAGTTCATCAGTATCAAGATTGCATTTTTTATTAGCTGTATCCACATGATCAGACATATAACAATGAAGTAATATCGTTGCAAGCTGAACCGACATATCCGGATCGAACATATATTTCCTGGTCTTTTCCACTGACATAAGATCTTTAAAATCCCATTTGTCAGCCGGAACAGCTGAAAAAAGTGATCTTCTTGTGACTTCCGCCGGAATGGTATATAAGCATCCCTTATATGTATAGGCATCTGTTACTGAGCTGTAAAAATCAGAAAGACTGTAATCAGGATCATCGTTTAAGAATTCTTTGAAATCAGTGAAAAATCCATCATTCAGCAAATCAGATACGTCGCTGTAATCGGTCATTACAATATCCGGACATTCACCGCTTTCGTCCTCGTTTTTGATCCAGTCTGTATATGATATTCCGTTCTCGCAGTCTTCAGTATTAAAATAATTCTTTATTACGATAAAATAATCGCTGTTTTCATTATTAAATTTCTCCACATACGATCTCATATAGTCATCCTCTGTTGTAACAAGAGTAATGATCTCGCGGGAATTCAGTTCGTTTATCTTTGATTCACCCGATTTTTTCATTATTATTCCGTCAGGGAACAATATCTCTTCCGGTCCTGAAATCAGCATAGCCTGATTTATAAATCGCTCAGAATATTCACTGCCTATCAGCCTTACAGCTGTTTTTTCATCCGTCTTCCAGCCAAACACTTCATCTTCTGTTGTAAAGAACATATCATATCCGCTGTTTCCGTCACACACATTGCCGAGTGTCATAGCATCGATTCCAGCAGGAAAATCTACAGGATGAATTCCATATGTATTCTGATCAAGGCTATAGAATACAGACATCAGCGTATCAGTAACAAATATGTCGCCTTTTTCATTGCTTCTCAGCAGATAGCGTGACCACTCATCTTCCTCATTTAAGTATACTGTAGTTTTCAGCACACCTGTTCTGTCATAAACTAAGATACAGCCTTTTTCGTTTTCATCGCAGTAGCTGATTACAAAATCTCCGCTGCCGGTTATTTTCATTCCATACGGATAATCTTCAAAATCATACTGCGGAAGTGAAAACAGTTCAGTAAATGTTCCGTTATTATCGATCCGCATCACCTTTGATGCTACAGTTTCATATGTATATCCTTCTTCCATTCCCTGAAGAGAATGTTCTGACAGTATATAGTAAACAGAGCCGTCAGGCAAAACTGTGAATGAAGAACAGTCATTACATTTGTAACTTACAGTCTCACCGGTGTTTTTATTTACTTCATACAGCGTACCTGATTCATAGGAATTAAGACTCATATATATCCGACTGCCGTTCAAATATGAAAAACGCAATGAATCTTCAAACCGCGGAATATTATCTCCTGAAAACAACAGTTCACTGCTGTCAGAATTCTTATCATACCCGTATATTCCGCCTTCAGCTGCAACAATCAGATCATATTTATCGTTTGTTCCGAAAATATCTCCAATACCGGTAAGATTATAATTGTCTGTAATGTTACCGCTCACGGTGTCTATAACTGTGATAACTACATCGCCATAACCGGTACACAGTACAAGATCACCTTCCTTACTAAAGAACAAACCTCTCGGAATATTCTGAACATTCTCAGAAAAGTCTGAAACTTCAGCAAGACTTTTCAGTTCATCATTTTCATCAAGAAAATATACCCCGTTGATATTCATCTTATCGCTAATGGAAAAATATACTTTTCCCTGATCAGAAACACAAATGTCATACACAAAACGCTCCATTTGCATAATCTGGCTATTGATATCAACTGTCTTCAGCTGTTTAAGTTTATTATTATAAACTGTAAGAATATTATTATCGGTATCAAATGTATAGATGTTTCCGGCCGCATCTGTTCCGAAATAACGTACCCATCCGCTGCTATCTGTCGCTATGAATTCACCAGTATTCAGATTTTCTGAATAAATTCTCCATTTTCCGTTTTCCTCTTTAGTGTAAATGTATTTTTTATCATCACGGAAAATATACTGATCTGCCGGTATTCCATCCTGTCCGATATATTCTGAAGTGCCGCTTTCCAGATCAGCTGTACATCCTACCAGTTCGTCAGTAAAACCTTCTCCTCCGTAGAAATATACTTTTTCACCGCAGGCAGCAACAGGATAAGTACCTTCCAGATTCACCTCCGCGGAAATCTTCTGCTTCTCAAAGTACTCTTTGATCGGTCCGTCGGTATTTCCTGTATTTTGGTTTTCTGAAGCAAGCGGTTCGACTGCCGGATCATCCGGTCTTACCTGCTTTTCGACAGGAGCACATGCTGTCGTCATCATAACTGTCACAAACAGCGCTGAAATAAAACTACATATCTTCCTTTTCACACTCTGTCATCCTTTCATATCTCTTATCTGTCATTTAAAACTTCCATAACCCGTCGTTTTCTGTATTATTAATTCTGAGGGAATTTTTATACGTACAGTCGTATGCAAGTACGGCGCTGTAAGTAGTGACGCCGCCGGAATACTTTGCGTTTATCTGTTCAGGTAATTCTTCCCCGGTAAGCACTTTTCCGTCTACCGTATATTCAAGTGAATAAATCGCCACCGGCTGAAGCTTTCCTTCTTTAAGCAGGACTGCACAGATGCTTTCGGTTTCCACGCTTTGCTCTGCATCTGTATCGAGTTCCTTACGTATCTCGATGCCGTCAAATTTTACAGCGGAATTCTTTCTTTGGAATCTGGAAACCAGATTTCTGAATCCTCCGTCAGCATTATCGAAACCTTTAAAAACATCTGACGAAGTGATTATCAGGTTCTGTTCTTCAGATATCTTTTCAGTCGTTGATGCTTCCAGACTGATCTCTCCGTCACGGCCATATTCCACAAGATACGCCTGCCTTGTGTAAAATGTTCTGCTTCCGTCATTTATCGTGCGGATGAAAAGGGCTTTTCCTGCTGTTTCAGTATCTTCATACGGAACAAGGCCGAGTTCCATGAAAATCCTGTCCCTTAAAGCATCCTTCTCATCACCCGAATCTCCTTCGGATACCTTTCTGTAGTAAGAACTGCTTTTCAGAGTGATAACTTCAAAGTCAAAGGAACGCAGATCTTCACCGGTAAGGTCGCTTAGCTTATCAAGATCAGTCGAAATATCATACGCATTATCAGATATTTCAGAATCAAAAACTACTTTATCCCCTTTTCCTAATCCTGAAAGGAAATGATACGGCACGGTCAGACAAAGCACAGCCGCGCATGCGACGACGGCGTTCTTTAATATCCTGATTTTTGTTCTCTTACTGCTTTCGCTGATCTTTATGTTCATTTCAGCGGAAAGATCTTCGTGAAAAAGTTCATCTTCAGAGAGTTTCGTTCCGTACAGATCACGAAGCATGCTTTCAAGTTTTTCATCGCTTATCTTTTTAGCCATCACATTCCATCTCCTTTCTGAGAAGTTTTTTAGCCTTGTTGATCCTTGACTTGACCGTTCCCTCAGGTATGCCGAGCATTTTCGCCATATCCTTTTCTGTAAAGTCGCTGAAAAATCTCAGAACGATAACGATATGAAATTTCTCAGGAAGTTTCTTTACAGCCTTTATAAGTTCCTTGTATTCCTCACGGGAAGCAGAATTTCCGGTATCCGGGATACCCGCAAAAAAGTCGTCATGTTCCTCGGCAGAAAGAAAATCGAGCTTTTTCATCCTGTAAAGTTTTCTAAGTCCCGACCTGTAGGTATTCACGCAGATACTGAATATCCACTTGTCAAATTCCTTCGTCTCATCATAATTCCTGAAATATTTAAACGCCCTCAGACACGTATCCTGAAAAAGGTCAGCCGCATCGTGATGATCACCGCAGAGACTAAGACAAAGTCTCGTAAGCGGTTCCCTGCATTTTTCTATATGTTCACTGATATCAGTTTTATCTTTCAATGCTGCTCCTTTCTCTTTAAATGAAGTACTTCAAATATATATACCGCGTAAGATATGAAAAGGTTCATTTTTTTCTGAAAAAATATTTTTACACAGAAAAAACCGCAGTCGCAGGATATCCCCCGTAACTGCGGTATGTCTTTTCCTGATCAAAACGATCAGAGATTACTTATTAGCTCCGCCCATTAACTGGCTTGCCATTTCCTTGATCTTTTCAGGTGACATATCCTTAAGATCAACGTTCTTAGCCATTTCCTTAAAGTCAACATTCTTAGCCATTTCCATGACCTTATTCATGTCAACCTTGTCCTTGAGTGCGTTTACATCGATACCTTTTTCAGCGAGAACGCCAGACATGCTTTCCATTGCGCCTGCGAAATCTCCTGATGCTGCTGCATCCTTTACTTTGCCGAGCATTTCAGGATCGATACCCATGTTAGCTGCCATTTCTTCAAGATTAATTCCCATTTTTAAAACTTCCTTTCTATTCTATCCGTCTGCGTCATACGCCCTTTTAGCATCTGTCCGCGGCGAAATTGCTTATTTGATTTTGTAGTCAGGGCTTACGTAGATAACTATAAGTCCTTCGGCCTCATTGTAGATCGTGTATCCTTCTGATTCAAGGAGAGCACGCTTGTTCTGCTTCCACTCATCAGTTCCGTCTTCGAATATTACAAAGTCAGTAGTATCAGGATTTGGGGCAGAACCTTCATCAAGCACGTACAGCTTGTCACGGTTCGCACAGTGCGGGATGAGGAACGGTGTTGCAAGAAGTGACGCATCTTCCGGAATAGCTTCACAGAAAGCATCTTTCCTGTCATTGTTGTCCTTGTAATCCTTGTATACATCAGCATAATAGAGCTTGTTGGTGTCGTTGGCTGCAAACATTATCACTGATGCCACAGTCATGAGAGGAACGATCTCCTTTATCGCCTTCTTATCCATATCGGCAACATTTATAAGTGCTGCGTAGATAAGGCAGGTCGCTGTACCGAATACATACTGGTAATCGAACTTTGAAGCGTATGGATATCCGCTTGCAAGATTCATTACAATGAACGGAACAACAAGGAAAAGTCTTGACTTCTTCTTTGTGATAAACGGAGTGAAAAGCAGCGGGAGAAGCATTACCGTGAAGAAAACTATCTTCTCGTAGAACTTATCCTCATCACCTGTAAGAAAGCACTGATTGATAAAGTACATCGGGTTGGTGATCGCTGTCTTTATTACTTCGCCGAAACCGGAATCATAGTTTCTCATAAGATTTCCGAAGGTACGGTTTGTCATCGCGCCTTCGCCGTATTTGCTCATGAGTGCAAGAACATTTACGAAAACCGCTGCAGTGGCACAGAAAATGATCGCGCCGTGCTTTCTGTTTTTACCGCTGAACAGCAGATAAAGACCTATACACATTACATACAGTGCGGCATCTTCCTTTACCATAAGAACAAGAACCATGAACACGTACATGAGGATCTTGTTTTCCTTTTCTATTGCATAGAAGAACCACATGAGAAGCGGCGGAAGGAATGCATTTTCGTGGAACTCGTAGTAGCACGGTGACATAACTGAAACCGAGAAGATGTATACGAGAGTGAAAAGGAACGAAAGCACATTTGAAAATCCGTACCTGCGTGTGATAAGATAAAGCGGGATAAATCCGCTTACTGCGAGAACTGCCTGACATGTAAGCAGGGTCTCCGGTGAAGGAAACAGGAAATATACCGGAGCAAGAACATAATATATAGGTGAAAAATGCACTGCAAAATGGGAAAGATCATATCCTCGCTCACAGGTAGTTACCTGTGTGAAATGCGTTATAATTGAATGATACATCTGCGTGAATATTCCGAGGTCAAATACTGCTGTGTGGAATATCCTGTGCTTGCATATCGTGGTCCAGGCAACATATCCGCCTACCCCTGCAGCACATATTATCAGAATGGCTATGAAAGCAATGTTCGGAATCCGGCGTATTAATATGCATCTTTCAGTATCAAGGAACCAGTGCAGAAGCACGAGAACCACAAGCACTATACCGAATGAGAAAACGCCGTTCAAAGGATTGCTGTCATTTCTCCATACAGCGCATACACCGAAGGAAAGACATCCGGCAACAAGTAAAAACTCGTCAAAACCAAACTTTCCGACTTTCGGAACGAATTTCTTAATAAGCGATACCGCTGCAAATCCGATAATAATGAAAGCGGCCATCTTGCCGATGCTTACGCTGTTACAGTAATCCTTCCAGACATCGCCGTTGTGCAGATCGAAAAACCGCAGTCTGCTTTCCTGGTTGTAGTTGGTTATGAAAACTGCGGAACTGAAAAGCATGAAAAGACCGATAAGCCTTGCAACCACATTGTTTTCGGAAATAAAGGAAACAAACAGTCTGGTCACATCGTTTACGGAATCCTTAAAAGTCTTTGTCGGAATATTATCGGCTTCCTTTGCCTCTGCAGTCTCAGCCTTTTCAGAAGCCGTATTTTCTGTTTCCGAATCAGTGACTGTATTATCTGTCGGGGAACCAGCAGCTGCATCATCAGTTTCTTCAGTTACAGCCTCGTCCGGCACTTCACCGCCGTTAATACTTCTGGCAGAGTCTTTTTCTTCTTCTGCCTCCGAATATGTTTTATCTGAATCATTTATTTTTTCTGACATGAATACCCTCCGTTTTGTTTTGTCAGACTATGCCCCCGATGCTTTATGATCAGACGGATCATATGAGGAAAAGACTCACCCGACCAATTAGCTGATCAGAGCTTTTCCAGGCAAAGGTCATAAATCTGCACATATAATTATCATAACATATTTCATTTTGTTTTTCAATACCGGTATTTCTGGCACCATATTTCCATTCCGTAAAAATTATAAAAAATGCAAATGTATTCTTCTTGTCATTCGTTGTGCATACTGCATTATATAATTCATTATTAGATATGTATTTTATATAAACTGATTATTTTTTATCAAAATTCTATTGACAAATCAGCATATTCATGATATACTATAGTCATTGAAGGAAATGAAACGTTTGACTAACGGCAAAGCTGCTGAAAGGCAGTGACGCAAAACTAGAGGGGCTAAACTGAACGCAATCTCACCACTCAGACGCTTCAAAGTTCAGCATTGTCAGCCAGTTGCCTGCTTTCGGTTCTGGTTTCTGATCCGGTCGTACACCCGGAACTTTTCAGGAGTCAGATTTTCCTGAAGTTCGGTTTCTTCTTTACGGAAAAGGAAGGCACATGAACAGTGACAGCTTTTTATCGGAAAAGGCGTCAGTCAGGGAAAAAGTCAAGAGCTCGGACTTTCATCGAAAGATTACGGTTTATTTCTACCCTGGACGTTATGCCAAGGAAGTTTCGATCCTTTAAAATAAGTAAGCGGAAATCGGTATTTCGTTTACAAACAGCCAAAGCGCACTGGAAGCGTACCGGGTGCGCAGCGGCTGATACCACGATGACGGAGGTCATCACTTCAGATTCTCCTCTCACTTTTCAAACCTAACAAACAAAATCTGAAGAGCAACCAATCGCAAAACCCTTTCTTTAAAACATTCTTAAAACAAAACTTCTGACATTTCAAAAAATTCCTTAAAAATTCAAAATCAAAAAACCTAAACTCTAAAAATTCATTCAAAAACTTAAACCTTAAATTTCATTCAAAACTTAAAATTCTAAAAATTCATTCAACAAACAAAACATTAAAAACTTCTTCAATTCTAATTTTCCTAATTATTCAGAGGGACTGCCGGTCACTTCATCAGAACGCTACGCTGATGAGGGCCGGCGGTCCCTTTTTGTAATGTTCACGTTGACTTTTACAGTCTTTTATGGTAGAATTATAACAGATTTACCCCATAGAGAGGAGGGTACGGAAACAATGCTCAGACCAGTGAAACTTACAGCTGTCTGCAAGGATTATTTATGGGGCGGTACCAAGCTTCGCGATGAATTCGGCAAGAAATGCTCTTTGGACAAAGTCGCTGAAAGCTGGGAACTTTCCTGTCATAAGGACGGTCTTACAGTTGTTTCTGACACAGACCAGACACTTAAGGACTTTATCGCTGAAAACGGCTGGGAAATACTCGGCTCAAACTGCAAAGGCATGAAGAACTTCCCTGTTCTCGTCAAACTCATCGATGCCCGTGACGATCTTTCTGTTCAGGTGCATCCTGACGATGCATATGCCCGCATACACGAAAACGGCGGATGCGGCAAAACCGAAATGTGGTATGTCATAGACTGCGAGGAAGGTGCATCGCTTCTCTTCGGATTCAAGGAAAATCTGACGAAAGAGGAATTCCGCCGCAGCATCGAAGAAGGTACTCTTCTTGAAAAAACCAACCGTGTTCCTGTACAAAAGGGCGATGTATTCTTTATTACATCAGGAACACTCCATGCAATAGGAAAAGGCATTCTTATAGCTGAAATACAGCAGAACTCGAACACTACTTACCGTATCTATGACTACGGAAGAAAAGACAAGGACGGAAAAGAACGTGAGCTCCATATCGACAAGGCATGCGATGTAACATCTCTGTGCCCGTCTGATAACTATCCTGTTCACAATGCTGATGACCTTAACGGATATACATCCAGACTGCTTGCTTCCTGCAGCATTTTTACTGTTCATCTGCTGAATGTTTATGAAAAAGCTGAACTTGTAACTGACCAGACATCTTTTGAACACCTTCTTGTTACGGAAGGAGACGGTCGTCTTGAAGGAGAAGATTTCAGCATGGACATTACCAAAGGCGACAGCATTTTTATACCAGCCGGTTATGGCAGAACAACCGTCACAGGTAACTGCCTTATAATAAAAACTCGAATAGATTAAATAAACGGAGGAAATTCTAAATGAAGTACTATGTAGGTATCGACCTCGGCGGCACAAATATCTCAGCCGGTGTTGTAAACGAAAACTATGAGATCATCGCAAAAGCGTCAACAAAGACAAACTGTCCTCGTCCTGCATCTGAGATCGGTGAAGATATGGCTAAGACAGCTATTGAAGCTGTAAAGAAGGCTGAACTTTCAATGGATCAGATCGAATGGGTTGGTATAGGAACACCTGGTATCGCTGACAACGCTAACGGCGTTATCGTATACTCAAACAACCTCGGATTTGACAATGTTCCGATGGCTGACTACATCCACAAGCTCATCGACAAGCCTGTATTCATCGAAAACGACGCAAACGCTGCTGCTTACGGTGAATTCGTTGCCGGTGCTGCAAAGAAGGCTAACAACGCTATCTGCATAACACTCGGTACAGGTGTTGGCGGCGGTATCATTATCGACGGCAAGATCTACTCAGGTTCAAACAATGCAGGTGCTGAACTCGGTCACATCGTTATCGATCCAGCAGGTCCTCAGTGTACATGCGGCCGTAAGGGATGTTTTGAAGTATTCTCATCTGCTACAGGTCTTATCAGAATGTCAAAGGAAGCTATGGAAGCTGACAAGGACAGCATTATGTGGAAGCTTTCTGCTGAAAAGAACGGCAAGGTAACTGCAAGAACTCCTTTCGATGCAATGCGCGCAGGTGACAAGTCTGCCAAGGAAGTTGTAGACAAGTACATCACATACCTCGCAGCAGGTATCACAAACATCATCAACATCTTCCAGCCTGATATCCTCTGCATCGGCGGCGGTGTATGCAACGAAGGCGATCCTCTCCTTCTCCCTGTAAAGGAACTCGTTAAGAAGGAAGTTTACACAAGATCACTTGCAAAGAATACTGAGATCGTTATTGCTGAACTCGGAAACGACGCAGGTATCATTGGTGCTGCATTCCTCGGAAACGCTGTAGCAAAGTAATAAGCCGCGACAGACTAAATTACAGTTTCAGTCATTAAATAAAAATATCAGACCGGATAAGGCATTGTACATGCTGCATTATCCGGTCTTTTTCTGTGTCATGAAAATCCTCGTTCCTGATACCAGTTAAGTTCCATTTCCCATTACGATATTTTATGCATTAGAAATCCAGTGTAAAAGAAATACTCCCGTTACAGATATCCGTAACAGGAGTATTTTTATGAAATATTTAATAATCAGTAATGTTTATTACTTTCCTCTTCTGCCGTTCTTTATTTCATTTGGATTGAAACCTCTTGAAATAAGATCTTTCTTGAACTTAGCGTCGATCTTAGCGAGCTGCTTAGCTTCCCTTGCTGAAATAGGACGCTTAGGAACGCTTGATGAAGCAGACTGTGAAGGTGCGCTCTGGTGAAGAACCTTGCTTGATGACGGAACGTAAGCTACGAAATCTGGTACGAGTTCTTCCTTCTCTGGCATCTGGCCCTGCTGCTGCTGTGTGTTTCCAACATCTGCACCGAGCTGACGGAGAGCTTCTTCGATAGAATCCGCTGTACCTGTGTGAGGAGCAAATACTGAAGGCTTCTGAGCTGGCTTTGGAGCAGGAGCTGCAGGTCTTGCCTGAGGCTGAGCTGGTGCGCCGTAACCCTGAGGCATCTGGAATCCACCAGTCTGTGGCTGTGCGTATGGATTCTGAGACTGTGTGAACTGCGGCTGTGCATATGGGTTCTGCGGAGCAGCATTGAAGCTGTTCATTGCAGGCTGTGCAGGTGGTGTCTGAACTGAATCAAAACCACTCATGATAGATTCTGTCTGGCTGTAATCAGCTGCAGCTGAAGACTGTGTAAATGATGAAGGAATACCTGGTGAAGCAAGTTCATCCATAGCAGCTGTATTCTGAGCTGTGCCGTAGTTATTTACATTCTGTGAAACGTAAGTATTACCTGACGGCTGATAAACAGGAACGTTAGGAACAACGAATTCATCGGCTGCAGGTTCAGCAATATTGAGTGAACCGAATTCAGTAACTGCAGAATTAACAGATGAAGCACCTGCATATTCAGCACCGATAGTCGGAATGTTATCTGAGAAGAATGATGAAGCATCTGCCTTGGCTGCTGATGAAACAGGAGCCGGTGAAGGAGCTGCCTCTGGTTTCTGAACTGACTGTTCTGCAAGCTGTGAACCAATGCTGAACTGTGAAAGAATATCATCAGTTGCACTTACAATATTTTCAGCTGTAACCGGTTCAGATGCTGAAGGAGCAGATACTGTTTCCGGAACTGGCTGTGGCTTTACAAGGAACTGTGAAAGGAAATCATCATCAGATGAAGCTGATGCAGACGGAGCTGCGCTCTGTACAGGTGAGCTTACTGAAGCAGCGCCTGTGTATTCCTGGAATACAGGTGATGGTTCCTCTGGTTTTGTTTCCTGTGCAGCAGAAACTGAAGGGATATCTTCAAACTGCAGGCTGTTAGCCGGGGCAGCGTTGTTCTGTGCAAATGGATCGAATGTATTCTGCGGCTGAGCGTATGCATATGGATCAAATGGAGCCTGTGGAGCACTTACTACCGGAGTTGGTGCTACAGGAGCTGCCTGTGCATACGGATCAAACATATTCTGCGGTGCAGTTACTGCAGGAGCAGGCTGTCCGCTCTGTGCGTATGGATCAAACATTGAAGCAGGTACACTTGCTGCAGGTGTCTGAGCGTAAGGATCAAACATGTTCTGTGGTGCACTTGCTGCAGGAGCACTCTGAGCATATGGATCAAACATATTCTGAGGTGCTGAAACTGACTGTGCAGGAGCACTCTGTGCATATGGGTCGAACATGTTCTGTGGTGCTGTAATGCCCTGTGAAGGAGCACTCTGTGCATACGGATCAAATGGTGCCTGCGGTGCGCTTACTGCTGGAGCTGACTGGCTCTGTGAACCGCCGTATGACTGGAATATTGGCTGACCCGGCTGAGTCTTTTCACCAGGAATAGCATCACGGAGCATATGAAGTGATCTTGATGTTGCTTCATCATTTCTGCTTGCTTTCTTTGCAGATTCTTCAGCTTCTCTGTTCAGTAAATATTCTTCATAGGTAGCTTCTCTAACAATACCCTGTTTCTTAGCTTTCTGATAACGTTTCTTTTCTTCTTTTGCAATACGAAGTTCTTCCTTATTGCTTTCGCGAATCATCTTTGTTGCGAATACTTCTTTGCATCGTTCACAGGTAAGATCAGTGATGTCTCTGAGTTCGCCTTCTCTTGAATACCATGAGCCTCCTGCAAGTTTCATTCGGCATCCGGTATATTTTCCGTTGTCTGTGCCGTGCATTGCGTTGTCTTTAGTGTTGCGGATTAACGATATCGGCATTTAATAGACCTCCCATTATAGTTGCGAAAGTATAAACATAAACTATAATTATTATAAATCAATTTCGCAATAATTTCAACTCTTTTTAAGAAAAACGCTAAAAATACGTTCCAATTTATTAGTGTTGCACAAAAGAGTATTTTTAAACTTTATACCATAAAAATCATTTATAAATTATCATCTGATATTCTTTAAATTTTAGTAATCATGCATATTTATTCTGTCGTGTATGCTCGTTCGAAAATACCATTATTCTGAAGAGAAAGATTTTCATGTATTCGCACCCGGTTCTCATGCTGATTTTTGAACAAATAAGCGCTTTGCTTATTCTGTTCTATTTTAAAATACAAAAAGGCTGCCGGAAGACCGACAGCCTGAATTGTTTATTAAATATGAAATTAAGGAATTATTCCTTAACGCCACCTTCAGCTACGTTATCAACGATGAGACGTGAGAGGCAGCAGTAGATAATGATGATCGGGAGAATCGAAAGAACGATTGCACAGTATCTGACACCCTGGTCAGAAAGCTTATCGTTTGAAAGAATTGATTCAACCATCATAGGCATTGTGTACTGCTTGAATTCTCTTGAAATGAGGATCATTGATGGTGTATAGAAGTTGTTCCAGTTAGCGATGAAACAGAAAATAGCCTGTACGCCAACAGCCGGCTTAAGCATTGGAATAGCAATTCTTACGAATGTACTTAACTCGCCGGATCCGTCGATACGCGCCGCTTCAACGATTTCCGTAGGGAAGTTCGCTTTCATGTACTGACGCATATAGAATACGATCGCCGGAGCTGCAATTGCAGGAATAATGAGAGGCCAGTATGTATCAGTAAGTTTGAGCTTGCCCATAAACTGAACGAAACCAACTGATGTAACCTGCATAGGTACCATCATAACTGCAAGAATGAATGTATATGCTGGTGTTGCAAGCTTGAAATCGTAAATTACAAGACCGTATGCTGTAAGTGATGAGAAGAAGATACAAAGTGCTGTTGCAGAAACTGTGATAAAGAATGAGTTTCTGTAACCTACCCATGCACTGTATGTGATCTTGCCGATCTTGTTAAGATTGATTGTTTCCTTGATGTTTCTGAAGAAACTTGTTCCAGGAACGAAACTGAGAGGCTGATTAGTAATAGCCTGTGGATCACGTGTTGCGTTTACAAAAAGTATATAGATTGGTGCGAGCACCACGATTGTCACAAGAACAAGAACAGTCATAATAACTATTGACTTGGTCATGACTTTTCTTGAATAATTATCTTTTGCGTTATTCATAATCAGAACCCTCCGAATGATGATTTACTCTGAAGTTTTGCCTGCTTCCTCTGTTCCTTTGCAAGTGCCTTCTTTTTCTTGTCTTCCTTATCTGTATTCATTGCAAAGCAGATACATCCAAGTGCTGAAGTTATTACGAAGAGTATAACAGAAGCTGCAGCTGAGTAACCGTAGTTCTGAGGTATGATATGGAACTTGTTATAGATGAATACTGCGATTGTTTCTGTACTCTTGTTCCATGCTGTACCGTTTTTATAGAGGTAAGGGAGATCCCACATCTGGAGACCACCGATCATTGATGTTACGAGTGTGTAGATAACCATTGGACGGAGAAGCGGAAGTGTGATCTTTGTGAAAACCTGTCTGCTGTTTGCGCCGTCGATGTCTGCTGCTTCAAAGAGAGACTTGCTGATACCCATGATAGCTGACATGAGCATGATCATTGTGTTACCAAACCACATCCATGTCTGAGCGAACATGATAACTCCTCTTGACTGCCACTTACCTTTTACAAAGTCAATAGGATCGTTTTCACTGATGAAGCCGTGATCAATTAAGAAACTGTTAATAGGGCCGTACTTAGTTTTTGAGAATAACATCAAAAATAATGCTGCTACTGAGGCCGCTGTTACAATGTTCGGTAAGTACATAACTATCTTGAAGAATGTCTTACCCTTGATCTTGAGGTTGATATCTGTAAACCAGACAGCTAAGAGTAATGATAAAGCTAACTGCGGAATAAAGTTACCAAACCAGAGTATGAGTGTATTAAACAGATCATTGAAAACGTCTTTATGAAGAGCCGCTTCTGTTCTGTTAGCGCCTCCGAAAAGGAGTATTTTGAAATTCGACATTCCAACATAATCCTGAGCGAAGTTACCGTTACCGTATACAGAGAGTCTGAAGGTATTGATCAGCGGAACGAGCTGAAAAATAAAATAGACTATAAAGAAAGGTAAAATAAAATAATATCCGTATTTAGCGTAGCTAATTGATCGGATTTTGTTTTGTGCACTTGATTTCATTCTCAAAACGCCCTCCTAGGCACACATATTGTAATCAGGATAAAATCATTTTATTAACACAACACACACTCCTGCAGGGCATACCTGTCCTGCAGGAAGTGTGGTCAGTTAATATTTAATTTTTAAATCTGCTCAATTAATCAATTGTTACAGAACCGTCTGTGATCTGGCCAGCTACGCCATCCTTGAATGCATCCATAGCTTCATCAACTGTTGCATATGTGCCATCGCAGTAGCCGTTTACAGCATTGCTGAATTCGTTCTTGATAACTGCATCGTATGGAGTGATTTTGCCCTTCATATCGATACCGTCAGCAACCTTGTTGAGTACTTCAAACTGGTTCTGGCCGCCGAGTACAGGAGCACCCTTGTAATCGCCCTTAGCGATGATAGCTTCCATAACCTTCTTGTTTGACATGTATTCGCCCTGCTTTTCAGCATAAGCTGTAGCGCCTTCTTCGTTGATTGTGAAGAAGTCGATGAACTGCTTAGCAAGTTCCTTGTTGTTGATTCTTGCTGCAGGAGCAAGCCATGTACCGCCCCAGTAGAATTCTGAAGGACCAACTACGCACTTCCACTTACCGAATGTAGCTCCGCCTTCACCGCCAGCAGCTGCTGTAAGGATTGTATCACCGAAGCCCCATGTTGAAACGAAGAAGCCCATTACATCGTCTGTCTGTCCGAGTGGTGTCCATTCTGGTGACCACTGTGAAACCTTTGTTACATAGCCTTCGTTGTAAAGTGTGTGTGCAAATTCAGCATACTTTGTGCAGTAGTCATCTACTAAAAGCTTGCCGTCCTTAACCCAAGCTGAATCTCTTGAGCCTGAATAAACCTGCCATACACCGCCGAGTGTAGCTGAGAGAGCTGGACCGTTAGCGTCCTTAAGTGTCTTAGCTGTTGCAAGGAATGTATCCCAGTCCTTAACCTTTTCCTGCATTTCATCAGGTGTCTTAACGCCGAGGTACTGTTCAGCGAGGTCGTCTCTGTAGCAGAAGCCGCCTGCTGCAGCCTGCCATGAAATACCCTTGAGAGCGCCTGTTGTTGTTGACTTACCTGTTTCTACAACGTAGTCATAGATATCAGAGAAGTCTGATTCGCTGTAACCGAGTTCTGAAAGTGGAAGTGTCTGAGCATCATCATTGATGAAGTTAAGGCACCAGTCAGCTTCAAGGAACATGATATCAGCGTCGTTATCAGCGTTTGCAAGGTACTGTGTGTACTGTTCAGAAGCCTGTCCGCCCTGTACGTTGAAGTTCTTGATGTTGATGAGTGATGGATCTGTGCCTGTCTTTTCGCAGAAGAGGTCAACCATTGGCTGGCTGTCGTTTGCGTTCCAGCAAAGGATTGTGAGCTGGTCGCCGCTTGCAGCTTCGCCATCTGTGCCTGCTGCTGAATCTTCAGTCTTTGATTCTTCAGTTGCTGAGTTGCCGCCGTCGTTAGCTGCTGAGTTACCAGCGTTGCTTGAACCTGTGTCGCATCCGTAGAATGCTGTTGCTGAGAGAGCAAGAGCTGCGAGTAATGCTAATGTCTTCTTAAAATTCTTCATTTCTAAATTTTCCTCCTTAATGATTATATTATATTTTGGTAAATATAATATGCATTAATATTTATGTGGTCAGTCTTGCGACTGTTTGACCCTTTATTAAGGTTGTCTCAATCAGAGTGTGTTTTTTCAGTTCAGATATCTCCTCGCCTTTTATACGGCTTAACAGAAGATCTGCTGCTCTTCTTCCGAGTTCGGCAGTATTCTGTGAAACTGTTGTAAGCTTCGGTTCGATTATCTGACCCATCATCACGCCGTCAAATCCGACGAATGAAATGTCCTCAGGAATTCTCAGACCAAGTTTTCGTGCTGCTTTTATCCCGCCGAAAGCTGAAATGTCATCAGGCATTAAAATGCATGTTGGCGGTTCATAAAGCGAAAGCATTTCTGAAACCAGTTCTTCGGATCGTTCCGCTTCGCTGTACTTTCCCTGTTTAATGTAGTCAAGCACAAGAGGAACACCGAGCTGCTTCATTGTTTCCGTAAAGGTATCAAGCCTTACAGTAGTAATCAGTGATGTATCGCCGTAAATGTATCCTATCTTTCTGTGACCCATTTCATAAACATACTCAAGTATGTCTCTCATTCCCTGACGGTTGTCTGAACAAACTGAATGTTCCCGTCTTGAGAAGAAGTCGATCACAACTGAAGGAAGGTCACTTCTGAGTACTTCACCGATCTGACTGTCATAGAAGTCTGCACACGCTACCAGCACTCCTTCAACATTTCTGTGTCTGCAGTGTTCGTAGTACGTAAGAGGCTTTTCATCATGACGAGCACCAATGAAGATTATATCATATCCTTTTTCCTCAACCGCTTCCTTGAAACCCTGGATTACCGCTGAAAAATAAGGATGTCTGAGACCGTTTCCAAGTCTGTTGTTGTAGATAACGCCGATAGTGTTTGTTTTGTTTGTTTTAAGTGCCTTTGCGCTGGAGTTTGGAAAGTACCCGAGTTCGTCAGCGACCGCTCTGACTTTATTCTTAGTCCTTGTGCTGATGTCGCTGCAGTCATTGAGTGCCTTGCTCACTGTTGCGCTAGAAACGCCGCACCTTCTGGCGATATCTTTGATTGAAACCATTGTAAAAACTCCGTTAATGTGTTTAACGTTTGTCTTTAATAATAATATACTTCGTTGCCCTTTAAAAGTCAATGAATACTACAGAATTGTTATCTTTATCAGACAACATGCACAATAAAACTTATGATCATTAGTGCAGTCTGTAGTGATTTTCACTTCAAAAGATACAAACCTTACAAAACGGTTAAAATTTATTTTACTGTTTAATATGCCGGTGTTCTTCCTTTTTAAACTAAAATCGTATTGTAAATGGCACTCTTTTATAGTATAATAATTAATACCACTCAATATTTTTTTAGTTTCGGAGGTACCTTATGGCATATTACCCGTTCTCAGAACGTCCGGGCATGCTTTGCTTTACATGCTGCCACGTTCTCGAAGACAATAAACCAATAACCTTTGTTACTCATCACTTTGATGATAACAACTGGCAGTTTCTCTGCAATTCCGAGCACACAGACGCTGATGCTGTTATAATAAGTATCGGCGAACTGCTGGAGATCGATCCGAGTATTGAAAAACTCTGCGATCTGCCTGTAGGCGGGTTTGCGACAAGGAAGAATAAAAACGCCAAATGGATGACGGGACAACTTCCTGACGAGAAATCTTACCCAATAAGGTAGACAAGCAACAGTATTATTATATCCTATTTATATAAAATAGTCAAGATGTTTTCGTTATTTTATATGCAAAAAGAAAATAATAAACACCCGGCGGATTTTTATCCATCGGGTGTTTCATTTTTTACTGATTTTTTGCCCTCAAAGCGGCTGCATTCT